>NZ_CP123781.1:0-600000 GCF_029909415.1 Minwuia sp. IMCC3009
TGTGCGCGCAACAGCCTAGACAAGCACTCTCGATAGCCCCGGAGTTGGTCACGCGCGACGTTGTCTGTGGCTTCCCCATTGAGGATCGCGCCGACCGTCGATGGTTCCAGATCGTCCACTGTCACCACCGCGGGCTGCGCGACACCAGACTGCCAGAACGACTCGTCAATGATCAGATACACAAATCCCTTGCACACGTTCTTCGGCGGGGCGTGCCAGAGGCTTTCATGGGAGGCAATGACGACATCCGCCCTGGCGCATTCGGCCTTCTGTCGCTGATACCGGCACTCGTCGTAGTGGAGGCAGCGGATTTCGCGCCGCGTTCCGTCCGCGTGCATCGCCCGGACGCTGCAGGCTGCCTGCTCCACTGGGACACCCAGGGTGACAGCCTGCCGAACGCGCGCCAGGTCCCGGCACATCGGCTCATTGGTCTCCGGTTCGCATTGTTCGCGTCCGCGCCAGACTTCGGCCCTGACGTCCCCGTCTTCGTTGAACAGGTGAAAAAGCTCGTTCGACAGGCGATGGTTCGGGACCACGATGAGCATTCTGAACGGCAGGCCCGATCCTCTGGCCTCCCTGATTGCTGACTTCGCAAATTCGACCGTACGGCTTGTCTTGCCAGTTCCGACAGTGACCTTGATCGCCTTCCAGCGGCGTAGCGGGATCGGGTGACTGTCACCCATCCGCATAGTCGGCGGGAAAGCCGAAGAACTTTGCTAGCTCCCGATCCATGCCGGCGCGCACTTCATCCACCGGTACGCCCGCAGGGACCTCGACGTCCGACGTCTCCGGCAGGCCGGCCCAGTACATGATCGTCCCGAAAGTTGCCGGCGTGCCACTGCCGTGCATCGTATGCCAGATGTGCTCGCAGGACGCCCGGCCCATGTACTTCACGGGCCGCTCCCCCGCTGGATGCAACTTTCCGCAGGACCAGTTGTCGAAGAGGTCAAGCCGCTCCGACTCCGACAGGACTCCCGCATTGCCCAGTATGACCATCTCGCGGAGGACGACTCCGACGATGCGCCAGTCCGTATAGGACATGTCCGGATCAAGGCGAGAAAGGGCGTAACGGACGTATTCAAGCGACTCCGGCGAGCGGACATCGAACTGTGACCGGACGCCCACTACGGGCTCGTCGCTGGCTGGTACGCGCCCGATCAGATCGGCGAGCATCGTTTCGAGCCGCGACGGATCGACGACCTTGCAGGGGTAGGTTGCCTGGACCAGTTTCGGCTCGTCGCCCTTGCGGTTGTGTGTATCGGGAACCCTGAGGATACGCGCGATATCGGCGGTACAGGCGGTATCGATCTCGAGGCCAATCGATGGCAGATAAGCCTTGAAAGCGGCAGCCAGGGGCCGCCAGCGTCCGGGCGGCAGCGGTTCGCTCAGCCGCCAGTGGACGTGCAGCCCGGAACCTGACATGACAACCGCCCAGGGCAGCGCAAGTTCCCCGGCACGAAGCTTTTCGAGCAGTACCGTCAGGGCTTCCCGGGCGTCGGCATAGGGTTTGCCGGCCCCGCAATCGACGTCGGCCCAGAGCGCCGGAACCGCGAGAGCCTGAGACCCTTTTCGCCGCCGGGTCCGGAAACTGGCGGGAGCGAAGTAGACGTCCCAGCCGGTGCGATCGAGTTCCATCGCCATAGCACGCCCCTCGTCGGCGTTCGAAACCCACTTATGCTTCGGGGGCTTGTCCTTGGCATCCGACATGCGGAGGGCGACAAGACAGTGCTCGCCTTCGTCGCTCCAGAGATCGAAGATCGAGGTCATCGTACCGTCACCTCCGAGGTCGAGCGCCGGGGCGGCGACATGCGTTCCTCGATCCAGGCATCGAGGTCCGGGACCGTGTAGAGTGCGCGGCCGCCGCAGATGCGGTAGACTGGACCGCCGCCCGTCGTGGCTAGTTTCTGGAGGGTGGCGCGGGAGTAGTGAACGCCTCGTGAGATTAGATGCTCTGATGCCTGCTTGCGGTCGAGATAGACCATTGCTTTCGCTCCATATCGCTTTCGATACGGAGAAGATAACCATCTGAGAATATTATAAAATCTAGGATGAATGCAGAAACCTGAAGGCTTTCATCCTTTCTTTGTGGGCCGTCCTCTTGGCCTAGGCAAGAATGGACCGCCATGTTGCACGGGCACTGCCTTGAACAAGGGGCCCAATGTGTCAGGTGACACGGGCTTCTCGCCAATCAGATCGCACAGCCCACCGTACACGCGGATGAACTTCGATTTTCGATAGTGTCCCGGGTCCTCGCCAAAAACTCTTTTCCATGCCGCTGCAACCCGAAGGGCAAATCGAATCCTGAACATCGGTGTCATCCGCCCGCCCTTCTTGCGAGACACGGGGTCTACCATCTCATCCATTGCCGCAATTTCGACTTCGTCGTCGATGCCCGCCAACAGACTTCGAGGACTCAATATGTTCTCTTGGTCAGCCCCACTGGAAAGCGCGCGATTCACCACAAGCCAGGAGGGCCACTTGCCTATGTCAATCGTCCGGTCGGGCCCGACCGGATCGGCGATGTATTGATCCCGCCGGTCTCGCCAGATAGCCAGCATTTCAGAAACCTGCTCGATCTCTGCATCGAGGATCGCCCGAGCCTCTTCATGCCCAGTGTTTCGTCGGTATCTTTTGATCTGTTTACACATAGTTTCGCAGGCTTTGACGATGGCTTGAGCCGCCTCGCATCGGGCGTTTTGCCGTGTGCTTTCGTCCTTATGGGGCTCGTTGTAGGCCGCTCGCGAAACGTGAAACTCTTCCACTATAGGCTCAATTGCACTGGCGAACTTTGGCCTCGAGGTGACCGTTCCAGCTCTCTCACACGCCAGAATGTCGAGCAACTTGCGCCGCTCTGGCTCAGACAGCCCATGCCGATCACCATCGAGATCGCTCACTTTTTTGCGCCCGGCATAGGAACAATGTCCGCGCTGTCGTCCCCCGAGGCCTTGGCAAGCCCGGCCAGCGCTACCGACGCGGCCCGCTCGGCCAATTTGCGCTGCGCGTCGGTCGCCCAGTGGACGTACCGAGCCGACATGGCGATGGTTGCGTGCCCCATGGCGGCCTGGATTTCGGCGGCCTGCGCCCCGGCCATCGCCATGTGCGAGGCCAGCGAGTGCCGCAGCCCATGCAGTCCGATACCCTCGGGCAATTCGGCCTCGACACGGATTGTCCGCCATGGATGCGACAGGTCGACCGGCCCCGCCGGCGTCTCCACTACCGTGCCTGCCTTCCTCGCCCTGCGGCCCTGGCCGGACGGCGCAGGCGGAAAGACGTAGTCGTTGTGATCGCCGCCGGGCTGCCGTGCGATGATCGCCTGCGCCGCCGCGGGCAATTCGATCACCCGCGGCTTGCCGGTCCGCCGGCCGCTCTTGTGGCCCGCTGGCGGGATCACCAGGCGTCCCGCCTTCAGGTCGACCTGGCCCCATGTCAGGCCGGCAATTTCACCTCGGCGGGCGCCGGTCAGGGCAATGACGCGGATCGCTTCAGCCACGGGCGCCCGCAGCCGCTTCTCTGCCTGCATCCGGTCGAGCGTCGTGAACAGCCGCGCATAATCATCTTTGCCTTCAAGGAAGGTCTCGCGTCGGCCCACCGAAGGCAACTTCACGGCCGCCGCCGGATTGGCTGCGGTCAGGTCTTCCGATACCGCCCAGTTCAGGATTGCCCGCAACAGCCCGATCGTGTCCCGCGCAGTCGTCGCGCCGCCGGTGACGCGTGCTAGGCCGCGCTTCTTCGTCTTCACCTTGGCCGCCGTCTTGCCGACCGTGATGTCGGCCAGCGCGCGCCGCACGTCCTCGGGCCGCAACCGATCGACGAAGCTGCGTCCGAGCAGGGGGCGCAGGTGCCGTTCGATCCGTCCGCGGTCGATTGCCTGCGTTGAAGGAGCCTTCTCGCTGAACCGCGCCGACGCGAGATAGCGGTCGAGCACGTCGTTGACCGTCAGCGCTGCGCGGGCAGTCGCCTTTTCGTCCAGCGGGTCGCGACCTTCCTTGCGCGCCTGCCGCATCTGGTCGGCCCGTTCGCGCGCCTGGTCCGCCGTCCATTCGCCGTGTTTGCCGATGGTGGCTCGCCGTTCGCGCCCTTCGGCAGTCCTGTAGCGGTAGATGTAGCTCTTGACGCCGCTTGGCAGAACCAGCAGCCCGAAACCGGTGATCCGGTCATCCCAGACATAGTACCGACGCGCTGGGTCCGGCGCCGACGCGTCCACCGTCCGCTTGGTGATCTTTGCCATACTTATCCCTCGCATGCTGTCGCTAACCGGCTCGCCGTGTCAGCACTGTGTCAGCAGTAGCCGGAAAGCCAAGGTGATTTCCGGTCTCACCACTACATGCGAAAGTAAGAGGTTAATCCTTTGACAGCAAGAGATTATCGAATGATGGTAAAGGCTGTGTCAGCAGTAGTAAGCCCTATTCACCTACGTTGACATCGTAGGGGTCGCTGGTTCAATCCCAGCCGCGCCCACCATTTCATCACCGAAATTCCGGATGCCTCTGGCGTGCATGGGTGGATTTGTCATGATCCTGCTTGTGTCCGGTGGCGGACCTGCGCTTGCTTGAGGGGGCGGTTCGCCCGGCGCGCAGTGGTGCAAACAGGAGGTTCCCATGAGGGTGGGTTTCATCGGTCTCGGCAATGTCGGGGCCAAACTTTCCGGGTCGCTGTTGCGGAACGGGATCGACCTGACGGTTCATGACCTGGATGCGCAAAGGGTCGATGCGTTCGTCGCGCAGGGCGCGCGGGAAGGGAACGGCCCGGCGCAGCTGATGCGTGACTGCGATGCGGTCATTACCTGCCTGCCGTCGCCCGCGGCATCGGATGCGGTGATGCGGGAGATGCTGCCCGAGGTGTCCGCCGGAAAGATCTGGATGGAGATGTCCACCACTGACGAAGCCGAGGTGAAACGCCTCGGCGCGATGGTGACGGAACGGGGCGGGGCGGCTGTGGATTGCCCGGTATCGGGTGGCTGCCATCGCGCTGCCACCGGCAATATCGCGATCCTTGCCGGTTGTGATCGCGCCACGTTCGAGCGCATCCTGCCGTTGCTGACCACCATGGGCAGACGGGTCCTGCATACCGGAGCGATCGGCTCAGCTTCGGTCCTCAAGGTCATCACCAATTACCTGGCGACCGCAAACCTGCTCACATGCTGCGAGGCGCTGGTGACCGCGAAGGCCGCCGGGATGGACATGAACACGACCTACGAGGCGATCCGGATCAGTTCGGGCAACAGTTTCGTGCATGAGACCGAAAGCCAGGTCATCCTGAATGGCTCCCGCGACATCTCCTTCACCATGGATCTGGTGAAGAAGGACATCGGGCTGTTCCAGGCCGTCGCCGACCGGGCAGGTGTGCCACTGGAAATGAATCCGGTGATGATCGAGATCTTCGATGACGGCATTGCCCGCTATGGTGAGCGGGAACTGTCGCCGAACATCATCCGGCGGCTGGAAGATGCCACGGGACTGGACATCAGGGCACCGGGATTTCCCGCCGAGATGCAGGATGATGAGCCGGAGGAACCGGGATACGAGGTCATTCCGAAAGGCCTCGGGTGACCCGGGGCATGCCCAGGCAGGTGAGGCTGCGGCGTGTCGTCAGGGGGCGAAGGGGGGCCTGACCTTCAGTTCCTGATAGTCCTCCAGCCCGAACGACCCGCCTTCCCTGCCATTGCCGGATCGCTTGTAGCCGCCAAAGGGCGAGCCATAGCCTGCGGCACGGCCATTGATGTGGATGCCGCCCGCGCGCAGCCGGTCCGAGACCCGTTCCGCCCGTGCCGGATCGCCGGTCTGGACATAGGCCGCCAGCCCGTAGTCGGTGTCATTGGCCAGCCTGATGGCCTCTTCCTCGCTGTCGAACGGCATGATCACCAGCACCGGTCCGAAGATCTCCTCCCGCGCGATGCGCATGTCGGGGTGCACGTCGGCGAAGATCGTCGGCCGGGCGTACCAGCCGTGCTCGAAACCTTCCGGCTTGCCTGGGCCTCCGACCAGCAGGCGCGCCCCTTCATCGATCCCGGTCCGGATCATGGCCTGCACCCGGTCGTACTGGATCCTGTCGAACAGCGGGCCGATATGATCACCTTCCTGAAGCGGGTCGCCGACCGCCTGCGCCCGGCCGGCTGCCGCGGCGATCTCCAGTGCCCTGGCGTAGCAGGTCCTTTCGACCAGCATCCGCGTGGGCGCGTCGCAGGACTGGCCGGTATTGTAGAAACACTCCGCCACGCCCGAGGTGACGCTGCGCTCCAGATCACAGTCGGCAAAGACCAGGTTGGGCGACTTGCCGCCCAGTTCCAGCGTGACCCGCTTCACTGTGTCGGCGGCATCCCTTGTGACCTGGCTGCCTGCGCGGGTGGAGCCGGTGAACGACATCATGGCAATGCCGGTGTGGCGCGACATGGCCGCCCCGACGGTGGGGCCGTCACCGTGCACCAGGTTGAAGGTACCCGCAGGAAAACCGGCCGCGTGGATGATCTCGGCGTAGATGCTGGCGGAAAGCGGCGTGTGCTCCGACGGTTTCAGGATGCAGGTCGCGCCGGTCGCAAGGGCCGGAATGACCTTCAGCGCGATCTGGTTGATCGGCCAGTTCCAGGGCGTGATCAGGCCGCAGACCCCGATCGGTTCGCGGGTCAGTATGTCGCCGTTGGGCAGGGTCTCCCGTTCCTGCTGCACCTTCAGTGCCGCGATGAAGCCCTCCAGGTGTCCGATCGCGCTGTCGGCCTGCGCGTCCCGGGACATGGTGATCGGGGCACCCATCTCCGCAGTCATTGCCTGGGCCAGATCCTCGAGGCGGGTCCGGGTCACCGCCAGCAGACGTTCGAGCAGGGCCAGCCGTTCGGCTCTAGTTGTCCGTGAATAGGTCTCGAAGGCGGCGGCGGCAGCAGCCACCGCCCGGTCGATATCGACCGCGTTTCCCAGGCTCAGCGTGCCGATCCTGGTGTCATGCGCCGGGTTCATCACGGGCATGGTTTCCGTCGAGACAGGCTCCACCCAGGCGCCGTCGATGTAGAATCTGTCCAGCATCACCATGGCTGGGCCTCCTTCCTGGCTGACCGGGTCTTCAGGGCACGACGGGTTCGTGGGCCATGCCCAGATGCAGTTCAGTGCCGGTATAGGGGTTCGCGGCGATCACGGCGTCATTCAGCGTGATGCCCAGTCCGGGACTGGTGGGCGGGATCAGGTAGCCGTCCTGCCAGGTGAAATCGGCGTCGACCATGGACATGTAGGGTCCGGTGAAGGTGCCGATGCTTTCCAGGATCAGGAAGTTCGGGCTGCAGGTTGCGATCTGGATGTTGGCCGCCGCCGTCACCGGCCCGCAGTAGAGGTGCGGTGCGATCTGGGCCTGGCGGGTCTCGGCCATGGCGGCGATCTTCTTCGCCTCCAGCAGACCCCCGACGCGGCTGAGGTTCATCTGCAGGACGGAGGCGGCACCGGCCTCCAGCAGCCGGGCGAATTCGTGCTTGGTGCACAGCCGTTCACCGGCAGCGACCGGGATCGAGGTGAAACGCGCGATCTCCGCCATGTCGGCGGGGTTCTCCGGCGTGGTCGGTTCCTCGAACCAGAGCGGGTCGTAGGGCTCCAGCCGCCGGGCCATGCGCTTTGCGCCCGAGACCGTGAACTGGCCATGGGTGCCGAACAGCAGGTCGGCCCGGGTGCCCACCGCCTCCCGGATGCGCTTGCAGAACATCTCGCTGCGCTCCAGATCCGCCAGCGTCGGCTGGTGGCCGTCATAGACGGTATAGGGGCCCGCCGGATCGAACTTCACCGCGGTAAAGCCCTTTTCGACCATCGCCACCGCGACCTCCGCGGCCATGTCCGGGTCGTTGTAGACATTGGGCACATCCGGGTCGGGATAGACATCGCCCTCCGGCGGATAGAGGTAGGTATAGCTGCGCAGGCGGTCATGCACCCTGCCGCCCAGCAGGTCGTGGACCGGCCTGTCCGCCGCCTTGCCGATGATGTCCCAGCAGGCCATCTCGAGACCGCTGAGCACGCCCATCACCGTCACGTCGGGGCGCTGGGTGAAGCCGGCGCCATAGGTGCGCCGCCAGAGCTTCTCGATTTGGTGCGGATCCTGTCCTTCGAACTGGCGCCCGAACACCTCCACGGCCATGGCGGCGCAGAGATCGGGGCCGAAGGTGGCGTTGTAGATCTCGCCGACCCCCGTGATCCCGCAGGCGGTGGTCAGGCGCAGGAAGATGAAGTAGCGACCGCCGTGACGGGGCGGCGGATTGCCGACGACAAAGGTCTCGATCTTTTCCAGACGCATGCGTTTCCCAGTCCTTCTCGGTTCTCAGGTGTGGTGCGCGGTGGTCTGCGCGTCCTCCAGGATCAGATCAGCGGCCCGCATGGCCAGCATCATCGTCGGCGCATTGATATTGCCCGATGTGATGTTGGGGAAGGATGAGGCATCGACGACACGCAGGCGCCCGATCCCGTGCACCCTCAGCCGTTCATCCAGGACCGAAGCGGCCGGGTCGTCCCCCATGCGGCAGGTGCAGCAGGGGTGGAAGACGGTCGCGGCACGGTCGCGAAAGTTCTCCAGCATCTCGGCGTCGGTCATGACCGATATGTCCGGCGGCTTCGGTGCACGCGTCACGCGCCTTATCGTCGGCGTTCCGGCCAGCAACCGCAACAGCCTGCCGGCCCGGACAGCCGCCGCGCGATCCGCTTCGGTCGACAGGGAGTTGGGCTGGATCAGCGGCGCTTCGCGCGGATCGGCGGAGGCAATCATGATCTCCCCGCGGCTGGTCGGACGACAGGGCTGAGCCGACAGGATGAACCCCGGATCGTGATCCATTCGTGGCGCGCCGCCGGGTTGGGTCGAATAGGATACCGGATTGCAGAACACCTGCATGTCCGGGACCACGGCGGTCCCTTCCGACCGGATGAAGCCGCCCACCTGATTGACCGGCACACTCAATGGCCCCCTGCGGGTCAGCAGGTACTGCAGGCCGGCCCTGAACTGCCCGGACCGGCGGCTCAACAGGGTGTTCAGTGTCGGTTCGGTGGCGATGAAGTGATGGGTGATCGCCAGATGGTCCTGCAGTCCCCGCCCCACCTGCGACAGGTCACTGACAACATCGATCCCGTGCGACCGCAGCAGTCCTGCCGGTCCGATGCCCGACAGTTGCAGCAGTTGCGGGGAATTGACGGCACCCGCACTGACGATGACCTCGCCCCTGGCGTGGGCGGTCATGGTCCGGTTCCCGAGGCTGTACTGCACGCCCGTGGCCTGCCCGTCCCGGATCAGCAGCCGCTCCACCAGCGCATGTTTCAGCACCCTCACATTGCCCCGCCTCAGCGCCGGGCGCAGGAAGGCATCCGCCGGGGAACAGCGGATGCCGTTGCGCACCGTGCTGCGGTATCGCGAGAGTCCTTCAGGCTGGTCGCCGTTCATGTCGTCGGTCAGCGGCCAGCCAAGCTCCTGCGCGGCTTCAAGGAACCGGGACGAGAACGGGTGCATCCGGGCGCTGAGATCGGATACGCGCAGCGGACCGGAGCCCCGGATTCGTGCCCTGCCATCGGGGCCGGTCTCGCTGTGGCTCACCAGCCGCTCGAAGACCGGTTGCGCGGTGCTCCAGTTCCACCCGGCGGCGCCCGCGCCCTCCCAGTCGTTGAAATCATGGGCCTGCCCGCACACCCAGGCCATGGCATTGATCGACCCCGATCCGCCGATCACCCGACCGCGCGGCCAGTAGCCGACCCGTGCATTCAGCCCGGGGTCCGGTTCGGCGCTGTAGCGCCAGTTCACCCTGGGGTCGGAGAAGGTGAAGCCGTAACCCACCGGCACCTTGATCCAGAAGCGGGCGTCGGAACCGCCGGCCTCGATCACAAGGACCGTGGTGCGACCGTTCCTGGTCAGGCAATCGGCCAGGACGCATCCGGCCGAGCCCGCGCCGACGATGATGTAGTCGAATTCCATATCAGACATGCCCTTCGACCCTGATCCGCGGCCCGGTTCCTGACCCGCAAGCTACCGGTGATCCGCATCTCCGTGAACCATGATCACGACTGCAGATCGCTGTCCGTGCAGGTTGATCTGGATCAACGGGTATCGCGGGGGCTTGCCCTAGCATCGCAGAATGCCTGTCCGGTGGCTTCAGCCGGGCGGTGCCGGTATCCGGACGGGTTCTTCATCCTTGCCGTCCGCTGATGATCGAGGTGAACCATGCAGACCGATGACCTTGTGGTTTCCCCTGAACAGCTCCGTCAGGTGACGGAGCCGGCCAGTCTTGGATTCTCGACAACGGCAGAGCTGTCCGATGTGGCCCAGAACATCACGCAGGAACGGGCGATCGAAGCGGTCAGCTTCGGCGTCGGCATCCCGTCCCAGGGCTATAATGTCTTCGTCATGGGTGGCCCCGGTCATGGTCGTCACCGGATCGTCTCCAGCATCCTGAAGCCGCTTGCGGCGGAACGGCCCACGCCGCCGGACTGGTGTTACGTCCACAACTTCCGGAATCCGCACAAGCCGCGCGCCATCAGGCTTCCCCCGGGCCGTGGCCTGCGTCTGAAGGAAGACATGGACACGCTGGTGAACGAGCTCAGCGCGGCCATTCCGGGCGCTTTCGAGGGGGATGACTATCAGGCGCGCCGCCGCGCGCTGGACGAGGCAATGCAGTCGAGGCAGCAGGAGCTGTTTGCCGCGATCCATGAGGATGCGGAGAAATCCGGCGTGGCGCTGATCCGCACACCCATGGGTTTCACCTTCGCGCCGGCGAAGGACGGCGAAGTGCTGACGCCTGAGGCGTTTCGCGGCCTGGATCAGGCGGAACAGGCGCGGTTCCAGTCGGAAATCGAGCGTCTGCAGGGCCTGCTGAAGAATATCGTCGTGCAGATTCCGGCGCTGGAGAAGGAGCACCGCGAGAAGGTCCGCGAGCTCGAGAGGGAAGTCACCCGCTTTGCCGTCGGCCATCTGACGGACGAGCTGGAGAAGGCCTACGCCGATCTGCCGGAGGTGGCTGCCCACATCAATGCGGTCGAGGCGGATGTCGTGGAGAATGCCGCCCAGTTCCTGCGTCCCGCCCCGTCACAGAACGCGCCGGGTGAAGCGGAAGCCAGCCCGGAGGCGGCGCGCAGCGCGGTGCAGCGGCGATACCGCGCGAACCTGATCGTCAACAATGCCGAGTCCACCGGCGCGCCCATCGTCGCGGAAGGATTCCCGTCGCATGGCAATGTCTTTGGCCGGATCGAGCATATTGCCCAGTTCGGTGCGCTGGCCACCGACTTCAACCTCATCCTCGGTGGCGCGCTGCATCGGGCCAACGGTGGCTATCTGGTGCTCGACGCCCGCCAGATCCTGACCCAGCCCTTTGCCTGGGATCAGCTGAAACGGGCGCTGCGTTCGCGGGAGATCCGGATCGAATCGATCGCGCAGTCGATGGGCATGATCTCCACGGTCACGCTGGACCCGGAACCGATTCCGCTGGAAACGAAGATCGTGCTGATCGGTGACCGGCAACTCTATTACCTGCTGTCGGTGCACGACCCCGAGTTCCCGGAGCTGTTCAAGATCGCGGCGGATATCGAGGATCAGGTTCCGCGCCAGCCGGAAACGGCTCTCCAGCTTGCCGCCATCATTTCCACGGCATCGCGCAACGAGGGGCTGCTGCCTCTCGACAGCGCTGCCGTCGCTGCAATCCTGGACCATGCCATTCGCAAGGCAGGGGACGCGGAGCGTTTCTCGACACAGGTTGGCGACCTGATCGATCTGGCGCGGGAGGCCAGTCATCTGGCTGCGGCCGGAGGGGCGTCCGTTGTGTCCGCCGACAGTGTGACCGCTGCTCTGGACGCCCGTATCCGTCGGGGCAGCCGGGTCCGCGACCTGATCTACGAGCGCATTGCGCAGGACGTCGTGCTGGTGGATGTCGCGGGCAGCGCCGTGGGGCAGGTCAACGGCCTGTCGGTTCTGCAGGCGGGGTCTCTCGCCTTCGGTCAGCCGAGCCGGATCACGGCGCGTGTGCGCACGGGCCGTGGCGGCGTCCTGGATATCGAACGGGAGGCGAAGCTTGGCGGTGCGCTGCACACGAAGGGCGTGATGATCCTGCAGGGCTTCGTTGCCCAGCACTATCTGCCCGACAGGCCGCTGACCCTCTCCGCCAGTCTGGTGTTCGAACAGTCCTACGGCGGGGTGGACGGGGACAGCGCCTCCATGGCGGAACTCTGTGCGCTGCTGTCCGCCATCAGTGGTGTCCCGATCCGTCAGGATCTCGCGATGACCGGTTCGGTGAACCAGCATGGTGTCTCCCAGGCCATCGGCGGCGTGAACGAGAAGATCGAGGGTTTCTTCGACATCTGCCGCGAAGGTGGGCTGTCCGGCAGCCAGGGCGTGATCATTCCGCGGTCGAATGTCAGGCATCTGATGTTGCGGGAGGATGTGGTCGCGGCGGCACGGGAAGGGACATTCCGGATACATGCGGTCAGCAACGTCGATGAGGCGCTGTCGCTGTTGACCGGCATGGCAACAGGCCCGCGCGGGGCGGACGGCAGCTTTGCCGAGGGCACCATTCATCGCCTGGTCGAGGACAGGCTGACGGCCTTCGCGAAGGCGTCGAAGGCGGCATCGTCGGACGCGGGTCGTGATCCCGACCCGCCGGAGGGGGCGGGATGACGGCAGGCTTCGCGATCCGCCGGATGCTCTTGGCCCTGGACCTCTCCCCGGCAGCGCGTTCCATGCTGCCCGAGGCCCTGCGGCTGGCAAACCGGCTGAATGCCGAGGCGGAAGGTCTGTTTGTCGAGGACTCCCGCATGGTGAATGTCCTGGCGGGGGAGGGGCTGCCCGCGCGGCACGTGAGCACGGTGACGGGACTTTCCGAGACGCTGGACGCCCGGGCGATGGATGCCGCCTTGCGGGCGCAGTCGGCGCTGCTCGCGCGCCACGTATCGGCCACTGCGGCGGCGCTCCGGTGTCATTGCGAGCTGCGGACGGTGCGCGGAATCGTGGCTGAGACGCTTGTATCGCAGGCGGATCAGGATGACCTGCTGGTGCTGTCGCGCCGTCCCGGACATGTGGGGGCGACGCTTGCCGCGACCATCCGCCGGATGTCCGCCCCCGTCCTGGTGCTGCCGCCGGGCGAGAGCGTCGGGCAGGGGCGCATCGTCGTGGTCGCCGACAGTGCCGGATTTCTTGCCCGTGGTCTGGCCGCCGCCCGGTGGTTCAAGGGGGACAGTGACCGCGTGGTGGAGGTCCTTTCCGGTGCGGCCGTCACACCCGCCGAAGCCGAGAGCCAGTTGCGGTCGTTTGATCTTCCTGCCCGGATTACCGCCGCCGTCCAGACAGCGGACCTCATCCAGCAGATCCGCTCGGATGCCGGGCTTGTCATCGTCTCGCCGCAGAACGGGGCACTGGCCGGGCCGAACCTGGCTGCATTCCTCGCGTCGGCACACATGCCTGTTCTGCTGATGCGATAGCGCCATCCGCTGCCCGATTGCTGCGTCTCTCCGTTTCTCCCCGGTTCCCTGAAAGGACGCCACCATGGCCCTTCATCGCCGCGTCGGACTGAGCCTGCTGATCCTCTACGGCGTCGGCGTCATGGTCGGCGCCGGAATCTATGTGCTGGTGGGCAAGGTCGCGGGCGTGGCGGGCGCGCTGACCCCGCTTTCTTTCGTTGTCGCGGGCGTGGCAGCGGCGCTCTCGGCGCTTTCTTTTGCCGAGCTTTCGGCCCGGATACCGGAAAGCGCGGGGGAGGCCGCCTATGTCCGCACCGCCTTCGGTATCGGGTGGTTCGGTGACTGTGTCGGTGTGGCGGTTGCCTGTGTCGGCGTGATCTCGGCGGCAGCGATCCTGAAGGGTGGGGTTGGCTATCTTGCCGCGCTTGTCGACTTGCCGAGATTCTGGCTCGAGATCCTTGTCGGCCTCTTGCTGGGCTGCATCGCCCTTGTCGGCGTGCTGGAGTCCCTGGTGTTTGCCGCGATTCTCACCCTCATCGAGATTGTCGGCCTGCTGCTGATCGTCGGGGCGGGTTTCAGTGCCGAACCGGTGACACCCCTGGCAGACATGGTGGACCTGGGTTCCCTGCTGCACGGCGGCGGTCCGATGCTGCTCGCCGCGGCACTGCTGGCCTTCTTCGCCTTCATCGGTTTCGAGGACATGGTCAACCTGGCGGAGGAAACCATCGACCCTGTCCGGACCATGCCGCGCGGCATCGTCGGCGCGATCATGATCACCACCCTGCTCTACGTGCTTGTCGCGGTCGCTGCGATCCGGGCCGTCGACATGCAGCAACTGGCGCAGAGCGAACGCCCGCTGGCCCTGGTGTTCGAGAAGGGAACAGGCTGGTCACCGGACACGATCATCGTGATCGCGATCTTCGCCACACTGAACGGCGTGCTGGCCCAGATCGTCATGGCCGCCCGCGTGCTGTATGGCCTGGGCCGCCGGAACCGCCTGTTCACCTGGGCCCATGCCACCAGTGACCGGCTGGGAACACCTGTCGCGGCGACCGTCGCCGTGACCCTGATCGTTGTCGTCCTGGCATTGAGTGCCCCCATCGAGAAACTGGCCCAGGTAACGACCTACATCCTGCTGTGCATCTTTATCGTCGTGAACCTCGCCCTGCTTGCGCTGAAGCGGCGCGTGCCGACGCCTGCGGGCGCGCCCGATGTCCACCGGACTGTGCCGATGATCGCCATCCTGCTCTCGCTGGTCCTGCTGTTCGCGTGATCGACTGTCCCGTGGTCCTGACGGAAAGTGGTATTCTGCAGGATGGTTTTGTTCAATAAGGTGTCGGAAACGACGGCAATGCATCCTGCGGAAGAGGTCACGATGGCGGTCAGAGAACCCACCGACGAACCGGCAGCTTCATCGGGGCCTTCGGCGCAGTCACCGCAGTTCCGGATCGGGTTTCTGGTGCATGACGTTTCCCGCATGCGGCGGACGCTGTTCGATCAGGAGATGAAGCCGCTTGGCATCACCCGTTCCCAGTGGTGGGTGCTGGCGCAACTGTCGCGCAGTCTCGGCACCGAGGGGGCTGAGGCCGGGATGCCCCAGACGAAGCTGGCGCGCATCCTGGACATGGGCAAGGCGCCGATGACCGGGCTGATCGACCGGCTGGAGGCCAGCGGCTTTGTCGAACGCCGCCCCGACAGCCGTGACCGCCGCGCGAAACGGATCGTCGTCACGGCACGGGGGCAGGGCGTGCTGGACCAGATGGCGACGGTCGGTCACCGCCTGAACCACACGGTCCTGGACGGCCTGTCGGACGAGGACATCGCCACCGCCGAGAGGGTGCTGGGCCGGATGAAGGACAATATCCGGGGCATTCTCGACGGCGACGACTGATGTTCCTGCGGTGCGGCCCCGGTCAGGGATCCAGTTCGACACCGATATCGATGCCTGCGTTGGGGCGTGACTTCGCAATGGCGTCCCGCATGCTGTCATTGATGGTGGTCGGGTCCAGCGATGCGGGTGCTGTTGCGCCATGCTGCCAGCTTTCCGCCACCGTGAAGCCATAGCCCCAGGCTTCGAACACGCGCCCGCTGACGCCTGCCGACTGCGTACTGGCCAGCCAGGTCACGAGCGACGAGACCCACTCCGGCCGCCGTTTGTCCAACTGCTCCTCCGTCCATTCACGCAGGCCTTCGGTCATGCGCGTGGTGGCACGCGGCGCGATGGCATTGACGGTGACGCCATAGCGCTGCAGCTCCCGCGCCGCGACGATGGAGAAGGTGGCGATGCCGGCCTTGGCGGCGGCGTAGTTGGTCTGGCCGATGTTGCAGTAGAGGCCGGAGTGGGAGGTGGTGTTGATGACCCGCGCCTCCGGGCTGCCGCCCTGCTTGCTGATCATGCGCCAGTGGTTGGCGGCATGGTGGGTGACGGCGAAGGTCGACTTCATGTGCACGCGGACGACCGAGTCCCACTCGTCCTCCGTCATGTTCACCATCATGCGGTCGCGCAGGATACCGGCATTGTTGATGATGACATTGACGTCGCCGAAGGTATCGATGGCCTTGCGCACCACGCCCTGGGCGCCGTCCCAGGTGGCAACGTCGCTGTGGTCGGCCACTGCCTCGCCACCCGCCGCGCGGATGTCCGCCACCACCTCGTCCGCCGGTGTCGCATCCTCCCCGATGCCGCTCGCGGCGGAGCCGAGGTCATTGACGACTACCTTTGCCCCATGCTCGGCCAGCATCAGCGCATGGCTGCGCCCCAGTCCCCGTCCCGCGCCCGTGACGATCGCCACGCGTCCTTCACAAAGTTTCATCGATCTCTCTCCCCTGTTGCTGTGCCGACTCGCCGTGACACTACATGACCTAGATTATAGTATTCCAGGTGACCATATTCACGTGTCGGCTGCGCCGTATGCAAGGCTTCGACCGTCAGGGGAGGGGAATCATGAGTGAACTGAGCGATCTGATCGCATTCCTGGAGCAGCAGCCGCCGGCCCATACAGTCTCGCTGGCGGAACGCCGGGCGCTCTACGACCGGGCGGAGAAGGCCTTTGCACTGCCCGACGGTGTCACTGTCAGTGACTGGTCCTGCGGGGAACTGGCGGGCGAGCTGCTTCAGGTCTCGGGCGCGGCTGCGGACCGGATGATCGTCTATCTGCACGGCGGCGGGTATGGCATCGGCTCCCCGCGCTCCCACCGCCACCTTGCCGCCGCGATCGGCGTCGCCGCCCGTTCGGATGTGCTGGTGCCGGACTATCGTCTGGCCCCTGAGCATCCCTTCCCCGCAGCGCTGCTTGATGCCTGCGCTGCGGTCGAACAGATACGACTCGAACGGCCTGCGGCGAAGGTATGTGTCATGGGGGATTCCGCAGGCGGTGGCCTGACAGTCGCGGCGCTGACAGCCCTTTGCGACCGGGGCGGGGTTGCACCCGTCGCCGGTGTCTGTCTGTCCCCCTGGGTGGATCTGGATGTCGCGGCAGGATCCGATGTCGCGAAGGCGACCGCCGACGATCCGCTGATCGATTTCAAGGATATCGCCGGTTATGCCGCCGCTTACGTGGGTGGCGCGGCGCTGGACGATCCGGGCGCTTCACCCATCCACGCGGATCTTTCCGGTCTGCCGCCGTTGCTGGTTCAGGCCAGCAATGCGGAGGCCTTGCGCTTCGATACCCTGCGGCTGGCGGAGCGGGCGCAGGCAGCGGGTGCGGATGTCACCCTGCAGATGACGGACGGCGTGCCGCATGTCTGGCACTGGTTCTGGCCGCGACTGGAGATCGCGCGCCAGTCGATCAGTCAGATCGGAACATGGCTGGAACCGCATTGGCAGGGGGCGGCCGGATGACCACGGCCCGACACATTCTCGGCGACCCGGCATGGTCAGGCGGTGCCGCGCTGTTCCTGTTCTCGGCCCGCGCGCGCTACGTCACGGGCCAGACACTCTCTGCTGACGGCGGCGGGCAGGTCTGAGCCGACGCCGGGTCGCTATGCGACCCGATATTTCGCCAGCACGTCCGGGTCGGGCTCGAAGCCGATGCCGGGGCGGTCGGGAACAGTGATGCTGCCATCGACCGGCGTCGGGATGGTCGGGTCGATGAAGGCTTCGGGCTGGATCCAGAAGAATTCGAACAGTTCCGCGTTCGGTTTCGCTGCCATGACCTGCAGGGTGGCCCAGTACCCCGGCCCGAAATAGGGCGAATGCGGCATGACGCGCTTGCCCGCCTCGGCTGCCGCATCGCAGATCGCCACGGCCTCCGACACGCCGCCGACCTTGGTGACAGACGGCTGGACGAAGTCGAGCTTCGGGATGGTGCGGCGGAATTCGGTCAGGGTGCAGGCGTTCTCGCCGCTGGCGATGGAGACGCCATACTGATCCTGCAGTGCGCCCAGGGTCTCCGCATCGTCAGGCGGAAACACCGGCTCCTCGACCCAGTAGAGGCCGAGGCGCTGCATCTCCGGCATCATCCGGTGCGCTTCCTCCAGCGACCAGTTGCAGTTCACGTCGGTGGTGACACGAACCCCGCTGCCCGCCGCCGCGACACCGGCTTCGATGCAGTCCAGCGCGATCTCGTGCAGTTTCACGGTCCGGAACCCCCGCGCGACCACATCCGCCGTGAATTCCGCCACCTGTCCGGGATTGCCGTAGCGTACCAGGCTGGCATAGGCCGGGATCGACGGGCGCGGGCTGTCCGACAGCAGGTGGGCCAGCGACACCCCTTGCTGCTTCGCCGCGATGTCCCACAGCGCGGTATCGACCGCGGATATGGCAAAGATGGTGATGCCATAGCGGCCATGCAGGTGCAGCCGCTTCTGAAGCAGGTGGTTGAAGGCCGGAATGTCATCGATTTCCGCGCCCACGACATGCGGCAGTACCATGTCCTGCAATGCGGCGATGGTGGCCCCGACGCAATGGTAGGCGAAGCCGTCGCCCCAGCCGACGGTGCCATCCTCGGTCGTGAGTTTCAGCAGGGCGACATCCAGATGCGTCCATTGCTGCGGCATCAGGCCGACCCCGGAACTGCCATCGGTGAAGGGGATCGACAGGCGGATGATCTCGGCGGAACGGATCTTCATGGGCTGCTCCTTCCCTCGGTCAGGCAGTCAGGCGCTCAGTCGGTCGGAAACGGAAAGCGGTCGAGGTACTGCTGGTATTCCGGCTCCACATCGATCTCCAGGCTGGCGAGCATGCGGACGACGCCATTGTAGAAGGCAATGGCCAGAAACAGCTCGATGATCATGTCCTCGGCGAAATACTGTTTCAGTTCGTCGAAGGTCCGGGAACTGGCACCGCCGTCCAGCGTCATCTCCCGCGCCGCGCGCAGGACCAGTCGGGCCAGGGGTTCCAGCGCGGTATCCTCCCCGTTGGTCTCCGCGATCATTGCGGCGATATCCGCGTCACTGACGCCGAAGTCCGCACCGATCTTGATGTGGTGGGAGAATTCATAGGGCGAGCGGGCGAGGTAGCCGACCTGCAGGATGGCCAGCTCCCGCAACCGTCCATCCAGGCCGCTGCCGAACCTGATATGCCGTCCCAGATGGCTGAAGGCGCGTGCGGCCTTCGGATTGTGGGCCAGCGCCCGGAACAGGTTGATGTCACGATCCAGCAGCGGCTTGTCCGCCTCCGCCAGGTCGTCCTTCGTCAGATATTTCACGCGAGCCATGTCCGTTGTCCTCCCCCTTGCATGTGGTCTTGCTCAGCCTGCTGAATCGCGCTCCGGCCCCTGCAGGGTGACGCCGCCATCCACCACCAGCGTCTGGCCGGTGACATAGCGGGCCTGCGCGGAGATCAGGAACCGGATCGCCATGCCAACGTCCCAGCCGGTGCCTTCCAGGCCCAGCAGGGAGGCCTTGCGGCGCTGCTCCCGCGCCGCATCGCTCATCCCCCGCGCGTAGACCATCGGCGTGTAGACCGGACCCGGGGCGACGCAGTTGACCCGGATGCCGTCCGGCCCGTGGTCCACCGCCATTGCACGGGTCAGCGCGATCACCGCCCCCTTGGACGTGGTGTAGGCGGTCAGGCCGCGCGGACGCAGCGCGGAGATGGAGGAGACATTGACGATCGCGCCCCCGTCACCGCTTTCGCACATGGCGGGAATGGCGAAGCGGGAGGTCAGGTACATGGTCTCCACATTGACCTGCATCACCCGCTGCCACTCGGTCTGGCTCATGGCGACGACACTGCCGCGGCTGCCAATACCGACATTGTTGACCAGCCCGTCCAGACGGCCGAAGGCCGCCAGCGTCCGCGCCACCATGTTCCGGCAATCGTCCTCCCGCGTCGCGTCACCATCGATCGCCGCTGCCGAGCCGCCTGCGTCGCGGATCATCCGGACCGTTGCCTCGGCCAGGTCCGCCTGACGGTCGACCACCATCACGTCCGCCCCGGCGCGGGCGAGCAGCAGTGCCGCCGCACGCCCGTTGCCGATGCCGTCACCGGCGGCGCCGCCCCCGACAACCAGCACGGCCTTGCCTTCGAGACCGAAGGATTCCGTGGCCGGCTCCATGGCGGACATCAGTCGCTCCCCCCGTCGAAACCGTCGGTGAAACGGATGTCGCCCCGCTCCAGACCCCGGGCGACAATGTCGAAGCCGCCGGAACGGATCATCCATTCCAGGCGGTGGTCCCGATAGTGGCGACGGAAACCGCCGCCTTCCACCGCGCGATAGGCCTTGCCGATACTGGCGATGGAGGCTTCGGCCTCCGCCGCCGTGGTTGCGACCGCCGGAATCGCATTGACCCGATCCAGCCATGCCGCAAGCGCGCCGCCCGCCGCCGGCGCAAATCCGAACCCGCGGGAGGCATTGAGGAACGGCACCACCGCCAGATCGGCACGCCCGAATCGTGCGCCGGTCATCCATTCCGCATCGCCGAGCCGGGTCTCCAGCCAGCCAAAGAAGCCGTCGAGCTGTGCTTCAGCCCGGCCCCGCAGCGCATCGGCCTGCGCCCCCTCCGCGCGCCGGAAGTACCTCACCTCCCCCAGGCCCCAGTTCACGGCTTCCAGATGCGTGTCCATCACATCCTCGACCATGCGCACGCGCGCCCGCTCCGCCGGGGCTTCCGGCATCAGCGACGGTTCCGGCCATTTTTCCTCGAGATACTCCAGCATGATCGTGGAATCGAAGATGCGGCAGTCCCCGTCCACCAGCAGCGGTACTTCCCGCCGTGGATTGCCCTGCGCGAAATCCGCTGCTGCAGCGCCGGACCCCAGCCCCTCCGGCCGAACGAGGTTGAACGGAACGTCCTTGTGGCGCAGGGCGATCTTCACCTTCTGCGCGTAGGGCGAGAGGGGGTGTTCGTAGAGCTGGATCATCCCGTTCTCCTGTCCACGGGTTTCAGGGACATGCTCAGTAGCAGGTCGGCCAGGTCGCCAGCGGCTTGAACGACCCCCGCGGGGGAATGTCGATGTGCATGCGGCTGACATGGTGCGCCAGCCAGGCGCGGGTGTCGGCGGGGTTGATGATCTCGTCCACCTGCATGGCACCGGCGGCGGCGTTCGGACCCGTGTCGCGGGCAACCTCCGCCATCAGGCGGGCATGTTCCGCACCCCGGGCTTCCGGGTCCAGCTTCGCCAGCTTGTCGGCATAGACCACGTTCACGCCAACCGCCGGGTCCATGAAACTGATCTCCGCAGACGGCCAGGCGGCGACGGCGCGTCCCCCCATGCTGCTGCCCGACAGGGAGAAATAGGCGAGGCCGAAGGCCTTGCGCATCACCACGGTCAGGCGCGGCACCTCCACCAGCGCCAGTGCCTCCGCGAAGCGGATCGCCTTGGCCAGCAGATTGGCATGCTCCACCTGCCGCCCGACCATGAAGCCGGGCGTGTCCTGCATGAAGATCAGCGGGATGTTGTTGGCGTCGCAGAGGCTGAGGAAGGCCGTGGCCTTGTCGCAGGCATCGGGCGACAGCGCCCCGGCATAGATCACCGGCTGCGACGCGACGAAGCCCACCGACCGACCGGCGATGCGCCCGAAGGCGGTGATCAGGCTGCGGCCGAAATTGGGCTTCAGTTCGAAGATGCTGCCGTCGTCGGTCATGCGCCGCAGCACCCGGCGCATGTCATAGGCCCGTGTGCGCTTCATCGGCACCAGATCGCTGATCTTGTCGTCCGGGCCGATGTTGGTGTCATAGGCGGTGCGCGGCGGTTCTTCCCAGCAGTTCTGTGGCAGATAGCCGAGCAGGGTCCGCACCTGGTCGATGGCATCATCCTCGTCCTTCGCGACCCGGTCGATCTGACCGGTCATGCGGTCGTGGACCGAGGTGCCGCCCAGTTCCTCGAAGCCGATCTTCTCCCCCGTCGCGATCTCGATGACGCGCGGGCTGGTGACGGCCAGGCAGGTCCCCTCCACCTGAATGACCACGTCGGAGAAGGCCGACTGGAAGGACGAACCGCCAAAGCTCTCGCCGCAGATCACGGAAATCATGGGGGAGCGCCTGCGGCGGCGCGCGTTGGCAATGTCGGGCGGGACCTTCACGAAACCTTCCGACCCCAGCGTGTCCGGGATGCGGGCGCCGCCAGTCTCCCCGAAATAGACACAGGGGGTGCCATCGGCCCAGGCGGTCTCGAAGATCCGGTGCAGCTTGCGGCTGCCGATGACGGAACTGGAGCCGCGCTTCACCGTGATGTCGTCACCGGCCACGGCCATGGCACGCCCGGCCACCGTGCCGAAACCGCCGATCTTGCCGTCGCCCGGCGTGTTGCCCCGATCCTCGACCCGATCCGAGACGGCGAAGGTGCCGACCTCGCTGAAGCTGTTCGGATCCACCAGCTTCGCGATCCTTTCGCGGATCGTGTAGCGGCCCTTCTCGTGGATGCGGTCGATCTTGTCCTGCCCACCCATTTCCGTGTGGATGGTTTCGCGGCGCGCGTCGAGCGCGGCACCGAGTTCGTTCAGGGTCTCTGCTTGCTGTTCCATTGTCCCTCCCCGGACGCTGGTTGCGACATTGCCAATGGGGGCAACCCGCCGGACCGGCAGGTTGCCTTTGCAGTCAGAACAGACTGGCCTGCCTCTGCGACACGGCAGACCAGTCCTTGCGCAGGGTCAGGACCCGGCCCTCGAAAGCCCGCGCCCGGAAACGCTCCCGTTGTTCCCGGGACCCGATGGTCAGGCGGCCCACTGCCGCCGGTGCCTGCAGGTTTCGGTGCAGGGACCTCAATAGGTGACGACGGTACGGATCGATTCACCGGCATGCATCAGGTCGAAGCCCTTGTTGATCTCCTCGAACGGCAGCACGTGGGTGATCAGGTCGTCGATGTTGATCTTGCCGTCCATGTACCAGTCGACGATGCGCGGCACATCGGTGCGGCCCTTGGCACCGCCGAAGGCCGTGCCGCGCCAGACCCGGCCGGTGACAAGCTGGAACGGACGGGTGGCGATCTCCTGACCGGCACCGGCGACACCGATGATGATGCTCTCGCCCCAGCCCTTGTGGCAGCACTCCAGCGCCTGGCGCATGACGTTGACGTTGCCGATGCATTCGAAGGAATAGTCGACGCCGCCATCAGTCAGATCGACAATGGCCTCCACCACCTTGTCGTTGCCGACCTCGTTGGGATTGATGAAGTCGGTCATGCCGAACTTCTCCGCCAGTTCGCGGCGGTCATTGTTCAGATCGACGCCGATGATCCGGTCACAGCCGACCATGCGCAGGCCCTGCAGCACGTTGAGCCCGATACCGCCCAGACCGAAGACGGCGGCGGTGGATCCCACCTCCACCTTGGCGGTGTTCATGACCGCGCCGAGCCCGGTGGTGACACCGCAGCCGATGTAGCAGACCTTCTCGAACGGTGCGTCCTGACGGATCTTCGCTACCGCGATCTCCGGCAGCACCGTGTAGTTGGCGAAGGTGGATGTGCCCATGTAGTGGAACACGGGCGACCCGTTGCGGCTGAAGCGGCTGGTGCCGTCGGGCATCAGGCCCTGGCCCTGGGTGGCGCGCACGGCCTGGCAGAGGTTGGTCTTGCCCGACAGGCAGAACTTGCACTGGCGGCATTCCGGTGTGTAGAGCGGAATGACGTGGTCGCCGGGCTTCACCGAGGTGACGCCGGGGCCGACTTCCACCACCACGCCCGCGCCCTCATGGCCCAGGATGGAGGGGAAGATACCTTCCGGGTCAGCGCCCGACAGGGTGAACTCGTCAGTGTGGCAGATGCCGGTCGCCTTGACCTCCACCATCACCTCACCGGCCTTCGGTCCTTCAAGCTGAACCGTGGTGACTTCCAGCGGCTTGCCTGCTTCAACGGCCAGTGCTGCCCGAACATCCATTTCGTCTTCCCCCAGATCGCAAAGCGTCAGTTGTCGTCTGGCGGGATGCTAGAACAGATTGGGTGGTGATGGAAATGCCCGCGGGCGTCGCCGATCAGTTCAGCAGAGGCGCAAAGCCCTGGCGCGGGCTGCCCACCACGCGCAGCCCGTCCCGCGCAACTTCCAGCACGGGCAGCAGACGTTCGCTCTGGCCATCCGCGCGCAGGCGGAACGTGCCGTAGTAGGCGGCAAAGCCCTGGTCATCCAGCAGGGCCGACTCACTGAAGACCGGCTGTCCCGCAGGCTGATCCCGGATCAGTGTGGCGGCCAGGGCAATGGCGTCATATCCCAGCATGGCGATCCGGTCCGGTTCCGTGCCGAAAGTGGCGCTGAAGCGACTGGCGAAACTGTTGTAGAAGCCCGGGTCGGGGCCCGGGAACCAGCCGCCGATCAGGGTCGGTTCCGATTGCAGGTCACTGGCAAACCAGCCGCCGAGTCCGAGGTACCTCACCACCACGGGGTCAACGTCATAGAACGCCAGCAGGGGGGCGATCGTGGGCAGGCGGCTGGCAGGCTCGGCCAGCAGCACAGCGTCGAACGGCGGATCGCCAAGCGTATCCAGCACCTCCAGCCGCTCCAGCGCGGATTTCGAGATGGCGTCACCATTGCTTTCCAGCCGGGCCCGTTCCTCCTCCAGCGCCTGCCTGCGCAGGTCGTAGTCGGCGAATTCACGGGCATACTGCAGCAGCAGTTCATCGTCGGCTTCCGCGCCGGCCGGGTAGTAGGTCGCCCGGACCAGCTCGCCAAGCGACTGTTCCATGGTCTCGACCAGGGCCTGATGCACCCGGCGGCCATAGACCGAGTCCGGCAGGAAGGCGGCGATCTTGCTGTGGCCGCGGGCCAGTGCGAAGCCGATGATGGAGCGGACTTCGTTTGTCGGCGTTACCCCCAGGATATGGGCACCACGGCCCGCGACGGAACTGTCGTTGGAGAAGGCGAGTACCGGCACCCCCGCCGGTTCGGCCACGGCATTGACCACCTGCACGTGATTGCCGAACAGGGGCCCGACAATGACTTCCGCGCCTTCCGCCAGGGCCAGGCGGGCGGCCTGCTCGGCCCCTTCCGGTGTGCCCTGGGTATCCTTCGGAATCAGGTTCAGCCGGGGTTGCTGCTGGTCGAACATGGCCAGCATTGCCGCGTCCAGCAGTCGCTGTCCCACCCCGGCCGCACGGCCAGTCAACGGCACCAGAATGGCGACCCGGACAGGCCGCTGGCCGTCCAGTTCGGGACGGTTGAGCAGGATCTGCTGCATCCTGAATCCCTCGGCGGAGCGGGTTTCAATGGAGCCGAAGGTCCCGGCGAGGCCGCCCGGTATCACCGGCTCGGCGGGTTTCGCTGGTGCGGCAGGCGCGGGTCTGGCCGGCGCGGCCTTCGCGACCGGTGCGGCTTCGGTGGCCGGTTTCTCCGCTGCCGGGTTGCTGCAGGCTGCCAGCCCGATCAGCAGCAGCCCGGAAACACCTGTGAGGAAACGGCTTCTGCGGCGGTCGGACATATCTGCAATCCTTGCGGAATCGGCGTAACCTGCGGCCATGGTCAGATCCTCTTCACATGCCCGGCCGGGACCGCGCGCCCTGGCGCCGGGACTTTACGTCGTGGCCACCCCGATCGGCAATCTCGACGATCTGAGCCCGCGGGCACGTCACGTCCTGTCGTCCGCGGACCGGGTCCTGGCGGAGGACACGCGGGTCGCGCGGCGTCTGCTGCAGAGCTTCGGGGCCACCGCGACGCTGGATATCTACAACGATCACAATGGGGCGAAAGTGAGGCCCGCCCTGCTGAACGCCCTCTCCGGCGGGGCCGCCATCGCCCTGACCAGCGACGCAGGCACGCCGCTGATCTCCGACCCCGGCTACAAGCTGGTGGATGAGGCGCGCGCGGCGGGCATTGCGGTGCACGCTGTGCCGGGACCGTCCGCGGTGATCACCGCCCTGTCGGTGGCGGGGCTGCCCAGTGACCGGTTCCTGTTCGGTGGGTTCCTGCCGCCGAAATCGGCGGCGCGCCGGAAGGTGCTGCAGGAGCTGGGCGCGGTGCAGGCGACGCTTGTCTTCTACGAGACCGCGAACCGGCTGCAGGCGGTGCTGGGGGACATGGCCGGGGTGCTGGGGGCCAGGCAGGTCGCCGTTGCCCGCGAACTGACCAAGATGTTCGAAGAAGTGCGGCGCGGTTCGATCCCCGAGCTGGTCGCGCACTACGCGCAGGCCGGTCAGCCGAAGGGGGAGATCGTTCTGGTTGTCGGCCCGCCCGCCGATGATGCGGATGTGGAGGCGGTGGATATCGATGCCCTGCTGCGGGACCACCTGTCCCGGCTGCGCACCCGTGATGCCGTCGATGCGGTCGTTGCCGAGACGGGTCTGCCGCGCCGGGAGGTCTATCGTCGCGCCGTCGAACTGGCCCCGAAGAAGAGTGACTGAGATGGCGCAACCGGCAGGCAGTCGCCAGAAGCGGCAGCGTGCCTTTCTGGCCGGGCGCGGGGCGGAGACACTGGCGGTCTGGATGCTGCGGCTGAAGGGCTATCGCATTGTCGGGCGCAACCTGCGGACGCCTGTGGGAGAGATCGATATCGTCGCCCGCCGTGGCAAGGTTGTGGCATTTGTCGAGGTGAAACGTCGCCCGGAAATGAGCGCCGCGCGCCGCGCCGTCAGCCGCAGCCAGCAGCAGCGAATCCTGCGCGCGGCCGAGTATCTGCGGGCTTCAGGCCAGTTGGGTGCGGATGTGCAGGGGTACCGTTTCGACCTGATTGCGGTCCTGCCACGCCGGTTGCCGGTGCATCTGCCGGATATGTGGCGGCCTTGAAATCGCCCGCTTTCGCTACCCAGATGCCGTATCATCGGTTGCATGATTCGCTGATCGGGCCGTGACAGCCCGCTCGCATGGACAGGAGACGGCCCAATGTCAGTTCTTTCAACGGGATCCCGGGGATCGCGCGTTCTCGCGGTGGTGGCGCTTTGCAGTGCCGCCGGGCTGCTCGGCGGCTGTGCCGGTGCGATCTTCGGCGCGGGCGCAACCGCCGGTGTCAGCCTGGCGCAGGAACGCTCCATCGGCGATGCCATCGACGATGCCACGATTTCCACCGCCCTCAGCACCAGCCTGCTGGAAGACAGTTTCCAGCTCTTCCGCGATGTCGATCACGAGGTGGTGGAAGGCCGTGTACTGCTGACCGGCAAGGTGGAGAAGAACGAGAGCCGCCTGCGGGCAGAGGCGCTTGCCTGGAAGATCAAGGGCGTGAAGGAAGTCGCCAATGCCATCCAGGTGACGACGGAGGGGGGCTTCCAGAACTTTGCCCGTGACGTGCGGATCTCGACCGAACTGCGCGGCAAGATCATCGGTGATCCGGACGTCAATGGCATCAACTACTCGCTGGAGACCGTCAACGGCACGATCTATCTGATCGGTATCGCGCAGGATGAGGCCGAACTGAACCGCGTGATCCGCCATGCCCGCAATATCGAGGGGGTCCGGAAGGTGGAGAGCTATGTTCGCCTGAAGAACGATCCTTCCCGCGGCAGCTGATCCGGTATGGCGGAGAGCGACTGGCAGTCGGTTCTGCGCCGGGCCGCCGGCCTGGCCGACAGCGACCTGGATGTGGCGGAGGTGGCCCTGGCGCTTTCCATGGCGGACCATCCGGAACGTGACCCCGCACCCTATCGCCGGCATCTCGCCGAACTGGCGTCCGCTCCACCCGCCGCAGCACCGGCCGCGAGCTGGCTTGCCGAACGGCTGGCCGGGCAGTTCGACTATCGTGGCGACGGCCAGACCTACGATGACATGCGCAACGCAGACATGATGGCGGTGATCAACCGTCGTCGCGGTCTGCCTGTGGCGCTGGGGATCCTCTATATCCATGTCGCCCGTGCGCAGGGCTGGTCGCTGATGGGGCTGAATTTCCCCGGTCATTTCCTCCTGCGCCTGGCATTCCCGGAGGGGCTGGCGATCATTGACCCCTTCAACGGCGGACGTACCCGCACCATGGATGAACTGCAGGCCCTGCTGAACCGGATCGCGGGGCGGGATGTGGCGCTGCAGCCGGAGCACATGGCGGCGGTGCCGCTGCGCCATGTCCTGATGCGACTACAGAACAACATTCGCATCCGGGCGGAACAGTCGGGCGACCTGGACCGTGCCGCGGAGATCCTGCATCGCATCTCCCTGTTCGCACCGCGGGAGCCGGGTGTCTGGCTCGACCGGGCCGACCTGGCGGCGAAATCGGGAAACCTGATGGCGGCGCAGGAGATTCTGGACGATGGCCTGGCCCATCTTGAGGGCATGGCTGCCGTGCAACTGCTGGAAAAGGCACGGGAAAAGCTGACACGACGGCTGAACTGAGCCACAATGGGCTTTTCCTGGGGAGGAACCAATCATGAGCTGGAAAAACGTCGAGATCGAGCGTCGCGGCAAGGTGGCCATCGTCACCATGGACCGCCACGAGAAGCTGAATGCCTTCAACCCGACCCTGATGCGGGAGATGACGGAAGTGGGGCTGTCATTTCACGATGACCGCGAGGTCCACGCCGTGGTCCTGCGGGGCAATGACAATTATTTCTCGTCCGGCGCGGATCTGACCGATGCCGACATGTGGCGCACCGAAGGCCTGAGCGAACTGGACATCCGTGACCGTTTTCGCATGGGCGGACGCCTGTGCGATGCCTGGGAGAAGATGCCCCAGATCACCGTCGCGGCGATGGAGAAGATGGCGGTCGGTGCAGGCTTCGCGCTGCCGCTGGCGCTGGACTGGCGGGTGCTGGGCCGCTCCGCCTTTCTGTATGTGCCGGAGATCAAGATCGGCCTGAACCTGCAGTGGGGCGCACAGCCCCGCCTGACGCGGCTGGTCGGTCCGGCGCGGGCCAAGCGCATCATCATCCTCTGCGAGAAGATGGGGGCGGCGCAGGCGCTGGACTGGGGTCTGGTCGACGAAGTCGCCGACGACGGCAAGACCGCGGAACGGGCGCTCGAGCTGGCCGAGACCGCAGCCTCGATGCCGCCGACCGCCGTCAGGATGGTGAAGGAGGCGGTGAACGCCACCGCGAACGCCCTGAACCAGGTCTCCAGCTACGCTGATTTCGACCAGAGCTGGCTCGGCGCGAACCTCTCGGCAGCCCAGGAGGCCCGGGAGTCGTTCAGCAAGAAATAGGGGTGGCTGGCGCGACCGGTCACCAACAGCGAACGCAGGGCGGAGGGGCGGCTCATTTGAACCGACCGTCCCTCCCTGACGCTGTGCCCGGACTCGATCCGAGTATCCAGCGTGCAATCTGGTTCGGATCAGTGCCGCGAGCGTCGTGAGTGGGCAGGACATTGGTGCTCACCGCTCCCACCCCACCGACGCCGTACCCGGACTTGATCCTGGTACACAGCAGTGCCGCCCCGGCGCGGGAGGCCGGGCGCACGGATCAGGTCCGCGAGCGTCCTGCAGGCAATCAGTGAACGGTCCCGGTCGCGCCGGAGGCCTTGCCGATCCAGCGCTGGATCACCTGTTCCAGCCAGTCCCATTCCTGGTAGCCCATGGCGAGCAGGCGATAGCGTTCCTCGTCGTAGCCGAGCAGTGACGGGAAGCCGTGGATGCCGAGCTGGCGGCTGAAGGCAAAGTCGCGCTGGGTCATTTCGCGGGTGTTCTCGCTGGCGAAGGTTTCCAGGAACGCATCACGGTCCAGCCCGAACTCTGCGGCGATGTCGGCCAGGGTTCCGGTGTCGGTGACGTCGCGATTGTCCCGGTAGAACGCACCCTGCAGTGTCGCCAGGAATTCCAGCGGCCTGTCCGTGCCCATCTTCTTCGCCGCAACCAGCGCCCGGCTGGCGGGTTCGGTGTCGTAGACGAAGGACTCGCGATCAAAGAAGCCATAGTCGAACGGCTGGCCGGAAGCCTCGTTCACATGCTCCCAGTGCTTGCGGACTTCCTCTTTCGCGTGGGGTTTCATCGGCCTGGTGACGCCCGGATAGAGTCCCCCCATCACCAGCCGCACCGGAATTTCGGGGAAACGCTCCCGGATGCGGTCCACCGTCGGCGCAAAGCCCCAGCACCAGGAACACATCGGATCCGCCAGAAAGATGAAGCGCAGGGTCATTTCGTGGGCCTCCAGGGATTGAGTGCAGGTCTCCGGATCAGCTTGCCTCGCTGAAGTTCGGGGCGCGTTTCTCCATGCCGGCGCGGACGGCTTCGAGCTGGTTCGGGCTGCCGATCAGCTTTTCCTGTTCCTCGCTCTCGGCCATCAGCAAGCCTGCCTCGTCGGCGTCGCCCCGCATGTTCAGCAGGCGTTTCGCGGCGCGGATGGCGTCGGGGCTCTTGCCCGCAATCTCCCGCGCCATGGCCATGGCCTCCGCATGCGGGTCCGTGGCGGTGCGGGTGGCGAAGCCCAGTGCCACGGCCTCCTCACCGGAGAACTGACGGCCTGTGAAGGTCAGTTCCCGCACCACATCATCCCCCGCCAGTTCCCGCATCAGCGGCAGGCCGGCCATGTCGGGCACCAGCCCCCACTTGATCTCCAGCACCGACATGCGGGTGTCGGGGGCGACGATGCGGATATCGGCGCCCAGGCAGATCTGCAGGCCGCCGCCAAAGGCCACGCCATGCACCGCGGCGATCACCGGCACCGGCAGGTTGCGCCAGCCCCAGGCGGTCTGCTGCGCCCGGTTGGCGATGCCGTGGGTCCGCCTGGTCAGACGCCCGACGCCTTCGACATTGCCGCCGCCCATCCGCCGGAAGCTCTCGAAGTCGAGCCCGGCACAGAACGCCCGGCCTTCCCCCGACAGGACCACCACCCTGACCGCGCTGCTGGATGCCAGTTCGTTGATTGCGGCAACGATGCCGTCGAACATGTCCGGGTCCAGTGCATTCATCTTGTCGGCGCGGTTCAGCCGGACATCGGCGATGCCGCCCGCGATGGAGATGGTGACGCGGTCATTCATGGACGTATCCCTTCGCAGGCCGGGGATGCGGAAGACGGGTGCCCCGCATCAGGGCAGGGCACCCGCGATCCGACAGGACTCAGAGAGCCTCGATGATCGTGACGTTGGCGATACCACCGCCCTCGCACATGGTCTGCAGGCCATAGCGCTTGCCACGGGCGTGCAGGGCATTGATCAGCGTCGTCATCAGCTTGGCACCGGAGGCACCCAGCGGATGGCCGAGCGAGATCGCGCCGCCATTGACGTTCAGACGGGCGTGGTCCGCACCGATTTCCTGCAGCCAGGCCATCGGTACCGGCGCGAAGGCCTCGTTGACTTCATAGAGGTCGATGTCATCGATCTTCATGCCCGCGCGCTGCAGTGCCTTGCGGGTGGCGCCGATCGGCTCCTCCAGCATGATCACCGGGTCGCCACCGGTCACGGTCAGATTGTGGATGCGGGCCAGCGGCTTCAGATTGTGCTCCTTCAGCGCGCGCTCGTTGACCACCAGGACACCGGCGGCACCGTCACAGATCTGGCTGGCGTTGGCAGCGGTGATCGCACCGCCTTCCATCAGCAGCTTCACGGAGCCGATGGACTCAGGCGAGGCATCGAAACGGATGCCTTCGTCCACGGTGTGCATCTCGCGGCCCTCATCGCCCTCGACCTCCAGCGCCAGGATCTCGTTGCTGAAGGCACCTTCCTCGGTCGCCCGGATCGCACGCTTGTGGCTTTCCAGCGCGAAGGCGTCGAGCTGGTCGCGGTTGAAGCCGTACTTCTTCACCATCATCTCGGCACCGGTGAACTGGCTGAACTGCACGCCAGGATAACGCTCTTCCATGTGCGGGCTCATCGGCACGCCGAGACCGGCCTCCGCGGCGAGGCGGGTCGGGCTGCCCATGGGCACGCGGGTCATGCTCTCGACACCGGCGGCGATGACGATGTCCATGGTGCCGGACATCACGGCCTGGGCCGCGAACTGGATCGACTGCTGGGAGGAGCCGCACTGACGGTCGATGGAAACCGCCGGCACGCTCTCCGGCAGCTTCGAGGCCAGGACGCAGTTGCGTCCGATATGGAACGACTGCTCGCCCGCCTGACCGACGCAGCCCATGACCACATCCTCGATGGCAGCGGGATCAATGCCGCTGCGGTCCACCAGTGCATCCAGCACGGCACCGCCCAGATCAGCCGGATGCCATTCCTTCAGACGGCCATTGCGGCGGCCACCGGCGGTGCGTACCGCCTCGACGATATAAGCTTCAGCCATCGAACTCTTCTCCCGATCATAATGATTGTTCTGCCCCAGATATGCATTGACGTACAGGTAAGGGCAAGCCCGCCACACCGCATGGCTCGGCAGCCGCTGACGCAATGTGGCGACCTGTCATTGACAATCATTCGCATTCTCACCATTCTTGGTCCCAGGTGAGGAAAACAGCGCACGAGAAGCAGTCATGTACGTCTGTATCTGCAATGCCCTGACAGACTGTCAGATCAACGAGGTCATTGACGGCGGCGAGCGTGATGCCACGGCTGTGCATCCCGGCCTCGGCTGCAGCACACGCTGCGGCAAGTGCCTTCCCACCATCGCCGACATGATGGAGGCCCGGCAGCAATCGGTCGGCGCCGACTTGGCGATGGCGGCGGAATAGCCCTGATGTTCGCCACCAACGCAATGCGGCACTGGCTCGGCAGCTCGCGCGTGGCCCGCGGTTCCGTCGGGTCGACACGTTCAGCCTCCCCGGCGCATGATGTGGCCGACACGTCGGCAATGGCCGTCCGGCCTGTCCGGCAGAACGAACACACAGCAGCAAGGGAAGTCGTGCCGCATGAAGGGCAATCCTGACGTCATCGCCTGTCTCAACAGGGTTCTCTACAACGAACTGGTCGCGATCAATCAGTACTTCCTGCACGCGCGGATGCTGAAGGACTGGGGTCTGACACGGCTCGGCAAGCATGAACACGACGAGTCGATCGACGAGATGAAGCACGCCGATCAGCTGATCGAGCGCATCCTGTTCCTTGAGGGACTGCCCAACCTGCAGGATCTCGGCAAGCTGCGCATCGGTACCGACACGAAAGAGATCCTGCAGTGTGATCTGGCGCTGGAGATGGACGCGATACCCGACCTGCGTGCAGGCATTTCCCTGGCCGAGAGCGCGGGCGACTTCGTAAGCCGGGAGCTGATGGAGAGCATTCTGGAATCGGAAGAGGAACATGTGGACTGGCTGGAGACCCAGCTTGGCCTGATCGAACGTGTCGGCTTGCAGAACTACATCCAGTCGCAGATGGGTGGCAGCGACTCGTGACCGCTGCCCCGGCGCTGGTCCGGGACATTGACCACCTGATGGTTCATGTCCATGACGCTGACAGGGCCGGTCGGCATTTCGAGGAACTCGGCTTCACGGTCACGCCGAAGAGCACGATGGCGGCGCTGGGGCTGAGCAACCGTTGTGTCCTGTTTCAGCCCGCCAGTGACCTTTGCTGCAATTACATCGAACTCATGGCGAAGGAAGACCCGGACCGGGTTCCGGCCTTCATGCAGGATGTGCTGGGCACCGACGAGGGGCCGGTGTCGCTGGTCATGGCCACACCCGACGCGCGGGCGGCGGCGGCGCAGTTGCCGGATCTGGGCGTGCCCTGCCATCCGCCGTTCGATGTAGAACGCGACTGGCATCTGGCCGATGGCGTCGATGTGCGTGTCGCCTTCGGTGTCTGCGTGCCCGAGACCGGGCATGCGCCGCTCTACTGGAACCTCTGCGAGCACCGGACGCGGGAACACTATGTCCGCCCCGACATCACCCGCCACGCCAATGGCGCGCAGCGTATCGCGACGGTCGGTGCCATTGCCGCGGACCCGCACCACACCGCGACCCGTCTGGGTGCGCAGTGGTCAGCGCAGGTCACGCAGGTCGGCAGCGGCCGCTGCCAGGTTGCACCCGGCAAGGTCGTCCTGTCCGTCGGTCCGGACCCGGCAGCCGACGTGCCCCGCATCGTGTCGCTGCACCTGGAGGGACTGGCGCGGAACGCAGAGGCAAGCCTTTACGGGCTGCACCTGAAAGCCGTCTGACCAACCGGGCCCGGTGCCCTGTCTTCAGGCCGACGGCGGCAGGTACCTGCCCGCCCCGTGATCCATGTCGCGCAGCGCCCTCAGGATGGCGACGAGGCCGTCGTCGCGCAGTTGCTCCAGTTCGCGGATCGATGCGTCACCGGCCTGATCGTCGGACTGGTCGACGATGCGGTTCAGCAGTTCATCGGTCAGTTCCGGGGCTTCCAGCTTGGTCCAGGGCAGCTTCAGCGCCGGGCCGAACTGGCTCATGAAGTGCCGCATTCCGGCCTCGCCGCCCGCAACGCGATAGATCAGGAAGGTCCCCATCAGGGACCAGCGCAGGCCGGGGCCCATGTGGATGGCACGGTCGATCTCCTCCACCGTTGCCACACCGTCGTTGATCATGTGCAGCGCCTCCCGCCAGACGGCTTCCAGCAGCCGGTCGGCGATAAAACCGTCGATCTCGTGGCGGACATGCAGCGGATGCATGCCGATCGATTCATAGATTGCGCGGGCCTGTTCGATGGTTTCAGCCGCTGTCTTTTCACCGCCGCAAAGCTCCACCAGCGGCAGCAGGTAGACCGGGTTGAACGGATGCCCGACGGTCAGCCTTTCGGGATGTTTCATCGCCGACTGCAGCCGCGTCGGCAGCAGGCCGGAGGTGGAGGAACCGATGATGACCTCCGGCGCCAACAGGGCGTCAGCCGCTGCCAGCACCCGGATCTTGAGGTCTTCCTGCTCCGGCAGGCTCTCCTGCACGAAACCGGCACCGTCCAGAGCGTCCTCCAGCCGCGTCACGACGCGAAGCTGCCCCTCCGCCGGGCGGCTGTCGGGGTGCAGGCCCGCCAGCGCGCGCCGGGCGTTGGCGAAGACCTCGCCCAGCTTGCGTTCCGCCTCCGGGTCGGGATCGAAGACCGTCACGTCGGAACCGGCGAGGCAGAAGCGCGCGGCCCAGCCGCCACCGATGACGCCGCCGCCGATCAGGCCGACGCGGGCGGGACGTGCGCCGCTCATCGTTTCACCAGCTTCAGCCGGTCGCGGACCTCTGCCGGGCCGAGCACCCGGACATTCATCGCCCGCAGGATCGACACCGCGCGTTCGACAAGGCTGCCGTTGGTGGCCTGCACACCCTTCTCCAGCCAGAGGTTGTCCTCCAGCCCGACGCGGACATTGCCGCCTGCCAGTACCGCCATCGCCACGAAGGGGATCTGCATCCGGCCGATGGAGAAGGCCGACCAGGTCGCCCCGGCGGGCAGGCGGTTGACCATCGCCATCAGGGTCTGCGGATCGTCCGGCGCGCCGTAGGGGATGCCCATGCAGAGCTGGATCATCATCGGATCATCCAGATAGCCGTCGCGGGCCAGTTCGTTGACGAAGACCAGGTGGCCGGTGTCGAAGACTTCCAGCTCCGGCCGGACGCCCAGTTCCTTGACCCGCATGGCCATGGTGCGCAGCGCGCCCGGCGTGTTGGTCATGACGTAGTCGGATTCGGCGAAATTCATCGTGCCGCAGTCCAGGGTGCAGATCTCCGGCAGCAGTTCCTCGACATGTCTCAGCCGCTCCAGAGGTCCGACCATGTCGGTGCCCGCCGGGTCCAGCGGCAGGGGCCGCTCCCCGGGGCCGAAGACCATGTCACCGCCCATGCCCGCCGTCAGGTTGATGACCACGTCCACGTCGGATGCGCGCACCCGTTCCACGACTTCCCGGTACAGCGCCGTGTCCCGGCTGCCCTTGCCGGTTTCCGGGTCGCGGACATGGATATGCGCGATCGCCGCCCCGGCCCGTGCGGCCTCGATGGCGCTGTCGGCGATCTGTTCGGGCGTCACCGGGACATGCGGTGACTTGTCGGTGGTGGCACCAGACCCGGTCACGGCGCAGGTGACGAAAGCTTCGAAGTTCATGACCGATCTCTCCATCCTTGCAGGTCGGACCCAGCTTTATGCGCCTGAACGGCCTCTGGAAAGTCCGTTCCCGACAGGAACTGCCGCAAGCGGGATACCCGGTTTCTTCGATCCGGCTGTATGCAGAAGAAAAAAAGGTGGGGAGGCACCGCCATGACATTCCGGATCACCATCGGGCCACGCATCCGCAAGTCCCCGTATTTCGACGCCACGGTCGCGGCCGGTGTCAGTGACATGACGGTCTACAATCACATGTACATGCCGACCGGCTTCGGTGATTTCGAGGCCGAGTACCGGCGCCTTGTCGAGACGGTGGCCCTGTGGGACGTGGCGGCGGAACGCCAGGTGCAGATCGCCGGACCGGACGCGGCCAGGCTGGTTCAGATGCTGGCGCCGCGCGACATCTCGAAGATGCGGGTCGGTCAGGGCCGCTACGCGCTGCTGAGCGACGTGACGGGGAAGCTGATCAACGATCCCGTGCTGCTGAAACTGGCCGATGACCGCTTCTGGTTCTCCATCGCCGATTCGGACATGGAATACTGGGTCGGCGGGATCGCCGCCGCGCTGGGCCTGGATGTGGAGGTGACGGAGCCGGATGTTTCACCGCTCGCGATCCAGGGACCGAACGCGCCGCTGGTGGTGGCCGACCTGTTCGGGGAATGGGTCCACGACCTGAAGTACTTTGCCTTCCGTGAAACGGAACTCGACGGCATTCCGCTGATCCTTGCCCGCTCCGGCTGGAGCAAGCAGCCGGGCTTCGAGATCTATCTGATGGACGGAACGCGCGGCACCGATCTGTGGGACCGGGTGATGTCCGCCGGACTGCCCCACGGCATCGGTCCCGGCGCCCCGAACGTCGTGGAGCGTACGGAGGGTGACCTGCTGTCCTGGGGCGCGGACACCCGCCCGGACGCAAACGCGCTGGAACTGGGTCTGGGGGATTTCATCAATCTGGACATGGCGCCGGACTTCATCGGCAAGGACGCGCTGAGGAAGATCCGTGCGGAGGGACCGAAGCGCCGCCGGGTCGGGCTGTTCATCGAACCGCCGACCCTGGAACCCAGCGACCACAACTGGCTGGTGCGCGACCGGGATGGAAATGCGGCCGGCCTGATCTCGGTCGCCGTGCCATCCATCCGGCTGCAACGCAACATCGCCATCGCGCTGATCAACAGCCCCCTGGCCGAAGTCGGAACGCAACTGGTCGTGGAGACGTCCAGTGGTCCCCGTCAGGCGGAAGTCACTTCGCTGCCGTTCATCCAGCCTGGCTGAGCCGGAGCTTCTGCGGTTTCAGTCTGACAGGCAGGCAGCGATCAACTGGCGGAAGGCGTCGGCGCGGTGGCTCATGCCGTGCTTTGCGTCCGGGTCCATTTCACCAAAACTGATGCTGTGACCACGCGGCTGAAACACCGGGTCATAGCCGAAGCCCTGGCTGCCGCGCGGCGGAAAGGTGATCTCTCCCTCCACCTTGCCCTCGAAGGCCGCTTCCTCCCCATCGGGCCAGACCAGTGCCAGCGCGCAGATGAAACGCGCTGTCCGCTCCGGTCTGCCGCTTGCGGTCATGTCACGCTCCAGACGCGCCATGGCAAAGCCGAAATCCCGGTCGGGACCGGCATAGCGTGCGGAATGGATGCCCGGTGCGCCGTCCAGCGCATCGACCGCCAGACCGGAATCGTCCGAAAGCGCGGGCAGGCCGGATGCGGTGGCGGCGGCGCGGGCCTTCAGCAGCGCATTGCCGATGAAGCTGTCTTCGGTCTCCTCCGGCTCCGGCAGGTTCAGGTCAGCGGCGGAAACCGCCTCCAGACCGAAGGGGCGCAGCAGGTCATTGATCTCCCGCACCTTGCCGGCATTGTGGCTGGCGACGACGATCCGCTTCTCTGTCAGGCGTCTTGCCATGGCGTTCAGTCGCTGACGGCCGCGCGCTGCAGCTCGGCCAGTTCCCCGGCGCCCTTCCGCGCCAGCCGCAGCAGTTCCATGAACTCCGCGTCGGTGAAGGGCGTGCCCTCCGCCGTGGCCTGGATCTCGACCAGCGTGCCGCCATCGGTGATGACGAAGTTGCTGTCCGTCTCGGCCTTCGAGTCCTCGTCATAGTCCAGGTCCAGCACGGGCTGGCCCTGATAGATGCCGCAGGAAATGGCAGCGACCTGACCGATCAGCGGGATCGACTTGATGGCACCCTTGTCCACCAGCCCTTTCAGGGCGATGTGCAGCGCGACCCAGCTGCCGGTGATCGCGGCGGTGCGGGTGCCGCCATCGGCCTGCAGCACGTCGCAGTCGACGCGGATCTGGCGCTCGCCGAAGCCTTCCAGGTTGGTCACCGCGCGCAACGAGCGCCCGATGAGACGCTGGATCTCCTGCGTGCGGCCGGACTGCTTGCCGCGGGCGGCCTCGCGGTCGGTGCGGGTGTGGGTGGAACGCGGCAGCATGCCGTATTCCGCCGTGACCCAGCCACGACCGGAATTGCGCAGCCAGCCGGGCACGCGCTCCTCCACCGTGGCGGCACACAGCACGTGGGTATCGCCGAAGCGGACGAGGCAGGAGCCTTCGGCATGGCGGGAGAAGCCGGGTTCCAGGCTGACGGCGCGCATTTGGTCGGCGGCGCGACCGGAGGGACGGGACATGAAAGCTCCTGCTGCTGTTCGTTCACGGGGAAGTCCGCCGCACGGGGCGGCATATCGCGGACATTTCCGTAGGAAGTGGTGGCGCGTTCTATCCCCCGCACCGAATATCTTCAACCCGCGCACATCGGCATCTTCCCTGTGGCCACCTGACTCCCTAGATTTGCAGCATGAGCGAGAACAACACGATCCAGTCCCTGAACGAGCGCAGTCGTGAGATCTTTCGCCATATCGTGGAGGATTTCCTGCAGACCGGCGCGCCCGTAGGCTCGCGCACCATCTCGCGCAAGCTGATCTCTCCCCTGTCGCCGGCATCGATCCGCAACGTCATGTCGGATCTGGAGGAAGCCGGGCTGCTCTACGCACCGCATACCTCCGCCGGGCGTCTGCCCACCGACCTTGGTCTCAGGCTGTTCATCGACGGACTGCTGGAGATCGGGGACCTGACGGATGACGAACGCGCGTCGATCGAAGGGCGCTGCGTCACCCAGGGCCGCAACTATACAGACGTGCTGACCGAAGCCTCCGAGCTGCTTTCCAGCCTGTCCGGCTATGCCGGTCTGGTGACGGTGCCGAAGAATGACCAGCCGCTGAAGCATCTGGAGATCGTCAGCCTGTCGCCGGACCAGGCGCTGGTGGTCATGGTCACGGTCGGCGGCGTGGTGGAGAACAGGCTGATCAGCGTCACGCCGGGGCTGACCCCTTCGGCGCTGGTGGAAGCCGGGAACTATCTGAACGACCGCCTGCGGGGGCGCACCATCCGCGAGGCGCGCGACGAGATCCTGAAGGAAATCGAGCAGCAGCAGGCGAAGCTGGACCGTCTGGCGGCCAACGTCGTGGAGGCCGGACTGGCCGACTGGGCCGGCAGCGACAATACGCCGAGCCGCCTGATCATCCGGGGGCGATCCCGCCTGCTGGACGACATCACGGCCATCGAGGATCTGGAGCGGCTGCGTCTGCTGTTCAATGATCTGGAGGCGAAGGGGGATCTGCTGAACATCCTCGACCTCGCCCAGGACGGCGAAGGGGTGCGGATTTTCGTGGGATCGGAGAGCAATCTGTTCAGTCTCACCGGTTCATCGGTGATCGTTGCACCCTTCACCGACAGCAAGCAGCAGATCATCGGGTCCATCGGCGTGATCGGTCCGACGCGCTTGAATTACGCCCGGATCATTCCCATGGTTGACTACACGGCAAAGGTGGTTGGTCGCCTGATGGGTTGACGTGGGCCACCGAAACCGCCACCTGCCAGCAACAGCACACATTCATGCAGATGAATTCCTTGCGATCAGGGCGAACTGATGACTGACGAGAACAAGAAAGAAGCGGCGGCGGAAGCGGCCAACGATGATGCCAATCCGGATCAGGCCAATCCTGCCGGGACACCGGTGGAGGGCGTGGATTCCGAACAGGCCGACGCGGGCGATCCCGATGTCGGTATCGAGGTCGGATTGCCGGAGGAGGACCAGATCGCGGAACTGACCGCGGAGGTCGCGGCGCTGAAGGACCGGCTGGTCCGCACCTACGCCGATCTGGAGAACACCCGCAAGCGTGCCGAACGTGACCGGCAGGATGCGCTGAAGTTCGGGGCGACCAAGTTCGCCCGCGACATGTGCGAGGTGGCCGACAACCTGCGCCGTGCCCTGTCATCGGTGCCGGAGGATGCCGGGGACGCCAACCTGGTGGCGCTGACCGAAGGGGTGAAGGTGACCCAGGCGGCGCTGTCGCAGATCTTCGAGCGTCATGGCGTGAAGCAGATCGAGGCGCGCGAGCAGAAGTTCGATCCGAACCTGCACGAAGCCATGACGGAGATCGAGATTCCGGGTGCCCCGCCGGGTACCTGTGTCGACGTGATCGAGGAAGGCTATACCCTGAACGGTCGCCTGCTGCGTCCGGCGCGCGTGGTCGTGGCGAAGGGGAATCCGGCTGCGGGGCCGACGGTCGATACATCCGCCTGATTCTCTCCCCCTGCGGACGGATCTGCCGTCCAGCGGGGCGCGAATCCGCGCAGATGCACTTTTTTTCGCGGGAATCGCGGTTGAGACGCTAAAGCGACTGGCCATGTTGACGACACTTTTGCTACAGGCAGGAAACTCAGCGGTGCATGGTGCCCGCGTCATGCCGCGAAGGGCATTTCTCAGGCTTTGAAGTAAGACTTGGCACGGCAGCGTTTCACGTGCCCTGTGGGGAGAGAGCATCTTGGACAACCTCGGACCGACGATCAGCAGCCACGGGCTGGAGAAACAGGGCTTTGGTGGCGTCAGCACGGCGCACTGGAACTATGGCACTGCGGCGCTCTACACCGCGGCGCTTGGTCGGCACGAGGCGCGGATCGGCCGTGGCGGTGCGCTGGTGGTCGAAACCGGTGTGCATACCGGCCGTTCGGCACAGGACAAGTTCATCACGCGGGAGAGCAGCTCCGCCGACAACATCTGGTGGGGTGCGGTGAACAAGGACATCACCGAGGAAACCTTCGACGCGCTGCTGGGCCGGATGCAGGGGTACATGACCGGTCGCGAGGTCTTCGTGCAGGACTGCTGGGCCGGTGCATCGCATGAACATCGTCTTGGCGTCCGGGTGATCACGGAGCGCGCCTGGCACAACCTCTTCGCCCGCAACATGTTCATCCAGCCGACGGCGGACGAACTGGCGGACTTCGCGCCGCAGTTCACCATCGTCCAGGCCCCGAACTTCCGCGCCGACCCGGAGCGTGACGGCACCCGTTCCGACTGTTTCATCTTCGTCAACTTTGCCCGTCGGCTGGTGCTGATCGGTGGCACCCACTATGCGGGCGAGATCAAGAAGTCGGTCTTCTCGATCCTCAACTACCTGCTGCCGGAGCGGTCGATCATGCCGATGCATTGCTCGATCAATGTCGGCGAGAAGGGGGACGCGGCAATCTTCTTCGGCCTGTCCGGCACCGGCAAGACCACCCTGTCGGCTGACCCGAAGCGCATGCTGATCGGCGATGACGAGCATGGCTGGGCCGATGACGGCGTCTTCAATTTCGAAGGCGGCTGCTACGCCAAGGTGATCAACCTGTCGGCGGAGGCTGAACCGGAGATCTACAAGACCACCGGCATGTATGGCACGGTGCTGGAGAACGTGGTGATGGACCCGATGACCGGGGAACTGGACCTGTTCGACAACAGCCTGACCGAGAACACGCGCGCGTCCTATCCCATCGAGTTCATCCCCAACGCCAGCCCGACCGGTGTCGCCGGGCATCCCGACAATGTCGTGATGCTGACGGCAGACGCCTTCGGTGTGCTGCCTCCGATTGCCCGGCTGACACCGGAGCAGGCGATGTACCACTTCCTGTCCGGCTACACCGCCAAGGTCGCAGGCACCGAGAAGGGTCTGGGCAGCGAGCCGCAGGCGACCTTTTCCACCTGCTTCGGCGCGCCGTTCATGCCGCGACACCCCTCCGTCTATGCCAACCTGCTGGGCGCGAAGATCGCGAAGCACGGGGCCGATTGCTGGCTGGTCAACACCGGCTGGACCGGCGGCGTCTATGGCGTTGGCCAGCGCATGCCGATCCGCCACACCCGCGCCCTGCTGAACGCCGCGCTCGACGGCTCGCTGGCCAATGTGCCGACGCGGACCGACCCCAACTTCGGCTTCCAGGTTCCGACATCCTGCCCGGGTGTGCCCGACGAGGTGCTGAACCCGCGCATGACCTGGAGCGATGGCGGTGCCTATGACACCAAGGCGCAGGAACTGGTCGGTCGTTTCAACGACAACTTCACCCAGTTCGAAGCCTATGTAGAAGCGGAGATCCGCGGCGCGGCCCCGGCTGTCGCTGCCTGACGAACCTGACTTCGGTCGAGAGATTGCGGCGCTGGCGGGTTGATCCCGTCAGCGCCGTTTTCGTTGGTGTGGTAGGTCACGCACCGCGCATGCCCATCGCCTGACGTTCCCGCCTACAGCAGCAGCCAGGCTCCCAGGCCGAGGAAGGCGAAGAAGCCGACGATGTCGGTGATGGTGGTCAGGAACACGGCGCTGGAGATCGCCGGATCGACCCCGGCGCGGTCGAGGCCCAGCGGGATCAGGATTCCGGCCAGCCCGGCCACGACCATGTTGATGACCATGGCCGCCGCGATGACCCCGCCCAGGATCGGGTCCTGGAACCAGAGCAGGGTGGCGAGCCCGATGAGGATGGCAAAGGCGATGCCGTTGATGCCGCCCACCACCAGCTCCTTCGAGACCTGGCGCAGCGCGTTCGATGTCGTCAGGTCCTTCGTCGCCAGGGCGCGGACCGCGATGGCCAGGGTCTGCGTTCCGGCATTGCCACCCATGGAGGCGACGATGGGCATCAGCACGGCCAGGGCCACCACGGCCTCGATGGTTGCATCGAACTGGCCGATGACGGCAGAGGCCAGCAGGGCAGTGCCGAGATTGATCAGAAGCCAGGCGAAGCGGCTCTTCGTCGTGCGCAGGATGGAGATGTTCAGGTCGTCCTGGCGCACACCTGCGATCTGGAACAGGTCTTCCTCCGCCTCTTCCTCGACGATCTCGACCACGTCGTCGACCATGACCACGCCGAGCATCCGGCCACTGTCGTCGACGACGGGGGCGGACGTGAGACCATACTGGCGGAACTGGTAGGCGACATCGCCCTCGTCCATGTCCACCGGCAGGCTGATCGGATCGGCATCCATGATGTCGCCGATCCGGATCGGGCGCTTGGTGCGCATGGCGCGGTCCAGCGGCACCCAGCCAATGGGCTTGAAGGCCGCGTCGATGACATAGAGTCCGTAGAACTCGTCAGGCAGGTCCTCCGTGCGGCGCAGGTGATCGATGACCTGACCCATGGACCAGAAGGCGGGGACCGCGACGAAGTCGCGCTGCATCAGGCGACCGGCCGAATCCTCCTCGAAGGACAGGCCTTCTTCCAGCGGTCGGCGCACATCTTCCGCGACCGCGTTCAGTACCGCCCGCTGCTGTTCCTCGCTCAGCGCGTCCAGGACGTAGACGGCATCATCCTCGTCCAGAGTGGAGATCGCCTCCGCCACCCGGCGCGGGCCAAGCATTTCCACCAGCGCGTCACGCACCGGCTCGTCCATCTCAGCCAGCGCTTCCGGTTCCAGACTGTCGCCGACCATCCGGAACAGGGTCTCGCGGCGGTCACGGTCGAACAGCTCGAACAGGTCAGCCTGGTCGGCGGCATGCAGCTCGGCCAGGGCCTCGCGGACCTTCTCCGCGTCGCCGGCGTCCAGCGCCAGCCGGATCTCGCGCACCAGCTCCGGGGTCAGGCCACGGTCGTCCTGGGCGTCGTCACCATCATGGATCTCGTCGTTACGCATACGGGGACGCTCCACAGGGTGTCGGGCAAGGGTGTGCTGGCGGGATAATGGCGCGGTGTGCACCTGCGTTCAAATGTCATGATGCTCCGACCGCATCTTTCTCGCGGTCGGGGGCTTGGCGGTGGCCCAGATGCAGAAAGCCCGCCGCAGTTTCCTGCGACGGGCTTCCGGATCAGTCGGTCGGCTGAAGCGTGATCAGTTCAGCTTCATCTGACCCTTCACTTCCTCGATGCCGTCGAGCATGCGCTTGTGCAGCACGTCCACGACTTCACCCTGGGACTTGGTCACCATCTCGGTCAGCTCACGGACATTGGCAACAGCCTTTTCCATGGCGGTCTTGGCAGCCTCGGTCTGGGCCTCGACGTCAACCTTGGCGCCACCTTCGTTCAGGCTCTTGACGGCCGTCTGGGCCTCTTCGACAGCCTGCTGCGCGATGGTCACCTGGCGCTCGAAGACCGCGCGGAAACCGTCCATGGCCAGCTGATTGGCGGCGGTGACAGCTTCGAAGTTCTTCTGCTGGATCGCCATCATCGACGTGAAGTCAACGTTGGGCATCTTCATCTCGGTCATCATCTTGCCGAAGTCGGCGAAAGGGAAAGCAGCCTTGGTCATTGGTTTCGCTCCTGCAACGTGTTGTTCGGTGCAGCTCTCTCTTTTTGTGCGCTGCAACATGGACCCTATATGCAACCTCGCACCTGCAGCGTCAAGGGTTAATTTTGTGCAGCGCACAATAAATCTTCGGCGGGCAAAAGAAGACCCCGCCGACCCTTTCGGGCCGACGGGGTATCTGTCTGGTTGCCGTTGCCCGACCAGGGTCGGGCGGTACGCGATCAGAAGGAGCGGGAGACCGCGAAGATCACTGTCGCATCCGCACCGACAGCGTTCTGCTCGGTATCAACGTAGGAAACGCTGAAGTCGAAACCGAAGAACGACTTCGACAGGCCGACCGACCAGTCGATGACCGACGTTCCCTGATCGATCATCTGGTAGCCGATGCCGGCGTCCAGCGCGAAGTCAGCGGGCAGCGGGATGCTGACGCCTGCATTGGTATAGAGGGCGTCGCCCGTGCTGCCGAAGAAGTCGGGCGAATAGGCGGTGCCGACGGAGACGGAAGCGATGTCGAAGTCATAGCCGAGGCTCAGGTAACCTTCGAAGAAGTTGAAGTTGAAGCGGTCGGACGCACCCGGATAGGCGTAGTAGATGATGCCAACGTCGTACGAGAGGCCTTCGACCTCATTGGCGAAGCCGCCGTAGAAGTCGGTCTCGAGGTGCGCGTCATTGAACTCCACGTTGGAGCCCCAGACACCGAGATAGACACCGCTGTCATGGCTCCAGTCGAAGCCGCCCTGCAGTGCAGGTTCGCTGTCGGCCTGCGTGAATCCGCGGAAACGATAGTCGGAAACGAAACCCACATTGGCGGAGAATTCGCCGGGAAACTGGAACGAGTCCCCCTCTGAATGGCTGGCGGCGTTGGCTGTTGCCTGAACGCCGAAAAGGGCCGCACCGACAATGCCGGCGGCCAGAAGGGTTTTCTTGAACATTGCGAAACGCACTCCTCATCGCGATACAGACGCCAGACCGGCGTCCCCCGAACGCAGTGCTTCAGCAAGCTTGATACCAATGTGATTGGTTGAGACTTGCGTGTAACTTATTGAAATATATGTGAAATAAATTGGTCATTTTTTGTGCACAATGGGTATTGCACGTGTTACGCGCATATGACTGCCTTGAATTTTTGCACTGCACAAATTTCAGCCACACGATCCGGAGGCTTTCCCCGGCGAAAGCTTCGCTCTACCGCCGCGCTGCCAATTCCGCTAGGATTCCGTTATCAATCAGGCTGATAGGCTTGCTGCCGAACAGTGAAACGGGTCGAGATGGCTGCAGAAACCCTCGAGAATGGTGCGGAGCTACGGCAGTTGCAGCGCGGCATCCAGGCGATGCGCGATGCGCTGGACGAGAAGGACCGCGAGACACGGCGCAAGGTGCAGCAAGCCGAAGTCGCCTCGCAGTCGGAAATCCGCACGCTGAAGAATACCGCCCAGGCGCTGCGGGACGAACTGGAGAACGAACGCAGCCGGAGTGCGCGGCTTGTCCAGGCGGAGAAGCAGGCTGCCTCAGCCGAGATCCAGCAATTGAAGGACACGGCGCAGGCCTTGCGCGACACACTCGAGTCCCAGCGGGTCGAGACCCAGCGGCTGGTGCAGGCGGAGCGGCAGGGGGCCGCCGCCGAGATCCGGGAACTGAAGGAAACCGCGCAGGCCCTGCGTGACAGTATCGAGGCCCAACGGCTGGAGACGCAGCGTCTGGTGCAGGCGGAACGGCAGGGTGCCGCCGCCGAGATCCAGCAACTGAAGGACACGGCGCAGGCCCTGCGTGACACGCTGGAATCGCAGCGGATGGAAACGCAGCGGCTCATCCAGGCTGAGAAACAGGCCGCCGCCGCCGAGATTCAGGAACTGAAGAACACGGCGCAGTCCCTGCGCGACCGGCTGACCGAGCAGATGAACGAGACCCAGCGGCTGGTGCAGGCGGAAAAGCAGGCTGCGGCCGCCGAGATCCAGCAGTTGAAGGATACCGCGCAGGCCCTGCGCGACACGCTGGAGGAACAGCGGGTGGAAACCCAGCGGCTGGTGCAGCAGGAACGCCAGGGCGCGGCGGCGGAGATTCGCGACCTGAAAGCCATGGCGCAATCGCTGCGTGACGAGATGGATGAAGCCAAGGTCGCCGCCGATGCCGCCGTGCAGCGGGTGAAGCGCGAAATGGCCGCTGAGAACCGCCAATTGCATGATACAGTGCAGGCGCTGCGCGACGAGATGGATGAAATGCGAGCCGTACAGCGTGAGAACATGCAGGAAAGCAAGCGTCTGCAGGTGAATGAACTGAACCAGTTGCGGACGACCATCCAGAAGCTGCGTGATCGGCTGGAGGAGAAGCAGCATGTATGACAGCCCGGCCAAAAGCCCCATGAAGGCGGCGGGCGGCAAGAACGACGGCATGTCCCAGTCGGAGCATCTGCGCCACCTGCAGATGCTGCTCGACGTTTCACGCCAGGTCGCGGCGCTGGACACCCTCGATGCTGTTCTGGACACCCTGATCACTGTCGCCGTGAAGGAAACGCGCGCCGAACGCGGCACCCTCTTCCTCCACGACAGTTCCACGGGGGAGCTTTATTCGCGGGTGGCACAAGGCATCCGCACGCATGAGATCCGCATTCTGGACAATGCCGGCATCGCGGGCGCCGTATTCCATTCCGGCGAGGGCGAGATCGTCCACAAGGCCTATGAAGACGAACGCTTCAATGCGGATGTGGACAAGGAAACCGGCTTCGTCACCCAGTCGATCCTCTGCGCGCCGGTGAAGAACGCCAAGGGGGACATCATCGGTGTCGCCCAGGTGCTGAACAAGGCGGAGGGCGAATTTTCCGACCTCGACATGGCGGTGCTGGAGGGCATGACCACCCAGTGCGCCATCACCCTGCAGTCGATGCAGCTGGTCGAGCGGATGGAGAGCACCCGCAAGCGCGAGATCGAATTCCTGAATGTCGTCTCCGACATGACCTCGGAACTGGAACTGACGCGGCTGCTGCAGCGGGTGATGTCCGAAGCGACCCGGATGCTGGATGCCGAACGCTCCACCCTGTTCATCAATGACGAGAAGACCAACGAACTCTTCAGCCATGTGGGCGAGGGACTGGATTCGGTGGAGATCCGTCTCCCGAACCACCTGGGCATCGCCGGAGCGGTGTTCGTGTCCGGTGACACGGTCAACATTCCCTATGCCTACGCCGACCTGCGCTTCAACCCGGGCTTCGACAAGCAGACCGGCTTCTTCACCCGGTCGATCCTCTGCGTGCCGGTGGTCAACAAGGCCGGCAAGGTCATCGGTGTCACCCAGGCGCTGAACAAGCGCGGTGGCCCTTTCTCCGACGAGGACGAGAGCCGCCTGAAGGCCTTCACCGCCCAGATCGCCATCGGTCTGGAGAACGCCAAGCTGTTCGGCGACATCCAGGCGATGAAGAACTACAACGAGAGCATGCTGCAATCCATGTCGAACGGTGTCGTCACCTTCGATGAGGATCGTGAGGCCAAGACCTGCAATGCAGCCGGTGCGCGAATCATGCGCACGCTGGCCAAGGACGTGATCGGGCAGAAGGCGGCCGATGTCTTCGGGGAGGCCAACGCCTGGCTGCTGGAGAAGATCGAGCGGGTGGAGGAGAGCCGCGAAGGCGATACCTCGGTCGATGCGGAACTGGCGTTCGGGGACGAGAAGGTCTCCGCCAACGTCAATGTGCTGCCGCTGACCTCCGGTGACGGCAAGCCCCTCGGCACCCTGATCATGATGGAGGATATCTCCAACGAGAAGCGGGTGAAGTCCACCCTGTCGCGCTACATGGATCCCGGCCTGGCCGACCAGATGCTGGCCGGGGGCAATCAGGAGGAGATCCTGGGCGGCAAGGACACCGTCGCCACCGTCCTCTTCTCCGACGTGCGCGGCTTCACGACGATCACCGAATCGCTGGGGGCCCAGGGCACGGTCGCGCTGCTGAACGACTATTTCGAACTGATGGTGGACTGCATCTCCGAACAGGGCGGCATGCTCGACAAGTTCATCGGCGACGCCATCATGGCCGCCTTCGGCATCCCGGTGCCGCACGAGGATGACGAGGACCGGGGCCTGCGCGCCGGCATCAACATGATCTCGCGCCTGTGGGAATGGAACGTGGAGCGCAAGAAGCGCGGCGACATGGAAGTGGACATGGGGCTGGGCCTCAACACCGGCTCCATCGTCGCCGGCAACATCGGCTCCAAGAAGCGCATGGACTACACCATGATCGGCGACGGCGTGAACCTCGCCGCCCGTCTGGAAAGCGCCTGCAAGCAGTACAATGCCCGCATCCTGCTGTCGGAATACACGGTTGCGAAGCTGAAGGGCGTCTATCGCCTGCGCGACATCGACAAGGTGGTGGTGAAGGGCAAGACCCAGCCGGTGGGCGTCTTCGAATGCCTCGACTATCACAACGACCAGTCGTTCCCGAACCTGATGGATGCCCTCGGCAACTTCAACGAGGGCGTGAAGCGCTACCGTCATCAGGAATGGGACAAGGCCGTCAGCTATTTCGAGGAAGCGCTGAAGGCGAACGACTCCGACAAGCTGGCCAATACCTACATCGAGCGCTGTGCGCTGATGAAGGAGAACCCGCCGGGCGACGACTGGGACGGCGTCTGGATCATGACCAGCAAGTAGGCATCGCCCGTCCCCTTCCCGGTCACGGCAAGCGGCGGCGCCTGAAGAACGGTCGCGCGAACAGCGATGGCGGCAGGTTGATCATGGCGACCCCCAGGATTGCCGCGATCAGGCCGAAACCGACGGTCAGCGACATTGTCTCCCCCAGGAAGATCATGCCCAGACCGACCCCGATCCCGGCGCGCAGATAGGCCTGGCTGGCGGTGCCGAGACTGCCCAGCGTGCGCAGCAGCCGGAAATAGAGCAGCAGCGCGATGCCGGTGCAGAACAGCCCCAGCATCCCTGCCGCCGCCATTGCCTGGGGGGAGGGGCGCAGGTCCCAGGGCCGGTCGATCAGCAGGCTGAGCGGCACCAGCACCGCGCTGGCCCAGAGCATGGTCCCGGCGGCGGTGACCGGTGCGCTCAGATGTCCGAACCGGCGCTGGCCGTAGATCGCCGCCACGCCATAGAGCACCGCACCGGCAACGGCTGCGAGCTGCCCCGCAACCTGCTGCCCCAGGCCCTGCAGCGCATCGACACCGATGATCAGGGCAACGCCGAGGATGCCCAGCATCGCGCCGCCAAGCCGGATCAGGCTGGTCGATTCGTGGCGCGTGAACAGCACCGTCATCAGGAAGACGAAGATGGGGGAGGTGGAGTTCAGGACGCTGGCGAGCGCGCTGTCCACATATTGCTGCCCCCAGGCGACCAGCAGCCAGGCCCCGATGCTGTTGAAGAAGGACTGCACCAGCAGGCGCCGCCAGGTCAGCGGATCGCGGGGCAGCCTTTCCCGCCGCACGGTGATCACCACCATCAGGAAGGCGGCGGCAATGGAGACGCGGACGGCGATCAGGGTGATCGGCGGAATCTCGGTCACCGCCACCTTCAGGAACAGGTAGGACGATCCCCACAGTGTCGCCAGCAGGGCAAGGCACAGCAGTTCGGTCGTCAGGCGCGGGGCAGGTCGGATCACGATGCGGACTCCGGCAGGAACGGGACTCTCAGGCTAGGGCAGGCATGCCTGGAAATGCTTCGACAAGGGCCGAACTGTCGGGGCACACCTGCCCCATTGTCGTCATACACGGCGGGCAGCATGATGCGCAGATGATTTGATGGAGTACGAGCAATGCGTCCACGTCCCCGGTCCGTCCCCGGCCTGAACCTGCGTCTGCTGGCCTTGCTGACAGGCCTGCTGCTGGCTGCCGCCGCACCGGCATCCGCCTTCTGCGGCTACTATGTCGCGAAAGGCGGCAGCGACCTGTTCAACAAGGCGTCCAAGGTCGTGCTGGCGCGCAATCTGGACCGGACGGTGATCACCATGGCCAATGACTACCGGGGTGACCCGTCGGAGTTTGCCATTGTCATCCCGACGCCGTCGGTACTGGGCCGGGACCAGATCAATGTGGCGGAACCGGCGCTGGTCGACCATCTGGATGCCTTCACCGCGCCGCGCCTGGTCGAGTATTTCGATGAGGATCCCTGCCTGCAGCGCCGGTTCAGGGCGCTGGCCATGCAGTCGGCACGGGTCGAGGATGCAGAGGGTGCGGCGGCGCGCAACAAGGCCCTGGGCGTGACGGTGGAGGCGGAATATACCGTCGGCGAATATGACATCCAGATCCTGTCGGCGGAACAGTCCGGCGGGCTTGGCACCTGGCTGCGGGAGAATGGCTACGGCGTGTCGGAGGCCGCGGACAAGGTGCTGGGCGACTATATCGCCATGGGCATGAAGTTCTTCGTGGCCAAGGTCAATCTCGGGGAGAAGGCGCGCTCCGGCCGCAGCTATCTGCGTCCGCTGCAGATCGCGTTCGAGAGTCCGGACTTCATGCTGCCGATCCGCATGGGCATGCTGAATGCTGACGGGCAGCAGGAACTGTTCGTCTTCACGGTGACCCAGGGGGGGCGGGTGGAGACGGCCAACTATCGCACCGTGAAGATGCCGAGCGGCGACGAACTGCCGGTGCATGTGCGGGAGAAATTCGGCGACGTCTACACGGCGCTGTTCGCGGAACAGGTGCGCCGTGAACCCGGCGTGGCATTCCTGGAATATGCCTGGAACATGAGCTGGTGCGATCCCTGCGCCGCCGACCCGCTGTCGCGCGCCGAACTGCGCACGCTGGGCGCCTGGTGGGTGGCCCCCGATGTCACCCCGACGCCTTTGCCCGGCACGGTGCCGCAGCCGCGCCCCGGCACCCGCATCATGCCCCGGCCCGGTCCCGGGCCGGTGGATGCCTTCGTCACCCGTCTGCATCTGCGCTATGACGCGACCAGCCATCCGCATGATCTCATGTTCCGCCTGACGGACAATGCGGAGAACTTCCAGACCCGCTATGTCATCCGTCATCCCTGGAACGGGGAGGCCACCTGCCCGGCGGCGGACCTCTATCGCCAGACCCTGCCGCACCGCATGGAGCAGGAGGCACAACGGCTGGCCAGCCTCACCGGCTGGCCGATCGACGGGATCCGCGACCAGATGTCGATCCCGGAAAAGCCCGCCACGAAGTGGTGGAACGATATCTGGCAGCGGGCCGAATAGCGTGCGAGTTGCCTGACAGCGCTGTTTCGCTGCTGCACTTTCCGCTGTAGACCAGCCGCATGTACGCAATTCCCTTTCCCACCATCGACCCGGTGCTGGTCGAGTTCGGGCCGGTGGCCATCCGCTGGTATGCGCTGGCCTATGTCGCGGGACTGATCCTCGGCTGGCGGCTGGCGATGCAACTGGCTGCCCGACCCGATTCTCCGCTGACCCGCGATGATGCGGATGCCTTTCTGGCCTGGGCCACGCTGGGGGTCCTGCTCGGTGGGCGGCTGGGCTATGTCCTGTTCTACCGCCCGGGCTATTTCCTCGAGAACCTGTCAGAGATTCCGCAGGTCTGGACCGGCGGCATGTCGTTCCATGGCGGGCTGCTGGGGGTCATCGTGGCGGCGCTGCTGTTCTGTCGCGCGCGCGGCCTGTCACGGCTGGCCTTCGGTGACATGCTGGGGGCGGTGGCGCCCGTCGGCCTGTTCTTTGGCCGTATCGCCAACTTCATCAACGGGGAACTCTGGGGCCGTCCCGGTGACGTGCCCTGGGCCATGGTGTTTCCCCGTGCCGATGACCAGCCCCGCCACCCGAGCCAGCTCTACGAGGCGCTGCTGGAGGGACTGGTGCTGTTCATCGTGGCGCAGGTCCTGATCCGCCGGTTCCATGCGCTGGAACGGCCCGGCCTGGTGATGGGCACCTTCATCGCCGGATACGGCCTGGCCCGGTTCATCGTCGAGTTCTTCCGGCAGTGGGATGCGGGGCTGGAGCCCCTGTTCGGTCTGCTGTCGCGCGGGCAGCAGCTTTCCCTTCCCATGATCCTGATCGGCCTCTACTTCGTCTGGCAGGCGACACGGCAGTCCGGGGGGGCACGTTCATGAGCACGGCGCTGGAAGAGGCACTGATCGCGGAGATCACGGCGGACGGGCCGCTGCCGCTCGACCGTTTCATGCGGCGTGCCCTGTTCGATCCTGCCCATGGCTACTACACGACATCGGAGCCGTTCGGCGTCGCCGGGGACTTCATCACCGCGCCGGAGATCAGCCAGATGTTCGGTGAGCTGCTCGGGCTCTGGGCAGCGGACATGTGGCAACGCATGGGCGCGCCGGAGAATATCGTGCTGGCGGAGATCGGACCGGGGCGCGGCACCCTGATGGCCGATGCGCTCAGGGCCATTCGCCGCGCCGCGCCGCAGATGCTGGCCACCGGAACGGTCTGCCTGGTGGAGGCCAGCCCGCGCCTGCAGGCGGTGCAGGCGGAGCGGCTGGCCGGGCATCAGATCAGTTTCGCCGACCGTGTGGGCAAGCTGCCCGACGGTCCGCTGCTGCTGATCGGCAACGAACTGCTGGACGCCCTGCCGATCCGGCAGATCACCATGCAGGACGGTGAACTGAAGGAGCGTTGCGTCGGCGTCAGCGATGGCAGGCTCGTCTTTGTGGATGAGCCCCTGGTCTTCGAAGCGCCGGAAGACATGCCAGTGCTGAAGGACGCGGAGACCTTCGAGGTCTCGGAGGAGGGGCGGCGGCTGGTGGAGGCCATCGGCACCCGGCTGGCGGTTCAGGGCGGCGCAGCCCTGTTCATCGACTACGGCCATGGCGAGACGGCGGCCGGGGATACCCTGCAGGCCGTGCGCCGCCACGCGTTTCACCCGATCCTCGCCGACATCGGCAGTGCCGATCTGACAGCGCATGTGGACTTTGCGGCCATGGCCCGCGCCGCGATTCATGGCGGTGCCAAGGCCTTCGGTCCGATCAGCCAGCGCGACCTGCTGCGGCGGCTGGGCGTGGAGCCGAGACTGGCGCAACTGGTGGCAAAGGCCGATCCACCGACCCGGGATGCGCTGGTCGGCGCCTATCACCGGCTGACGGACCCGGACCGGATGGGTACGCTGTTCAAGGCGCTCTGCCTGACATCCCCGAACATGGACACCCCGACAGCCTATGTGCCTGACGACGCTTTCCAGCCCTGACCTGACCGGTCTGCCCGGCATCGCGCATGGTTTCTTCACCCGCAAGGGCGGGGTTTCCCGGAAGATTCACGCCGGCCTGAACTGTGGTCCCGGATCCACCGACGATCCGATGGCGGTCACCATCAACCGCGATCTGGTGCGCCGCCATATCGGTGCGCGGCACCTGCTGACCGTGCATCAGCATCACAGCCCGGACGTGGTGACGGTGACCGGCCGCTTCGACGGGCCACGGCCGAAGGCGGATGCGATGGTGACCCGGATGCCGGGTCTGGCGCTGGGCGTGCTGTCCGCCGACTGCGGGCCGCTGCTGTTCGCGGATGCCGAGGCACAGGTCGTCGGGGCCGCCCATTCCGGCTGGAAGGGTGCGCTGGACGGGGTCCTGGAGGCAACGGTGACGGCGATGGAGGTGCTCGGCGCCCGCCGCGACAGGATCAGCGTGACGCTCGGTCCGACCCTGGCGCAGGCGTCCTACGAGGTCGGGCCGGAGTTCCGCGACCGCTTCCTGGCGATGGACGTGGAGAATGCGCGGTATTTCCGCCAGCCCGATGATGCACCGCGACCGTTCTTCGATCTGCCGGGGTTCATCCGCCGCCGGGCGGAGGTGGCGGGCGTGGCGCGCTTCCATGATCTGGCGCGTGACACATATCCGGAACATGAACTGTTCTACAGTTACCGCCGATCCGTGCATCGGGGTGAGCCCGACTATGGCCGCCTGATCAGCGCCATCATGCTGAAGGAGACCTGAGACATGCCCCTGCATTTTGCCGCCGAGGAGATGGCTGACCGCCGCGACCGCGCCTGCGCCGTGCTGCGGAAGCAGGGGATGGATGCCCTGCTGATGTTCCGGCAGGAGAGCATGTACTACCTGACCGGTTACGACACCTTCGGCTATGTCTTCTTCCAGTGTCTGGTCCTGACGGCGGACGGGCGCACCGCGCTGCTGACCCGTGCGCCGGACCTGCGCCAGGCCCGGCATACGTCCGACATTGCCGACATCCGGGTCTGGGAAGACCGCGAAGGCGTGAATCCTGCCGACAGCCTGTGCGAGATGATGGCGGACCTGGGGCTGGACGGTGCCCGCGTCGGGGTCGAACTGGACGCCTATGGTCTGACCGGACACAACCTGCGCCGCCTGGATCGCGCGCTGGAGGGGTTCTGCGCCATGTCCGACGCGTCGCTGCTGGTGAGCCGGCTGCGGCTGGTCAAGAGTGCGGCGGAGATCGACTATGTCCGGCGGGCAGCGGAACTGGGCGATGACGCCTGGGACGCGGGCATTGCCGAGACCCGCGCGGGCGCGTTCGAGGGCGATATCCTGGCCGCGATGCAGGGGGCCGTGTTTCGCGGCGATGGCGACTATTCCGGCAACGAATTCATCATCGGCTCCGGCGAGGGCGCGCTGCTCTGCCGCTATTTCACCGGACGGCGCACTCTGGATGTGGAGGATCAGCTGACCCTGGAATGGGCAGGTGCCTACCGGCGCTACCACGCCGCGCTGATGCGGACCGTGCCCATAGGGGCGCCCCGTCCGGCCCATACCGACATGCATGCCCGTGCCGTCGATGCCCTGCTGGCCTGCGAGGCCGCGCTGAAACCGGGATCGACCATGGGGGATGTCTTCGCGGCCCACGCCCGGGTCTTCGATGACGCCGGTCTGACGGCACACCGGATGAACGCCTGTGGCTATTGTCTTGGCACCACCTTCGCGCCGAACTGGATGGACTGGCCGATGTTCTATGCGGACAATCCGGTGGAGATCGCGTCGGGGATGGTGTTCTTCCTGCACATGATCCTGATGGACAGCGACAGCGGCACGGCGATGACCCTGGGCCGGACATCGCTGGTGACCGCGAACGGGTCGGAGGTGCTGAGCCGCCTGCCGCTCGACCTTGTAACCCGATAGGACAAGGCGCGATGCCCTGGCTGATCATGATGATCTTCTTCTTCCTGCTGGTCTCGATGGCGAGCTGTGTCCTTTTCTGAGTCCATCGGACATCGGTCCGCAGCCCTTCTGCTGCTCCTGACGGTGCTGGTGGCGGCATGCGGGCAGGTGCCGCAGCCCTTTCGGCCATCGGGGCAGAAGACGGCAGTGGTCGCCCGCGCCCCCGGCCCGAGCATCGCGCTGGTCGTACTGCCGCTTCAGGGCAAGGAAGCGGGGCCTCTGGATGCGCTGACCAAGCGGGTGGTGATCGAATTGCAGAAGGCGGAGATCGCCGCGACGACCGCGCGTATCCCGAATCGCTATCAGCTCGCGGGCGAGGTTCAGCGGCTGCGGGGGAACGGGGCGGACACGACGCTGGCGTTCCGCTGGACCCTGCTGGATCCAACCGGTGCGGCGACGGATGGTCTGGACCACGTGGAGCGGGTGGTGGCGGCGGACTGGACGGCGGCCCGTCCCATCGCGATCCGGGACCTGGCCGTGACAGTGGCGGCGCATCTGGTGCGCCTGGTGAACGGGGACCTGCCCGTGGCCGAGGCCGTGCCGCCCCCGGCGCGGATCGCGCTGGCCGGCATCTCCGGCGCGCCGGGTGACGGCAACCGGGTGCTGGACACAGCCATCAGGGCGGCGCTGGCGAAGCAGGGGCTGACGCTGGGACCGACCTCCGACGCGACCCGCGCCACGCTGGAACTGCATGTCGTGGTCGCCCCGGCTGACGGGACCAGTGACCGGGTGACATTGCTCTGGCTGGTGCGGGATGCCACAGGGCGGGAGCGGGGACGGCTGGAGCAGCAGAATACCGTACCTGCCGGCCGTCTGAACCGCCGCTGGGGCGATATTGCGGACCTGGCTGCCGGCGCGGCGGCCCCGGACCTGGCACGTATCCTGGAGGCACTGGCCGCCGACCGGGGGTGACAGCAGTCCCGCCATGTCAGAATTCTGTCATGGCTGATGGACAGTTCCGGGGCGGACTGATAAACGTCCCGCTTCCGCCACCGCCCGCTTTGCCACAGATTGACGAACAGCCCCATGAAGGTTCTCGCCGGGAACAGCAACCCTGCCCTGGCCGCCCAGATTGCCGATTATCTGGGCGTCCGTCTGACGAATGCATCCGTGAAGCGTTTTGCGGATGAGGAAGTGTATGTGGAGATCCACGAGAACGTGCGGGGGGAGGACGCCTTCGTCGTTCAGTCCACGTCGTTCCCGGCCAACGATCACCTGATGGAACTGCTGATCTGCATCGACGCGCTGCGTCGGGCCTCGGCGCGCCGCATCACTGCTGTCCTGCCCTACTTCGGGTACGCCCGGCAGGACCGGAAACCGGGGCCGCGGACACCGATTTCCGCCAGGCTGGTGGCGAACCTGATCGAGAAGGCGGGTGCGGACAGGGTTCTGACCGTCGATCTTCACGCCGGACAGATCCAGGGCTTCTTCGATATCCCGACCGACAACCTCTATGGCGGACCTGCGCTGGTCAGCGACATCAAGGATAATCTGGGCGACCGGGACCTGATGGTGGTTTCGCCGGATGTGGGCGGTGTGGTTCGCGCGCGCTACTTCGCCAAGCGCCTTGACGCGGACCTCGCCATCGTGGATAAGCGCCGCGAACAGGCGGGTGTGTCTGAAGTGATGAACGTCATCGGCGATGTTGACGGGCGTCACTGCATTCTTGTTGACGACATCGTCGACAGTGCGGGCACGCTCTGCAACGCGGCGACAGCATTGCTCGAACGGGGTGCCCTGTCGGTGTCCGCCTATGTGTCTCACGGCGTACTGTCGGGCGGCGCGGTCAAGCGTGTGTCCGACTCGTCGCTTGAGTCGCTGGTGGTGACTGACTCGATCCGGGCAACGGACGAGGTCGAGAACGAGCCGAAGATCCGGCAGGTTCCGATCGGGTCCCTGCTGGCGGAGGCGATCAAGCGCATCTCCACCGAGACCTCGGTGTCGAGCCTGTTTGACTGAATTTGTGCAGGCCACGGCCTGCAGACCAGGGAATGAAGCGGTTGCGGGCAAGGGCCCCTGACCGGCATGGCGCAACGGCACCGGCGAGATGCCAAGGGCCAGGCGCTACAAGGAGTTGAGACGATGTCGGATACGGATGTGATCGAAGTCAGCGCACGTGAACGCACGACAACCGGAGGCGTAAGGGCGCTTCGGAAGTCGGGCATGGTTCCGGGTGTCGTCTATGGCAATGACCGCGAACCGGCCCTGGTGGCCGTGGACCGTCGTGTCGTGGTCAAGGAACTCAACCGCGGTGGCTTCATGGGCCGCGTGTACGAGCTTGAGCTGAATGGCCGCAAGCAGCGTTGCCTGCCGCGCGACGTGCAGCTTCATCCGGTCAGCGATGATCCGATGCACGTTGATTTCCTGCGTCTGGCGGATGACGCCAAGATCGCGGTCATGGTGCCGGTGCACTTCGCGAACGAGGAATCGAGCGCAGGCCTGAAGCGCGGCGGTGTGCTGAACATCGTCCGCCATGAGGTCGAGCTGCTCTGCCCCAACGACCATATCCCCGAGTTCATCGAGATCGATCTCGCGGGCACGGACATCGGTGACTCGCTGAAGATCAGCGACGTCAAGCTGCCGGGCGATGTGGAAGCGACGATCACGGATCGTGACTTCACGATCGCGACGATCACCGGTTCCTCGGCTGTCGTGGACGAAGCTGCGGAAGCCGAGGCCGAGGCTGAAGACGGTGATGAGGAAGAAGCCGGCGCGGACGAGGAAAAGGCGGAGGATTGATCGCCGCCTCCGCAGGGAGGTTTCGACATGCGTCTCTTCGTTGGTCTCGGCAATCCCGGCGCACGCTATGCCGGGAATCGCCACAATATCGGTTTCATGGCCATCACCCGGCTGGCCGAGGTGCACCGCGCCTCTCCCTGGCGCAGCAAGTTCCAGGGAGACGTGGCGGAAGTTCGCCTCGGCTCCGACAAGCTCATCCTGCTGCGCCCGACCACCTACATGAACGAGTCCGGCCGGTCGGTGCAGGAAGCGGCCCGCTTCTTCCAGCTCGGTCTTGACCGGATCACCGTGTTTCATGACGAGCTGGATCTGGCTTTCGGCAGGGTGCGGGTGAAGGTCGGCGGCGGTCATGCCGGCAACAATGGCATCCGCTCCATCGCCGGGCACATGGGGCCGGACTTCCAGCGGGTCCGGCTGGGGATCGGCCATCCGGGCCACAAGGATCTGGTGAGCCACTATGTGCTTTCGGATTTCAGCAAGGCGGAACGGGCCTATGTCGATGACCTGGTCGATGCGGTTGCCGGCGCGGCCCCAAAGCTCTGTGCCGGAGACCCGCCGGGATTCCTGAACGAGGTGGCGCTGAAGTGTCCGGCGCCAAAGCCTGAAAAATCGCCTGAGTGAGGAGGAACCGCAGATGGGTTTCAAATGCGGGATCGTCGGTCTGCCCAACGTCGGCAAGTCCACCCTTTTCAACGCCCTGACGCAGACCGCGTCGGCCCAGGCGGCGAACTATCCGTTCTGCACCATCGAGCCGAACCTCGGTCAGGTCGGGGTGCCGGATCCGCGCCTGTCGAAGCTGGCCGAACTGGCCGGTTCGAAGGAACTGATTCCGACCCAGCTCACCTTCGTGGACATTGCCGGGCTGGTGCGCGGCGCCTCCAAGGGGGAAGGGCTGGGCAACCAGTTCCTCAGCCACATCCGCGAAGTGGACGCCATCGTCCATGTGCTGCGCTGCTTCGAGGATGATGACATCACCCATGTGGACGGGCGCATCGATCCGGTGGCGGATGCGGAAACGGTCGAGACCGAACTGATGATCGCCGACCTGGACAGCCTGGAGAAGCGCTACACACCGCTGGAGAAGCGCTTCCGCTCCGGCGACAAGTCGCTGAAGGCCGATGTGGAACTGATGGCAGGGGCGCTGGAGCTGCTGCGGGATGGCAAGCCGGCGCGGATGCTGGATGTGCATGATGACGACCGGCCGCGCTTCCGGGCGCTGCAGCTGCTGACGTCGAAACCGATCCTCTATGTCTGCAACGTGGCAGAGGCCGATGCCGGAACCGGCAACGAACATACGGCCCGGGTCGAGGCGATGGCCACGGCGCAGGGGGCCGGATCACTGGTTGTCTCCGCCCGGATCGAGGAGGAGATTGCCCAGCTGACCGACCGGGAGGAACGGGAGATGTTCCTGTCCGAGATCGGCCTGGAGCATGCCGGTCTGGACCGCATCATCCGCGCCGGATACGACCTGCTGGGCCTGCTGACCTTCTTCACCGTCGGCCCGAAGGAAGCCCGTGCCTGGACCGTGAAGTCAGGCGCCCTGGCACCCCAGGCCGCCGGTGTGATCCACACGGATTTCGAGAAGGGCTTCATCCGCGCCGAGACCACCGCCTATGACGACTACGTCACCCTGGGCGGTGAACAGGCCGCCAAGGACGCTGGCAAGATGCGCCTGGAAGGGCGCGACTACACCGTGCGCGACGGGGATGTGCTGCACTTCCGCTTCAATACCTGAGGCCGGACCAGCGGATTTCGCTGTCCTTGCTCCCCCCCGGTCGCGTCGGTATTGTGCAGTGCAATGCACTGACCGACGTGCATCCCTTAAATTGTTGCTGGAGCAAATGAATGCCGATTCATGCGGCACTCAATCACAAGACGATCTATGACTATGACCGCAAGGTCACGCTTTCACCCCAGACGATCCGGCTCCGCCCCGCGGCCCATACGCGGACCAATATTCTGAGCTATTCGCTCCGCATCTCGCCGGAGAACCATTTCATCAACTGGCAGCAGGACCCGCTGGGCAACTACATGGCCCGCGTCGTGTTCCCCGATCCCGTGGACCATTTCCACGTCGAGGTCGATCTGGTTGCCGAGATGGCGGTGCTCAATCCGTTCGATTTCTTCGTGGAGGAATATGCTGAGGAGTTCCCGTTCAGCTATGAGCCGGACGAGGCGGTTTCTCTCGAACCCTATCTGGATCCGGAGCCGGTCGGCCCCCTGCTGCAGGCGCTGCTCGACGGCATTGACCGCACCCCGCGCCGCACGGTCGATTTCCTGTTCACGCTGAACCAGAACCTGGAAAAGATGATCGGCTATGTCGTCCGCATGGAACCGGGCGTGCAGACGCCCGAGGAAACCCTGGGCCTGGCCAAGGGATCCTGCCGTGACACGGCATGGCTGATGGTGCAGGTGCTGCGCAATGTCGGTCTGGCGGCCCGTTTCGCCTCCGGCTACCTGATCCAGCTGCAGCCGGACCAGAAGCCGCTTGAGGGGCCGACCGGGCCTGAGTCCGATTTCACCGATCTGCATGCCTGGGCCGAGGTATATCTGCCCGGCGCGGGCTGGATCGGTCTGGATGCCACATCCGGCCTGCTGGCGGGGGAGGGCCATATCCCGCTCGCCTGCGCGCCGCAGCCCACCAGCGCCGCACCGATTTCCGGACTTGTCGGGCCGGCGAAGGTCGATTTCTCGCACGAGATGCGGGTGGACCGGATCTATGAATCGCGCCGTGTCACAAGGCCGTTCTCCGAAGATGCCTGGGACAAGGTCGATGCGCTGGGGCAGGAGATCGAGCAGCAGCTTCAGGAAGGCGACGTCCGTCTGACGATGGGGGGCGAGCCGACGTTCGTCTCCATCGACGACATGGATGGCGCCGAATGGAACATCGATGCGCTGGGACCGACCAAGCGGAAACTGGCCTTCGACCTGATCAAGCGCATTCGCAAGCGCTTCGCGCCGGACGGGTTGCTCACCTTCGGGCAGGGCAAGCAGTATCCGGGGGAGCCGCTGCCGCGCTGGGCCTTTGGCCTGTTCTGGCGCAACGACGGGCTGCCGCTCTGGAACCGTGCGGACCTGATCGCCAGCGAGGACAAGGATTACGCGCCGACCACCGCCGATGCCGAGACCTTCACGCACCTGCTGTGCGACCGGCTTCAGGTCGACCGGCAGTATGTCATCCCGGCCTATGAGGATCCGCTGGCGCACCTGAAGGCCGAGCAGCAGCTGCCTGTGAACCTCAGCCCGGACGATCCGGCATTTGCCAAGGATCAGGACCGCAAGCGGCTGGCCGACGTACTGCGTCGCGGCCTCGACAAGCCGAAGGGCTATGTCCTGCCGGTGATGCGCGGGCATGACGCGGCGGGTGAGCACTGGATCACCGGCCCGTGGGAGTTCAAGGCGGGGTACATGTTCCTGCTGCCCGGGGACTCGCCGGTGGGCTTCCGCCTGCCGCTTTCGGCCCTGCCGTATCTGCCGCCCGAGAAATACCCCAGCACGACACCGGTCGATCCCTATTCGATCGAGGGACCGCTGCCCGATCCGGCCGAACTGTCCGCACGCTTCGGCGCTGCGGCGGGACCTGTGGTTTCAGTATCCGGTACGGGTGCCGCCAGTGGCACCGGGACGGGGGCAACCGCCAAGCCCGCGAAGGCCGCGAAGGCCGCGCCGCGCGGCGCTGTCAGCGATCTCGTGCGCACGGCGCTGGTGGTCGAACCGCGCGCGGGCAGGCTGAACCTGTTCCTGCCGCCGACTGTATGTGCGGAGGACTATCTGGAACTGATCGCCGCGGCGGAAGATGCCGCCGCGACAATGAACATGCCGATCCACATCGAAGGCTACGAGCCTCCGCCGGATCCGCGCCTGAGTGTCATCCGGGTCACGCCGGATCCGGGGGTGATCGAGGTGAACGTGCACCCCGCAACCGACTGGGCCATGCTGCGTGACATCACCAGGGGGCTCTACGACGATGCGCGCCAGACCCGTCTGGGCACCGAGAAGTTCATGGTCGATGGCCGGCATGTGGGCACCGGCGGCGGCAACCACATCGTTGTCGGTGGCGCGACCCCTGCGGACAGCCCGTTCCTGCGGCGGCCGGACCTGCTGGGTTCGCTGATCCGCTACTGGCAGAATCATCCGAGCCTGAGCTACCTGTTCTCCGGCATGTTCATCGGCCCGACCAGTCAGGCGCCACGGGTGGACGAGGCCCGCGACGACACGCTCTATGAGCTGGAGATCGCGCTGTCGCAACTGCCGAAGCAGGGCGAGGACGTGCGGCCCTGGACCGTTGACCGGATGTTGCGCAACCTGCTGGTCGACCTGACAGGCAATACGCACCGCTCCGAGATCTGCATCGACAAGCTCTATTCCCCCAGCGGCCCGACCGGCCGCCTTGGCCTGGTGGAGTTCCGCGCCTTCGAGATGCCGCCCCATGCGGAAATGTCGCTGGCGCAGCAGCTTCTGCTGCGCGGTCTGATCGCGCGGTTCTGGAAGCAGCCCTATACCCGCCCGCTTGTCCGTCATGGTGATGCGCTGCGTGATCGCCACATGCTGCCCTACTACGCCTGGCAGGACTTCGAGCAGGTGATCGCCGAGATGCAGGAGGCCGGACTGGCCTTTGATCCGGACTGGTACCGTGCGCAGTTCGAGTTCCGCTTCCCGCGCATGGGCGAGGCGACGGTTCACGGCATGGAAATCGAGATCCGCAACGCCCTGGAACCCTGGCATGTGCTGGGGGAGGAGTCCGGCAGCAGCGGTACCGCGCGCTATGTCGATTCGTCGCTCGAACGTGTGCAGGTGCAGATCTCCGGCCTTTCCGATCCGGAACGCTATCTGGTTGCCTGCAACGGACGGCATGTGCCGCTGGCGGCAACGTCCCATGCAGGGACCTGGGTTGCGGGTGTCCGCTACAAGGCCTGGGCACCCTACAGCGCGCTGCATCCGATGATCGACATTCACAGCCCGCTGGTCTTCGACGTGATCGATACCTGGTCGGGGCGGTCGATCGGCGGTTGCCGCTATCACGTGGTGCATCCCGGCGGGCGGAACTACGAGGTGTCGCCGGTGAACGGGGAAGAGGCCGAGGGCAGGCGCCTGTCGCGGTTCGAACCCCGTGGACATTCGCCGGGTCCGGTCGGTGTGCCGGTCAGGGAACGGAACCCGCGATTCCCGCATACGCTGGATCTGCGCGCCCCTGTCATGCCTGCGTGAGGGGCGCACGGCCATGAGTGACAGTTCCAGCGCCATGCACGACTGGCTGTCAGGACCGCTCGGGCTTGGCTACAGCCCGGCGGAGGGCGTGTTCGACGAACTGGTCTCACCCGACGGTGATGTCCGGTCGGGCTGGGGCGAGATCTCCGACTTCCTGGCCGGACTGAGCACTGATGAATGGGTCCGCCGCTGGCAGCAGGGCCAGCAGGCGCTGCGCGAACAGGGCGTCACCTACAATGTGTACTCGGACACCGACAGGGATGCCCCTGCCTGGCGTCTGGACCCTGTGCCCATGGTGGTCACGGCGCAGGAATGGACCACGCTTGCGACCGCGCTGACGCAACGGGCCAATCTGCTGGACCTGGTGCTGCGTGACCTTCTGGGCAATCAGCAATTGCTGCGGGACAATCATCTGCCGGCCTCCCTGATCACGGGGCATCCGGGCCATTTCATGTCCTGCATTGATCCGGCAATGGCCGCGCGCCCCTGCCTGCACCTCTATGGCGCCGATCTGGCCCGGGCACCTGACGGCCACTGGCGGGTGATGATGGACCGGACGGAAGCCCCGTCCGGCTTCGGCTACGCGCTGGCGAACCGGCAGATTCTGGAGCGGGTCTTCCCGGAATTGCTGCGCTCCGTCGGTGTCCGTCATGTCAGAGCCTTCTATCGTGACATGCGGGCCGGGCTGCATGCGATTGCGCCCGGCGGCAAGGCGGAACCGCGCATCGTGCTGCTGACACCCGGATTCCGCAACGAAGCCTATTTCGAACATGCCTTCATGGCGCGCCACCTGGGCTGCACCCTGGCGGAGGCGGATGATCTGACGGTCCGTGGCGGCCATGTCTATCTGAAGACCCTGGACGGGCTGCAGTCCGTCGATGTCATCCTGCGCCGCACCGACACGGCCTGGTGTGATCCGCTGGAGCTGCGCGGCGATTCCACGCTCGGGTTCGCCGGATTGGTCTCCGCCGCGCGGCAGGGCAATGTCACCGTGGTCAACTCGCTGGGATCGGGCGTGGTCGAATCGCCGGGACTGATGCCTTTCCTGCCGGGCCTCTGCCAGCGCCTGCTGGGGGAGGAGCTGAAGATGCCCTCCGTGGCGACCTGGTGGTGTGGTCAGCCCATTGAGCGCGAGCAGGTGCTGGCACAGCTTGACCGGCTGGTGGTCAAGCCCGCTTTTCCCGCCGACAGGGGGGAACCGGTCTTCGGACAGACCATCACGCCCGCCGGACGGCAGACCATCGCGGAACGGATCCGCAGCCGGCCGGATCGCCACATCGGGCAGGAGTACGTGGGACTTTCCACGGCACCAACCTGGTCCAGCCATGGTCTTGAGCCCCGTTCGGCCATGCTGCGCGTCATGCTTTGCCGCAACCGCCGTGGAGGCTGGTCGGTCATGCCGGGGGGCATGGTCCGGGTCGCGCCGGACAGGCGCGGTCGCGTCGTCTCCATGCAGCAGGGTGGCGGATCCAAGGATGTCTGGGTTCTGGGCGGCAACAGCGTCCCGGCCACGGCCGAAGGGGACGGCGGCACGCACCGGGAAGTCACCGAGATCCGTCGCTCCGATGGCAACCTGCCGTCGCGCACGGCGGACAGTGTGTTCTGGCTGGGCCGCTACCAGCAGCGGGCAGAGGCCCAGGCACTGCGGTTGCGTGGCGCGCTGACCTGTATCGACGAAAGGCTGCTGCCGCAGGCCACCGAGGCCGAGAAGGCGGTGCTGCAGGGGTTGCTGGCGGGGCATCTGGCCCCTGATGCCGGTCCTGCGGATGCCCGCAAGCTGCTGACCATGGCCGGTGAGCGGGCCTTCAGCCCCGACGTGCCGACCGGTCTGCACAACAGCATCGAACAGCTCTACCGCAATGCCGGAAACCTGCGGGACCGGCTGTCCCAGGACAGCTGGCTGGCGGTGGACCGGGTGCGTCAGGCCCTGCAGGCCGCGGAGCGGGCACCGGGACGACAGAACCTGCTGCTGCCCCGTCTCGACGACATCATCTATGCGTTGCGGGCGCTCGGCGGTGCGCTGAACGACACCATGAGCCGGGGCTATGGCTGGCGGTTCCATGATCTGGGACGATGGCTGGAGCGTGCGCAGCAGAGCGTGGATCTGATTGCCGCGACCTTGCTGCGCCAGGATGGTGACAATGCGCTGGTGCTTAATGCCCTGCTGGACATCAGTGACTGCGCCGTCACCTACCGCGCCCGCTACCTGTCGGAGCCGGAATTGCTGCCGGTGCTCGACCTGCTGGTCGCCGACCTGGAGAGTCCCCGGTCGCTGGCGCACCAGCTGGAGAAGATGCGCGACCACGTGGAGGCCCTGTCACGGCTGCGCGGCCCCCTGCTGGGCGAGGATCAGCGTCTGGCGATCGCTGCGTTCTCCGCCGTTCGTACTGCGGATATCAACCAGTTGGGGACCTGGCATCCGGACGGCAGCTGGCCGCTGCTGGAACAGCTGGTCGAATATCTGCAGTCACAGCTCTACGCGTTGGGCAATGCCATCTCCCAGCGCTACTTCAGTCATGTTGCCGGTCGTGGCGCGCAGATTGCCATTGGTGGTTTCGATACGGATCCCGATGAGGATACGGATGACGATTCACCCGATACGGATGAAGATGAGCCATGACAGAGGAATTGCTCTACCGGATCCGGCATCGGACGGCCTACAGATACGGCAGCCAGGTTCTGGTCTCGCAGAACCTGCTGCACCTGACGCCGCGCGATACGCTGAACCAGCGATGCCTGGAAAGCAGCATACTGATCCTGCCGAGCCCGGCGGTGGCGCCTTCATCGCGTACCGACATCTTCGGCAACATCGTGCAGAACTTCGACATCGACACCCCGCACAAGCGGTTCGAGGTGACATCGACAAGCCGTGTCGCGGTCCTGCCACCGTCCGTGCCCGACCCTGACGGGACGCCCGCATGGGATGCCGTGCCGGAGAGCATGCCGACCGGTCTCGACGCGGAACATCATCTGCTGCATGCCTATTCAGCGCGTGTCGAGCCGCAGTGGCTGGCCGCCGCGATCCGGGACTATGCCGCCCCGTCCTTTCCCGCTGGCCGCCCGGTGCTGGCGGCGGGACTGGATCTGACGCAGCGCATGTTCCGCGACTTTGCCTATGCGCCGGGCACGACGACCATCTCGACGCCGCTGTCGACAGTGCTCAGGACCCGCCGGGGTGTCTGCCAGGACTTCGCGCGGCTGCTGATCGCGGCCTTCCGCTGCATGGGTCTGCCTGCGGGCTATGTCTCCGGTTACCTGGTGACGGAACCGCCGAAGGGGCAGGCGCGTCTGGTCGGCGCCGACCAGTCCCACGCCTGGGTCCGTCTGCATGTGCCTGGCTGGGGCTGGGTCGATCTCGACCCGACCAACGGGGTGCCTGCCGGGCAGGGACACATAACGGTGGCCTGGGGACGCGACTTCCGGGACGTGGTGCCGGTCAAGGGCGTGATCACCGGCGGTGGCGAGCACGACCTGAAGGTCGAGGTCGATGTGATCCCGGAGGCGGAGATCGCCGGGGCCGCGCATGCCGCATCCGGCGAGGCCAGTTCCAACCGGCCCGACCGGGTCGCCTGAAAGGCGCGGCCCCTTCGCGTCAGATCACGCCGACGGCAGGCCCGCGAAGACCGCGCCGATGGCTTCCATCGCGGACGGAAACGGCCGTGCACCGCTCATGTCGGTGATCTTGCCCCAGTTTGCCTTCAGGTCTTCGGGGGTGACAGCGGCGGACGGACCGAAGTGGTGTCCCTGTCCCTCCACCATTTCCACCTTGCTGTAATAGCCTGCGCCACATTCGATGATGTGGCCGGTTTCCTCGTTCTCCTCCGCCACGAACCAGCCGATGACGGGGGTGATCAGTTCGGGTTTCAGTGCCTCGAACACCTGATCGGGCACGATCCCCTTGGTCATGCGGGTGCCCGCGATCGGGGCGACCGTATGGACGGTGATGTTGCTCTTGCGGCCTTCCTGCTTCAGGGCATTCATCAGCCCGACCATGCCCAGCTTCGCCGCGCCATAGTTGGCCTGGCCAAAGTTGCCGAACAGACCGGCGGCGGAGGTGGTCATCACCACACGCCCGTAGCCGCGTTCCTGCATCACCGGCCAGGCGGCATGGGTGCACCAGACCGCGCCCATCAGATGCACGTCGATGACGGCCTGGAAGTCGGGGGCATCGACCTTGGCGAAGGACTTGTCGCGCAGGATACCGGCATTGTTGATCAGGATGTCGACCTGTCCCCAGGTATCCAGTGCCGTCTGGACGATGGACTTGCCCGTTTCCGGCGTGCCGACCGCGTCGTAGTTGGCAACCGCCTCGCCGCCCGCCGCCTTGATCTCCGCAACCACGTCGTCGGCAGCCTTGCCGGAACCGCCGGTGCCGTCGACGCTGCCGCCGAGGTCGTTGACCACGACCTTCGCGCCCCGACTGGCCAGGAAGAGGGCGTGGCTGCGGCCCAGGCCCGCGCCCGCGCCGGTGACAATGGCAACACGGCCGTCATAGCGGATATCAGTCATTCCTCGTGTCCTCCCCAGGAATTCATGGATCGTTGATCCGTTCGAGTGCTGCACCGGCCCTCTCCCCCACCCGGCCACCCACGGGATTATCCTTATGGGTGGCCGGGTGGGGGAGAGGGCCGGTGCGCGCCCGTCAGATGACGGGCCTTGATGAAACTGCCGTCAGCCGACCCGTGGATCGTCGGCGTTGCTGTGATCGGTCGGCATCGGTGTCGCTGTCATGACCGTGACACCGTCCGGTGTGTTGAAACGGTGCCAGAGACCCTGCGGCACGACAATGAACGATCCGGCAGTCAGCTCATGCGTTTCGGGACCATCGTCGGTCAGGATGGTGATCTCCGTCATGCCGTCGATGACCTGGACCAGTTCGTCGCCATTGCCATGCCGTTCCCAGGCCGTGTAGCCCTGATAGCTGCCGGCAAAGATCTGGCCGTTGTTGATGGCACCCAGTCGGGCGAAGGCGGACTCTGCCTTGTCGTCATTCTCCGCCGTGCGACCCTTGAAGAAGGGGCGGCCTGCCAGGGCCTGGCTGATGTTCACCGGTGTTGCCATCACTTCGCGTCCTCATCCTTGCGCAGCTGGAACCGCTGCACCTTGCCGGTCTGAGTCTTGGGCAGTTCGGCGACGAATTCAACCGCGCGCGGATACTTGTAGGGGGCAATCTCCGCCTTCACATGGTCCTGCAGCGCCCGGGCCAGTTCCGGCCCGGCGGCTGCCGTATCCCGGGCCACGACGAAGGCCTTCACGATCTGGCCCCTGTCCGGGTCAGGCGCCCCGATGACGGCGCATTCCGCGACGGCCGGATGGGTCAGCAGGATCGCCTCCACCTCCGGCCCGGAGATGTTGTAGCCGGCGGTGATGATCATGTCGTCGGTGCGCGCGGCATAGTGAAACCAGCCTTCCTGATCGACCATGTAGCTGTCGCCCGTGCGGTTCCAGCCGTCGCGCGCATAGGCGGCCTGCCGTTCCGGATTGTCGAGGTAGCGCACACCGGTCGGTCCCCTGACCGCCAGATGACCGACGGTGCCGGGCGGGCATTCATTGCCGTCGTCATCGACGACCCTGGCCTCATAGCCCGGGATCGGTCGTCCGGTCACCCCGGCACGCATGTTCTCTGCCTTCTCGGCGATGAAGATGTGCAGCATCTCCGTCGATCCCAGCCCGTCGATGGTGCGGATGCCCGTCGCATCGTGCCAGCCCTGCCAGACCGGGGCAGGCAGGGTTTCCCCTGCGCTGACGCAGGTGTGCAGGCTCGACAGGTCGAAACCTTCCACCAGCCCTGTCATGGCGCGATAGGCCGTCGGTGCGGTGAACAGGGTGGTGACGCGATGGTCCTGAATGGCCTGCAGCGTGCTTTCCGGGGTGAACTGTTCACTGAACAGGGTCGCTGCGCCCGCCGACATGGGAAAGGTCACCAGCGCCCCCAGCCCGAAGGTGAAGGCGATGGGCGGGCTGCCGGTGAAGATGTCGTCCGGGCCGGGTTTCAGCACCAGATCGGCAAAGGTGGCATTGATCGCCAGCACGTCGCGGTGGAAATGCATGCACCCCTTGGGCTGGCCGGTGGTGCCGGAGGTGAAGGCGATCAGGCAGACATCATCCGCCGCCGTATCGACCGCCTGAAACGCATCCGGTCTGGTGGCCGCCGCCTGTTCCAGTTCATCCGGTGCCGACATGTCACCGGCATAGTGGCGGACATGTTTCAGATGATGGCTCTCCGCCTGCGCCCGCGCCATCTCGTCGGCCAGCCGCCGGTCGCACAGCGCCACCGTGATCTCCGCCCGGTCGATCATGTAGGCCAGTTCCCGCCAGCGCAGCAGCGGCATGGTGGCGACCGCAATGGCCCCGGCCTTGATCACCGCGAACCAGCAGGCGACGAACATGGGGGTGTTGCCGCCACGGATCAGCACCCGGTTGCCGGGCCGGACGCCCAGGTCGTCGACCAGCACATGCGCCAGCCGGTCGGCCTGCCGTTTCAGGTCCGCATAGGTCCAGACGTGATCGCGATACAGGCAGGCGGGTCTGTCGCCGAACCGGGCCGCGCCGCCATCCAGCAGCACCGCGCCGCAGTTCACCCGGTCAGGGATCGCGGCAAGCCCGGGCAGGCTGTCGAACGACATCTCGGGCCACTGGTCCTTCGGGGGCAGCATCCGTGCGGCGAAATCATCCTCATGCGCGCTGGGTCCCCCCGGCGCAGCGGCTGAGGGGGAGCGCGCATCAGGCATCGGCAGCCTCCAGCATCGTGGCCAGCCCCTCCGGCATCGGCATGTCGACTGAAACCTGTCGCGATGGTGGACCAGCGGTGCCGCTGGCATCGAAGGGGCGGACGAAATAGTCGTAGCGCAGGCCGCCCAGCACCGTGCGGTCGCTGTACTTGTTCGACTTCACGGCCTCGACGACCTCCGCCACCTCGCCATCGGTCGCGCGATAGACGTCATAGCCGATCACGCCTGGCACCTTCGGCCAGGCAAGCTGGATCTGGCCGTCCGAGATGGTTGCCGTCAGGTCGCCGTGCCCGTCGGGCCAGACCGGCAGCGGCCGGGACGGATCGTCTGCCGGGGCCTGCCGCGCACCCTTGGGCCAGAGGAAGCAATGCACCTCCTTGAAATTCTCGTCCAGTTGCTTGCAGACGTTGCAATAGATGCAGTGGACGATGGCGTCCTGGCGGGACTGGCGCACCTTAAGCGGCCAGTCCGGATCGGCCAGCAGTTGCCGTGCCATGCCGATGATGTCGGCCTTGCCGTCCTGCAGCAGCCGTTCCGCGTCACCGGGGTCGGAGATCTTGCCGACGGAGATCACCGGCACATCGTGGCCCTTGGCATTGATGAACTGCTTGATGGTGGCGGCCAGATGGGCGTGGGGCAGCGCCGGATACCAGTTGCCCGGCATGCAGCGGTCGCCGGAATAGCCTGTGTAGGGATACAGGGGATGCCCCTCCCGTGGTTGCGCATCCTCGAACTTGCCGCCGACCGACAGCGAGATGTAGTCGACTCCGGCCTGCGCCATGCGCAGGGCGATCAGTCGCGCCTCGTCCACCGTGTAGCCGTCCTTGATCGCCTCCTCCGCCAGGAAGCGGATGCCGACGGGGAAGTCGTGGCCGACCAGGCGGCGCACCTCCGCCATCACCCGTCCGAACATGTGCAGCCGCCCCTCCAGCGTCTTGCCGGAGAAGGCGTCCTTGCGGCTGTTGCGGCGGCTGAGAAAGGACGAGAGCGTGTAGGCATGGGCGGAATGCAGTTCGACGCCGTCATATCCCGCCTCCCGCGCCCGTGCTGCCGCTGCACCGAAGTCGGCGATGATCGCCTCGATCTGCTCCGCCGACAGGTCCTCGATCTTCTGGCGCCAGCCGGAGCGGGCAACCTTCATGAAATGGATGATCTGGGGCACGACCTTCGAATCGGATGCGCCGTGCACCGCCTCCGCCAGCCGCCGGTGGCCGGGAATGAAGCTGTCGTCGGAAATCCGCAGCAGCGGCCCGGACTTGGAGCCATGGATGGCCATGGCCTCCACCACGATCAGCCCGACCTCCCCCTCCGCGTAGCGGCGGTAGCGGTCGATGATGTCGTCATTGACGTACCCATCCTCCCCCGACAGGCGGGTGACCATGGCGGGGACCGCGATGCGGTTGGGCAGCACCATGGCGTTGATGTCCAGCGGTTCGAGAAGCTTCATGTCTTCGGTCTCCTGCCTCCGGTCCATGGGCGGATCGCTGGTTGGCAACCCGTCAGGATGGTCGTTCGAGATGATCCTTCAGGTGGCCAAGCGCCTTGTGCAGCGCCTGCGCCTCGGTGTCGCTCAGTCCTTTGAACATCTCCGCGACCCAGGACGCATGTGCAGGCGTCATCTGCCCGAACACCCGCTGTCCCTCCGCCGTCATGCGCACCACCTGGGCGCGACCGTCCTCGGGGTGCGGCGCCCGTTCCACCAGCCCTTCGTCTGCCAGCCGTGTGACCAGGCCCGTGATGTTTCCGGCGGACACCATCAGCCGTGCCGACAGGCCGCTCATGGTCAGCCCCTCGGGCGCGCGGTCCAGTTGCGCCAGGACGTCGAAGCGGGGCAGGGTGGTCGAGAATTCCTCCCGCAGCCGTCCCCGGATGTCCTGTTCGATCCGCGTGGTGCAGGCCAGCATCCGCAGCCACAGGCGTATTGCCAGCCGATCATCGGCCACAGGTGCAGCCTCAGGCGCTGTCTCGGGCGCTGCCGCGTCCCGTGTCTCCGATGCGAGGCCCGCTTCAGCCATCACGCTGTCTCGCCGCCATCGATGGCGATGGTCTGACCGTTGATCCCGCCTGCCGCAGGCAGGGCAAGCTGCACGGCCATGGTGGCAATCTCGTCAGGCTGCACCAGCCGCTTCTGCGGGTTCATGGCGGCCAGATCGGCGCGCGCCTGTTCCTCTGTCCGCCCTGTCTTCTCCATGATGTTGCGCACGCTTTCCACCGTCATCGGGGTCTCGACGAAGCCCGGGCAGATGGCGTTCACGGTCACTCCCTTGCGCGCCAGTTCGATGGCCAGCGCCCGGGTCAGACCGACCACCGCATGCTTGGCCGCGCAATAGGAGGCGACGTAGGCATAGCCCTTCAGCCCGGACGTGGAGGCGATGTTGATTATGCGCCCGCTCCCCGCCGCCAGCATGTCGCCGATAACCGCCTTGCTGCAGAGGAAGGTGGAGCGGACGTTGGCGTCCATCATGGCGCTGAAGTGCGCCTCATCCATCTTCGCGAACGGCGCGGCACCGGATGCGCCGGCATTGTTCACCAGCACGGTGATCGGCCCCTGCGCCGCGACCGCCGCCGCGAAGGCGCTGGCGATCTGGTCCGCGTCGGTCAGGTCGGCCACGCCCTCGAACAGTTTTGCCTGTGCATGTCCGGCACGCAGTTCAGCCGCGGCGCCGGCCAGCCGCTCCGCGTTGCGGCCGACGATGGTGACCGCTGCGCCCGCTTCCAGAAAGGCCCCGGCGATGGCGAGCCCGATTCCCTGTGCCGCGCCGGTAACCAGGACGTGCTGGCCGCTCAGGCTTGCTGTATCCACCATCGATCCCCGCCCTCCGTAATAATACTTTAAGCTTAAAGTAAATCATGCGCCGTTCCCGCTCAAGGAAGTTCCGACGGTCAGGGAATCTGCTCTATAAGATGCCGCGATCCGGATGGAGAGGGAGCGATTGGCAATGCGGGGATATTTCGGGATCGGGGTCTGGCAGTTCTCCAAGTTCATGAACGCCGGGAACCTGTTCCGCACGGCGCACGCGTTCGGTGCCAGCTTCGTCTACACCATCGATGCGGAGTTCAGTGCGAAGAGCGCGCCGTCGGATACCTCGCGCTCTGCCAACAACGTGCCCTGGTATGAATACGACAGTTTCGATGCCTTCGACCTGCCGCGCGGCTGTGCGCTTGTGGGGGTGGAACTGACGGACGATGCCATCGACCTGCCGAGGTTTCATCACCCGCTCGCCGCCGCCTACCTGATGGGGCCGGAGAAGGGTTCCCTTACCCCGGAGGTCATTGACCGCTGCGACCATGTCGTGCGGATTCCCACCGGGTTCTGCCTCAACGTCGCGACGGCGGGGGCGATCCTGATGTATGACCGCTGCCTGGTGCATGGCGGCTTCGGTGAGCGTGCGACGACATCGGTCAGCATGCCGCCGCCGCCGAAGGCCCATGCCCATGGTGGCCGGTTTTCGCGCAAGGGGCTGAAGGGCACACCGCGCAGGAACGAAAAGGACGGAGAGAGCGGAACATGAGCGATGATCTGCTGAAGATGGTGCAGGGGCGCATGACGCCGCTGTCGGAGACCATGGGCATGGTGTTCACGAAGGTGGAACCGGACCTGATCGAGGCGGAGATGCTGGTGCGGCCGGACCTCTGCACCACGCCTGCAATCCTGCATGGCGGCGCGATGATGGCGCTGGCCGACAATGTGGGCGCGGTGGGGACAGTGGTGAACCTGCCGCCCGGCACCACGACCACGACGATCGAGAGCAAGACCAACTTCCTGGCGGCGGTGCCGGAGGGGCAGAAGGCGATTGCCACCGCGATTCCGCTGCACCGGGGCAAGACCACGATGGTCTGGCAGACCACCATCCGGCGCGAAGACGGCCGCACCGCAGCCATTGTCACCCAGACCCAACTGGTGCTGCAGGCGAAGTAGCGGGAGTCTGTTTGTGGACCGTTCCTCCCCTCTCCCCCTCCCGACCACCCATCAAGGATAATCCCGTGGGTGGTCGGGAGGGGGAGAGGGGAGGAACGGTCAGCAGACAATCCCGGAGAGGGATGGACCGGTCAGCGCTCGAGACCTCCTGCGCTCAGCCTTCCGTTGACGCCTGTTCCCGTGCTACCGCGCGCCAGCCGATGTCGCGGCGGCAGAAGCCTTCCGGCCATTCGATGCGGTCCACGGCGTCATAGGCGCGTTCCTGGGCCTGCTGCACGGTCTTGCCCAGGGCCGTGACACCAAGCACGCGACCGCCATTGGCGCGGAAGTTCATGCCGTCGTCGCGGGTGCCGGCATGGAAGATGGTGACGCCGTCCACCAGCCCGGCATCGAACAGGCCGCCGATGGTGCTGCCCTTCTCCACGTCGCCCGGATAGCCCTCCGTCGCCATGACCACGGTCAGCGCGGCATCGTCGTGCCAGCGCAGGTCGAAGCGGTCGAGCACCCCGTCCATGGTGGCGATCAGCGCGGCCATGAGGTCGGAGCGCAGGCGCACCATCAGGGCCTGGCACTCAGGGTCCCCGAAGCGGATGTTGTATTCGATCAGCTTCGGCCCTTCCGCCGTGATCATCAGCCCGGCGAAGAGGACACCACGGAACGGGCAGCCGTCCGCTGCCATGCCTGCGATGGTCGGACGGATGATCTCCGCCATCGTCCGCTCCACCATTTCCGGCGTCATCACCGGCGCGGGGGAATAGGCGCCCATGCCGCCGGTATTGGGACCGGTGTCGCCTTCGCCGACGGCCTTGTGATCCTGTGCGGTGGCCAGCGGCAGCGCATTCACCCCGTCGGTCAGGACGAAGAAACTGGCTTCCTCACCCTCCAGGAACTCCTCGACCACGACTTCCGCGCCAGCGGCGCCGAAGCGTCCGCCGAAAGCGTCGTCGATGGCGGCATTGGCTTCATCGACGGTCATGGCCACCGTGACGCCCTTGCCTGCGGCCAGACCGTCGGCCTTCACGACAATGGGCGCGCCATGCTCCGCGACGTAGGCTCTGGCCGATGCCGCATCGCGAAAGCGACCGTAGGCGCCCGTCGGAATGTTGTGGCGCGCGCAGAGATCCTTGGTGAACCCCTTCGACCCCTCCAGCTGGGCCGCATTGGCGCGGGGGCCGAACGCCCTGATCCCCGCCGCCTCCAGCGCATCCACCAGACCGTCCACCAGCGGGGCCTCGGGTCCCACCACCACCAGCTCGATCATCCGGTCCTGGCAGAACGCGATCACCGCATCATGGTCGGCGATGTCCATGTCGACGCATTCGGCTTCCTGCGCGATGCCGCCATTGCCGGGGGCGCAGTAGAGATTGCGCAGCAGGGGGGAAGACGCGAGCTTCCAGCAGAGCGCATGTTCCCGTCCGCCCGACCCGATTACCAGAACATCCATTTCCAGAGACTCCGCCTGTGGCACCTGTCAGGTTACGACCCTGCTCATACGTGCCTGCCCGGCATGTGGCAACCTGTGGCGGCGTCTCGTTGACGACAGGCGGTGCAGTTGCGAATGTAGCGGCCTCAAATGCTGGACCGGAAACCATGATTCTCCTGCGCATCATCGGCTATCTGCTGCTGTTCCTGGCGATTGCCGCGCTGGGGGCGGAGATCCTGATGTCGGTGCAGGCCGGGGAGTGGGTTTCGCTGGCCGTTGGCGATGTCTGGGCCCAGATCGACCGCGAGAGCATCGGCCTGGTGCAGGTGGGGCTGGAGCGCTATGTCCATCCCTACCTGTTCGATCCGGTCCTGCTGACCATCCTGCTCTGGCCCTCATGGCTGGTGGCCGGTGTTCCGGCACTCCTGATCCTGCTGCTCGCCCGCCGCCGTCGCCAGCGCCGGATGTTCACCTGACCGACGCGGGGGAGAGCGACCGGCAGCGCCGCATCATCGCGCTGCTGCGGGCAAGCCCCTGGCACATGGGCGTGGTCGCTGCGGCGCGCGACCTCCGTCTGCGCGACTGGGCGATCGGCGCAGGCTTCGTGCGCAATCTGGTCTGGGATCACCTGCATGGCCGGGCCGAGACAACACCGCTGAACGATGTCGATGTCCTCTACTTCGATGCGGCCGATACCGGCAGTGCCGCCGAGACGCGGGCGGAGCACGCTCTCGGGACCATGCTGCCGGGCTGTCCCTGGTCGGTACGGAACCAGGCCCGGATGCATCTCCGCAACGGCGACCGTCCCTACCGGGATACACGTGATGCCATGGCGCACTGGCTGGAGACCGCGACGGCCATCGCGGTGCGGCAGGAGCCGGATGGTCACCTGCGCCTGCTGGCACCGTTCGGCACGGCGGACCTGTTTGCATTGCGGATCGTGCCAACCGCCGCAGGCCGTCGCCGCTCAGGCGCCCTGGCGGCGCGGCTGCAGGCCAAGGACTGGCCTGGGAACTGGCCGCGACTTGTCACGGACATCAGGCGTGATGCGGGGTCCAGCCCTCGAAGATGATGTTCTCGGCGTGGCTGGCCGCAACCTGCCGCTCCCTTGGGCTGCGCACCGTCCATGTCAGCAGGGGCAGGTCCCCGGTCAGGCGCTTCGCCACCGGCAGGCTGTGCACGTCCCAGGCAAGGAAGTCCGGGCGGGCCAGATCCAGGAAAGCGGGCCGGAACCGGGGCTCCACGGTCTTGCGCCCGAAGCTCCGGCGCTGATAGGCGATCAGGCCACGGGGAATGTCGGGGCAGTTGTCGGCGAACCAGGCGACCAGCGCGGGGTCGAAGCTCTGCACCGCGGCCGGCCCGCGATGGTCCTGCAACAGCCGGGCGACTGCCGGTGCCAGCCCTGTCCCGCCCTTCACATCCATCTTCAGTTCCACCAGCAGCGGCAGGTTCGGGAAGGCGGCCAGCACTTCCGCCAGCGTGGGAATGGTCTGACGTCCCCCCTTCAGCCGCAGGCGGGTCAGATCCTCTGCCTTGCGGTCGGCAAGCCGGCCCCGCAGTCCGGTGAGCCGCAGCAGGCGGCGGTCATGGAACACCATGACCTGACCGTCGGCGGAAAGCTGCACATCGATCTCGGCGCCGAACCCGGCCCACTGCGCTGCCGCCAGCGCGGCCAGGCTGTTCTCCGGACACAGATCGCCCGGGCTGTGAAGGCCGCGATGGGCCAGCGGGCGGGTGACAAGCCAGTCAGGTCGGTTCATTCGATCTCCACAACGGCATCAATCTCGACGGCGACGCCCATGGGAAGGACGTTGCTGCCGACGGCAAAACGGGCGTGGCGTCCCGCGTCGCCGAAGATCTCCACCAGCAGGTCCGACGCGCCATTGGCCACGACAGGCTGCTTATCAAAGTCAGGTGTCGAATTGATGAAAACACCGATCTTCACGATCCGCTTCACCCGGTCGAGATCGCCGCCGCAGGCCGCACGTACCTGGGCGATGATGTTCAGGGCGCAGGTGCGGGCTGCTGCCTGTCCGGTCTCGATGTCGGTGTCATGGCCCAGGCGGCCGATGTACTTCAGTTCGCCGTTCCAGAACGGGACCTGCCCGGCCACGAAGACCAGATTGCCGCTGACCGCGTAGGGCACATAGTTCGCCGCTGGCGATGCCGCCTGCGGCAGCTCGATCCCCAGTTCCTTCAGCCGTGCGTCGATCTTGCCTGCCATGGTCGTCCCTCCTGTTGAGATTTCTGCTGACCTTATCGCTGATCGCCCTGTATCGGGCAATGCGGGTCGTGACGTGGGGTTGATCTGGTGCTACCTGAATGACAGGCAAGTTACAGGGGTATCAAGGCATGAAACTGTTCAGGGTGATGACGGTCGGAATCGCGGCAGCGGTGACGGCTCTGGCGATCGGCGGTGTGGCCAAGGCGGAGGAAAAGCTGAAGGTCGGCTTCGTCTACTGCTGTCCGGTCGGTGATCTCGGCTGGAGCTACGAACACGACAAGGGCCGCAAGGCGATCGAGGAAGCCTTCGGTGACCGGGTCGAGACAAGCTTCGTCGAGAGCGTTTCCGACGGCCCCGATGCGGAACGCGTGATCCGCCAGCTGGCCCAGAACGGCAACGACATGGTCTTCACCACATCGTTCGGGTTCATGAATCCGACGGTCAAGGTGGCGAAGTCCTTCGGCAAGGTGAAGTTCGAGCATGCCACCGGTTTCAAGCGCGGTGCCAATGTCGCCACCTATTCCTCGCGCTTCTACGAGGGGCGGCACATCCTGGGCCTGATCGCGGGCCGGATGACCACATCGAACACGGTCGGCTATGTCGCCTCCTTCCCGATTCCGGAAGTGGTGCGCGGCATCAATGCGGCCTTCCTGGCCGCGCGCAGCGTCAACCCCAAGGTCCAGTTCAAGGTGATCTGGGTGAACACCTGGTTTGATCCGGGCAAGGAAGCCGACGCCGCACGCGCCCTGATCGATCAGGGCGCGGACATCCTGATGCAGCACACGGATTCACCGGCAGCGATGAAGATCGCGGAGGATGCGGGCATCCATGCCTTCGGCCAGGCCTCCGACATGTCCCGCTTCGGTCCCAATGCCCAGATGACCGCCATCATCGACAACTGGGCGCCCTATTACGTCGCCCGCGTCAAGGCGGCGCTGGATGGTGAGTGGAAGTCGGAAGACACCTGGGGTGGCTTCAGCACCGGCATGGTCGCGCTGGCACCCTACAACGCCAACCTGCCTGCCAAGGTCGTCGCCGAGGCGGAGGCGGCCCGCAAGGCCATCGCCGCCGGCACCCTGCATCCCTTCACCGGTCCGCTGAACCGCCAGGATGGATCCGTCTGGCTGAAGGCAGGCGAAACAGCCTCCGACGGCGACCTGCTGGGCATGAACTTCTATGTCGAGGGGATCGAGGGCAGCGTCCCGCAGTAAGGCGGGGGCGCACTTCTGCCTGACCTGACCCTTCACGGGTCCGGAACAGAAAAAGGCAGCCTGACCGAAGTGGTCAGGCTGCCTTTCTGCTTTTCGGGTGTCCTGGTCGGGTGACCGGCCGTCAGCGTGTCGGGACGGGGACGTCGCCGCGGTAGTCGTAGAAGCCGCGGTTGGTCTTCTTGCCGAGCCAGCCGGCCTCCACGTACTTCACCAGCAGCGGGCAGGGACGGTACTTGGAATCGGCCAGGCCGTCATAGAGCACCTGCATGACGGCAAGGCAGGTATCCAGACCGATGAAGTCGGCCAGTTCCAGCGGCCCCATCGGATGGTTCGCGCCCAGCTTCATGGCCGTGTCGATGGCATCGACGGAGCCGACGCCCTCGTACAGCGTATAGACGGCCTCGTTGACCATCGGCAGCAGGATGCGGTTGACGATGAAGGCCGGGAAGTCTTCCGCCGCGGTCGCGGTCTTGTCCAGGCGGATGACGACCTCGCGCACCGCATTGAAGGTGGCGTCCTCGGTCGCGATGCCGCGAATCAGTTCCACCAGCTTCATGGCGGGGACCGGGTTCATGAAATGCATGCCCATGAACCGTTCCGGTCGGTCGGTCGTTGCGGCCAGACGGGTGATCGAGATCGATGAGGTGTTGGACGCGATCAGCGTCTGCTCCCCCAGGTGCTCGGTCAGGCCCTGGAAGATGACCTTCTTCAGCGCCTCGTCCTCGGTCGCGGCCTCGATCACCAGATCGGCCTTGCCGACCAGGGCGAGATCGGTGGAGGGGGTGATCCGGCGCAGGGTGGACTGGCGATCATCTTCGGAGATGCGGCCACGACCGGCCTGGCGGGCCAGGTTGCCGTCGATGGTCTCCATCGCCGCGTCCAGCCGATCCTGACTGATGTCATTCATGACCACGTCATAGCCTGCAAGAGCGCAGACATGTGCGATGCCATTGCCCATCTGGCCTGCGCCGATCACACCGACCGAGCGGATTTCAAAGGAGTCACTCATCCGGCTGTCATCCATCTGTCAGGAACTGGAAAGGAAAAACGGGTCGGCACGCAGCGGCATGCGCACCATGCCGACCCGGTCGTCGTTGGATCAAAGGGCCTGCTCAAGCTCCGGCACCGCCTGGAAGAGGTCCGCCACCAGGCCGTAGTCGGCAACCTGGAAGATCGGTGCTTCCTCATCCTTGTTGATGGCGACGATGACCTTGGAGTCCTTCATGCCGGCCAGATGCTGGATGGCACCGGAAATGCCGACAGCGACATAGAGCTCGGGCGCCACGACCTTGCCGGTCTGACCGACCTGCATGTCGTTGGGCACGAACCCGGCATCAACCGCCGCGCGGCTGGCACCCACGGCGGCACCCAGCTTGTCGGCCACCTTGTAGAGCATCTCGAAATTGTCGCCGTTCTGCATGCCGCGACCGCCGGAGATGACGATCTTCGCCGCAGCCAGTTCCGGGCGGTCCGACTTGGAAAGCTCGGCCCCGACATAGCTCGACAGGCCTGCGTCCTCGCCGGCACCCACTTCCGAGACATCGGCAGAGCCGCCTTCCGCATCCGCCTTGGCGAAATTGGTCGGGCGCACGGTGATGACCTTGGTCTCGTCGCTCGACTGCACGGTCGCCAGGGCGTTGCCGGCATAGATCGGGCGCACGAAGGTATCGGCGCTCTCCACCGCGATGATCTCGGAGATCTGCTGGGTATCCAGCAGGGCCGCGACGCGCGGGAAGATGTTCTTGGTGGAGGTCGTCGCTGCGGCAACGATGTGGCTGTAGTCACCGGCAAGACCGGCGATCAGGGCCGCAACCGGCTCCGCGAGCTGATGCTCCAGATGCGCGCCATCGGCATGCAGCACCTTGGCGACACCGGCGACCTTCGCGGCCTCCGCCGCCACGGCACCGGCACCGCTGCCGGCGACCAGCACATGCACGTCGCCGCCCATTTCGGATGCCGCGGTCACTGCCGACAGGGTCGCCGGGTTCAGTGCCGCATTGTCATGATCTGCAACTACCAGAATGCCCATCAGATCACCCCCGCTTCGTTCTTCAACTTGTCGACCAGCTGCTCGATGCTCTCGACCTTGATGCCACCCTGACGCTTCGGCGGCTCGGTAACCTTCACGGTCTTCAGGCGCGGTGCGATGTCGACACCCAGATCAGCCGCGTCCTTCATGTCGATCGGCTTCTTCTTCGCCTTCATGATGTTCGGCAGGCTGGCATAGCGCGGCTCGTTCAGGCGCAGGTCCGTGGTGACGATCATCGGCATCTTGACCTTGACCGTCATCAGGCCGCCATCGACTTCGCGCGTCACGTTGGCATGGTCGCCGTCGATCTTGACCTCGGAGGCGAAGGTGCCCTGGCTCCAGCCCAGCAGCGCCGACAGCATCTGGCCGGTCTGGTTGGAGTCGTCGTCGATCGCCTGCTTGCCCAGGATCACCAGGTCCGGCTTCTCCTCATCGCAGACCGCCTTCAGCAGCTTGGCCACGGCCAGCGGCTGCACTTCGTCATCGGACTTGATGAGGATGCCGCGATCAGCGCCCATGGCGAGCGCGGTACGGATGGTTTCCTGCGCCTGCTGAACGCCGATGGAGATCGCAATGACCTCGGTCGCGGTGCCGGCTTCCTTCAGCCGCACTGCTTCCTCGACCGCGATCTCGTCGAACGGATTCATGGACATCTTGACATTGGCGAGATCGACACCGCTCTGGTCGGCTTTCACCCGCACCTTCACGTTGTAGTCGACCACGCGCTTGACAGCGACGAGTACCTTCATCTGGTCGTTTTCCCCAATCTTGTCGGAACCGGAAACGCAGCGTGGAGCACTGCGCAGCCCCACACCGTACTTGAAAATCCTGCCATCTGACACGCCCGAAAACGGACCCGGCGATGGTGCGGCGCACAATAGTAAGGCGGGCTGAGGGTGTCAACGAACCGTAATGCGTGCTCCGGACAGGGCCGCCATGCCCGGAAAACCGGGCGTTCAGGCCCCCTGTTGCAGGATGCTTGATTGTGGTCGGCGTTCGTGGTGCGATGCTGGTTCAAGCCGCGTGCCGGAGACGGTACACATGCGGGAGCTTGCAAAGGGTCAGTGTCTCTGACATAAAGCCGCGCTCGCTTCCGACCATGGGCGAGATCCGGGGGGCCGGTCCATGAACGGGTGCTGTGCGGGTTCCATGCACAACGCTCTGACAATCGAATCCCCAAAGCAAACTGGCATTCGAATGCCGCGACCGCCGTCGGGCCGACGACGGCCGTGCTCCGCACAGCACGTCTGGCCCCTTGAGCACGGCTTCTGTTGAGACGATGGAGATCGCATGACGCGACAGACTGGGACGCCTCGCGCCTACGGCCTGCCGCCCGAGCAGGGCCTCTACGATCCACGCAACGAGCATGATGCGTGCGGTATCGGATTTGTTGTCGACATCAAGGGGCGAAAATCGCACGACATTGTCTCGCAGGGTCTGCAGGTTCTCGTGAACCTGACCCATCGGGGTGCTGTCGGTGCTGATCCTCTCGAAGGCGACGGCGCGGGCATCCTGGTCCAGATTCCGGACGCGTTCTTCCGCGAGGTCTGTGATTTCGAACTGCCGGAGGCCGGTCACTACGGTGTCCTGAACATCTTCCTGCCCAAGGATCCCGACATTCGCGTGCTCTGCGAGAACATGCTGGAGCGCTACGCGGTGGCCGAGGGACAGCGCGTGCTCGGCTGGCGCGACGTGCCTGTGGACCGCAATGGCATCGGCGAGAGCGTGCTGGCCGTTGAGCCGGTGATCCGCCAGATGTTCATCGCCCGTGACCCGGCACTGCCGGATCAGGACGCGTTCGAGCGCAAGCTGTTCGTCATCCGCAAGCAGGCGGCCATCGAGTCGCGCAAGATCAATCACCGCGAAGCGGGCATGCTCTACATCACCACCAGTTCGTCCCGCGTCGTCTGCTACAAGGGCATGCTGCTGGCGGAGCAGATCGGCAGCTATTTCAAGGATCTGACCGATCCGCGATTCTCCTCGGCGCTGGCGCTGGTGCATCAGCGGTTCTCCACCAACACCTTCCCGGCCTGGTCGCTGGCGCATCCGTTCCGTCTGATCTGCCACAATGGCGAGATCAATACCGCGCGCGGCAACGTCAACTGGATGGCGGCGCGTGGCAAGGCGCTGAAGTCGGACGTGCTGGGGGATGACCTGAAGAAGCTGTGGCCGCTGATCGCCGATGGCGTCTCGGATTCCGCCAGTTTCGACAATGCGCTGGAACTGCTTGTGGCCGGTGGCTACCCGCTCAGCCATGCCATGATGATGCTGATCCCGGAAGCCTGGGACAACAATCCGCTCATGGATCCGGCGCAGAAGGCTTTCTACGAATATCACGCTGCCCTGATGGAGCCCTGGGACGGCCCCGCCGCCGTCGCCTTTACCGATGGCCGCCAGATCGGCGCCACGCTGGACCGCAACGGTCTGCGCCCGGCGCGTTACATCGTTACCGACGATGACCGTGTCATCCTTGCGTCGGAAGCCGGAACCCTGCCGGTATCGGAGGAGCGGATTCGCCAGAAGTGGCGGCTGCAGCCCGGCAAGATGCTGCTGATCGATACGGAAAAGGGCGAGATTGTCTCCGACGAGGCGCTGAAGGCCGAGATCGCGGCCAGCAAGCCCTATGGCAAGTGGGTTGCGGACAGTCAGCTGAAGATCAGCGACCTGCCGCCGGCCATGCCGCCGATGAAGCCGAACCGGACGACCATGCTGGATATGCAGCAGGTGTTCGGCTACACGCAGGAAGACCTGAAGTTCCTGATGGCACCCATGGCGGAGACCGGGGCGGAAGCCATCGGTTCCATGGGCAACGACACGCCGATTCCGGCGCTGTCCTCCAAGGGCAAGCCGCTCTACAACTATTTCAAGCAGCTCTTCGCGCAGGTGACGAACCCGCCGATCGATCCGATCCGCGAGGAACTGGTGATGTCGCTCACCAGCTTCATCGGTCCGCGCCCGAACCTGCTGGGTCTCGGCGGTGGCGCGCATCTGAAGCTGGAGGTCTCGCAGCCGATCCTGACCAACGAGGATCTGGAGCGAATCCGTCATATCGAGGATGTGCCCACCAACGACTTCCACGCGCAGACGCTGGATATCACCTTCTCCCGCCAGGAGGGGCCCCAGGGCATGGCGCGCCGGATCAGTGCCCTGCAGCGGGAGGCGCAGGATTGCGTCGAGCGCGGTGAGAACATCATCATCCTGTCCGACCGTGCCGTCGACATGGACCGTGTGCCGGTCCCGGCCGCGCTGGCGACTTCGGCGGTTCACCATCATCTGGTGCGCAATGGTCTGCGTACCTCCGTCGGGCTGGTCGTCGAGACCGGCGAGGCGCGCGAAGTGCATCATTTCTGTGTGCTGGCCGGGTACGGGGCGGAGGCCATCAATCCATGGCTCGCTTTCGAGACCCTGACCGACATGCATCCGGGTATCGCCCCGGGTGAGGAAAAGCGCCTGCACAAGAACTTCATCAAGGCGGTGGGCAAGGGCATCCTGAAGGTCATGTCCAAGATGGGCATCTCCACCTACCAGTCCTATTGCGGCGCGCAGATCTTCGACGCCGTCGGTCTGTCGAGCAGCTTCGTTGCCACCTATTTCCCCGGCACCCACACCCGCATCGAAGGCGTCGGCCTGGATGTGCTGGCGGCGGAAACGGTGGAACGGCATCGGCTGGCGTACGAGGACGTGCCGATCTATCGCAACGCGCTGGACGTCGGCGGTGACTATGCGTTCCGCATCCGTGGCGACGCGCATGTCTGGACGCCGGAAACGGTCGGCCTGCTGCAGCATGCCGTGCGCGGTGACGCCCAGGACAAGTACCGGGAATATGCGCGCATCATCAACGACCAGAGCAAGCAGTTGCTGACGCCGCGCGGCCTGTTCGAGATCCGCCTCGCCGAGGAGCCGGTGCCGCTGGAAGAGGTGGAGCCTGCCACCGAGATCGTGAAGCGGTTCTCCACCGGTGCAATGTCCTTCGGCTCCATCAGCCGGGAGGCGCATACCACCCTGGCCATTGCCATGAACCGGATCGGCGGCAAGTCGAACACCGGCGAGGGCGGTGAGGAGCCGGAACGGTTCGTCAAGCTGGCGAACGGCGACTCGGAGCGTTCGGCGATCAAGCAGATCGCGTCGGGCCGGTTCGGCGTGACGGCGGAGTATCTCGTCAACTCGGACATGATGCAGATCAAGATGGCCCAGGGCGCGAAGCCCGGTGAGGGCGGCCAGCTGCCCGGGCACAAGGTCGACAAGGTGATCGCGCGTGTGCGTCATTCGACCCCGGGCGTGGGCCTGATCTCCCCGCCGCCGCACCACGACATCTATTCCATCGAGGATCTGGCGCAGCTGATCTACGACCTGAAGAACGTCAACCCGACGGGCGACGTGTCGGTGAAGCTGGTGTCGGAGGTTGGTGTCGGCGTGGTCGCGGCCGGTGTGTCCAAGGCCAAGGCCGACCATGTGACCATCTCCGGGTTTGAAGGCGGCACGGGTGCGAGTCCGCTGACCTCCATCAAGCATGCCGGCAGCCCGTGGGAGATCGGCCTGGCCGAGACCCAGCAGGCGCTGGTGCTGAACCGGCTGCGGGGCCGGATCGCGGTGCAGGTCGATGGTGGCCTGCGCACCGGGCGCGACGTCATCGTCGGTGCCCTGCTGGGCGCTGACGAGTTCGGCTTCGCCACCGCGCCGCTGATCGCGGCGGGCTGCATCATGATGCGCAAGTGTCACCTGAACACCTGCCCCGTGGGCGTGGCGACCCAGGACCCGGAACTGCGCAAGAAGTTCCAGGGCGCGCCGGAGCATGTGATCAACTATTTCTTCTTCGTCGCCGAGGAAGTGCGGGAACTGATGGCCGCGATGGGGGTTCGCACCATTGACGAGCTGATCGGGCGCACCGACCTGCTGGACAAGAAGCAGGCGATCGAACACTGGAAGGCGCGCGGTCTGGACTTCTCCCGTCTGTTCCACCGTCCGCAGGTCGGCCCGGAAGTTGCCGTGCGCAACACCGAGGAGCAGGAGCACGACATCTACGAGATTCTGGACCGTGACCTGATCGAGCAGGCGATGCCTGCGCTCGAGTCGGGTACGCCGGTTCAGATCGAAATGCCGATCCGCAACATGAACCGGACCACCGGTGCCATGCTGTCGGGTGAAGTGGCGAAGCGCTATGGCCATGCCGGGCTGCCGGAGGATTCGATCTCCGTCAGGTTCAAGGGCACGGCGGGCCAGAGCTTTGGCGCCTTCCTGGCGCGCGGGGTCAGCTTCGAACTGTGCGGCGACGGCAATGACTATGTCGGCAAGGGGCTGTCAGGTGGCCGTATCGCCATCTACCCGGACCCGAGCAGCCAGATCGTGCCGGAGCAGAGCATCATCATCGGCAATACCGTGATGTATGGCGCGATTGCCGGCGAATGCTATTTCCGCGGTGTCGGCGGGGAGCGTTTCTGTGTGCGCAACTCCGGTGCGACGGCGGTAGTCGAAGGCGTCGGCGATCATGGCTGCGAATACATGACCGGCGGAATCGTGCTGGTCATCGGCCCCACCGGGCGCAACTTCGCGGCAGGCATGTCGGGCGGTATCGCCTATGTCCTGGACGAGCGTGGCGACTTCGAACGGCGCTGCAATGCGGAGATGGTGGACCTTGGTCCGGTTGATCCTGCCGATCTGGCGCCTGAAGGTGATGACCTGTCGGATCACCTGCGTCACGACGCCAGCCGTATCCGCATGCTGCTGGAGCGTCATGCGCACTACACCAACAGTGCCCGTGCGAAAGCCCTGCTGGAGGATCTCGACGGCACGCTGTCGAAGATCGTCAAGGTCACGCCGCGGGACTATGCACGCGCCCTGAACGAGCTGCGGGCCGAGGAAGCCGCCACCGCCGAAGCCGGCGCGCTGCCGGGAGGAGATGACTGATGGGCAAGGTCACGGGGTTCCTGGAGATCGAACGCAAGGATCGCCACTACCGTCCGGCGGAGGAGCGGGTAAAGCACTTCCGCGAGTTCGTGGTGCCGCTTCCCGATGACGAACTGAAGGCCCAGGGCGCGCGCTGCATGGACTGCGGCATCCCCTACTGCCATCAGGGCTGCCCGGTGAACAACATCATCCCGGACTGGAACGATCTGGTCTACAACGGGAAATGGCGGGAAGCTTCGGAGGTTCTGCACTCCACGAACAACTTCCCCGAATTCACCGGTCGCGTCTGTCCCGCCCCGTGCGAGGCGTCCTGCACGCTGAACATCGACGACAGCCCGGTCACCATCAAGACCATCGAGTGCGCCATCGTCGACCGCGCCTTCAGCGAAGGCTGGATCGAACCGCAGATCCCGAAGCATCGCACCGGCAAGACGGTTGCCGTCGTCGGCTCCGGCCCTGCCGGTCTGGCTGCGGCGCAGCAGCTGGCCCGCGCCGGGCATCGGGTGCATGTATTCGAGAAGAACGCGAAGATGGGCGGCCTGCTGCGGTACGGCATTCCCGACTTCAAGATGGAGAAGCATCTGATCGACCGCCGCCTGTCGCAGATGCAGACCGAGGGCGTGATGTTCATCGGTGGTATCCATGTCGGTATCGACAAGTCGGTCGATGACCTGCTGGCCGAATTCGACGCGGTTGTCCTGGCTGGCGGCGCGGAGGCTCCGCGCGACCTGCCGGTGCCGGGCCGCGACCTGGACGGCGTCATGTTTGCGATGGATTTCCTGCCGCAGCAGAACCGCCGGGTCAGCAACGAACCGCTGGGCGATATCGAGGAAGTCACGGCAGAGGGCAAGCACGTCATCGTCATCGGTGGTGGCGATACCGGCTCCGACTGCATCGGCACCAGCTTCCGTCAGGGTGCGGTTTCCGTCACCCAGCTCGAGATCATGCCGGCACCGCCGGCGCGCGAGAACAAGGCCCTGACCTGGCCGGACTGGCCGCTGAAGATGCGCACCTCCTCCAGCCAGGCAGAAGGCGCCGAGCGCGATTTCTCCGTCGTCACGACCGCCATCCGGGGCGAGGACGGCAAGGTCGTCGCCATCGAGTGCGCGCGGTGCGAGGGGCCGGAGAAGGGCTTCGCGAAGATCGAGGGGTCGGAGTTCGAGCTGAAGGCCGATCTGGTGCTGCTGGCCATGGGCTTCGTCAGCCCGGTGCATGAAGGCATGATCGACGATCTGGCGGTGGAAAAGGACCAGCGCGGCAACGTCATGGCCAACACGGAGGATTATCAGACCTCCTGCGCCAACGTCTTCGCCTGCGGTGACATGCGTCGCGGTCAGAGCCTGGTCGTCTGGGCCATCCGCGAAGGCCGCCAGTGCGCCCGCTCCGTCGACGAGTTCCTGATGGGATCAACCCTGCTGCCGCGTTGAATGCGGATCGTCTTGTTCGGGACGGGGATGATCTTCATTGCCCCCGCGAGCGTTCTGACCAAGGGAGTGTCGGCCTGGCATCTCTCCCCTGCTTCCCCCCCCCTCGCGGGGGAAGTGGCCGCGCAGCGGTCGATGGGGGGGAAGCCGAAGGCTGTTGCGCAGTGGTCCGGTGCTGCATCGGCTTCGCCGATCCACCCCCTTCCCGGCCTTCCCCCGTCGAGGGGGAAGGGGCGCTTGCTTCGTTGTTCGACCATTCCTCGTTGTCGTTGGTGTCAGGTTGAAATCCTGACGACTTCGCTGTGTCCTGCCGTTCAGCCCCGGAACAGTCGGCTCAGTTCCGGGACATAGGCGTCCCCATGCCCTGCCCCGGCCGCCGTCCCGATGGCGGAGGAGACGCCGTCGGCAATGGCCCGGCTGCCGGAACTCTCGCCAACCATCTCGCGGTAATAGTCGATGTCCTTGATCGCATTGCCGATGGAGAAGGGCACGTCACTGGCGTCGCCGGTCAGGATGCAGTGCCTCAGCCGCTCCAGCGCCATCCCGGCCCCGCCACCCTTGCCCAGCACATCGACGAAGACCTGCGGTTCGACCCCCGCCTCCGCCGCCTGCGCCGCCGCTTCCGCCAGCAGCGCCATGTGGCCGACCGAGACATAGTTGTGCAGCAGTTTCATCCGGTGTCCGAAGCCGACACCGCCCACATGATCGATGTTCTCCGTGAAGGTGTCCAGTACCGGTCGCGCAGCCTCCAGCACCTCGGCCTCGCCACCGACGAGGATGTTCAGCGTGCCTTCATGTGCCTGCTTTGACAGGCGGGTCATCGGCGCATCCAGAAACCGCCCCCCGGCCTCCGCCACCAATGCCGCCATCCGCTCCGTCGATTCCGGCAGGGCGGTCGAACAGTCCACGACGATGGTGCCGGGTTTCAGCGCGGCAATCACGCCCGTCTCCCCGGTCATCACCGCCTCCACTTGCGGCGAACCGGTAACGCAGATGATGACCAGATCGGAAACCGCCGCGACCGCGCCCGGCGAGTCCTGCTGGCCCGCGCCCATCCCGATCAGGTCGTCCACCGGCTGGTTGCCGGGATGATCCATCATCACCAGCGGAAATCCGCCCTTCAGCACATTCAGCGCAATCCCGTGGCCCATCAAGCCCACACCGATGATCCCGACCCGCATGTCCATTCTCCTCCCGCATCCAGTATCCGTGGAAGGGAGTGTACCGGGCCGTTACCCCCGCGTCAGTGCGGCTGTTCCGTTATCGCCGATAGTCCGCCGTCATGCCGTAGCCGGACCACTGCAGTTTCAGCCATGAACCATCCGGGCCGTACCAGACATCGAAATCGCGGCTGGTTTCGGCGTGGTAGCGGCGGGCGAGGTGGCGCTTCTCCTGCGCGTCGATGAATTCCAGGTCCAGTTCCGTGATGGCGACCTTGCGGATGTCGCCCCGCGCGGCATCCAGGAATGCGCTCCGCTGCACGGCATCCTGTCTCCAGAAGGCGGTGGAGGGCCAAATGTCGGCGGGCAGGGTGCGGTTGCCGAAGCGCAGGCTGGTCACCTCCAGACCCTCCGCTCCCTGAACCGCCGTGACCTCGTCCCTGTTGTCGCCGTCCAGGGTGGTGGAGGTGAAGCGGACGAGCCGGTCGCCCTGCCAGACTTCCTCCGTTGTCTGCGTGTAGTCGAACACGGTGACGAAGAACAGCCGCACCCGGATGCGGATATCGACCTTCACGGTCATCTGTCCGGCGTCGGGGCCGGGGGTAAAGCTCAGGCTGTGATGCCCGACCTTCGAGCCGGCGATGTGCACGTCGAAATGGATGTCATCGGGTTGCGCCGCATGGACCGCGCCCGGCAGGGCCGCCGCCGTCAGCAGGCCCAGCCCGCCCAGCAGCAGCCCGCGACGGTCAATGCCGGGCGATGCCCGCATAGTCCGAGGCAGCGACCTCGTCGCATTTCGCGCGGTAGGCCGGTGCGCCCGCAGCGTAGAGCAGGAAGGTGCGCTTGTTCTTGCCTTCGACATTGGTGTTGATGCCCATGAACCATGAATCGACCTTGGTATAGAGCATCTTTTCCGCGCTTTCATGGACATGGTGTGTCCATTCCGTGGCAGCGGCCTCGTCCGCCTCCGCCGTCGCCAGGCCCTTCTCCCGCATGTTGCGGATGAAGTCGGTGGCCCATTCCACGTTCTGCTCGATGCAGCGCGGAATGTTGCAGAAGGACGCGGCATTGTGCGGCCCCACCAGGGTCAGCATGTTGGGGAAACCCGGCACCATCAGGCCGAGGTAGGTGAGCGGTCCCTCCGCCCACTTCTGCTGCAGCGTCTGGCCGTCCACGCCCTCGAACGCGATCTTCGAGAAGCCGCCGGTGACGGCGTCGAATCCGGTGGCATAGATGATGATGTCGAATTCCAGTAACTCGGCGCTGGTCCGGATTCCGGTCGGCGTCACCCGTTCGATGGGCGTGTCCTGCAGGTTCACCAGCCGCACATTGTCCTGATTGTAGACCTCGTAGTAGTTGGTCTCCAGCGGCACGCGCCGGGTGCCGAAGCCATGATCCTTCGGGATCAGCATGTCGGCGACCTTCGGGTCCTTCACCCGCTGGCGGATCTTGGCGGCGACGAAGTCGGAAATGGTCTGGTTCGCTTCCTCGCTGACGAAGATGTCGCGGAAGTTGCCCATCCAGATGCCGAAGCCGGGGGCGTCGTACAGTTCCTCGTAGAAGGCTTCGCGCTCCTCCGCGCTCACCCCCATCGCGCGGCGCGGGTCGGCGTCATGCATGAAGCAGCCGTGGGACCGCTTGCAGATCTCGAAGATCTCCGGGTAGCGGGCGCGGATGTCCTGCTGCTGTTCCGGCGTGATCGGGCTGTTCTTCAGCGGCGCGCACCAGTTCGGGCGGCGCTGGAACACGGTCAGTTGTCCGGCGGTCTTGGCGACTTCCTGGATCGTCTGCACGCCGGTTGCTCCGGTGCCGATGACCGCCACGCGCTTGCCCTTGAAATCCACTGGCTCATGCGGCCAGCGGGCGGTGTGCATCGACTGGCCCCGGAAGTCGTCGATGCCGTCGATGGTCGGCATGGTGGGGACCGACAGGGGGCCGATGGCGGTGATCAGGAACTGCGCGGAGCCGGTCCAGCCATCCGCCGTCCAGACCGTCCATCGCTCCGCCTCACTGTCCCAGCGGGCGCGGGTGACCGTGCTGTCGAAGCGGATGTCGCGGCGCAGATCGAGCTTGTCGGCGACGAAGTTGCAATAGCGCAGCGTCTCCGGCTGGGCCGAGAAATGCTCGCTCCATTGCCACTCGTCCAGGATCTCCTCCGAGAAGGAATAGCCGTAGGAATAGCTTTCCGAATCGAAGCGCGCGCCCGGATAGCGGTTCCAGTACCAGGTGCCGCCGACGCCGTCCCCGGCCTCCAGTACCTGCACCGACATGCCCAGGCCGCGCAACTGGTGCAACTGGTACATGCCGGAAATTCCGGCCCCGATGATGATGGCGTCGAAGGTCTGCTCGGTCATGATCGTCTCTCCCCTGTGTGTCAGGGTAGCACGTCATTAAACGGGAGCCAGAGCGGCCTCAGAATACCCCCTCTGCCCGCATCGCGGCGAGATCGTCGTCCGAATAGCCCAGCTCGCGCAGCAGGGACTCGGTATGTTCGCTCAGGCGCGGCAGGGTGGTGTTGGCGCGGCCCGGTTCCTCCGCGAACTTCATCGGCACTCCGACATGCTCGAAGCCGTCCGCGTCCTCGAAGATCATGCCGCGATGGCGCAACTGCGGATCGTCACAGGCCTGGCGCAGGTCGTTGACGGGGGCGAAGGCTGCGTCCACATCCTCGAACCACGCCACCCATTCCGCCTGGGTCTTCGTGGCGAAGGTTTCCCGCAGGAAGTCGATGGCGGGCTGCTGTGTCGGTCCCGGCGGCGGCTCGCAGGCCTCGATCAGGTCGGGGCGGCCCAGCTTGGTCAGGATCGCCTTCGCGAAGTGCATCTCCGCGCCGCCCAGCACGATGTGCTTCCCGTCCGCCGTGGCGTAGATGTTGTACATGGCGTTGCCGCCCCAGGTCCGCTCATGCCGCACGACCGGCATCTTCTTCTCCGCAAAGACGGTGCCGAGCAGGTTCGGCATTGCCGCCATCAGCGAATCCATCATCGACAGATCGATGGTGTCCCCCTGACCGGTCTCGGTCCGGCGCAGCAGCGCCATCAGGATCGCCGACAGCCCCATGGTGGCCGACAGCATGTCCGCGTTGGCGATGCCGGGAATCGTCGGCGCGCCGTCCGCGCCGATGTTGCAGCTCAGCACACCGGCCAGCGCCTCCGTCGCCAGATCGTGCGCCGGGCGCTTCACATAGGGGCCGTCCTGACCGAAGGCGGAGATGGAGCAATAGACCAGGCGCGGGTTGCGGGCGCGCACGGTTTCCGCGTCGACACCCAGCCGTTTCACCACGCCGGGGCGAAACGCCTCGATCATCACGTCGGCGGTCTCGGCCAGTTTCAGCAGCGCCTCCCGCCCCGCCTCCGTCTTCAGGTTCAGCTGCACCGATTTCTTGCCTCGGTGCGTGTTCTGGAAATAGACCGTCACCCCGTCGGCGCGCCGGGCGCCGATCTCCCGGTTCGGCTCCCCGCCATTGATGGGTTCCAGCTTGATCACCTCCGCCCCGTGATCCGCCATCATCTGGGTCAGCAGCGGGCCGGGCAGGAAAAGCGACAGATCGAGGACGCGGATACCTTCCAGTTTCATCAGTAGCCCTCCGACTGCGACCAGTCGAAATAGAGACCGTGGGCGCGCCGCGCGATGGGGCCGGGCTGCAGATCCCGCCCCTCGTAGCGGGTGACGGGGACCACCTTGCCGAAATTGCCCGTGGTGAAGATCTCGTCCGCTTCGGCGAAGTCCTGCGGAGTCAGGGTGACCTCCTGCACTTCGACACCGTCGGCGCGGAACAGCTCCGTCATCCGCTGCTTGGTGATGCCGTTCAGGAAGGTGCCGTTCCAGACCGGTGTCATGGCAACACCGTCCTTGACCATCCAGATGTTGGCGGTGGCCAGTTCCGCGACATTGCCGGAAGGGTCGCAGAGCAGGGCATTGTCATAGCCACGCTGTCCGGCCTCCCGCAGCGCGCGCTGGGAATTCGGATAGAGGCAGGAAGCTTTGGCATCGGTCGGGGCCATGTCGCGGGCCGGACGGCGGTGGGTGGACAGGCAGACACTCATCCCCGTCGCGGTGGGCAGGGGCGACTCATAGACAGCCAGCGTGAACTCCGTCGATTCCGGATCGGGAGAGACGAAGCCGGTGCGGGCGAAGAACATCGGACGGATGTAATAGGCGCGGTCGCGGGGCAGGTCGGCCAGTGCCTCCCGGCACAGCTCCTCCACCCGCGCGGCATCTTCCTTCGGTTCCAGCAGCATGGTGCGGGCGGAACGGACGACGCGTTCGCAATGGGGTGTCAGGTCCGGTGCCAGCCCCTCGAAAGCCCTGGCGCCGTCGAACACGACACTGGCCATCCAGAAGGCGTGATCCATCGGGCCGGTCAGGCGCGGGTTCTCCGTGAACCAGTCCCCGTCGTAAAAGAACCGTGCTTCCATGCTGCGCTCTCCTCCCCAAGCTTTCGTTTGACCGTGTCTTAGTCGGTTTTGCGCCGTGAGGGAATTGCCCGCTGATCGCCGCGCGTCCGGTCAGGGCAATGGTGGCGTCGGACCGCGCAAGCCTGTATCAGCAACGCTCGAGACTCTTTCAGGACCCGGAACCATGAGCCTGCTTTTTCCCCTGGCGCGACGTCTGCTGTTCAGCATGGATGCCGAACGGGCCCACAATCTGACCGTTCGGGCGCTCCGCAATCCGGCGCTGGCCAGGCTGGCGGCTGTGCGGGTACCCGACATGCCGGTGGAGATCGCGGGTCTGCGCCTGCCGAACCCGGTGGGACTGGCGGCGGGACTGGACAAGAACGCGGAAGCTGTCGATGGCTTGCTGGCGCTGGGTTTCGGCTTCGTGGAGATCGGCGGCGTGACGCCGAAGCCGCAGCCGGGCAATCCGCGCCCCCGCGTCTTCCGCCTGATGGAGGACCGGGCTGTGATCAATCGCTATGGCCTGAATTCCGACGGGGCGGAGGCCGTGGCGCGCAATCTGGAGCGGCGGCGCGCACCGGGCATCGTCGGCGTCAACCTGGGGGCCAACAAGGAAAGCACCGATCGTATCGCCGACTATGCGGAATGCCTGCGGGTGGTGGGGCCGCTGGTGGACTATGCGACGGTCAATGTCTCGTCCCCCAACACACCCGGGCTGCGCGCGCTGCAGGACCGCGCCGCGCTGGTGGATATCTTCGAGCGGCTGATCAGGGTACGGAATGAAGGCCGTCTGAAGACGCCCCTGTTCCTGAAGGTCGCGCCGGACCTGACCGCGGCGGACATCACGGATGTATCCGCCGTCGCACGCGACATGGGAATCGATGCCCTGGTCGTTGCCAACACGACCATCGCCCGCCCCGACAGCCTGCGCAGTCCGAACCGCACGGAGGTCGGTGGCCTGAGCGGCGCGCCGCTCTGCGGCCCGTCGACGGAGGTGCTGTCGCGGTTCCGCGAGGCCACCCGGGGCGAGGTCCCGCTGATCGGGGTCGGCGGGATCATGACGGGCGAGGATGCGGCGGCGAAGGTGCGCGCCGGGGCTTCGGCAGTGCAGTTCTACAGCGGCATGATCTGGCGCGGTCCCGAGCTGATCCGCGAGTCGGCTGAAGCCATCGCTGCCCTCCACGGGACATGAGCGCCCCGCGCAAGCCACGCCCGGCTGTCGAGGTCGGCATGGCCATGATGGCGGCGGGGATGCTGTGGATTCCCTGTATCGATGCCATCGCCAAGTTCCTGGGCGAGAGCGTGCCGCCGGGCCAGATCGCGGCCAGCCGCTTCCTGTTCCAGTCGCTGCTGCTGTTTCCGCTGTTGCTGCTGGCCGGGGGATTGCCCCGTGTGCCATGGCGACAGTTGCATCTGCACGCGGCACGGGGGGCGCTGATCGCCCTGGCAACCGCGTTCTTCTTCACGGCGCTGCAACACATGCCGATTGCGGACGCCATCGCGATCTTCTTCGTGGAACCGCTGATCCTGACCCTGCTGTCGGGACTGTTCCTGGGGGAAGCCGTGGGCTGGCGCAGGATGACCGCGGTGCTGGTCGGGTTCCTGGGAGCGCTGATCGTCATCAGACCGGGCTTCGGCTGGGTCGGCTGGCCGGCGCTGATGCCCCTGCTCGCGGCAGGCTGTTTCGCCGTCTATCTGGTGCTGACACGGCGCATGGCCCAGACCGGTGACGCGGTGCAGATGCAGTTCTGGGCCGGAGTGTTCGGCTTTCTGACCATGGCGGCTGTCCTGGCCCTCGGCGGGATCGCCGGTATCCCGGCACTGACCGCGGTTCAGCCCGAACTGCACGAGTGGGGCCTGCTGTTCGCGCTTGGGCTGGTGGCGACCGCTGGGCACATGCTGGTCGTGCATGCGTTCCGTCGCGCTCCGGCTGGGGTGCTCGCCCCGTTTCAGTACCTGGAGATCATCAGTGCGACGGTGCTTGGATACCTCATCTTCGATGACTTTCCCGATGCGGTGACCTGGACCGGCGTTGCGGTGATCGTCGGGGCAGGCATGTATGTGTTCCATCGGGAGCGCAAGCTGGCGCGCGTTTCCCACTGATCCGATGTGAAACGGTCACAAATGGCCGATATTCCGGCTGTTTAGGTGTTGTCGGAATGGTACGGCCGTCCCGCGCGTGATATGAGAAGGTTCAGGGACAAGACCCTTCAAGGGCAGGCGACCGGGGAGAGCAAGATGCGTTCAGGGACACTTGTCCTCGCCGCAGCATTGGCGGCATTGCCGATGGCAATGGTGTCCTTGGGTCTGCAGGCAGGCCCGCGCGAGTCCCTGCAACTGGCCCAGAACGAGATCGAAGCCAGGCCCGCACCGCCAAAGCCGGTGGCCCAGAAGCCTGCACCGCCGCCGACACAGTTCATTCCCATCGCGGCCTACTGGACCGGTCCCTACGCCGCCGGCGGTTCCGCGTTCGGTGACGGTATGGCGGACTATTACGAACTGCTGAACAGGCGGGACGGCGGCATCAACGGCGTCAGGTTGAGCTGGGAAAAGTGCGAGACCGCCTACAAGGCGGAACGTGTCGTTGCCTGTTACGAGAAGCTGAAGAAGGCCAGCACCAGCGGCCTGCCGTTCTTTCACCCGCTCTCGACCGACGCGACCTATGCGCTGGTGGGGCCGGGCCGGGCCGATCAGGTTCCCATCATCACCATGGGGTACGGGCGCGCGGACGGTTCCGACGGCCGGGTCTTCCCTTACGTGTTCCCCGTCATCACCAGCTACTGGAGCCAGTCGACGGCGGAGGTCCGTTTCATCGGTCAGCTCGAAGGCGGGATGGACAGGCTGAAAGGCCTGAAGATCGCCAACGTTCATCATGATTCTGCCTATGGAAAGGAAACCATCCCGGTTCTGGAGCGTCAGGCGCAGAAGTATGGGTTCGAGTTCCGCAACTTCCCGGTCGCCCATCCTGGGCTGGACCAGAAATCGATCTGGCTGCAGGTCGCACGGCAGTACAAGCCGGACTACGTGATCCTGCGCGGCTGGGGCGTGATGAATCCCATGGCCCTGAAGGAGGCACGCCGGGTCAAGTTTCCGGCCAACCGGGTCATCGGTGCCTGGTGGTCGGGGTCGGAGGAGGATGTGATCCCCGCCGGTCCGGCCGCGAAGGATTATTATGCTGCGGGGTACCAGTCCGCCGGGGCGGACTATCCGGTGATCCAGGACATGATCCGTTACCTCTATGACAAGGGTGACGGTGACATGGACCCGCGGCGGGTAGGCTCGATCTACTTCAATCGTGCCGTGGCCATGGCCATCGTCGGCACCGAGGCCATCCGCGACGCCATGCGGATGGCGGGAGAGAACCGTCCGGTCACCGGGGCGGAGGTTCAGGCCGCGCTGGAACAGTTGACGCTTGATGAGGCGCGGCTGGCGAAGCTCGGCGCGGTCGGTCTGCTGCCGGAGATCAGGCTTTCCTGCCGCAATCACGGCGGTGACTCGCCGCTGAAGTTCCTGCAATGGGACGGCACCGCCTGGGGGGAGGCAACGGACTGGATCGAGACCGATCAGTCCATCGTGCGCCCGATGGTGGAATCCTCCGCGGTCGCCTATGCGAAGGAAAATGGCATCACGCCGCGCATCTGCCCGAACTGACCGCTTCGCCAGACCTGCCGGTCGCCATCAGTCTTGCCGTTCAGTCCGTCGGTGTCGTGACGGTCAGGCGCGCGGATCCTGCCTGCAGGATACCCTCAGGCCGGTCCAGGCGCAGCATGGCAAGCACGTGATCGCCTGCGCCGCTGCGCACGGTCCCGACGCTGCGCCCATCCACGACCACATCCGCGCCAGCGTCAGGCAGTTCGCCCTCGACATGGCAAGCCAGCAGCATCTTGCGGACGTTGCCGCGATACCTGCTCCGCGCCGTGATCTCCTGCCCGACGTAGCAGCCCTTGCGGAAGTCGATGCCGTTCAGCTTGTCGAAACGCACCTCCAGCATGAAGTTCTTCTCCACCTCCATGTCCCGGCTGCCATCCGGGATGCCGCGTGAGACGCGCAGCGCATGATAGGCGGACAGGTCGTCATCGTGGTCGGGCAGGGGGTGTGTGGCGGGCCAGAGCAGGCGCTTTCCCATGCCCGGATCGCGGGGGTCGGTGTAGCTGATCGCACCCTCTCCCGTGACATCGCCGTCGGGTGCCGCCAGCACCTGCCAGTCGGCGCTGACGTCGTCGATCGTGACCTTCGATCGCAGCCTGTACATGGTCAGGCGTCGCTTCAGGTCGTCGATCCGGGGGGCCTCCACCTCCAGCAGCAGGGCGTCGCCGTCGGGCTCGGGCGTGACGAAGAAGTCGTGCAGGAACTTGCCCTGGGGGGTCAGCAGCGCGGCATAGACCGCCGTTCCTGCGGCAATATCCGCAACATTGTTGGTCACCAGGGCCTGGAGGAATCCCACGGCCTCGGTGCCGCCAACCCGCAGCACGCCCCTGTCGGGAATTCTGAAGACATTCATTGCGTCTGCTCCCTGCCGGTGGGTGATCCGATCCTACTCTGCCGCCAGACTCGGCGGGCGGGTCCAGGCGTGCTGTTCCGAGTGGGGGTCGAGCGGTGTCCCGACCAGATGGTTGGTATAGTTGGAAATCACCTTGTGCGCGATGACGCCGACAATCTCGATGACATTGCGTTTCGTGAAACCCGCGGCCATGAAGTGGTCGAGGTCGGCGTCTTTCACCCAGCCGCGCTGAACCACCATCTTCTGCGTGAAGGCGCGCAGCACGTTCAGGCGGTCGTCGGCGAAGGGGGAATTGGTGCGCGCCGCCTCGATCACATCCTGCGGAATCTTCTCCGCATTGGCGATCCGCGTGTGGCCTGCCATGCAGTAGGTACAGTCGTGATAGGCGTTGATGGTGAACCACACCACATGCCGTTCCTCAGGCGTGAAGGACATCTTCATCACGGCGCGGCTGAGGGCCATGTAGGCTTCGGTGGTGGCCGGTGCCTCCACCATTCCGGCGATCAGGTTGGGGACGAAGCCATAGCTCTTCTCCGCCTTCTCCAGCAGTTCCCTGCCGTCTTCCGGCGCCGTTTCCTGCGTGTGAAGCTGAAACCGTGTCATCGTCACCTCCTGCGTGTCTGCCCCGCTATCTGATGCGGCTGCGGCGGCAATCAAGTTTCCTGTCGGGGACGTGATGGTCGCTGGGGGAACAGTGTTTGGTCGTGACCGACGCAGGCGCGGCGGCGGACTGTGGGAAGAACAGGTTGATCGACAGGGGGGCGAACATGACCGATGAACTGATCCATCTGGCACGCTGGCACAATGGGGACAAGGGCTTCTCCCCCTTCACGGACGCGGAGATGCAGCGCAGGCAGGACGCCATGCGGGCGCTGATGGCAGCGGATGACATCGATGCCTGCCTGTTCAGCAGCTACCACAACATCTGCTACTTCTCGGGCTTCATGTACTGCCAGTTCGGGCGCCGTTACGCCCTGACCCTGACGCCGGATGCGGCAACGACCCTGACCGCGGCGATCGATGGCGGGCAGCCCTGGCGGCGGACGTTCGGTGACAACCTGACCTACACGGACTGGCGTCGGGAGAGCTATTTCGACGGTCTGAAGCAACTGCTGCCCGGGGTTCGCCGGCTGGGGATCGAGTTCGATCACGTGACCCTGCAGTTCCGCGATCTGCTGGCAGCGCATTTCCCGGGTGTGGAACTGGTGGATTGCGGTGAAACGGCCATGCGGCTGCGCACGGTCAAGTCGGCAGAGGAGCACGCCCTGATCCGGGAGGGTGCACGCATCTGCCGGATCGGTGGCGAGGCGGTGATGGAAGCCGCCCGCCCCGGGGTGCCGGAGCATGAGGTGGCGCTGGCCTCCACCAGTGCCATGGTGCGGGCCATCGCGGACAGTTTCCCCTTCGTCGAGCTGATGGATACCTGGACCTGGTTCCAGTCCGGCATCAATACCGACGGGGCCCACAATCCGGTGACCAACAGGCGGATCGAACAGGGCGATATCCTGTCCCTGAACACCTTCCCGATGATCTTCGGCTATTACACGGCGCTGGAGCGGACCCTGTTCGCAGGTGCGGTGGACGCTGTCTCGCTGGATCTCTGGCAGAAGAACTGCGCGGTTCATGTACGCGGCATGGAACTGATCCGGCCGGGTGCGCGCTGCTGCGATATCGCGCTGGAACTGAACGAGATGTATCGCGGCTGGGACCTGCTGAAGTATCGCTCCTTCGGATATGGTCACAGCTTCGGCGTGTTATCCCATTACTACGGACGCGAAGCGGCGGTGGAATTGCGTGAGGATGTGGAGACCGTGCTGCAACCGGGCATGGTGGTATCCATGGAACCCATGATCATGCTGCCCGAGGGTGTGGAGGGGGCCGGCGGCTATCGTGAACATGACATTCTGATCGTCACCGGGGACGGCGCCGAGAACATCACGGACTTCCCCTTCGGCCCCGAAAAGATGATTCTGCCTGCATAATCAGCAACAAGGCAGGGTGGTTGCATGATGATCACAAAGCTGACATCGTTGCACCGCAACACGAAGACGGGCCCAGACACTGCGGCAACAAGCAGGTCGGACCAACAGGGACTGCAAACGCCGACCGGGCGTTCGAACTTCAAGCACCTGCAATCAATGCGGGGCAAACAGGGAATTGAGGCAGCTGCGTGACAGGCGATCAGTCGATGGGCGATCCATTCGTCCGGTTCCAGGAAGTGCAGAAGAGCTATGACGGTGAAACGCTCGTCGTCAAGAATCTGAACCTAGATATCGCCAATGGCGAATTCCTGACGATGCTTGGCCCGTCCGGGTCCGGAAAGACAACCTGCCTGATGATGCTCGCAGGGTTCGAGACTCCGACGCATGGCAAGATCGTTCTCGACGGCGCGCCGCTGAACGATGTGCCGCCGCACAAGCGCGACATCGGCATGGTATTCCAGAACTACGCGCTGTTCCCCCACATGACGGTGGCCGAGAACCTGGCCTTCCCGCTGAAGGTCCGCAAGATGGGCAAGGCGGAGATCGAGGAGCGGGTCCAGCGGGCACTGGACATGGTGCAGCTCGGCCCCTTCGGCGGCCGGCGCCCGATGCAGCTTTCCGGCGGGCAGCAACAGCGTGTCGCGGTGGCCCGCGCGCTGGTCTTCGACCCGAAACTGGTGCTGATGGACGAACCGCTGGGCGCGCTGGACAAGCAGCTGCGCGAGCAGATGCAGTTCGAGATCAAGCATATTCACGACAATCTCGGCATCACGGTGGTCTATGTCACCCATGACCAGTCCGAGGCGCTGACCATGTCGAACCGCATTGCGGTGTTCAACGACGGCATCATCCAGCAGCTGGCACCACCGGCGGACCTGTATGAACGCCCCGACAATGCCTTCGTGGCGCAGTTCATCGGCGAGAACAACAAGCTGACCGGCAAGGTCACGGCGGCGGATGGCGACAGGTGCTCGGTGGAACTCGACAGCGGTGAGAAGGTGACGGCCCTGTCGATCAGTCACGGTGGTGTGGGCCAAAAGACCATGCTGTCGATCCGGCCCGAGCGGGTGATGATCGGCGACGATGTGAAGGACTGCGACGTCCATGTCGATGCCCGGGTGCAGGAACTCATCTACCTGGGTGACCACATCCGCACGCGCCTGACCGTCTGCGGGCGCGACGACTTCGTGGTGAAGATTCCGAATTCAACAGATCGTGCCGGTCTCGTGCCCGGCAACGAAATTTCCCTTGGCTGGCGGACACGCGACTGCCGGGCACTCGATATGCCCGACAATCTGTGATCACAGGGTCAGCAGGGAACAGGATCGCACGAGAGAAAAACCAAGGAGGCTCATAATGAAAAGCTTCAAGTCAGCCCTGATTGCGGCTGCTGTGGCGAGTGTTGCGGCAGGTGCCGTGACCAGTGCCCAGGCCGAGACGGAACTGGTTGTCGTATCCTGGGGCGGTGCCTATTCGGCCAGCCAGCAGGGCGCCTACCATGATCCCTACATGGCCGCCAATTCCGATGTCAGGATCGTCAATGACGACTCGTCCAACGCGGCCGTGGCCAAGCTGCGCGCGATGAACGAAGCCGGCAATGTCACCTGGGACCTGGTCGATGTGGTCGCCGCCGATGCCATCCGTCTGTGCGACGAGGGCCTGGCCGAGATCATCGACCACGACAAGGTGCTGGCACCGGCCCCCGATGGCACGCCCGCCTCTGAGGATTTCGGCGACCTGATCGTGTCCGAATGCTTCATCCCGCAGATCGTGTACTCCACGACCTTCGGCTATCGCACCGACATGGTCTCCTCCACGCCGACCAGCGTCTGCGACGTCTTCGATCTGGAGAAGTTCCCCGGCAAGCGCGCGCTGGAGAAGAACCCGATCAACAACATGGAATGGGCCCTGCTCTGTGACGGCGTCGCGCCGGATCAGGTCTATGAGGTTCTGGGCACCCCGGCCGGTGTCGAGAAGGCCCTGGCCAAGCTTGGCACCATCAAGGACAGCGTTGTCTGGTGGACCAAGGGCGCACAGACACCGCAGCTTCTGGCTGACGGCGAAGTCGTGATGGGCTCCACCTACAACGGTCGTCTCTTCTCGGTGATCGAGGAAGAGAAGCAGCCGATCGCGATGCTGTGGGACTGGCAGGTGTTTGACCTGGACGGCTGGATCGTCCCCACGGGCACCAAGAACAAGGAAGCGGTGATGGAGTATCTGCGCTTCGCCACCGACACCCAGCGTCTGGCTGATCAGGCGAAGTTCATCTCCTACGGTCCGGCGCGCAAGTCATCGGCACCGCTGGTGGGCAAGCACGCCACGCTGGGCATCGAGATGGCACCGCACATGCCGACCGATCCCGCGAATTCCAAGACCACCCTGCTCTACAACTACGAGTTCTGGGCGGACAATCGCGACGATATCGATGAGCGTTTCCAGTCCTGGCTGCTGCAGTAAGGCTCATGACGTGACGGACTCCGGGGCGGGTTTCGCCCGCCCCGGAAACCGTTGCTACTCCCGAATGCGTCCCGCCAGCGGGCGTCTTCCGGTGTGGCATCGGCCCGGACGGCGAAGTCCGGGACAGGTATTGGGCAGGGGGCTCAGCGAACCAGGATGACAGCGACCGACATGCAGAACAGTGCCGCCGACGCGATCGTCACCGCGGACGGCAAGCCGCTGAAGGTCTCCCTGGCCAAGGCATTGCGCCGACAGCGCATGTTCGCGCTGGCCCTCGTCGCGCCGCTGTTCATCTTCGTTGCCATCAGCTTCATCATCCCCATCGCCGACATGCTGTTCCGCTCCGTCGAGAACGGCATTGTCGAGGAGATCCTGCCGCAGACCGTCAAGGCGCTGGAGTCCTGGGACGAGACCTCCGGTGAACTGCCTGACGAGGCCGTCTATGCCGCCATGGTCGCGGACCTGAAGGTGGCGCGGAAGGAACGGACCAACACCAAGGTCGGTCAGCGGCTGAACTACGAACGCTCCGGCATGTCCAGCCTGTTCCGTGGTGCCGGACGCAAGGCCAGCCGGATCAAGGAACCGCCCTACAAGGAACAGCTGATCAAGACCGACAAGGACTGGGGCAAGGTCGTTACCTGGCAGGTGATCAAGCAGTTCTCGCCCAATCTGACACCGGGATACTATCTGGCCGCCGTCGACGCGATGCAGACGCCGGAAGGCGATATCCGGTTCGAGGATTCCGAGAAGGCGATCCATACGAAGCTGTTCATACGCACCATGATCATGTCCGTGGTGATCACGCTGATGACCCTGTTGCTGGGCTTTCCGATCGCCTACCTGATCGCCACGCAACCGGCCAAGATCGGCAACCTGCTGATCATTCTTGTGCTGTTGCCCTTCTGGACATCATTGCTGGTGCGAACCACATCCTGGATCGCCCTGTTGCAGCAACAGGGGGTGATCAACGATATCCTGGTCTTCGTGGGCATCATCTCCGAGGACGGGCGATTGGCGATGATCCACAACGCCACCGGCTCGGTCATCGCCATGACGCATATCCTGCTGCCGTTCATGGTGCTGCCGCTCTACAGCGTGATGAAGACCGTGCCGCCTACATACATGCGCGCCGCGACATCGCTGGGCGCGCATCCGTGGCCGGCCTTCTGGAAGGTCTATTTCCCCAATACGGTGCCGGGGATCGGTGCCGGGGCGATCCTGGTCTTCATCCTGGCCATCGGCTACTACATCACGCCGGAACTGGTCGGCGGCACGTCGGGAACCTTCATCTCCAACCGCATCGCGTTCCATATCCAGAACTCCCTGAACTGGGGTCTGGCGGCGGCGCTGGGCGCGGTGCTGCTGGCCATCGTGCTGGTGTTCTACCTGCTGTACGACAAGATCGTCGGCATCGACAACATGAAGCTGGGTTAGGGGAGAGACCAATGGCTGCCCTTCCACCCTATGCATCGACGCCGGAGCGGATCTGGTACTACGCCTTCCGCGTCATCTGCGCGGCGGTGTTCTTCTTCCTGATCTTCCCGCTGATGGTGATCGTGCCGCTGTCGTTCAACGCGGTGCCCTTCTTCACCTTCACGACGGAGATGCTGGCGTTCGATCCTGCCGGCTATTCGACGAAATGGTACATGGACTTCTTCACCAACCTGAACTGGCAGGGTGCGGTCTGGAACTCCTTCGTCATCGCGTTCTTCGCGACCATCCTGTCGGCCAGCCTCGGCACGCTGGCGGCCCTTGGGCTGTCGCGGCCGTCGATGCCCTATCGCACGCTGATCATGAGCATCCTGATCTCGCCGATGATCGTGCCGCTGATCATCTCCGCGGCGGGCATGTACTTCTTCTATTCCCGCGTCGGGCTGCAGGGCACGCACCTCGGTGTCATCCTGGCCCATGCCGCGCTCGGCACCCCCTTCGTGGTGATCACGGTGACCGCGACGCTGGTCGGGTTCGACAACAATCTGATCCGGGCGGCCAACAGCCTGGGCGCGTCACCGGCGCGCACGTTCTTCACGGTCATCGTGCCGCTGATCACGCCTGGCGTGATATCGGGTGCGCTGTTCGCATTCATCACCAGCTTCGACGAGGTCGTGGTGGTGCTGTTCGTCGGCTCCTTCGAGCAACGCACCATTCCATGGCAGATGTTCTCCGGCATACGCGAACAGATCAGTCCCACCATTCTGGCGGTGGCGACCCTGCTGACACTGGTGTCCATGCTGATGCTCTTCGCGCTGGAACTGCTGCGCCGCCGCACCGAACGCCTGCGGGGCATCAAGAATACCTGAGCCACCCTTGCGAGGGGCGCGTCGCAGCATGGACATGTCTTGGCGATGGAAGGACAGCGGACGCTGTCCCCGCTGCCAAGCTGAATTCGACCTGTCCCTGCTGTCGTCCGGAGACTGCCCATGCCTGAAGATGTCGCACTGCGTTTCAGCCGCCAGGAATATGCCGACCGGCTGAACAAGACGCGCGCTGCCATGGAATCAGCCGGCATCGACCTCCTGATCCTCAGCGATCCCTCGAACATGGCCTGGCTCACCGGCTATGACGGCTGGTCGTTCTACGTGCATCAGGCCGTCATCGTCGGGCCGCATGGCGATCCGGTCTGGTTCGGGCGCGGGCAGGATCTGAACGGCGCCAAGCGTACCGTCTACATGGGCCTCGACGACCTCGTCGGGTACGAGGATCACTACGTCCAGTCGATGGAGCGGCACCCGATGGAGGTGCTGTGCGCGGAGATCGTGACCCGCGGCTGGGCCGGGGGCACCGTCGGTGTCGAGATGGACAACTACTATTTCTCGGCCAAGGCATTCGCGACGCTGCAGTCCGGCCTGCCGAACGTCCGGTTCCAGGATGCGACCGCGCTGGTCAACTGGCAGCGCGCGGTGAAGAGCCCGCAGGAACTGGACTACATGCGCAAGGCCGCACGGATCGTCGAGTCCCAGATGAAACGCATCTTCGATATCGCCGAACCCGGTGTCCGCAAGTGTGACCTGATTGCCGAGATCTATGACGCGGGCCTGCGCGGCACGGACGGTCATGGCGGTGACTACGCGGCCATCGTGCCGCTGGTCGGTGCGGGTGTTGACGGCTCCGCCCCGCACCTGACCTGGGATGACAGTCCGCTGCGTGACAACGAGGGTGTCTTCTTCGAGATCGCCGGCTGCTACCACCGCTATCACTGCCCCCTGACCCGCACGGTCCACTTCGGCGAACCGCCGGAACTGTTCCGCCGGGCGGAGGCCGCGGTGCAGGAAGGCATGGCGCTCGGTCTGGAGAAGGCGAAGGCCGGCAATACCTGCGAGGATGTGGCGCTGACGTTCTTTGCCGAACTGCGCCGCCATGGCTTCGAGAAGAACAACCGCACCGGCTATCCCATCGGCCTGTCCTACCCGCCGGACTGGGGCGAGCGGACGATGAGCTTCCGCGCCGGGGACCTGACCGTGCTGCAACCGGGCATGACGTTCCATTTCATGACCGGCCTGTGGCAGGCGGACTGGGGCATCGCGATGACGGAAAGTATCGTGATCGGGGAGAACGGACCCGAGTGTCTGGCCAATGTGCCGCGCGAGCTGGTGGTGAAACATGCCGCGGGCGCCACGGTGCAGGTGGCAGACCTGCCGCCACCGGATCCATCGAAGCAACGCCCGCAGGCCTGATCCGTACTATACTCCTGCCTTTCTGACAGTCAGATGGGGAGGACATGAACATGGCTGGCGATTACGGGAAATTCTCGACCTTCGAGGTGGACTGGCCTGCGGACAGGGTGCTGCGGCTGACCCTGAACAATCCGGCGACGATGAATTCGCTCGACCAGACGGGTCACAATCACATGACCTACATCTGGAACGAGATCGACGCCGATCCGGACGTTTCAGCCGTCATCCTGACCGGCAAGGGCAAGGCCTTCTCCGCCGGTGGCGACTTCGCCATGATCGAGGCGATGATCGACGACTACCACGCCCGCGTGCGGTCGTGGAAGGAGGCCAAGGACCTCGTCTACAACATCATCAACTGCGGCAAGCCCATCGTTTCGGCCATCAATGGCGTGGCGGTCGGTGCCGGTCTGGTCGCGGGCCTGCTGTCGGACATTTCCATCGCGGCGAAGTCGGCGAAGATCGTCGATGGTCATACGCGGCTGGGTGTGGCGGCGGGTGATCATGCCGTCATCAACTGGCCGATCCTGTGTGGCATGGCGAAGGCGAAATATCACCTGATGCTGTGCGAGCCCATGACCGGTGAGGATGCCGAACGGATGGGGCTGATATCGCTCGCCGTGGAGGATGACGAACTGCAGGCCAAGGCGCTGGAAGTGGCTGTCCGGCTGGCCAATGGCGCGCCGTCCGCCATGCGTTTCACCAAGTATGCGCTGAACAACTGGTACCGCATGGCCGGACCGGCGTTCGATGCTTCCGTGGCACTGGAAATGCTCGGTTTCACCGGGCCGGAAGTGCGGGAGGGGCTGGCATCCCATCGGGAGAAACGCCCGCCGGTCTTCGACCCGAAGTCCGACGCCTGATCGTATCCACCGGTCAGAGGAAGCGGCGGTAGTCGTATCTGGTGTCCATGGGGGATGCCTCGACTTCGGCTACCGCCGTCTCCGCCAGTTCGATCATGCGGGCATGAAACGGGGACAGCTGGCAGGCGGGATCGGTCGCCCCGGCATCGCCGGTCATGGCCAGCGCCTGGCAGCGACAGCCGCCGAAATCGACGTCCCGCCGGTCGCAACTGCGGCAGGGTTCGGCCATCCAGTCGGTGCCGCGATAGGCATTGAAGGCCTCGCTGTGGTGCCAGATGTCGGACAGGGACCGGTCGCGCACATTGGGAAACGTCAGGTGCGGAATGGTCTCCGCCGCATGGCAGGGCAGCACCTTGCCGGCCGGGGTGACATTCAGTGAACGCCTGCCCCAGCCACCGACGCAGGGCTTGGGTCTGCGGGCATAGTAGTCAGGCACCACGGCATCGATGACGATCTGCCCGGCGAAGTCCGCGCGCGCCTGGTCGACCGCTGCGGTCGAGGTGCGGACCTGTTCCGCCGTGGGCATCAGGGCGTCGCGATTGCGCAGCGCCCAGCCGTAGTACTGGACATGTGCGATCTCGATCCGCCGGGCCCCGAGATCAACGGCGAACTGCACCATCTCCCGCACCCGATCAGCATTGCCGCGATGGATGACGGCATTGACGGTCAGCGGCAGACCGAGGCCGGTCACCTGCGCGGCCAGTTCCAGCTTCCGCGCGTGTGATCCCTGCATCCCCGAGACATGATCGGCGTGGTCCGAAATATCGCCCTGGAACGAGATCTGGACATGATCCAGCCCGGCATCGGCGAGCGCATCCAGCTTCGCCCCGGCGACGTTGATGCCGGATGTGATCAGGTTGGTATAAAGGCCGACATCCCGGCAATGGGCGGTGATCTCGACAATATCCGCGCGTGCTGTCGGCTCGCCGCCGGACAGGTGCACCTGCATGACCCCCAGGGCTGCGGCCTCGGCGAAGACCCTCTTCCAGGTTTCGGTGTCGAGTTCGCCGGAGCGGCGGTCGAGGTTCTCCGGATTGGAGCAATAGGGGCAGGACAGGGGGCAGCGATGCGTCAGTTCCGCCAGCAGGCCGAGCGGCGGATCAATGGCCGTGCCGTCAGTCATTGCCGGTCAGGTCCAGCAGGCGCTTGTCCGCCAGCCCCTGCAGCATCGACTTCACATCCCGGTCGATCTGGGCACGGTCGGCGGCGAAGGTCCGGGCAAGGTCATCGACGATCATCGCAACGGTGGCGGTGCCATCGATGCGTTTCAGGACCTCGTTCGCAATCGGATCAAGCTTCAGCACGCGCTCCGGTGCCATCAGCGTGAAGCCGCCGCGGGCCTGATCCTCGCGCAGCCGCACGCCGCGCGGCAGGGCCGGAATGGTGGCATCGCCAATCATGGCCGATAGGCGCCCGGCGGAATCTGCCCCGGCGCGACATAGGCAGAGTACAGCGCATCCAGCTGGGCCCAGAGCACGTTGCACTTGAATGTCAGGGCATCCAGCACCGCCTGCTGCTGATCCGGCCGTACCGCATGTTCCCGCACGTAGTTCAGCGCGAAGTCGGAGTCCCTGGGGGCCTGGGTCAGGCGCTTGCTGAAGTAGGCAAGAGTCTCCGCATCGACGAAATCGTAGTTGGCCAGCATCCCGGAAACCCGTTCCGAGATGATCGTCGGGGAGAACAGTTCGGTCAGGGAGGAGGCGATGGCTTCCAGCAGGGGCTTCTCCGCCACGAAATGGACATAGGCCTCCACCGCGAAGCGGGTGGCGGGCAGGATGCCGACCATGTCCCTGACGTAATCGCGGTCCAGCCCCAGTCCGGTGGTCAGCCGCAGCCAGCGCTCGATCCCGCCATCGTCACCGCCGCGCGGGCCCTCACCCTCATCCTCGCCGTCGTGATCGACGATACGGCGGCGCCATTCCCGGCGTAGCTCGACGCTGGGCAGACGCGCCATCAGCAGGGCGTCCTTCTTCGGGATATGGGCCTGATAGCAATAGCGGTTCAGCGCCCAGGCCTGCACCTGTCCCCTGTTCAGGGCACCATCGTGCAGCAGGCGGTGAAACGGATGCAGGTTGTGGTAGCGACGGGCGCCGATGTCGCGCAGGGCTGCCTCCAGCCCGTCGGGATCCAGGGGCCGGTCGGCGCTCACATATTGTGGCAGTTCAAAGGTGTTCATGCGGTCACGGTCATGCTGTCTGCCAGCGTTTCACCCCGGGGCGGGCGGACCGGAAACCGGCGCGTGGCTGCCCCGTCCCGTCACACAGCCGCATATGGCGGATGTCCGATCCGGGAATGTCAAACGGTGGACCTGAAACGAAAACGACCGACCGGTTTCCCGGCCGGTCGTCCCGTCAAACGCCTGAAAGGCGCAATCAGAATTCGGCGGGGAAGTAACCGTTGATTTCCATGCCGATGCAGATCTCTTCGATACGCGGTGTGGACCAGGCCATGATGTTTTCCTCCGTTTTTTTGTTTTAGGGCAATCGAACTGGCGTAAATGCTACAACACAGGCCGGTCAGCCCCCAAGGACTTTTCTGTATGGATTTCTATCCAGCAGCCTTGACGGCACGCTGTGCCATCACGCCGACCAGATGCGCCCGATAGTCCGCACCGGCGTGGATGTCGCTGTTCAGGTCATCGGCGGAAACCGAAATGCCCTTCAGCGCGTCGGCGGAGAAATTGCCGGACAGGGCCGTCTCCATCTCCGGGACGCGGAACACGGCAGGACCGGCACCGGTCACGGCCACCTTCACGCCGCTGCTGCCCTTGGCGACGAAGACGCCGACGATGGCATAGCGCGATGCGGGGTTGGGGAACTTGGCATAGGCTGCCTTCTCCGCCGTCGGGAACACCACTTCGGTGATGATCTCGTCATCCTCCAGCGCGGTCTCGAACATGCCGGTGAAGAAATCCTCCGCCGCCAGCTCCCGCTTGGTGGTGCGGACCGTCGCGCCGAGTGCCACCAGCGCCGCCGGATAATCCGCCGCCGGATCGTTGTTGGCGATGGATCCGCCGATGGTGCCGCGGTTGCGGACCTGCGGGTCGCCGATCCCTTCGGCCAGGTCGGCCAGAGCGGGAATGGCAGCCTTCACATCGGCGGAGGCAGCAACATCGGCATGGCGCGTCATGGCACCGATGACGATGCTGTCGCCATCCTTGCGGATGCCTGCCAGATCGCCGAGGCCACCCAGGTCAACCACATCGCTGGGGCTGGCCAGACGCTGTTTCAGCGTCGGGATCAGGGTCATGCCACCGGCCATCAGCTTGCCGTCCTCGGCCCCGGCAATGGCCGACTTCGCGGCATCCAGGCTTCCCGGCTTCACATATTCAAATTCGTACATGGTGTCCCCCTTACTCGGCAGCCTGGGCGGTCGCGCCCTGATTGACGATGTTCCAGATCTTCGCCGGTGTTGCCGGCATGTCGATATGCGTGACGCCGTAGTCGCGCAGGGCGTCGACTACGGCATTGATGACCGCGGGCGGTGAGCCAATGGCACCGGCCTCGCCGCAGCCCTTCACACCCAGCACATTGTGGGTGCAGGCCGTGACCTCGTGATCCACCGTGAATGACGGCACATCATCGGCGCGCGGCATGCAGTAGTCCATGTAGGAACCACTGAGCAGCTGCCCGCTGGAATCATAGGCCGCATTCTCGAACAGCGCCTGGCCGATGCCCTGCACCAGTCCGCCGTGCACCTGGCCCTCGACGATCATCGGGTTGATGACATTGCCGAAGTCGTCGGTGGCATGCATGGCCACGATCTCGAGTTCACCCGTGGCGGGATCGATCTCGACCTCGCAGATGTGCGAACCGGACGGGAAGGTGAAGTTCTTCGGATCGTAGAACGACGTCTCCTCCAGCCCCGGCTCCAGCTCCTCCAGCGGATAGTTGTGCGGGACATAGGCCGTCAGGGCCACGTCGCCGAAAGGCACCGCCTTGTCGGTCCCGGCCACCTTGAAGATGCCGTCCTCGAAGACGACGTCCTCGGCGGAGGCTTCCATCAGATGGGCGGCAATCTTGGTCGCCTTGTTGATGATCTTGTCCGTCGCGTTGGACAGGGCCACACCACCCACCGCCATGGAGCGGGAGCCGTAGGTGCCCATGCCGAACGGGATCTTGTTGGTGTCACCATGCACGATCTCGATGGAGCCGATATCCACGCCCAGCTTGTCTGCCACGATCTGGGCAAAGCTGGTCTCGTGCCCCTGACCATGGCTGTGGCTGCCGGTCAGCACCTGGATGGAGCCGGTGGGGTTCACCCGCACCGTGGCACTTTCGTAGAGACCGGCGCGGGCGCCCAGGGCACCGGCGATGTTGGACGGTGCAATACCGCAGGCCTCGATGTAGCAACTGATGCCGATGCCGCGCAGCTTGCCGCGCTGTGCGGCTTCCTTGCGGCGTTCCTCGAAGCTGTCCCACTTGCTGGCGGCCAGCGCCGGGGCCAGCGTCGCCTCGAAATCGCCCGTGTCGTAGGTCAGGGCGACCGGCGTGTCATAGGGGAACTGGTCCGGCTGGATGAAGTTCTTGCGCCGCAGTTCGATGCGGTCGATCCCCATCTCCGCCGCGGCCTTGTCGACAATGCGCTCCAGCAGATAGGTCGCTTCCGGCCGGCCGGCACCGCGATAGGCATCGACGGGCACGGTATTGGTGAAGGCCGCCTTGACCTCCGCATAGATCACCGGGGTCGTGTACTGCCCGGCCAGCAGGGTGGCGTGCAGGTAGGTCGGGATCGACGGGGCAAAGGTGGACAGATAGGCACCCATGTTGGCCAGCGTGAACTCGCGCAGCGCCAGGAACTTGCCGTCGGCGTCCAGTGCCAGCTCGACCTTCGTGATGTGGTCGCGGGCATGGGCGTCGGACAGGAAGGCCTCGGTACGGTCGGAGGTCCATTTGACCGGACGCTCCAGCACCTTGGCGGCCACCGTCATGATGGCTTCCTCGGCATAATGGTAGATCTTGGAGCCGAAGCCGCCGCCCACGTCCGGGGCATAGATGCGCAGCTTGTGCTCCGGGATCTGCAGCACGAAGGCGCCCATCAGCAGCCGGATCACATGCGGGTTCTGGCTGGTGGTGTAGAGCGTGTGCTCGCCGCTGGCATTGTCATAGTCACCGATGGCGCAGCGCGGCTCCATGGCGTTCGGCACCAGGCGGTTGTTGATCAGTTCCAGTGTGGTGACGTGGTGCGCCTTCTCGAACGCGGCATCCACGGCCGCACGGTCACCGATCTCCCAGTCGAAGCACTGGTTGTCCGCAGCCTCGTCATGCACAGCGGCCGGCGCGTTCTGCAGCGCCTCACGCATGTCGATGACGGCAGGAAGTTCGGTGTAGTCGATGTCGACCAGTTCGGCCGCGTCACGGGCCTGGGTCTTGGTCTCGGCGATCACCACGGCGACGGGATCACCCACATGGCGGACCTTGCCCTCGGCCAGGATCGGGTGCTTGGGCTCGATCATCGGTTCCTCGCCCTTGCCGATGACCTGCCAGCCACAGGGCAGGCCGCCGAAGGCCGCGAAGTCCTCTGCCGTCAGCACGGCGACGACACCCGGCGCGGCCAGCGCCGCGGCCTTGTCGATGCTGTTGATGGTCGCGTGGGCGTGGGGAGACCGCACGATGATGGCGTGGGTCTGGTTCAGCAGGTTGATGTCGTCGGTGTACTTGCCGCGACCGCGCACGAACCGAAAGTCTTCCTTGCGCAGAACGCTGGCGCCAATTCCCTGTTCAGTCATGTTGCCTCCTCAGGGCCCGTGTCCGCCGTTGAATCCGGCGTTTGTGCCATGGGGCCCGTTTCCTGGGGTTGGGGTGCGGCGGTCTTCCGCCGCCGTCACCCGATCATGCTACTGCCGCGCGATGGCTCAGCCGCGCATCGCCTCCGCACCCGCCTTGATGCTCTTGACGATGTTGTGATAGCCGGTGCAGCGGCAGATGTTGCCCTCCAGCCATTCACGGATCTCGGTCTCCGACGGATCGGCGTTGTTCTTCACCAGGTCGATCGCGCTCATGATCATGCCCGGGGTGCAGAAGCCGCACTGCAGGCCGTGGTTCTCGCGGAACGCGGCCTGCATCGGATGCAGGTCGTCGCCGTTGGCCAGTCCCTCGATCGTGGTGACATCGGCACCGTCGGCCTGAACCGCCAGCATGGTGCAGCTCTTGGCGGAATCGCCGTTCACATGCACGACGCAGGCGCCGCACTGGCTGGTGTCACAGCCGACATGCGTGCCGGTCAGGCGCTGCTGATCGCGCAGGAACTCGACAAGCAGGGTGCGCGATTCAACTTCACCGCTGACCTGCTTGCCATTGATCGTCATCGTCACGTTTGCCATGTGACCCCGTCCTCCCTTGGTCGAAGAAATCTTGTGTGCATCCTGTATCGGCTTTGCCTCAGGCTCAAGAGACGAGAGCGACCAGAACGAGAATCAATCCTGCAGCCCCCAGGAACCAGATCCAGGCAGGCAGTCGCCCGGACCCTGCCGGCTCCGGTTTCGGAGGCTGTGAAGGCGCGGCCTGCGGCGTCGGGCGCATCTCGGTCTCCGGCTGCGGCACATCGCTGACCGCCACCTCCGGTGCCGGGGTGTCCGCATCCGCCGGATCGGTCTCTGCCACCGGCTGAGCCGGTGCCGCATCCGGGGCTTCAGCTTCCGGTGCCGCGGCTTCCTGCGGCTCCTCCGGTGCGCTGCTGTCGTCCGGTGTCTCGACATGTTCCCGGAAGTTGCTGAAGAACTGGTCGGCCAGCTTCTTGGCGGTGCCATCGATCAGGCGGGAGCCGATCTGGGCCAGCTTGCCGCCGACCTGGGCATCGACTTCATAGCTCAGCACCGTGCCGCCGCCGTCGCGGGCGTCCAGGCGCACATCCGCGCCGCCCTTGGCAAAACCGGCTGCGCCGCCCTTGCCGGACCCTTCGATGCGATAGGACTCGGGCGGGTTGAGATCCTTCAGTTCGACGGAGCCGTTGAACTTGGCCTTCACCGGTCCGACCTTGGCGGTCACCGTTGCGGTCAGTTCGTTCTCTCCGGTCTTGTCCAGGGACTCGCAGCCGGGGATGCAGGCGCGCAGTACCTCCGGATCGTTCAGGGCTTCCCAGACCTTCTGCCTGTCTGCCTCGAGTTCGTAGGTTCCGGTGATCTTCACTGGCTCACCTCCCTGTCAGGTTGGGCTGTTCGGGCGCATGGACACCCGAAGCGATTGTGATTGGCCGGAAACGTAGTGCGTCCGGAGCCCATTGCCCAATCAGCGGCCCGCCCTTACAGGGATTTGCGTCCCTATGACGCATCCATTCCGGCCGTCGCTGCCGCACCCTGAGACGCATGAGCTACAAGATAGATATCGCCGTCGTCGGCGCCGGTGCCTGGGGCAATGCCCTGCAGGCCGCCATTGGCCGTGCCGGTCCCGGAACGACTCTTGCCGGGCGGGACGTGGACCAGCAGCGCAGCGCCATCGCCGGGGCTGACGCACTGCTGCTGGTCGTGCCTGCCCAGACGATCCGGGGCGTCCTGCAGGAACTGGCCGACAGCATTGATCCCGCTCTGCCCATCCTGATCTGCGCCAAGGGCCTGGAACGTGAAACCGGAGCCCTGTTGCCCGAAGTGGCGGCGGAGATTCTGCCGCACAATCCGGTGGGCATGCTCTCGGGTCCGAACTTCGCCGGGGAAGTCGCGCGCGGCCTGCCTGCCGCGGCGGTGCTGGCCTTCGACCCGTTGCAGAAGGCCGAGTACTGGGCCGCCGCCCTCGGGTCACCCGCATTCCGCCTCTACGCCAGCGATGATGTGGTGGGTGTGGCGTTGGGGGGGGCCATGAAGAACGTGCTGGCCATCGCCGCAGGGGCCGTGACCGGTGCGGGGCTGGGCCTGAACGCCCGTGCCGCGGTGATCTCGCGCGGGCTGGCGGAACTGCGCCGTCTCGGCCGCGCCATCGGTGCCCGCGATGAAACCCTCGCCGGTCTCTCCGGGCTCGGCGATCTGGTGCTGACCTGTACCGACGAGACCTCGCGCAACTATGCCTTCGGTGCGGCGCTGGGGCGTGACGGTGATCTGCCCGATGTACTGGTCGAGGGGGTGCATTCGGTCGAACCGCTGGTGCAGCGCGCGGCTGCGCTGGGGGTCGAGCTGCCCATCGCCATGGCCGTGCATGAGGTGCTGCACCTCGGCACACCGCTGCGTCAGGCGGTGGCCGACCTGCTCGCGCGTCCTGTGGGCGCAGCAGGGAACTGAGTGTCCGCCGTCAGGCTGCCGACGGCCTCAGATTTCGGCCTTCAGGAAATCGTGCACGGTGTCGTAGAGCGCGTGGCGACAGCTTTCCAGCAACATGGAATGGGTCGCGCCGCCGATCAGGGTGAAACGCTTCTCCTGCGCCGAAGCCAGCCGGTCGAAGACATCGCGGCCCTGTTCCGGTGTCGTTTCATGATCCCATTCGCCCACCACGACCTGTGTCGGGCAGGTGATGCGTGACGGATCCCACGTCGGGTCATTCTTCAGCCAGTGCTGCTGCACGTCCTGCACCACACCCGCCGGTGCGCGCAGGAACGGTGGCTGGTGGCTCCCGGCTTCCGGGTCGGTGGCCACGGCGGCGTCCGCCCAGGCGCGCATGGCCTCCGGTGTGCTGATCGCCGCCTTCTGATCCTCGTCCAGACCGATGCACCAGCGGCTGACCACCGCCTCCGCCTCGACCTTCCGCCACGCGCCGGGGATACCCATTGCACCGATCCCCTGTGTCGAGACCCGGCACCAGAGCGCCCCGGAAAGCACCAGTCGACGGACCTTGTCCGGGTTGCGTGCCGCGACTCCGCCGCCAATCGCGGTTCCCCAGGAATAGCCGACCAGGTCGAGCTGCTGAAGGCCGCGCCGGGCCAGAATGAAGTCGATGGCGCGCTCCACGTCCTGTTCGGCCACCGCGGTGCGGATGATCGGCGGATTGTCCTCCGCCGGGGCTGCCATCTCGGCCGGGCGGTCGGACAGGCCATAGCCGGGCAGGTCAATGCACCAGACATCGAAGCCACGGGCGGCCATCCAGTCCATCCAGGACACCCCCTCGACCGGATAGTCGAACATGATGGTGGAGGGGTAGGTCGCGCCATGGATGAACAGGACCGCCGGACCTTCCGCGTCCTGATGCTTGTTGCGCAGGGCCGTCTTCAGTCCCGGCAGGCTGCTGTCGATGAAATGATCCGTGCTGTTCATGCTGTCCGCCGTCGCCATCACATCACCGCCCCGATCTGCCAGGGCAGGAACTCGTCATCGCCGAAGCCCAGCCGCTCCGAACAGGTAAGGTCACCGGAGGCGACCTCTATGATCCGGTCGAAGATCATCTGCCCCATCTCCTGCACCGATTTCTCGCCATCCACCACCAGACCGCAATTGATGTCCATGTCGTCGGACAGCCGCGAATACATCGCCGTGTTGGTGGCCAGCTTCATCGACGGCGTCGGCTTGCAGCCGAAGACGGAGCCGCGCCCCGTGGTGAAACAGACGACATTGGCCCCGCCCGCGACGAAGCCGGTGACGGAGACCGGGTCATAGCCGGGGGTATCCATGAAGACGAAGCCCCTGGCGGTGATCTTCTCGCCGTAGCTGTAGACATCGACCAGGTTCGTCGTGCCGCCCTTGGCCGCCGCGCCCAGGCTCTTCTCCAGAATGGTGGTCAGGCCACCGGCCTTGTTGCCCGGGCTGGGATTGTTGTCCATGGAGCCGCTGTTGCGGGCGACATAGTCTTCCCACCAGTGGATCTTGGTGATCAGTTTCTGCGCCACCTCTTCCGATACCGCGCGGCGGGTCAGCAGGTGCTCGGCACCATAGATCTCCGGTGTCTCGCCCAGACAGGCGGTGCCGCCGTGGCGCACCAGCAGGTCGGCGGCCGCACCCAGCGCCGGGTTGGCCGAGATGCCGGAGTAGGCATCGGAGCCGCCGCATTCCAGGCCCAGGATCAGTTCGGATGCCGGGATCGGTTCCCGTGCCTTGGCGTTGGCGTGGGGCAGCATCTCCTTCACCAGATCGATGCCCTTCTTCACGGTGGCTGTGGTGCCGCCGGAGTCCTGGATGGTGAACATGTGCAGCAGCGGCCCGGGTTTCAGCCCCTCCACATCCATCATCATGCCCAGCTGGGCGGCCTCGCAGCCGAGACCGATGAACAGCAGCCCGGCGAAGTTGGGGTGGCGCGCATATCCGGCAAAGGTGCGCGACAGCATCCGCATGCCCTCGCCGTCGGAGGCCATGCCGCAGCCGGTACCGTGGGTCAGGGCCACCACGCCGTCGACGTTCGGGTACGCGGCCAGCATCTCGGGGCTGCGGAAATGGTCGGCGACATAGCGGGCCACCGTGGCGGAGCAGTTCACGGAGGTCAGCACGCCGATGTAGTTGCGGGTCGCCGCGCGGCCATTGTCACGCCGGAAGCCCTGAAACACGGCGCGCTCATGCTCCGCGAAATGGTCCGTGGGCCGCACGTCCTGGCCGATGGCATAGTCCCGCTCGAAATCGCCGAACAGGCAGTTGTGGGTGTGGACATGGTCGCCGGGCGCGATTCCGCCCTCCGCAAAGCCGATGATCTGATTGTACTTGCGTACCGGATCGCAGGGACTGATTCCGCCCAGCGCGATCTTGTGACCGGCGGGAATATGGTGGTTCGCCGTGACGCCATAGGGCGCGATCCGCGTACCGGGCAGGATGTCCACCCGTGCCACGGCCACGTTGTCGGCCCCGTCAAGCCGGATCGTCAGAGCTTCGGTCATTCCCCGTCCTCCCCTGTTTTGCGGGCAAGGATAGGCCCTATCCACGGCTTTGCGAAGGGGATGTCACCAGGGGACTGACTTGCTGTTCTGGTCCAGGAACGCGCCGTTCTCGGCAGGTGTCAGCCTGTCGATCACCGACAGCACCTCCGTTGCGGCGGTTTCGGGGCTTCGTACCTTCAGTCCACGCGCGGCGAAGGGGGCGGATAGGCTGGTTGCGACCGTGCCGGGATGCAGGGCGACACAGATGGCGTCGGGGTTGCGGCGCTGCAGCTCGATGGAATGCGTGCGGATGATCTGGTTCAGCGCCGCCTTCGAGGCGCGGTAGCTGGTCCAGCCGCCCAGCCTGTTGTCGCCGATGCTTCCCACGCGCGCCGACAGCGCGGCGAAGACGGCTTGGCCGCTGGAAGGCAGCAGGGGCAGCAGGTGCTTCATCACCAGTGCCGGGCCAATGGCATTGATGGCAAAGGCCTTCGCCATGTGCTCCGGGTCGAGATGTCGCCAGGTCTTCTCGGGCCGGTAGCGCGCGTCATGCAGGAAACCGCTGGCGACAAGGACCAGCCGCAGGGGCAGGGATCCAGCCCGGATGCGCCGCGCCAGGTCGGCGATGGTTTCCTCTTCCAGCAGGTCGACGCGGTTCTTTCCGGCACGGGTGGTGCGCCACACGTCCTGCCAGTTGCCGGACCTTTCCAGACCGTCGGCCAGCGCGCTGCCGATCCCGCCGCCACCGCCGATGATGACGGCAAGTGCGGGATCGGTCGTTTCCGAGGGCATGACGGGACTCCTGCGACGGTCACCTCCGGAGGCTCCGGCTGCTGTCCGTTCTACGCATCCCGGGCAGGAGGGATCACCGCCAGAGACCCGGTATTGGCGGCAGGCCGCGAACATGGCTCGACAGCGGCGGGCGGAAAGGATAGGTTCCGCGCCGCTCACCCATATCCAGAACCTTCTCAGCAACCGGATTTTCCAGCATGAAGATCAACGGCAATGCGATCCGTCCCGGCAACGTGATCGAACACAAGGGCGGCCTCTGGCGGGCTGTCCGCATTCAGCATACGCAGCCCGGCAAGGGTGGCGCCTACCTGCAGGTGGAACTGAAGAACCTGCGCGACGGGTCGAAGCTGAACGAACGGTTCCGCTCCGCCGAGACGGTCGAACGCGCCCGGCTGGAGCAGAAGGACTACCAGTACCTCTTCACCGACGGTGAGCTGGTGACCTTCATGGACACCGACAGCTACGAACAGATCAGCATCGCCGCTTCCCTGGTCGGGGAGCAGGCGGCCTATCTGCAGGACGGCATGATGGTGCAGGTGGAGATGTACGAGGAAGAGGCCCTGGGCCTGATCCTGCCGGAGCATGTGACGCTGGAAGTGACGGAGACGGAGCCGGTGGTGAAGGGGCAGACAGCCGCGAACAGCTACAAGCCCGCCATCCTGGACAACGGCATGCGCTGCATGGTGCCCCCTTTCGTTGGCGTTGGTGAGAAGGTCGTGATCGCCACGGCCGAAGGCACCTACGTCAGCCGCGCCTGAGAGGCTGAACGCGGTGCGTAAATCCCCCCTGATCAATGTCATGGAGCGCGCTGTCCGAAAGGCTGGGCGGTCGCTGCTGCATGACTTCGGCGAGATCGAGCAGTTGCAGGTGTCCCGCAAGGGGCCCGGCGACTTCGTCACCAACGCCGACCTGCAGGCGGAACGGATCCTGCGCGAGGAACTGCAGCGTGCGCGCGCCGACTTCGGTTTCCTGCTGGAAGAAGGCGGGGAAGTGAAAGGCGCGGATCCGGAGAGCTTCTGGATCATCGATCCGCTGGATGGCACCACGAACTTCCTGCACGGCATTCCGCATTTCGCCATCTCGCTGGGCCTGCAGCAGCATGGTGAACTGGTTGCCGGCATGGTGCTGGCCCCGGTCGGTGACGAGATGTACTACGCGGAAAAGGGGCGGGGTGCTTTCGTCAACGACAAGCGCCTGCGCGTTTCGGGCCGCACGCGCATGGATGAATCCGTGTTCGGTACCGGCATCCCGCACATCGGCAAGGACGGCCACGCCACGTTCCATCGCGAGATGCAGGAACTGACCGGACGGGTCGCCGGTATTCGCAGGCTGGGCGTCGCCTCGCTGGACCTGGCCTATGTCGCCGCCGGCCGGTTCGAGGGATTCTGGGAGCGTGACCTGAAGGCCTGGGACATGGCCGCCGGGATTGTCCTGGTCCGTGAGGCCGGTGGCCTGGTGACGGACCTGAACGGTGGCCGCAAGATGCTGCAGACCGGCAGCATTGTCGCCGGAAACGGGCAGATGCAGCAACCGCTGCTGCAGGCCCTGAAGGATGCGTCGAAACGCAAGGCTGCCTGATTTTCGCCACAGGCTTACCGGATCATCGGCAATCCGCTGGGTACCGGGGGGTCATGGCGGGTTTTGATCTGGACGAGCGATGCAGTAATGTCCGCCCAAACAGGTCTGGAGGGCAGTGAACTTGGCAACCTGCGGCGAGGGCAGGCAGACGCCTGAAACGAAACGTGCGCGCGCGGCATCGATGATGGTGTTCGCGATCGGCATCGGTGCGCTGTCGTTCAGTGCGCCTGTCATGGCGCAACAGGGTTCGGTCTGGATCAATCCCGACATCGTTGGCGATACCTCTGTCTCGCAGCTGCAGCCGGGCCTTGTGTCTCCGGGTCCGCAACGCTATCGGCTGCCGTTCAACAAGCCGTCCGGGCCTGTACGGCCGACGCCGCCGGGCGCGCGCAACAGCAATAGCAACAGCAGCAGTGTCGGTGCGACGGCGGGGCGGGCACCGGTCCTGTCGCCGCCTGCTGCACCACGTGCGCCCGTGACGGTCGCCCGGCAGCCTGCCGCCGCTGCCCCCGCCCCGGCAACATCGCCGGAGAGAACCGTCGCAAGACAGGTTGAACCGCCTGCTGCGGTCACGCCTGTTCCGACGCCGCCACCCGTTGCAACCACGACCAGCGAACCTGAGCCGGCCAGGACCGAGCCGCGCGTCATCCGCCCGACGGCGCCGGCCACGGTGGAGGCTCCGGCGGCAGCCCCGACACCGCCCAGTGCCGAACCTGCGGCCCCGCCCCGCCAGGTTGCCACCGCGGCACCCGCCGCGACGGCTTCTGCCGCAGCGGGCGCGACGCGTGTGCTGTTTCAGGGGGCGTCCGAGGATCTTGATCCGGCGGGCCGCGCGGCGATCCGTGACGTTGCCGCAAGCCTGAAGGACACCAGCGACCGTATCCAGATCAGGGCCTATGCCGACAGCGAAACCGAGACAGAGGGCTGGAAACGGCGCCTGTCGCTGCGCCGTGGCAACAATGTCCGCCTGGCGCTGCTGGACGAAGGTGTCCAGAGTTTCAGGATACTGCTGCGTGCACTGGGCGCACCGACCGATGGCGGCCCGGGCAATCGCGTCGATCTCATCACTGAAAGCAGGTAGCGTATGATCCAGCCTTCTGTCTATTTGACACGGATCGCGATCTTTTTGGTCATTGTCGCGGGTGTCGTGGCGGCTCTGCACGAGGCGCTGCTCGGCATCTTCATGACCAATCCGGTGCTGAACGGGCTGATCCTCGGTGTGCTGCTGATCGGAGTGGTCTACGTCATACGTCAGGTGCTGCTGCTGCGCCCTGCCGTGCGCTGGGTGGAATCGTTCCGCCGCAATGACCCCAGCCTGTCGATCCAGACCGCCCCGTCGATGCTGTCGCCGCTGGCCACGATGCTGCAGGAGAAGAAGGGACGGGTCAGCCTGTCCACCATGTCGCTGCGGTCGCTGCTCGATTCGATCAGCTCCCGGCTGGACGAATCCCGTGACATCTCGCGGTACCTGATCGGGACGCTGGTGATCCTGGGCCTGCTGGGCACCTTCTGGGGCCTGATCGACGCCATTACCTCCGTCGGCAGCTCGGTGCGCGGCCTGACGGTGGAGAGCGATGACGTCGGCGATATCTTCGAGGCGCTGAAGCTGGCGATCCTGCAGCCGATGGACGGCATGGGCACGGCGTTCTCGTCGTCGCTGTTCGGTCTGGCCGGTTCCGTCGTCCTGGGTTTCATCGAACTGCAGGCCAGCCAGTCGCAGAACCGGTTCTACAACGACCTGGAGGAATGGCTCTCCAGCTTCACGCGCCTGTCCAGCGGTGCCGCGGGCGGCATCGCGGAGGGTGAGGGCTCGGTGCCTGTCTATGTGCAGGCCCTGCTGGAGCAGACGGCGGACAGTCTGGAGAACCTGCAGCGGATCATGGCACGGTCGGAGGAATCGCGCGTTTCCGGCAACCAGACCCTGCTGCAGCTTTCGGAACGTCTGGCCAGTCTGACCGATCAGATGCGCACTGAACGTGACCTGATGGTGAAGCTGGCCGAAGGGCAGATGGAACTGAAACCGATCCTGCAGCGCATTGCCGTGGCCACGGAACAGGGCTCCGGCGACAGCGCCGCGGATACGCACCTGCGCAACATCGATGTCTATGTGACCCGCCTGCTGGAGGAAACGGTGACCGGACGGCAGCAGACGGTCGATGAACTCCGTTCCGAGATCAAGGTGCTGACCCGGACCATTGCGGCGATTGCCGACGAAGGTCGCTGATGCCCCGGCATCGCAGGCAACGTGTAGAGAACAACATCTGGCCGGGCTTCGTGGATGCCCTGTCGGCGCTGTTGCTGACCTTCATCTTCATGATGGTGATCTACACGCTGGCGCAGTTCGTCCTCAGCTATTCGCTGTCCGGCAAGGATGAGGCACTTTCCCGGCTGACGGCGGAACTGTCGGAACTGCAGTCGCTGCTGTCCAGTGAGCGCAGCGCCAACGAGGACCTGCGGGAGAATGTTTCCCAGCTTTCCGCCGCCCTGAATGAATCGACGGCGGCGCGTGACCTGCTGACGCTGCAGATCGCCGACCTGCAACGCCGCGCCTCCGATGCCGAGCGCCGCCTGGACGAACGTCCCGAGTTCTCGGAGGCGGATCGGGCCGAGATGGAGGCCCGCATCGCGGAGTTGCTGGCCCGGGAAGCCGCCCTGGCCCGTCGTCGCGACGAATCCGACAGTGCCCGCGCCCGCTCCGATCAGGAACTCAATGACCTTCAGGCGCTCTATTTCGAGGCGCAGGACAGGATCACCGAGCTGGAGAACCGTGTGCTGGAACGGCAGACGGAAATCGCCGACCTCAATGCCGATCTGACGGCGGCGCGCAACCGGCTGACCACAACCCTTGCCGAGCTCGACCGGACACGCGAGAGCCTGGATCAGGAGCGTGACGCGCGCCAGCAGGGCCAGGCCGAACTGACCGAGGAGCAGCGCATATCGGAGGCAGCCCGCCGACAGGTGAACCTGCTGAACCTGCAACTGGCCGACCTGCGCAAGCAACTGGCGCAGATCCAGGCCCTGCTGGACGAGTTCGAGGCGAAGGATGCCGAGAACAAGGCGACCATTGCCGATCTCGGGCAGCGTCTGAACCGGGCGCTGGCGGCACAGGTCGAGAAGCTGTCGCGCTATCGCTCGGAGTTCTTTGGACGACTGCGGGAAGTGCTGCGCGGGCAGCAGGGCATCCGCATCGTGGGCGACCGGTTCGTGTTCCAGTCGGAGGTCCTGTTCGGTTCCGGCAGCGCCGAGATGGGGGTCGCCGGACGCATCCAGCTCACCAAGCTGGCCGAAACGCTGATCGATATCTCCCGCAGGATTCCCGATGACATCAACTGGATCCTGCGGGTGGACGGGCACACGGACAGCGTGCCGATCAGCACCCCGCGGTTCCCGTCGAACTGGGAACTGTCGGCGGCGCGCGCCATCGCGGTTTCCAAGTATCTGATCCTGCAGGGGCTGCCGCCGGACCGTCTGGCCCCGACCGGTTTTGGCGAGTTCCACCCGATCGAGCCGGGTGACAGTGAACTGGCGCGGCGCCGGAATCGCCGTATCGAACTGAAACTGACGGAACGGTAAGCGACCCGTCGGACTGATCGTCGGCCCGGCCCGGCAGCCGTGACTGCGGGGCCGGGCCGACACTTGTCGAATCAGAGGTTGCCCAGGACCGCTTCGGCGCCGGAGACGGACATCTCGCCCGGATTTTCCTCGACGGCAAGGTGCGAGACCTTGCCGTTGTCGACAACCATGGCAAAGCGGGTGGCGCGCTTGCCGAGACCGCGTGCGGAGAGGTCAAGTTCCAGGCCCAGCTTCGCGGTATATTCGCCAACGCCGTCGGCCAGCATCATGACCTTGTCGCCCACGCCCTGATCCTTGCCCCAGGCGCCCATGACGAACACGTCGTTGACGGACAGGCAGGCCACGGTATCGACACCCTTCGCGCTCAGTGCCTCGGCATTCGAGACGTAGCTGGGGACGTGCTTGGCGGAGCAGGTCGGGGTGAAGGCGCCGGGCACCGCGAACAGGACGACCTTCTTGCCGCTGAACAGTTCATCTGTGCTGATCGGTGCGGGTCCTTCGGCGGTCATGCGCATCAGCATGCCTTCGGGCACGGTATCTCCAACCTGGATGGTCATCTTGTGTCTCCTTGAATGGTCACGATGGTGTTCTTGAACGGGGCGCAGGATGGCGCAACGCGTCTGTGGTTGCAAAGCTGAACTGCGCGGCAGTGCCGGTGAAGGCTGCTGCCGCCCCGAGACATCGAACCGGTGCGCCGGTCACGGGTCGGTCTGGATGGCTCCGGTGGTCTCGATCGCCCGACCGGCGCCATGCAGGGTGACGGTCAGTTCGCTGCCGGGCAGGGCACGCAGGGCGTGGTCGCTGCCGTCGACCGGAACGGTGCAGCGGATCCGCCCCGGTGCCGCCGTGTGACACGCGTCCCTGCCGAAGACCACGTCACGGCTCCCCTCGATGATGACCGATGGTGACCCGATTTCGAAAGGCGGTGCGAGGTCCAGCAGAAGAATTCCGCGATCCTCGTCCCCCGTGCGCGAAAGTCTCGCTGCCTGCAGGACACCGGGCATCCTCGCCGGTGTCGCGGCGAGTGAACTGGCGATGGCAATGCCATGCCGGTTCTTCGGCAGGTCGTCGGCAGGCAGTTCGAGTGACAGTCGGGCCTCGACGGGCACGCAGATGTCGGCGCAGGCGGCGTAGCTGAGGGCGACCCGCACTGTCGTGGGGCGGTCACGGTCCCGACCATCCAGGGCAACGGGAAGCACCAGGCGATCGGCGTAGCCATAGGTCCGCAGCCCCCAGAACTCGAAGGTATCCGGCAGCGGCCAGGAGATCGCGCCGGGTGTGACCCCTTCGCTGTCATCCCAGTCCGCGACCGGCGGATAGCCGGCATCGCCGGGACTGCGCCAGTAGACCTTCCACTTCGGGCGAATGACGAATTCCAGCGCAATCATCTCCTGTCCTGTCGCCGTTGCACCAGCGATGAGCCTGACTTCCGCCTCCGGAATGCCGCTCCAGTCAGACGTGCTGCGCGCACCAAGAGCCTCATGTCGCCCCAGGGTCAGCAGGACAATGGCGGTGACCAGCAACAGAACTGTCCCGGAAAGCCATCGGCTTCCGCCAGGGGAGTCATGTGTCTGCTGTATGTGAGTCATGCAAAGGCCACCCGTTCTGATCCTGCACTGCAGATTTGCACCGGCGGCTGTCATTGGCCCATGACAATGCAAACAACAATACGTGTGAGTGTCTTTTTTGTCTCCCATGGGACAGGGCCGCTTGACCGCGACCCCCGCCCTCGGTAAAGACCGCGTCACCGTGGCGGGTGTAGCTCAGTCGGTTAGAGCGCCAGATTGTGGCTCTGGAGGTCGCCGGTTCAATTCCGGTCACTCGCCCCATTTTCCTGCGGATTCGCGCGACGGTTGCAACGTGCCGATGTGGAGATGGTAGCGGGCCTGAGCCAGGCGCCCGACATCGGGCCGAGGCTGCGGTGCTCGACGCTTCGTGCGGGTTTGTCAATTCGCTTTCCCCTTGTTGCAATCGTCCGTATTCCCTCGCAATGCAATGGGGCAGGCTTGTGACCTTCATGTCAGCTGTGCTAGTTCACGCGAGGGTCGTGGGTCGGTTGGTCAGGTGGATGACGGGAATCCTGCGCGTATGAATGTGCCTGCTCAGAGGTCGACGCGACCAGACTCTGCCACGCGTGGCATGAGCGGACGACGGCGTTGGCATTCGCGCTTGATCCAGTCCTTTCCGGTCCAGCTGATTGCCGGTCTCCTCGTTGCGGTGATTCTGCCGGCGCTGGTGCGCTGGGACATCGGACTCGTTACGGAAATCAACCCCGGGCAGTATCCTTCCGTTACCGGCACCGCGATCGCATTCGGCTTCGGCCTGCTTCTGCTCAGGCGCTTCAGTCGCTTTCCCGGCGTGCAGGGGTCCGGCTACATCGTGCCGTGTTTCCTGTTCACCTTCGGCCTGCTGGTGCTGATCATGTTCTTCTGGCGCATCGGCTTCGCGCGCAGCCAGATCCTGGGCAGTTTCGGCATGTCGATCATCTGGTGCTACATCGTCTGGTATGTGAACCGGTTGCGCAGCACACCCGAACTGGCGGTGGCACCGTTTGGCAGCTATCAGAGTCTCAGTGAACATACCGGAGGGGTCCGGCTGCATGTGCTGGAGGCGCCGACGCTTTCCGGCACGAGGGCCGATGCCGTGGTGGCGGATCTTCGCTCCGAGTTTCCGCCCGAGTGGGAGCGCTTCCTTGCCGCCTGTGCCCTGAACGGAACGCCCGTCTACCACATGAAACAGGTCAGCGAGTCGCTGACCGGTCGTGTCCGTATCGAGCATCTGTCGGAGAACACGCTGGGGGCCCTGATCCCGTCGCCTGAATATGTGGCCATCAAGCGAACTCTGGAATCGGGTGCTGTACTGATCGCTTCGCCGCTGCTTCTGCTCGTTGCCGGTATCATCGCCATCATGATTCGCCTGGACAGCAAGGGGCCGGTGATCTTTCGCCAGGTCCGCATGGGATATCGTGGCAAGACCTTCACCATGCTGAAGTTCAGGACGATGCGCGATGTGCCGGAGGGGCCGAAATTCACCCAGGCGCTTGACCCACGTGTGACACGGGTGGGGCGCATGTTGCGGCGCTACCGGCTCGACGAGCTGCCGCAGATGGTCAATATCCTGTGGGGCGAGATGAGCCTGATCGGGCCGCGTCCGGAATCAGTTGAACTCTCGGAGTGGTATGATCGCGAGATTCCCCACTACAGCTACCGCCATATCGTGCGGCCTGGAATCACGGGCTGGGCACAGGTGCAGCAGGGATTCGCGGCCGAGGTCGAGGATGTCACGGATAAGTTGCATTACGACTTCTACTACATAAAGCATTTCACGCCCTGGCTGGATCTTCTCATTGTTCTCAAGACCATACATGTCATGGCTACCGGGCGGGGCTCACGCTGACGGTCCTGGCGGATTGCCATGCCTGTCCTCAATCTGACGCGGCCATTGCCAGCCGGACGACGACGGGTATGCGCTCTATCTGCAACAATCAGATGAAACAGGTGCCGGGACCGGACCGGAGCTGGGGCACTGTCCCGCGGCCGGAGCATCCGAATTCGCAGGGGTGTCGTGTAATTGTTTGAAATCACTTCAAGAAATATGTTCCCGCAGAAGGGCGGCGGGTTGCCCCGGATGCGTGAGGGGCGGGGCGGAGATGGACAGTTTTACGTTGACCCGTCTCCAAGCCGCCGATAAGTTTCCTGCAACTCATATCAGGAGACTTGAGATGCGTAAGATTTTGGTTTCGTTCGTACTGCTGCTCGGTCTGGTTGTCGCGGCCCCTCAGATGGCTTTCGCGCAGACCGCTGAACAGGGCCGCGCCGCTCTTCTTGCGGAATTGGAGGCCCTCGGGGTGTCCGAAGCCGATGCGGCGCCGGAAGATCTGGCTGATGCGGCCGCTGCGGCCATTGCCGCCAACCCGAGCCTGGCGACGGTGATTGTTCAGGCGGCTGTCGCGAGCCAGCCTGCTTCTGCGCCCTTGATCGTCGGGGGCATCGTTGCTTCTCCGGTCCTGCCCGCAGCAGTTTCCCCGGGTGCTGTTGCTGCCGCCGCAGCGGTCGTCGTGCCTGAGCAGTCAGCTCAGATTGTTGTCGCTGCTGCGACGTCTTCTGGTGCATCGATCGAGTCGATCGTGTCCGAGGTTGCTGGCGCGACCGGCCAGGACGAAGGTGATCTTGCTGCAGCCGCGGCCGAGGTTAGTGGCGACGATACCGAGCCGCTGAATTCCGGTGGTGAGGACGAAAGCTCAAGCGCCTGATAGGCTTGGATTTCGGTGCCTAACAAAGTTTGTGCCAGGCCGATTGATCGGTTCTCTGGTGAGAGTTCGAAGTTCGAGTAAGTCCGAGGGGGCTGATTGAGATGAAAATTGTTTGGGGAAGTCTGGTTGCGGTTGCTGCGCTCAGTGTTGCTGGTGCCGCGCATGCACAGTCTCGCGACTATCAGCCGAATGGGGCGCGGGTTGGCAGCTTCACGGTCTTTCCGTCCTTGACGGTTGGTCTCGAGTACACCGACAACGCGTTCCTTGAGGATACCAATACGGAAGACGACACCATCGCGCGTGTCCGCCCCGGTATCCTGGCGCGTTCGAACTTCAAGCGTCATGAGGTCGTGGCATCGTTCCTTGGCGACGCCACGTTCCACAGCACCAACAGCGATGACAATACCCTGGACTTTGTTGCGCGACTTGGCGGTACCATCGAGGCGACCCGTGCGCTGCGCATTCTTCCGGAGGTTTCGTACAGGGCTGCATCCGAGCAGCGTGGTGACAACAACGTCAACGCTCTTGCTGCCGAACCGTCCACGTTTGACGTGATGGCCGGTAAGGTGGACGCGATCTACAAGGCGGGTCGGGTCACTCTCGAAGCTGGTGCGGGCGTTTCCTATTCCGATTTCGACGACATTCCCCTTACCGGTGGTGGTCAGGCGGCCCAGAACGATCGTGACCGCCTGCGTCTCGACACGTCGGCAAAGGTCGCGTACGAGTTCCGCTCGAAGACAGACGTCTTCGTGAAGGGGACGTACTCGATGATCGACTTCGACAATGTTGATGCGGTTGTCGGGCAGAAGCGCGACTCCGACGTGTTCTCCGCGTTGGTTGGTGTGTCCCACAAGCCGACCGCACGGACGGAAGCCACGATCGGGGCCGGTTACATTGTCGAGAACTTTGACAATAACGCGTTCGGCTCGGTTGACGGTTTTGCGGTCAACGGTGTCCTTGCCTGGGAGCTGAGCGCGCTCACCACGGTCACGGGGCGTGTTGAACGCCGCATCGATCAGACGACCGACGCGAATTCTTCGTCGGAACTGGCCTGGAGCGGAAGTCTTGGTGTCCGCCATCAGCTGCGCCGCAACGTGGTTCTCGGCGGTGACGTCGCGTACTCCAATCGCCTCTTCGAGGGTCGTACGAGCAATCGTGAAGATGACCGTTACGAGGCGAGCGCTCAGGCTGACTACTATATCAACCGGAACTTCTCCGTCGGTGCCAAGTACCGCTTCGCCCGCCGGATTTCCAACCTCGCAGGCAACGGCTTCTCCGAGAACCGTGTGCAGGCGACCGTCACTGCTCGCTTCTGAGTTGACTGAAACGGACTGTTCCAAGAGGGACAGTCCGTTTTGCTTTCTGCGGGACCAGGAGCTTATTTGAACTTAAGGGAGGCAATTCTAGGATGCGTTGTGTAGTTTGGTTTCGGCGCAGTTTTCTGAGTTGCATTGTCCTTGTCTTCTCGATGGTATCGACCGCCGTTCTGGCGCAATCAAACCTGCAGTACAAATTGGGACCCGGTGATAATCTGCGGGTCCTGGTCTTTGGCGAAGAAGACCTTTCCGGCGAGTTCGAGGTCGATGGCAATGGCCGGATCTCGATGCCTCTGATTGGTGTCGTCGATCTTCAGGATCGGTCCCTGCGCGAAGCCGAAGCCCGGATTGTCGAATTGCTGCTTGACGGGTATCTGCGAAATCCCAAGGTCAGTATCGACGTCCTGAACTACCGGCCTTTCTACATTCTGGGCGAAGTGAACGAGCCCGGAAGCTATCCCTACCGCGCAGGCATGACGGTCCTGAATGCAGTCGTGCTGGCAGGGGGCTACACCCCCCGGGCCGATGAGGACGATATCACCATCCAGCGGGGAACAGACGCCGTCGATCCGGATGGCAAGGGGCAGCCCGTCAAACCGACCACGATCGTGCTTCCCGGCGACATCGTTCGGGTCGAGGAACGTTTCTTCTGATCTCCGGATGGGCGTGTCAGTCGGCCTCCCTATCGCATCCGCCGTCAGTTTCGCCTTTGGGCCCTTTGTCAGTGTCCCTTGAAGAGACCACGAAGGTCGTGCGCGCCAATCGGCCCGGTCGAAGGGCTTCCGTCAGACGTGAGCGCAGACCTGCCCTCCTGAAGCTGATGGCCTGCGCAAACTTCGGAAGCCAAGGACCTGCATGCCCACAATAGGTTCCATTCTTCGCTCGCTTGTTCTCGGTCCGTCCGCCGACGGGGAGACCACGGGACCCGGCCAGGACCGCGCGTCCCCGCAACTGCCTGATCACCGCACGATCTACGCGATCGGCGACGTCCATGGCCGGGCCGACTGCCTGCAGCGCCTGATCGAAGTGATCAGCGAGGATGTATCCGGCACGGCGGCGGGATCGCCGGTTCTCCTCTTCCTTGGCGACTATATCGACCGGGGTGACGAGAGCCGCGCGGTCCTCGACATCTGCACTGACATTGCTGCGTTCTGGCGGGATGAGACCGTCTTTCTCCGTGGCAACCATGAGGACGCCATGATGACGTTCCTCTCCGACCCCGTCGGGGGTGCGGCCTGGCTCCGTTTCGGCGGCCTGTCCACGCTGATGAGCTATGGTGTCCCCAACGTTTCCGAGAGCATGTCGGAGGGACGCCTGGTCGAAGCGGCGGCGACGCTGGCCCGCCAGCTGCCGGAAGACCACCTCCACTTCCTGGAGAAGACGCGGCTGACACATACCGAAGGCAACGTCCATTTCTGTCATGCCGGTGTTGATCCGGACCAGGAAATCGGAAACCAGTCACCGCGAACCCTGATGTGGGGTGAGGGTACGGCTGCGCCGGCACCGGACTATCCCTACATCGTGGTCCATGGTCACGTGGTGGTGGACGGGCCTGTCCTGCGGCCCCGTGAGGTCAATGTCGATACAGGGGCATATTTCTCCGGCCATCTGACCTGCGCCCGCATCGCCAGCGGCAGTATCCGGTTCCTGCAGACCTGACCTGTCGCCCTTCATCCGGTTCACGGGAAGTTCTTGGGTGGTGCCGGTCACAGTTCGGCGGTGAATCGCTGGACTCCTGCGGGTCGGAGGCATATTTTGTCAATTGTTCTATCAGGGGATCTGAAGCATGAGAAAGCTGACCGGCTTCATTGCAGGCACGATCATCGCGCTGACGCTGTCCGCAGCGGCGCAGGCGGAACGGCGTGTTGCACTCATCATCGGCAACGCTGATTACACCAAGGCTCCCGACCTCCGGAACCCGGTGAACGATGCACGGTCGATGGCCAAGCGGCTGAAGGAACTTGGTTTCGAACTCAGCGGCGGCACACACCACGAGAATGTCACCCGTGTGGAAATGGCCCGGCTGGTCCGGCGTTTCAGCTCTGAGGTCGGACGCGACGACACGGCCTTCATCTTCTATGCCGGACACGGCATTGGCGCACATGGCACGAACTGGATGGTGCCGACGGACGACTCCGATATCCAGACGGCCCTCGACCTCCCCGACTTCGCGATTTCTGTCAGTTCACTCATGGAGCGGCTGGAGCGCAGGCAGGGCGGTACCAATATCGTCATGCTCGACGCCTGCCGCGACAACCCACTGCCCAGTGACACCCGATCCTCCGGCGCCACCCGTGGTCTTGGTCGCATGAAGGCGCCGAATGGCACCTTCATTGCCTATGCAGCTGACCCGGGACAAGTGGCGTTCGACGGCGAAGGCAACAACGGCCTTTTCACCGAATCGCTGATGCGTGCGCTCGAGAAGCCTGACCGCCCGCTCTACGAGATCCTGCGTGAGGTTCGCAGGGATGTCCGCCGCAAGACGTCCGGCGCGCAGACTCCCTGGACCGAGGAATCGCTGAACGACGAGTTCTTCTTCGTGGAGCCGCGTGAGGAATCCACGGTGCGTGTTGCCGCGCTGCAGCCCCAGACGCAGCCAGTTGCACCGCCGCCCGCAGCCGCGCCGCAGACCAGTGGCTGGCTGAATACGGCGCCCGCCGCCCCGGCACAGCAGCCGGTTGCCGCGCAGGCCCCCGCACCGGCACCGGTCGCATCTGCTCCGCCTGCCCTGCAGTCGATCGAGACGGCACCGCCTGCCCAGTCCGAACAGGTTGTGGCAATGGTTTCCCCGTCGCGCACGACAGGTCAGTCCGCAACCTCGGTCGCGCCTGAACCCGCCGTGGTGGCTGCCGCACCCGCTGCGCCTGAGCCGGTACGGGTGGCCGCCGCAACCGTCGCACCGCCGGCGACTTCCGCGCCTGCCGCACCCAGGATCGATTCGGCGCTGCTCGCTTCGACGGTGGGTGAGATGGTCACGATCAACCCGGCACCTTTCCAGGTCATGCAGGCTTCGGGCGCTCCCGGGACGACTGTCCGCATCGCCCATCGCTTTGCACTGGGCAAGTTCGAGGTCACGTTCGACATGTGGGATGCCTGCGTTGACGAGGGTGGCTGCCTTGGCTATCGCCCGAGCGACGACGGCGAAGGCCGTGGCGAGCGGCCGGTGATGAACGTCGAATGGAAGCACACCCAGGCGTTCCTGGAATGGGCGAACCGTCGTCTCGGTCTGACCGGTCAGCCTGATGCGCTTCGTCTGCCGACGGAGGCAGAGTGGGAGTATGCCGCGCGTGCGGGGTCGTCCTCGACCTTCTATTTCGGCGACGAACAGGACGAGATCTGCCGCCACGCGAATGTCATGGACTACTACGGTGGCCGTTATTTCCCGATCTTCCCGGCAGTCGACTGCGATGACGATTATGTCCGTCCCGCGCCGGTCGGCTCCTATGCACCGAACGGTTTCGGCCTGCATGACATGATCGGCAATGTTTCCGAATGGACTCAGGACTGCTGGTCCCGCAAGTACGGCACGATTGCCTCCGACGGCAGCGCCTATGTCGCGCAGCGCTGTGACTATCACGTGACGCGCGGCGGTTCGTGGATGGTGACGCCGAAGAACATGGGCGAGCGCGCCAGGGGCTACAAGGGAACCGAGAACCTGGGCTTCCGCGTCGCTCGCACGCTGCCCTGATACCTGACCGTTCAGGGGCCGGATCATTGCAACATGATCCGGCCCCTTTTCCGTCTCCGGAAATGAGCATCCTTCCTGACATTGGCGTTTCACCTGGCGCGGCCTGCCAGCTGCGGTTGCACGATGCTTAGATTTCTGCGTCACCGTCTCGCCCTGACGGTTATCGTCACCCTGCTCACTCTGGCGGTTACGGAGATGGCCTTTCGTGCCGTACCGGGCCTTGAGTTCATGGATCAGCGCCTGAACGATTTCCTTCTGGTGAATTCGGTTCAGGTCGATCCCGAGTCCAGGCCTGCGGTGGCAATCGTCACCTTCACCGAGACGACACTCGCCAGCCTGCCTTACCGTTCGCCGCTGGACCGCGGGTTTCTTGCCGACCTGCTGGATGGTCTGGCGAAGGTCGGCGTGCGCTCGGTCGGGTTCGATATCCTGTTCGACCAGCCAACCGAGCCGGAGAAGGATCAGCGCCTGATCGACGCCATTCAGCGATTTCCGGGGCCGGTGATCGTCGCCTGGGCCGATGCACGTGCCGGGCTGATCGAGGCCCAGTCCGCCTGGCTTGACGATTTCATCGCACGCAGCGGCGCCATTCCCGGCTTTGCCAATGTCACGATCGACACGGACGGTCTGGTTCGCCGCTATGATCTCAATCTGCCGCGGACGGATATTCTCAGCCTTCCCGGCGCGATGCTGAAGGCCAATGGTCACGGCTTTCCTGCGGCGGAATCAGGACTGATCAGCTGGCGTACGCCAGCCGATGCCAACTCCCAGGCCTTCCCCGTGCTGGCCAGTCAGGGCGTGCTCGCCATCTCCAGGATCCGCCCTGCCGCGCTGAAGCCCGCGCTGGAGGGGCGCCTGGTGCTGGTTGGTGCGGATCTGCCGCAACAGGACCGCCACCGCACCAGTCTGTCCGCATCCCTGAACCCTGCGGTTCCGGTGCTGACGGCGGGTGTCGAGATACATGCAAACATCATCGACCAGATCGTCAATGCGCGCTCTGTCCCCGAAGCGGACGAGACACAGCGCTGGCTGATCATCATTCTCGTCTCGTTTCTGGGGGCGCTGCTCGGCGTGCTCGAGATGTCGATGGCGGTGCGCCTGCTTGGTGTCGTCGTTCTGGCTGGCGGCTACGCCTTTCTTGTCTGGTACTCGGCGATCGGCAATCTGCCCTTGCTCCCGGCTTCCCGCCCCGTGGCAATCCTGATCCTGGCGTTCGTGGCGACGACGACCTTGCGCGCCTATCTTGCGCGGCGTGACGGGCGCTTCATCCGTGATGCCTTCTCGCAATATCTGGCACCGGCACTGGTGGATGAACTGACCCGCCATCCCGAACGCCTGAAGGTGGGCGGCGAGCGGAAGGAGATGAGCTTTCTGTTCTCCGACATTGCCGGTTTCACCGGACTCAGCGAGCGCCTGGAACCGGAACGGCTTTCGAGCCTGCTGAATGGTTATCTCGATGGCATGAGCGAGATCGTGCTGAAGCACGGTGGCACGATCGACAAGTTCATCGGCGATGCCGTCGTGGCCCTGTTCGGCGCACCGACCGCGATGGACGACCATGCGATGCGGGCCATTCGCTGTGCGATCGAGATGGACGTGTTCTCCGAGCGGTATCGAATCGAGAATGCGGATGTGACGATGGGAATCACCCGCATCGGTGTCCACAGCGGCGAAGCCATCGTTGGCAACTTCGGGGGCGCCAATCGGTTCGATTACACGGCCATGGGCGATTCGATGAACATCGCGGCCCGGCTGGAGGCCGCCAACAAGCACTTCGGAACCCGCGTGGCGGTCAGCGAGGCTTCGCTGTCCCGGGCATTTCCCGAATCGCACGGGGACAAACTTGTCCTGGACGATGCCACGATCCTGCCGATCGGCAATGTGATCCTGAAGGGGAAGAAACAGCCGGTAACGGTCTATACATGCTTGCAGGATATGGATACCACGGTTGCAGCGGACTACCGGAATGCCTATGTGGCAATGGATGGTGATGCGGCACGGGCCGCTGCGCTGCTGACTGCGATTGGCGAAGGCCTTGCGGTTCATCCGCTGGCGGCGCTGCATCTGCGGCGTCTTGAGGCCGGTGAGACTGGCGCGACCTTCGAACTGCTAGAGAAGTAAACGTGACCGTTGTACGTGAAATCGGGGCAGAGTTCGGATATATTGCCGCTTGGGTCTGGGATAAAGTGTGATGGATATGAAAAAAGTGCGTGTATTTGGATCTCGACGAGCGCTTGGTTTCGCCTTCGCTGCTCTGATTGCGATCACGGCCTGGGCGCCCCGTGCGCACGCGGCAGATGTGATCGTGCTTGATTCAACCATCTCCGCGTTTTCACCGGGGACGTCCTTGCCGGCAAATGCCTATGTGGACATTCCCGATGGTGGAAGCATCAGTCTGATGGACAGTGCCGGCGGCACCCGGGTCTTGCGTGGACCCTATACAGGTGCCGTGGCATCCGACGCGCCTGCGGGCGATGGTGGCGTCATGTCGATGCTCGGACAGCTGGTCAAGGAAGACGAGCGGGAGCGTTCCCAGCTCGGCGCCGTGCGCGCCTTCTCCAAGGATGACCTGCTGCGGGACCCGCTTGCCATTGATGTTTCGCGCAACACGACATTCTGTCTGCCGCCTGCTGCCAGCCCGAAGTTCTGGCGTCCCGGTTCGCTCGACCGTGATACCCGTTTCTCCGTCAAGGACTGGTCTAGCTCGGATGAGCCTCTGGTCGCCTACTGGCGCAAGGGAGACCGGGAACTCGGCTGGCCGCCGACGCTTTCCACCGCTGACGGTACGACCTTCCTGATGAAGGTGGAGGCTGCGCGATCTGCAGCCGAGGTCACGATCCTGAAGGTGCCGGAACATGTGGGCGGCGATCTGGAGACCATCGTCTGGATGGCCCAGCACGGGTGCCGTGAACAGGCCCGTCGCATGGTCGGCAGCATCCGCGCACCCGCCGGGACACAGTAAGCCGGACTGCCGTGACGTTCTGATCCGCTTCCGCGTGTCAGGTGGGTCTGACCGCCGGTCTGCCCCTGCGGCGCGGCGTTCAGCCCCTGACGCGTGTCGACTGCGGGTCGTACATCGGTCGCAACGATGCTCTGGCAGGGAAGCGTCTGCCGGCAATCTCGATCTCGTAGTCGGATCCAAGCAGGTCATCGGAACTCTGTCCGCTACAGGGCACATATCCCATGCCGAGTGTGCCCCCCAGCGTGTGACCGTAGGCCCCTGACGTGATCGTGCCGATGATCCGGCCATCACGCATGATCGCCTCGTTATGGAAGATCATCGCCTCCGGATCCGTGACGAGAAACTGCATCAGACGGCGTTCCAGCCCGTCTTCGCGCTTCCGCAGAACGGCCTCACGACCGATGAAGGGCCCCTTGTCCGTGCGCACGGCGAATCCCAGGCCAGCTTCGAGGACATGATCCTCGTCCGTGATGTCATGGCCGAAATGGCGGAATCCCTTTTCCATGCGGCATGAATCCATGGCGTGAAGCCCGCAGAGGCGCAGGCCGTGGTCCTGTCCGGCCTGCCGCAGGGTCTCGAAGACATGCATGGCCATCTCCGTCGAGACATAGAGCTCGTAGCCATGCTCTCCGACATAGGAAATGCGGTGTGCCCGCGCCAGCGCCATCCCGATCTCGATCTGCCGGGCCGTCCCGAAGGGCTGCGCCGTATCCGCGAAGTCATCCGGGGAGCAAGCCTGAAGCACGGCCCGCGCGTCCGGTCCCATCAGGCAGAGCACCGCCTCCGCCGCCGTCACGTCGGTGAGCGTCACATGCAGATCCGGATCTAGGTGGCGACGCAGCCATGCCATGTCCCGGACCAGCGTCGCGCCGGGTACGACCAGCAGGAACGCGGTTTCGGAGAGCCGGGTCACCGTCAGGTCCGACTCGATACCACCGCGCGGGTTGAGCATCTGCGTGTAGGTGATGCGGCCCTCGGCAACATCCATCTGGTTGGCCATGAGAGTCTGCAGGAAGGGCAGGGCGTCCCGGCCCTCGACCCTGATCTTGCCGAATGAGGACATGTCGTAGAGACCGGCACCTTCGCGCAGGGCCCTGTGTTCCCGCGCCTGACTGGCGAACCAGTTCTGGCGATGCCAGTCATGGTCATAACGGGCGACTTCGCCCGCTTCGGCGAACCAGTTGGCCCGCTCCCAGCCTGCCGCCTCTCCGAATACGGCACCTTCGGCTGCCAGGGCACCGTGCAGGGGGGACCGGCGGATGCCGCGCGCGGTGTCGGGCTGGCGATAGGGGTAGTGGTCGGCATACAGCAGACCCAGGCTCTCGCTCACCCGCTCCCGCAGATAGGTTCGGTTGCGCTGAAACGGCTGGGCGCGGCGGATATCGACCTCCCAGAGGTCGAAGGGCGGTTCCCCCTCCGCGATCCAGTGTGCCAGCGCATATCCGGCCCCGCCGGACGAGACGATGCCGATGGAATTGTACCCGGCGGCCACCCAGTAGCCCTTCAGCTCGGGGGCCTCCCCCAGATAGTAGCGATCATCGGGCGTGAAGCTCTCGGGTCCGTTGAAGAAGGTGTGGATCCCGGCCTTCTCCAGCAGCGGCATACGGTTCACTGCCGTGGTGAAGATCGGTTCGAAATGATCGAAATCCTCTGGCAACTGGTCGAAGCAGAAGTCCTCTGCAATGCCGTCCATGCCCCAGGGCTTGGCCTTGGGCTCGAAGGCTCCCAGCATCAGCTTGCCGGCGTCTTCCTTGAAATAGGCATGTTCGTCCGGCACCCGCAGCACCGGCAGCCGACCCAGGTCGGCCACAGGTTCCGTCACCAGATAGAAGTGTTCGCAGGCATGCAGCGGCAGGGTCACACCGGATTGCGCGGCAAACTCGCGCCCCCACATCCCGGCGCAATTGATCACCACATCGGTCGCAGTGCGCCCCGCTTCCCCTCCGGCTTCCCAGGTCACGGCACGGACCTGTCCCGCAACGGTCTCGACACCGGTCACCTTCACATGCTCGATCACCGTCGCGCCCGCCATCCGCGCCCCGCGCGCCAGCGCCAGCGCGATATTGCCCGGATCGCACTGGCCGTCGCCGGGCAGATGCACGCCCGCGGTCACGCCGTCGGTATTCAGGTGCGGATAGAGCGCCTTGACCTCGGCGGGGGAAATCTCGTGCACCTCCACATCGAAGGCCCGGGCCAGCGTGGCCTGGCGCAGGATCTCCGCACGCCGGTGTTCGGTCAGCGCCACGGTGATCGATCCGGTGCGGCGCATGCCCGTGGCGATGCCGGTCTCTGCCTCCAGCTTCGCATAGAGGTCAGCGGAATATTTCGCGAGCCGTGTCATGTTGCGGGACGCCCGCAACTGACCGATCAGGCCTGCGGCGTGCCAGGTGGTGCCGCTGGTCAGTTGCTGGCGTTCCAGCAGCACGATCTCGGTCCAGCCCAGTTGCGCCAGATGATAGGCAACGGAACAGCCGGAGACCCCGCCACCCACGATGACGGCGCGCGCCTGCTCCGGCGGTCGGATGCTCATGCGGACGTCTCCGGCGCGTCACAGACCACGCAGAGCTTGTTGCCCTCCGGGTCGCGAAAGTAGGCACCGTAGTAGTCCGGGTGATAGTGCGGGCGCAGTCCGGGTTCGCCTTCGGACGTGCCGCCATGGACCAGCGCCAACCTGTGGCATTCGTCGACGATGGCACGGCTCTCGGCCAGAAAGGCGGTCATCTGACCGTTACCGGGTGTTGCCGGCTTGCCGTCGAAGGGCCGGCCGATGACCAGCAGCGGACGGAACCCTTCCCCCCTGTTCCAGGCCGCCCAGCCTTTTTCCGCATCGCTGAAGCGCAGGTTCAGTCCCAGGGCAACAGCCAGAGGCTGATAGAAACCGAACGCGCCTTCGAAATCATTGATCCCGATGAAGATGTGCGAAAACACCTGCCTCGCCCCCTGTGCGCTCATCTGTCGATTACGGCAGGATGCGGGTGATCCGCCACCCGCGCAAGGCAGGGGTGGGTGCAGGCTGCGGCTACTTCCCACCGGGGCGAACCGCCGTCATGATGCGGGCAGGAATGCATGGTGACGGAATCGGGGGAGGACGCGGAAATGGCCGAGCTGGCAAAGGTGGCGCTGGACGACAAGTACACCGTCGAGAGCGGGCGCATCTATCTGACGGGTGTGCAGGCGCTTGTCCGTCTGCCGATGATGCAGCGGCAGCGTGATCTGGCCCACGGTCTGAATACGGGCGGCTTCATTTCCGGCTATCGCGGTTCGCCGCTCGGTCAGTACGACGCGGCGCTGTGGGGGGCGAAGCAGTATCTGGCGGAGAACAACATCCACTTCCAGCCCGGCCTGAACGAGGATCTGGGCGTTACCGCTGTCTGGGGTAGCCAGCAGACCAACCTGTTCCCGAAGGCCACGGTCGATGGTGTCTTCGGCATCTGGTACGGCAAGGGACCGGGTGTCGACCGCTCCCTCGATGCCCTGAAGCACGGCAATGCCGCTGGCTCGTCCAGGCATGGCGGCGTGCTGGTGCTGGCGGGTGACGACCATGGCTGCCAGTCCTCCACCCTGCCGCACCAGTCGGAGCAGGTATTCGAGGCGGCGATGATTCCGGTGCTGAATCCGGCCAGCGTGCAGGAATATCTGGACCTGGGCATGCTGGGCTTTGCCATGTCGCGCTATTCCGGTACCTGGACTGCCTTCAAGGCGATCTCGGAGACCGTGGAGAGCAGTGCCTCCGTCCACGTCGATCCTAACCGGCTGGAAATCCACATGCCGACCGATTTCGAGATGCCGGCGGGCGGGCTGAACATCCGCCTGGGTGATGCACCGATGGTGCAGGAGGCCCGGCTGATGGGGCCGAAGATGGAGGCTGTGGCCGCCTTCGCAAGGGCAAACGGTTTCGACCGTATCGTGCATGAGCCGACCCGGCCCGCGCGCATCGGCATCATGGCGACGGGCAAGGGCTATCTGGACCTGCGCCAGGCCCTGTCGGACCTCGGCCTGCCGGAGGATCGCCTGAACGAGATGGGCGTGCGCATCTACAAGGTGGCCCTGACCTGGCCGCTGGAACGCGAAGGCGCACTGAAGTTTGCCGAAGGGCTGGAAGAAGTCATCGTGGTGGAGGAAAAGCGCGGGCTGATCGAGGATCAGCTGATGAAGCTGCTCTATCATGTCCCCGCCGACAGGCGCCCGAGTGTGGTCGGCAAGACCGACGAACGCGGCAAGCCGCTGATGCCTTCGACCGGCGAGCTCTCGCCCACCATGGTGGCGCGCGCGATCGCGGAGCGGTTGCGGCAGCGCGATCTGACCGATTCGGCGATGGAACAGCGCCTGGCCCGGATCGAGGCCAAGGAAGCTGCATTGTCGGCCCCGCCGCCGAAGACCATGCGCACGCCGTTCTTCTGTTCCGGCTGTCCGCACAACAGCTCCACCAAGGTGCCGGACGGCAGCCGCGCCGGTGCCGGCATCGGCTGTCACGGCATGGCGATCTGGATGCCGGAGCGCCGCACCCAGACCATGACCCACATGGGCGCGGAGGGTGTCACCTGGGTCGGTCAGTCGCCGTTCACGGAGGAAGAGCACATCTTCCAGAACCTGGGCGACGGCACCTACTACCATTCCGGCCTGCTGGCGATCCGTGCGGCCTCCGCTGCCGGTGTGAACATCACCTACAAGATCCTCTACAATGATGCCGTCGCCATGACCGGCGGGCAGCCGCATGACGGCACGCTGACGGTCTGGGACATTTCCCTGCAGGTCTATGCGGAGGGGGCGAAGCGCGTCGTCGTCGTGACCGACGAACCCGACAAGTACCCGAGCGGCCTGCACTGGGCGCCGGGCCTGACCATCCATCACCGCGACGAGCTGGATCAGGTACAGCGCGAACTGCGCGCGACGCCCGGCCTGACGGTGCTGATCTATGACCAGACCTGCGCCGCAGAGAAGCGCCGCCGCCGCAAGCGCGGCACCTTCCCCGACCCGGCCAAGCGCGTCTTCATCAACGAGGAAGTGTGCGAGGGCTGCGGCGACTGCTCGACACAGTCCAACTGCGTCTCCGTGAAGCCGCTGGATACCGATCTGGGCCGCAAGCGGCGCATCGACCAGTCCGACTGCAACAAGGACTTCTCCTGCCTGAAGGGCTTCTGCCCCAGCTTCGTCACCATCGAGGGCGGGGGCGTGCGCAAGGGCCGGAAGCCGAACCTGAAGCTGGTGGGGGCCGACGCCGATCCGTTCGCCGACCTGCCGATGCCGAAGGTGCGCGACCTGACCGAGCCCTATGGCATCCTGATCACCGGCATCGGCGGTACCGGCGTGATCACCGTCGGTGCCCTGATCGGCATGGCGGCGCATCTGGAGGGCAAGGGTGCCACGGCGCTGGACTTCACCGGTCTGGCGCAGAAGAACGGCGCGGTGATGAGCCATGTCCGTCTGGCCCCGAAGCCGGAGGATCTCTACTCCGTGCGCATCTCGGCGGGTGGCTCCAATCTCGTCCTCGGCTGCGACATGGTGGTTGCGGCCAGCCCCAACGCCATCGCGACGATGGAACAGGGCGTCACCCGCGCGGTGCTGAACAGCGCCCTGCAGCCGACCGCCGCCTTTGTCACCGACAATGACATGGACTTGGGGGAGAAGGAGACTGTGGACCGCCTGGTGGAGGCCCTGGGCGACGACCATGCGGACTTCATCTCCGCCACCAACCTGGCCACCGCGATCATGGGCGATTCCATCGCCGCCAACCTGTTCCTGCTGGGCTTCGCCTGGCAGAAGGGGCTGGTGCCGCTGTCCTTCGATGCGCTGGACGAGGCCATTGCCATCAACAACGTCGCGGTCGCCATGAACCGTCAGAGCTTCGCCTGGGGCCGTCTGGCGGCGCATGACATGGCGGCGGTGGAGAAGGCTGCGGCACCCCGCATGGCCACCCCGGCACGCCGTGAACTGACTCTGGAGGAAACGATCGCGGACCGGGTGCAGCGGCTGACCGCGTACCAGAACGCCGCCTATGCCGACCGCTACCGGCAGTTCGTCGACAAGGCGATCCAGGCGGAGAAGTCCAGGGCTTCTGGCCGCGATGGTCTGGGACTGGCAGTCGCCCGTTCGCTCTACAAGCTGATGGCCTACAAGGACGAGTACGAGGTCGCGCGCCTCTACACGGATCCGGCCTTCAGGGCGAAGATCAATCGCCAGTTCCAGGGCGACTTCAAGGTGAAGTTCCACCTTGCCCCGCCGATTGCCGCCGCCCGCGACCCGGAGACCGGTCAGTTGACCAAGCGCGAGTACGGCCCCTGGATGATGTCGGCCTTCGGTCTGCTGGCGAAGATGAAGGGGCTGCGCGGAACGCGCCTCGATATCTTCGGGCGCACGGAGGAGCGGAAGATGGAGCGCCAGCTCATCACCGACTACATGGCGATGATGGAGGAGGTGCTGGGCAGCCTGGACGCCGCAAACCACGTGACAGCGGTGCAGATCGCGGCCCTGCCGGAACAGATCCGCGGCTTCGGCCACATCAAGGAAGCCAGTGTGGAAGCGGCAAAGGCCCGCCAGTCCGCGCTACTGCACGCCTTCCGCAATCCCGAGACCCGGGCCGCGGCGGCGCAGTAGGCCGGCGCGCGAGGGAGCCTGAATACCCCTTCCCTCTGGAAGGGACCTCTGCCGTTTGCGGGAGGAGAGCAGGGACAGGCGGTAGCGCCTCTCCATTCGGCGTTCCCGGGCTTGACCCGGGTACCCATGGTGCCGCGCTATCGCCTCAGGCTGGGCACCCGGGTCAAGCCCGGGCGCGCCGTGGGTTGGGAGCGGCTGTGGTCATTGTCGAGCCATCAACTGATCGAATCCTGCCTCACGCCGCCCGCGCGGCCTGGGTGAAGGCCTGCCACTTCTCGACCGGGTCGCCTTCCGGCACCGGGTAGTAGTAGGCGATGCGGTCGACGACACCGGTGTAGCGCTCACGGACGATCCGCCCGGCGTCCTTCAGATTGCCGATGACCGCGACCTGCTCCACGATCCTGTCCGGGATCCTGGCGGCCATCTGGTCCATCTGGCCGGAGCGCATCATCTGGCTGAGTTCCTTGCCCAGAGCACCCTCCCCGATGTGTTCCAGCACCGCGCGGTAGTTCGGGGTGGAGCCGTAGAAGGCGATCTGCATCCGCACATCCTCGACCGCCTTGTCGATCTCCGCCTGGGTCTCGCCGGACGCGATCATGACCATCGTCTGGATGTGCAGGTCATCGACGGACTTGCCGCGCGTCTTCGCGCCCGCGTCGATGGCGGGGCGCACCACGTCACGCAGGTAGCCGATGGTGTGGATCGGATGCGCGTGGAAACCGTCGGCGCATTCCCCGGCGGCGCGGCACATGCGCTCATTCACCCCGGCCAGATAGATGGGGATGTCGGGATGGTCGATGGGACCGGCGTTGAAGAACGGGTTCATCAGCGTGAACTGGTAGAACTCCCCGCGATAGTCCGGCTTGGTGTTGTTCTGGAAGTTGTCCCAGATGGCGCGCAGGCAATGCACATAGTCGGTGATGCGCTTTGCCGGCTGGTCGAAGGGCATGGAGAAACGGCGCTCGATATGCGCGCGGACCTGGGTTCCGATGCCCAGGTGGAACCGCCCGCCCGTCAGCCGCTGCAGGTCCCAGGCGGTCTGCGCCATGGAAAAGGGGCTGCGCCCGAAGGCGACGGCGATGTTGGTGCCGAGATGGATCTTCTCCGTCTGGCCCCCGGCGAGGATCAGCGGCGTGAAGGCGTCCTGCCCGGCCTCGAAGGTCCAGATGGCGTCAAAGCCCATCTTCTCCAGCTGCTGTGCGTGGGCACCAACGCGCTTGAAATCAAAGCCGCGCAGCTGCGTATCGATCTTGAGTGTCATGTTTCCGTTCCTCCCCAGGGCGTCCGACTGTCAGCCATTGTTTCGGGGGCAGGGGCCTGCTGGCAAAGGAAAAATGCGCGGATCAGGCCCGCAGCCGGAACAGCACGACCCGGATGCGCCACAGCAGCCGCCCCTCCCGCGCGTATCTCAGCCCGTTGCGCAGCCGTCGGCCCAGGGTCGCCAGCGTCAGCCGCAGGCGGGTGAGCAGCAGCGTCAGTCGGCCCGCCCGCGCGGCGGCCGTCTCGTCGATGGCATAGCCCTTGGCGCGCAGGACCTCTGCCGCGCCGGACTGGCTGAGGGCGATCTCGACAGCCGTCAGTTCCGTCCGCCAGGCCTCGATCCGGTCCGCGCGCGGCTTGCGCACCAGGTTCTGGTGCAGGTGGCGCTGGCCCTCCGGTATGCGCTGCAGATAGGCCTCCCCGTCCATCTCCCCCGGTGCTTCGAGCGCGGGCAGGCCGTCGCGCATCATGAAGGCGCGGATCCCGTCCAGCGTCGCTTCGTAGTCGGTGATCAGATCCTCGTAGCGGACTTCCAGCAGATCGGGGCCGGCGACCCGGTCAACCCGGCGGGCGTTCGCCGCCCAGCGACGGGCGGCGTCATGGGCATCCTCGTTCATCGCGGTCGCGGTCTCGGAACCCAGGGACTGCTTCTGGCTGCCGAAGACGCCGCGCGGATCGCGGATGATGTGCAGGAACCGCGCGCCGGGACTGGCCTGGCGCAGGCGGGCAATATGGTGGGTCAGGCGGGTTCCCTTGACCAGGTAATAGGGAATGTCTGCGCCCTGGAAATAGAGATCCAGCACGGCACGCAACACCGCGTCGAAGTCGGCAGGACGCGGCAGGTTGCCCAGCGCCTGTCGCAGCGCATCCTCGGTGATCTCCCACTCCTGGAACTTCCGTTCCCCCATGAAGATCCGCACCATGCGCTGCAGGTCGGCGTCGTCGCGCAGCACCGGCCCGGTCTCCAGCAGGTCGGCGAAGGTCTCCGTCTCGATGGTGACCCCGACCTCCGGGTGCAGGTCCAGACGGCTGGCGAGGAACGTGGAACCGGAACGGTTCTCGTACATCAGGAAGATGATCTGGCGATTGGGAAGCGGAATGGTCATTGCCTGCGTAACATAGCCTTCAGGGCGGACGGCGTCAGCGTTCTTGGATCGGGCAGGGACAGGGCGCCCGTCAGACGCCAGGCGAACCAGGTGTGCAGCGCCATGCGCCCGGTGATCGTGCAGGCCGTCACGATGGCGACACCGATCATGCCGTGGTCCTGCACCACCAGCAGGTTGGCGATGACGTTCACCACGAGGGCGCCGAGTGTAAGTCCAGACATCAGATTCTGGTGCCCGGTCATCTGCAGCATCATGCCTGGCGAGCCGACGATGGCGCTGACGGTCTGGCCTGCGGCGAGGATGATCAGCACGGTGGCGCCCGCCGCATAGGGCGCGCCGAACAGGATCACCATGATCGGCTCCGCGAAGAACAGCACCACGATGAACAGCGGCACCGAGACCACGGTCGACCATGTCGCGGCGGTGCGGGCGATGCGTTCGAAATCCGCGGCACGACCCTGCGCGTGAAGGGTCGCGAGCAATTGCGGCAGGGCGATATTGATGACGCTGAGGGCGAACAGCACCAGGTTCGTGACCCGGACTGCGGCCCCGTAGAACGCGACATCCTCCGCCGGGCGATAGAGGCTCAGGATCCAGACATCCGTGGCCTTCAGCACCAGCGCCCCGGCGCTGTGGATCAGGATCGGCGCTGACAGGATCGCCAGCTGCCGCATGCCGAAGGGTTCGGCGATGGCCGGGCCACCGGTGTGGCGGACCGCGAAACGCAGACAGACCAGCAGGGCCGCGAGCGCGATCAGGGCGGAGGCCGCCGCATAGGTGGTGACAGTGTCGCGCACGTCGAAACTGCCTGAGGCGAGCAGGACGGCGAGGGCGACGGCGAACACGATACCCTCCCGCGGTGCACTGAGCAGCAGTGCGCCTGCGCGGGTGCGCCCGACTCCGCGCAGGTAAGCGGCGCCGATTTCCTCCGCCGCCCGGGTCAGGATGATCAGTGCGGTCAGGCCGCCGATGGTCCAGCCGAGCGGGCGGGCGAACAGGTGCACCTCCAGCGTCGGCCAGAGCAGCAGGAACAGTGTCACGGTCACCACGGCCATGATGGCGAACAGCTTCACCGTGGCACGAAGCACATCCCGCGCCCGGTCCCAGGCCTGGATGCCCCCCGCGACACCGGCCAGCTTGGTCACGCCGGTCTGCATGCCGAAACTCTGGATCATCGCGCCCACAGCCATGATCTGCACGAAGACGGTGTAGAAGCCGAAATCGGCCGGGCTGAGCAGGCGTGTCAGTACCACGGCCACGGCAATGTTCAGCACGCCCAGCGACGCACGGTTCACCAGCCCGAACAGGGCCCCGTGGCGCAGGCGACTGAAGACCGAGATTTCCTGTGGTGGGCGGTCGATGGCGAGATGCTCCGTTGAGCGCGATTCAGGCGTGGAGAATCGGTTGCCTGCGTGGCCCTGTCCAGCGTCACGATCCGCGCAGGCGGTCGAGCCTGATGCGATGGCGGTTGTCTGTGAGGCGGATCACGCCACCCATGACCGCGACGATCAGGCCAAGCCCGGTGGCTCCGGCGATCAGGAACATCACCATCAGCTGATAGCGCACGGCCTGGTGCGGGTCGGCACCGGCGAGGATCTGGCCCGTCATCATGCCGGGCAGCGCCACGACCCCGGTGGCGGTCATGGCGTTGATGATGGGCACCATCCCCGCCGTCGCCGCGCGGCGCATGGCCGGCGTCATGGCCTGCCAGCGTGTGGCGCCGCTGAGCAGATGCGCCTCGATCCCCCGTCGCCGCGCCGTGACTTCTCCGGTCAGGGCATTGAGACCCAGGGCGATCCCGGTCATGGCGTTGCCGAGCATCATGCCGAACAGCGGAATGGCATAGCGCGGGGCGTACCAGGGGTCGGGACCGATCTGCACCGTCAGGGCGAAGACCGTGACGATGGCGGAGCCGAGCAGCATGGTCGTCGCCCCCAGTCCATAGCCCCAGAGGCCGGCGAACCGCCTCTCCTGCCGTGCCATGATCTCGTAGCCCGCAACCGCGGCCATGAAGCCCATGACACCGAAGGTCAGCCAGGCGGAGGCGCTGGTCAGGACGACTTCCAGCACCAGCCCGACAAGGGCGAGCTGTACCGTCATGCGCAGGGCGGCGACGAGCATGCTGCGCACGAATCCCAGTTGCAGGGCCAGCGACAGGCCCGCGTTCAGGACCAGGAAGATCGCTGCGAGCATGACCGCGCCATTGCCGGGATCGATGGTCATGTCGCCCCCCTGATCCGGCCACCGTCGATCTCCAGCCGTTGCAGGCCCAGACGTCGCGCCTGCTCCGGATCGTGGGTGGCCATCATCAGCACCAGCCCGGCGGCGATCATCGGGTCCAGCAGGGTCTCCACCATGTCGCGGCTGGTCTCGTCCAGGGCGGCGGTCGGTTCATCCAGTAGCAGGGCCTGGGGCTGCCGGGCCAGACCCAGCGCCAGCGCCAGCCGCTGCCGTTCCCCGGTGGAGAGGCGGTCGATGGGCTGATCCGGCCGGATGTGGTCGAGGCCGAGCGCGGCCCGCGTTCCGGCGCTGTCCGGCCCGGTCAGATGGTCCCCGACACGCTCCCCCCACCATCCGGGTTCGGCCGGGACATAGACGACGCGCTGGCGCCAGAGCGGCGCGCTCATGCCTGACCGGCTGACGCCATGCAGCAGGATCTCGCCCTCGTTCCGGTCCAGATCGACGATGGCCCGCATCAGGCTGGACTTGCCGCTGCCCGACCGGCCAACCAGCGCCACCGGCGCGCCGGGGCGCACGGCAATGTCCGCCACGTCGATGATGGTTGACGTGAGGTGTCGGATTTGCAGACCGGTATTCATAGCCACTCTTGCCAGCCTTCGCTGTCCCCTGGCCGCCACGATAGCCGAAATCACCGCAACGCGATGCACGTCCTCGTCTGAAGCGACACCACAGCACTTGCGAGCGGGCACGCGCATCCTGTACTTCCTGCGCCACGGCGACATTCAATGGCTTCAGGGGGACCAAGGGTCATGGACAAGGACAAGATCAACAAGGTGGTGCTGGCCTATTCCGGCGGTCTGGACACCTCCGTCATCCTGAAATGGCTGCAGACGACCTACGATTGCGAGGTTGTCACCTTCACGGCTGACCTGGGGCAGGGCGAGGAACTGGAGCCGGCGCGGGCCAAGGCGGAGATGCTGGGGATCCGGGAGATCTTCATCGAGGACCTGCGGGAGGAATTCGTCCGCGACTACGTCTTCCCCATGTTCCGTGCCAACGCGATCTACGAAGGCACCTACCTGCTGGGAACCTCCATCGCACGGCCGCTGATCGCCAAGCGCCAGATCGAGATCGCGCGTGAAGTCGGCGCGGATGCAGTGGCGCATGGTGCGACCGGCAAGGGCAACGACCAGATCCGTTTCGAGCTGGGCTATTACGCCCTGAACCCGGACATCAAGGTGATCTCCCCCTGGCGCGAGTGGGATCTGACCTCCCGGACAAAGCTGATCGAGTTCGCCGAACAGAACCAGATTCCGATTCCGCGCGACAAGCGCGGCGAGGCACCGTTCAGCCAGGACGCCAACCTGCTGCATATCTCCTCGGAGGGGAACATCCTGGAGGACCCGTGGGAGGAGGCGGACTACGACCTGATCCTGTCGCGCATGGTCTCGCCGATGGATGCCCCGGACACGCCGACCGAGATCACGCTGGACTTCGAGAAAGGGGATCCGGTGGCAATCAATGGCCAGCGCATGTCGCCCGCCACCCTGCTGGCGAAGCTGAACGAACTGGGCGGGGCCAACGGGATCGGTGCCCTGGACATCGTGGAGAATCGTTTCATCGGCATGAAGTCGCGTGGCGTCTACGAGACGCCGGGCGGCACGGTGCTGTTCCACATGCGCCGGGCCATGGAGTCGATCACGCTGGAACGCGGCGCGATGCATCTGAAGGACGAACTGATGCCGCGCTACGCAGAAGTGCTCTACAACGGCTTCTGGTTCAGCCCGGAGCGGGAGATGCTGCAGGCCGCCATCGACAAGGCATCGGAGCGGGTGACCGGTACGGTCCGGGCCAAGCTCTACAAGGGCAATGTCATGATCACCGGCCGCAAGTCGCCCAGGAGCCTCTATGACGAGGCCATCGTGACATTCGAGGATGATGCCGGGGCCTATGACCAGCGGGACGCGCAGGGCTTCATCAAGCTGAACGCGCTGCGTCTGCGGCTGCTGGGCCGGGAAAAATAGGCCATGCCCGTTGATACCAGCCGGGAATTCGTCGCCGTCAATATCGCGGTCATGACCGTCTCCGACACGCGAACGCCGGAGACGGACAAGTCCGGTGATGCCCTGGTGGAACGCCTGACCGTGGCGGGGCATCTGCTGGCGGCACGGACCATCGTCAGCGACGACATCGACCGCATCACCGGACAGTTGAACGACTGGATCGCGGACGACGGCATTGACGTCGTCATCTCGACAGGTGGCACCGGGGTCACGGGCCGTGATGTGACGCCCGAAGCCTTCGCACTGGTGTGGGAAAAGGAAATCGCCGGTTTCGGCGAACTCTTCCGACAGCTTTCCTACGAGAAGATCGGCACTTCCACGATCCAGTCTCGGTGCACGGCGGGTGTCGCCGGGGGCACTTACCTGTTCGCGTTACCGGGGTCGCCCGGCGCGTGCCGCGATGGTTGGGACATGATCCTTTCCACCCAGTTGGACATACGGTTCCGGCCCTGCAATTTCGTGGAGCTGCTGCCGCGCCTGACCGAACGCTGATTGCGGCATGGGGTGTGCATATCCCCTTGAAAAGCCTGTACGAAGCAGTCTGTTCTGGTATGTTGCGTGACGAGGAGGGACCCACTTTGAAAAAAATTCTCGGAATGTGTGTCGCGTCCCTTGCGCTGGCGGGCTTCAGCGCGCCGTCCCAGGCGGAACTGAGTGGCCCCTACCTGAGCGCCGGAGTTCTCGGGACATCGCCGCGTGACAGTGAGTTGACAGGTGCCAACGTGGGCGACCTGGAACTCAACCTCGGGCTGGGCGGACTGGTGGCAGCAGGATATCAGTTCGAGAGCGGTTTCCGCTTCGAGGGGGAGATTTCCTTCCGCCACAACGGTGGCGATTCCTTCAATAATGCCGCGACCAGTGGTGATCTCAGCAGCCTTGCCGGCATGGGCAACCTGATCTGGGAGTATGACAACAGTTCCGGCATCTATCCCTATATCGGTGCGGGCATCGGGCTGGCTCATCTCTCCGCCACCGATATCAATCTGGGTGCCCAGACACTGGACGACTCGGACTTTACAATGGCCTATCAGGGGCTGGCCGGCGTGGCTTTCGCGGTCACGCCCAACCTGTCAATGACGGCGGAGTACCGGTATTTCTTCACCGAAGACGCTGATTTCGTGAATTCGGCGAACGCCAACCTCCAGTCCTCCTATTCGAATCATACCGCGATGATCGGGATGCGTTACCGCTTCGGCTCCTCCCCGCAACGGGTGGTGCAGGCCGCGGAGAAGCCGGTCGTGCGTCCGATCGCGCGCACGGAACAGCCGCGTCCGCGGCGTCTTGCGCCGCCCCCGGCCACGCGTGCGGCTGAACAGACCCTGCCCGCCATCCAGGCGCAGGCCGCGATGCAGTTGCGCCAGACCTATGTCGTGTTCTTTGCCACCGACAGCGCGGCCCTGTCGCCCGAATCGCGGGGAACCGTCGCCAGGGCCAGCAGCCAGGCAATGGCTGACAAGGCAAAGCTGATCGAACTGACCGGTCATACCGACCGGGCCGGTCCTGCCCCCTACAACCTGCGGCTCTCGCAGCGCCGGGCGGAAAGTACGGCACTCGAACTGCGCAACAATGGTGTGACGGCAGAGATGAGGCTCTATGCCAAGGGCGAGACCGAACCGGAGGTTCCGACCGCTGACGGTGTCGCCAATCAGCTCAATCGCCGGGTCGAGATCGTTGTTCAGGGCGATGGCGACGGCATGATGAAGCAGCAGAACTGATCCTGCACCGCCGCTGTTCCGGACTGATCTGACAGATTCCTTGTCCACCATTCCGTTGGTGTGAACGCGGTTGACCGCACCTGCGTTCCATGGTGTTGTTTCCGGCATGGAACAAAAACAGAACATGACGGAGGCAAGCCCACGCGACAGGGGCCGGTCGGGGACGGTGGATTTCGATTTCACGACCCGTGCGGCACCCGATGCCGTCCGGGGACGCGGCGCGCGGTCCAACGCGGTCGGGCGATATGAGAGCGAGCAGCGGCTGACTGTCGATGACGGCTGGGGCGGGCCGGAGGAGTGGCAGGGACAGGGCCGCGCCATCCGCACGCAGGTCAGCGTGGATTCCTCGCGCAGCATCATCGCGCGCAACACCTCGCCGGACCTGGGTTTCGACCGCTCCATCAATCCCTACCGGGGCTGCGAGCACGGCTGCATCTACTGCTTCGCGCGGCCTTCGCATGCCTATCTCGGCCTTTCGCCCGGTCTGGACTTCGAGACCCGCCTGTTCATGAAGCCGGAGGCGGCGCGGCTGCTGGAGGCGGAGCTGCACCGACCCGGTTATGACTGCCGGACCATCGCGATGGGCACGAATACGGATCCCTATCAGCCGTTGGAACGGGAGCATGGCATCACCCGTTCGGTGCTGCAGGTGCTGCAGCGTTTCAACCATCCGGTCGGTATCGTCACGAAGTCGGATCTGATCCGGCGCGACATCGACATTCTTTCCGACATGGCCACGCGCGGACTCGCCAAGGTGGCGGTTTCGGTGACCACGCTGGATGCCGGTCTGGCGCGGCGGATGGAACCGCGCGCCGCGACACCCCGGAAGCGGCTGGATGCCGTGCGTGCGCTCAGCGACGCGGGGATCCCCGTCGGTGTGCTGGCCGCGCCGATGATTCCCAGCCTGAACGAGCCGGAGCTGGAACGCATTCTGGAGGCGTCGCGGGAAGCCGGAGCGACGGAGGCGGGATACATCATGCTGCGGCTGCCGCTGGAGATCGCCGACCTGTTCGGTGAATGGCTGGAGGATGAGGTCCCGAACCGGGCCGCGCGGATCATGAAGCTGGTGCGGGAGATGCGCGGCGGTCGTGCCTATGACGCCCGCTTCGGCCTGCGGATGGTCGGAACCGGTCCCTATGCCGCGCTGGTGGCGAAGCGGTTCAGGGTCGCGACCGCCAGGCTGGGTCTCAACGCCCGCCGCCTGCGCCTCGATCCGTCGCAGTTCGCGGTGCCGCCGGCGCCGGGGGACCAGCTTCGCCTGCTCTGAAACGCCACCTTGAGGTCGCGGTCGCGCGGTCGGTATGATCCGACAGGAAACGCGCACCCAGAACTGGATCGGGCATCGGCATGACGGAGCATACGGCAGAGGCAGGCAAGGGTACCGGGACGGGCTACATGTCCGGGTTCGGCAATGAATTCGCGACGGAGGCTCTGCCGGGCGCATTGCCGGAGGGGCAGAATTCACCGCAGCGTGCGCCCTACGGGCTCTACGCGGAACAGCTTTCCGGTTCGCCCTTCACCGCACCGAAAGCGACCAACCTGCGCACCTGGTTCTATCGCATCCGGCCCTCGGTGCTGCATACGGGGGCCATGGCCGATGTCGATCTGCCGCTGTTCCGCTCCGCCCCGACGGTGGGGGAAAGCAGCCTGCCCCTGAACCCGCTGCGCTGGGACGCCACCCCGCTGCCGGACGGTGCGGCAACCTTCGTCACCGGCATGCGCACGATCACGACCGGCGGAGACGTGGGGACCCATGTGGGTTACGCGATCCACACCTATGGCATCACCCGCTCGATGGTGGATGACTATTTCTACAATGCGGACGGTGAGTTCCTGGTGGTGCCGGAGCAGGGGGGCCTGCGGTTCCATACCGAGATGGGTATCGTCGCGATCCGCCCCGGCGAGATCGCGATCATCCCTCGCGGGGTGAAGTTCCGCGTGGCGCTGGAGGACTGCGAGACCGCGCGCGGCTACGTCTGCGAGAACTACGGCGCGCCCCTGACCCTGCCGGAACGCGGTCCGATCGGGGCCAACGGCCTCGCCAACCCGCGTGACTTCCTGGCGCCCGTGGCCGCATGGGAAGACAAGGACGGCATGGATTGCACCGTGACAGTGAAATGGTGCGGCCGGTTCCAGCAGTGCCAGCTGAAGCACTCACCGCTGGACGTTGTCGCCTGGCACGGCAACTACACCCCCTGCAAGTACGACCTAGATCGCTTCGCCCCCGTTGGCGCGATTCTGGTGGACCATCCGGACCCGTCGATCTTCACCGTCCTGACCTCGCCCACCAGCGAACCGGGTACGGCCAACGTCGATTTCGTGATCTTCCCGCCGCGCTGGCTGGTGGCGGAGAATACCTTCCGCCCGCCCTGGTACCACATGAATGTCATGTCGGAATTCATGGGGCTGATCCATGGCGTCTATGATGCAAAGCCCGAGGGGTTCGTGCCCGGCGGCATGTCGCTGCACAATTGCATGATCCCGCACGGACCGGATCATGATGCCTTCAACGCTGCGTCGTGGAAGGAACTCGGACCGGAGAAGCTGGGCAATACCATGGCGTTCATGTTCGAGACGCGGTTGCCGCAGCATCTGACCCGCTATGCCTCTGACCTGCCCACACGGCAGGAACGCTATTTCGATTGCTGGCGCGGGCTGGAGCGTAACTTCGACCCCGACCGGCGGGACTGGACGAAGGACTGATCAGTCGGGGGCCTCGCACCCGGTCATGCGCCGATGGAGCCGCCAGGGTGTGGTGAAAGGGCCAGCCTCGGTCCCGGTCAGGTGGGCGATCGTGGCGACGCAGGTGAACAGGCCCCGGAATTTCCACGTCCGGGGCTGCCTTGCATCGACCGCCACGACATGTGCCCGTCCGGCCGCCACGGCAGCCCTCAGTTCGCTGATCACGCTGGTGCTGTGGAGGCAACCGACCGCAAGCGTGTCACTTGCCGGATTGACCATCAGCCAGCGATGATCCGGTCCTTCCGGGCTGATGGCCATGACATGCCGGTAACCGGGCCGCAGCGGACGCAGAAGCAGGTGCAGCAGCCGGACCCGGAGGCTTGCGCCGGGACCAGGCCTTGCAGGATCGATGAAGATCACCAGCCACAATCGTTGTGTGGGTGTGGTCGGCAGGGTGATCAGGCTGAAGCGTCGGCTGGCAGGGGCGGCCATCATCTGAGCTCCATTCACGATGCCGGGTTCATCAGCAGTCATGCTATGCGCGCTGCCGAATTGCGTACCCGCGCCGGATGGGGAATGCTGTGGACCTATTCCGGGGAGGGACAAGATGACGAAGCTGGCAGGCAAGGTGGCGCTGGTAACCGGCGCGGGGCGCGGCATCGGCCGCGCGGTGGCCATGAAGCTGGCGTCCGAGGGGGCGCGGGTCTTTGCCAATGACCTGGATGCGGAACCGATGCAGGACGTGATCCAGGCCATCGGTGACGCCGGTGGCGTGGCGGCAGGGCTTGCCGGATCGGTCACAGGAGACGGCTTTGCCGACGAGCTGGTCGGCGGCGCGCTGGATGCACTGGGTGGCCTCGACATCATCGTCAACAACGCGGGCTATATCTGGAACTCGACGATCCAGAACCAGACGGATGAGCAGATCGCGGCCATGCTTGACGTCCATGCGGGCGCACCGATCCGCATCCTGCGTGCGGCCCAGCCGCATTTTCGCGAACGGTTCAGGGCGGAAAGCGCGGAGGGGCAACGGGTGGTGCGGAAGGTGGTCAACATCTCCTCCATGGCTGCCGTCTACGGCATGCCTGCCGCCGTGTCCTATGCGGCGGGCAAGGGGGCCGTGGTCGGCATGACGAACGGGCTGGCGCGGGAGTGGGGGCGGTTGCAGGTGACCGTGAATTCGGTCGCCTTCGGCTATATCGACACGCGCCTGACCCAGAGGTTCGGCAATGCCCACCCGACCATCGAGGTCGAGGGCCGGGCGCACAAGGTCGGCTTTCCTGAGGAGCAGCAGGAGGATCTGACACGTCTGATCCCGCTGCAGCGGCTCGGCACTGCCGAGGACGCTGCGAACGGGGTCTATCTGTTCTGCATCCCCGAAAGCGATTACATCACGGGCCAGACGCTGGTGGTCGGCGGTGGTCTCACCACCGGCTGAGTGCAGGCCCCACAGGATGAAACGGATCGGCAGGTAGCGGATGACGGGAATGACGGAAACCGTGCGCGGTGTCGTGCGGGCGGACCAGTGCGATCACTTCGGGCACATGAACGTGCAGTTCTATGATGCCGCCCTGTCGGACGGTTACTTCCACATGATGTCGCTGATCGGTCTGCACCGGCAGGCGATACAGGACCGAAAGCTCGGGATCGCGGCGACGAAGATGGAACTGAACTATCGGCGCGAACTGCGCGCGGGGGACCTGTTTCGCGTGGAGACCGGCTTTCTGGTGTTCGAGCCCGGGCGGGTCATCACGGCGCACAGGATGACGCGTCTGACCGATGGCAAGCTGGCGCTGACGGCGCAATCGATTGGTACGCCGATTGACCTGGCACTGCGTCGTCGCACGGAACTGCCCGACGATGTGGTCGCATTGGCCAGCCGTTTCATCTGCACGGCGGAGGATCTGGCGGCATGAGTGACGACACCGGGAGCTGGGAAGGGCTGCCATCGCTCTGGCGCGGCACCTTCAACCAGTGGCAACGCGGCCTTGGCGTGCATGTGAACATCCAGCATACCGCGCACGCCATCGACGACGCGCGTCAGGGCTGGCTGCTGCAGGCCGGCATCAATCCCTTTGACGCCCGGTCGGAGGGGGTCGGCTTCGGCGCCCGCCGCCTGCGGATCGACTATCGCCGGGAGATGGCCGCCGGGGATGCCGGTTTCATCGTTGGCAAGGTGGCCGAAACGGCTGATGGCCATGGAAGACTCAGCGGTCGCCTGCTGCGCAGTCACGATAATGTCGTGCTGACCTGCTTCGAGACGGGGATCGACCGGTTCGACGTCGAAACCGGTGCGTTCCTCGAGCCGGTGGTCATGGGCGGCGCGGAACCTGTGGCGCCCTTGCGCGCCATGCCGGAAGTCACGCACCCGCCCGCCCGTGATCCGGCAATGCGGCAGAGCTGGCTCGGGACGGTGGAGACCCGTGATGGCGACCCGTCCGGTCGCATGACCCCGCGGGCCCTGTTCGATGTGGTGACGCGGGGTCTCTGGGCGACGCAGATCGAGGCTGGTCTGACCCGCGATCTGGTGACCGGGTCGCATTTCGCATCAGGCGTCAACGCGCTGCAGGTCACCCAGTTCCATGTTCCGGCCATGGGCGATCTGCTGACCGCCCACACCGGCCTTGTCGGTTTCGGCAAGCGGTCCTGCAGCTTCCGGCACCTGATTCACGACGTGGGAAACGACCGTCCGATTGCTGTGGTCGACTATGTGCTGGCGTTCTTTGACCGGCAGACGGGGCAGCCCGCAACGCCGGGAGATGAATACAGGAAAAGGGCCGAGAAGCTGTTGATGCAGCCCGTCGCATGACCTCTGTCATCAATGCGGTCCTGCCCCTGTTCGCGATGGTTCTGGTCGGTTTCGCGGCCATGCGCTTTCGCCTGATGGGGGAGGCCGCGCTGAACGGCCTCAATACCTTCGTCTATTTCTTTGCCCTGCCGGCAATGCTGTTCTTCACCATGGCGCGGGCGCCGATCCTGGACCTGTTCGACTGGCGGGTGATCGTGGCCTACTCCGGCACTTCGGTGACGGTCTTCCTGATTGCACTGCTCGGTGGGGCGGCACTGTTCCGCAACACGTTTCAGGAACGCGCGGTGATCGCCGGGGCATCGTCGTTCGGCAATATCGTCTATCTGGGCATTCCGCTGGCCCTGGCTTCGCTTGGCCCCGCCGCCGGGCCGCCGGCAGGCATGATCGTGGTGGCAGACAATCTGATCATCATCTCCCTGACCATGTTCTGCATGGAGGCTGCGGCCCCGGGGCCGATTTCCGTACCAAGGCTGTTTGCCCAGGTGTTCAGGGGGTTCCTGCGCAACCCCTTCATGATCGCGATGCTGGTCGGCGTGGTCATCGGCATCCTCCGGATTCCGATCCCGGAGCCGGTGGATCGCTTCGGCAGTCTGCTGGGCGGTGCCGCCGGGCCGTGCGCCCTGTTCGCGCTTGGCGGGTCGCTCTATGGCCGCCCCATCGCGGAGGGCAAGGGGGAGGTCGGCTTCGCGGTGGTCCTGAAACTGGCGCTGATGCCCCTGCTGGCCTGGGTGGCGGGCGCCCTGCTGCTCGATCTGCCCGACGAGACGGTGGCGCTGATCGTTCTGATCGCCGGGTTGCCGTCAGGGGCCAACATCTTCGTGCTTGCAACGCAGTATGGCGTGGCCAGCGCACGTGCCTCGACGATTGTCCTGGTCACCACCGGGATAGCTGTCCTGAGCGTCTCCGGCATCCTGATCTACATGGGCGGCTGAGCCGTCCGCCGGAACCGGCCTAACCCTTTTCCTGTATCAGACGCTGTTTCTGGCGGTTCCAGTCGCGGTCCTTCTCCGTGGCCCGCTTGTCATGCAGCTTCTTGCCCTTGGCGAGACCGACCGACAGTTTCGCCAGCCCGCGATCATTGAAGTAGAGCTTCAGCGGCACCAGGGTCATGCCCTGCTTGTTGCGGGCGCCGGCGAGCCGCTCGATCTCCTTGCGTTTCAGCAACAGCTTGCGGCGGCGTGTCGGTTCGTGATTGTGGCGGTTCCCTGCCTTGTACTCGGGGATATGCGCGTTGATCAGCCAGAGTTCGTCACCCTCCGGTGACGCATAGGATTCCGCGATGTTGGCGCGGCCCTGGCGCAGTGCCTTGACCTCGGTTCCGGTCAGGACGATCCCGGCCTCCATCGTATCCTCGATGAAGTAGTTGTACCGGGCCTTGCGATTTTCCGCGATTGTCCGTCCCACGAGGCAGGCGTCCTTGTACCGTGTTGGAAGGTTCCCGCCGCGATCCCGTCAGCAGCGGGACCGGGGCAGGAGCCCGTTCAGTTCAGCAGTCCGGCATGACGCAGCGCGGCGTCAACCCGGTCGCGGGTTTCCTGGCCGACGGGGACCACGGGCAACCGGACCTCGTCCGACACCTCGCGAACGCGCGACAGCGCATATTTCACCGGGGCCGGGCTGGGCTCCAGGAACAGCGCGACATGCAGCGGCATCAGCCGGTCCTGCAATTCCAGCGCGGTGGCGTAGTCACCGGCCAGGCAGGCCTCCTGGAAGGCTGCGCAGAGCTTCGGCGCGACATTGGCGGTCACCGAGATGCAGCCTCGGCCACCATGCGCCATGTGCGCCAGCGCGGTCCCGTCCTCGCCCGAAAGCTGGATGAAGCCGGTACCGCAGGTGATGCGCTGCAGCGAGACGCGGTCCAGCTTCGCGGTCGCGTCCTTGACCCCGATGACCTCCGGCAGTTCTGCCAGACGGCCCATGGTCTCCGGCGTCATGTCGACGATCGACCGGGGCGGGATATTGTAGATGATGATCGGCAGGCCGACGGCGGCCACTTCCGCGAAGTGACGGTACATGCCTTCCTGGCTCGGCTTGTTGTAGTAGGGCGTGACCACCAGCGCGGCGTCGGCACCGGCTTCCTTGGCGTGGCGGGTCAGGGCCACCGCCTCCAGCGTATTGTTGGAGCCCGTGCCGGCGATGACCGGCACACGACCGGCCGCAGCCTCGATGCACAGTTCCACCACCCGGCGGTGCTCCGCGTGGCTCAGTGTCGGGGATTCGCCGGTGGTGCCGGTGGGCACCAGGCCATGACTGCCTTCCCTGATCTGCCAGTCACAATGGTCGCGAAAGGCCTTCTCATCGACGGCGCCGTTCGTGAACGGCGTGATCAGTGCCGGTATCGACCCCTTGATGTCCATGACTTTCGCTCCCAGGATTTCGTTGACCCGCGCGTCTGCGGGCCGCGCACTTCTAGTGCATTTGTATTTGTACTGGCAACACCGCGACAACCGCATTGTGAAGACGGTTGGCGGTTTGCATCGCTATTGTAGCGCGGATGATTCGAATGATGGAGCCATCTGTCGTGTTTCGCATCCGACTGTTGCCCGGGCTTGCCGCTCTCTCCGTGCTTGTGGTGCTGGCTGTGCCCGGGGCGTCATCCCGGGCCGGGACCACGCCTGTGCCACCGCCCAACCCCTTCCGTGCGGACTCGCTTCGCAGTGGTGAGCTCTCCAATGCGGATGTCATCGCCTACCGTGCCGCCTTCGCGGCCGGACAGCGACATTTGTGGGAAACGGTGCCGCTGCTGCTGGCGCCCGTGCAGGATCGGCGGCTTGTGCCGGTGCTGGACTGGCTGCGGATACGCAACGGACGGCAGGACGATCCGGATGCCATCCGGCAGTTCATCGCGGAACAGCCGGACATGCCCGGACACACCAGGCTGGCGATCCGCCTGGAAGAGGCCGTGCTGGCGACCGAGGATGCGGCGGCGATCAACAGCCACTTCGCCAGCCGGCCTGCGCTGACGCGGCTGGGCAAGCTGCATCTCGCCCTGGTACAGAAGTCATCGGACCCGACCGGCGCCACGAAGATCGCGCGCGACCTCTGGCGCGATGCGGATTTCGACCTGGCTGATGAGCGCAGGCTGCTTTCCGGCTTTCGCAGCGGGCTGACAGCCGAAGATCATGCCGCGCGCCTGGACCGGTTGCTGTGGTCGAAGCACCGCGCCGCCGCGACCAGGATGTTGCCGCTGGTTCCCGACGACCTGAAACGGCTGGCCAGGGCGCGTCTCGCCCTGATGTACAGGCGTCCGAATGTCGACAGCGCATTGGCGGCAGTGCCCGCGCACCTGCAGCGCGATCCCGGACTGCTGTATGACCGGACCCGCTGGCGCCGTCGTGCGGGGCGGCATGAGGGGGCGCAGGAAATCCTGCTTTCCGGTCCCGACCATGGCGCGCGTCCTGACCTTTGGTGGATCGAGCGGCGCATACAGATCCGCGAGTTGCTCGCCGATGATGCCTACGAGAAGGCTTGGCGCATTGCCAGCGAACACGGAATGGAGCGCGGTGCGGCCTTCGCCCAGGGCGAGTTCGAGGCTGGCTGGATCGCGCTGCGCTATCTGGACAGGCCGCGGATTGCCCTGCGCCACTTCGAGACCCTGTTCGACAATGTTGCCTATCCGGTCAGCCGCGCTCGGGGGGCCTACTGGATTGCCCGGGCGCACCAGGCGCTGCAGGACCCGGCCCGTGCCGCCGAATGGTTCCGTCGCGCCGCCACCCATGTGGGCACCTACTATGGGCAGCTGGGCCGGCTGGCCATTGGCGGCGGGCGTCTGGAACTGCCGGCGGAGCCTGCGATCAGCGCCGCCGCGCGCGCGGAATTCGACCAGTTGCCGCTGGTGCAGATAACGCGGCTGCTGGTGGAGGTCGGGCAGGACCATCTGGCCCGCATGTTCCTGACCCACATGGGGCAGTCGGCAACCGGTGCCGAACGCCGTCTGCTGCTCGGGGACATGGCGCAGCGGCTGGAGCGTGCCGACCTGCAGGTTCTGGCGGGCAAGCTGGCGGCGCTGGATCAGGTCATGCTGCCTTCCATCACCTGGCCGCTGACTGCGGACCTGACTGGTGATCTGGAGGTCGGACCGGCACTGGCCCACGCCATCGCGCGGCAGGAAAGCGCCTTCAACCCGAAGGCCGTCAGCCATGCGGGCGCACGCGGGCTCATGCAGCTGATGCCAGGCACCGCGCGGCTGGTCGCGCGGGAGACGGAAGCGGCGTACCAGCCGCGCCGTCTGACGGATGATCCGGCCTACAATGCGCGATTGGGCAGCACCTACCTGGCGTGGCAGATCCGTGACTTCGATGGTTACCTGCCGATGGCGATTGCCGCCTACAATGCCGGGCCGCATCGGGTGAAACGCTGGATCGAGGCACATGGCGATCCCCGCAACGGAACCGTCGACCCGGTCGACTGGGTGGAGCGCATTCCGTTCTCGGAGACGCGGAACTATGTCCAGCGGGTGCTGGAGTCGCTTCAGGTCTATCGCGTACGCATGGAAGGCGGTCATGACCTGCGGCTGGCACGTGACCTTGGTATCCGCTCCGACGGTCTGCGCATCGTGTTGCGTTGAGGGTTGGGCAAGGGGCAGCCATGGGCCGCCCGCCACCGCCTGGTTGGACGATCAGGTGCGTGAAGCGACAACAGTGAGCTTTGGTTGCTTCGACGAATTCGGGACCACGATATCGGCGGGAAACAGCAACCGCACGGTTGTGCCGACACCTTCCTGACTTTCGATGCGTACGGTTCCGCCATGCAGGCGCATCAGATTGTCGACGATGGCGAGTCCCAGGCCGGTCCCGGTCTCACCGGTTGCGACATAGTCGTTGCGCGCCTGCTGGAACGGCATCATCACCGCATCGAGCTGGGCGCTGGGGATTCCAACCCCCTCGTCGATGACGGCTATCTCGCAGGCGTCCGGTTGCAGCCGCACGCGCAGCAGGATCTCCCGACCGTTGGGCGAGAACTTGATGGCATTGGAAAGCAGGTTCACCAGCATCTGGCGCAATGCCTGCGGATCGACATTGATCAGCAGGTCCTGCGGCACGTCCTGACGCAGGGTCAGGCCCGCCGTCTTCAACTGGAACTCGATCAGCGGATGGGTCTCGCGGAGGATGTGGGCAAAGCGCGCATCCTCCCGCGTCAGTTCCATCTTGCCGGCCTCGATCTTCGAATAGTCCAGCACCTCGTTGATCACGGTCAGCAGATGCCTGCCACTGGTGCTGATGTAATTCGCGTACTCCTGGTTCCGTTCCGGCTTGTTGACGAAAAGGGTGATCATTTCCGAGAAGCCGATGATGGCGTTCAGCGGTGTGCGCAGTTCGTGGCTCATGTTGGCCAGGAACATCGACTTCGCCCTGTTGGCCGCCTCGGCCCTGTCGGCCAGGTGTTCGGCATTCAGCTTCGCGTTGCGCAGGTTCTGCTCGCGTTCCGACAGCATGCCGACGAGATAGCGCAGGGACTGTCCGATATCCGCGATCTCGTCCTGGCCCTGTACCGGGATCTCGACCCTGTCCCCATCGACGTGACGCAGGATTGCCCGCTGCAGTTCCGAAAGGCGTTTCAGCACGCTCAGCCGCAGGTAGGCGAGCAGGCCGAGGATCAGGGCAACACCGGCCAGAAAGGCAAAGAGCAGGGTCATTTCGCTCTCCCGCTCCAGCTTGCCAAGTTCCGCGTTCCGGCTGTCGATGCGCTCCTGCATGGTGTGGAACAGGTCGGAGACCGAACTCGTCAGTCGACTTGAAAGGCGCTTGTTGCGGGAAAGCAGCCCATTTTCCTGCGCCATCAGCGCCAGCCGCACCCGGGCAAGTTCGAAGACATGATGGTTGCTGCCGAGATAGCGCGACAGCCGCCAGCCAAGCTCCTTCAGTTCGGCGGCGCGCAGGCCCGCCTCCGTGGAATCATCCGCTGCGCCGAAATCGTTGCCGCTCAGGCCCGTGAGTCCGGCGTGGCGGCTTGTGACATACTTCTGCTGCGCGCGGTCGATCTGGAAGCGGCTCTCGGCATTGCCCACGGAAACCATCGACTCCAGCGCCCAGCCGAGGTTGATCAGCCATTCTTTTCCGAAGGCGGAATCGCTGGACTGTGACAGGCGGTCCGTGATCTCGTCGGTCAGGCGATCCGCCTGGTCCAGGATGCGCTCGATCTGCTCCTCAGTCCGGATCCGCCTGGCGACGATCAGGCTCAGTTCCGCAAGGTTCTCGCGCATGCTGTCGCGGTTCTCGCTGACCTGCAGCACAAGGCTGCGATCTCCGATGCCGCCGGCAAGAGGTCCGAGGTCGAAGGTCTCAAGCGCCTCGTCCAGGGCCTTGATATTGTCGTCGAGCCGGTTTGCGATCGTCATGCGCACATAGTCGGACTTGCTTGCCACCAGTCGCGAAGCGGTTGCCCCAATGGAGCTCGAGATGCGGTCAAGACGCGCCGCGCTGGTCAGCTTCGGGATGGTCCGGGTCGCGACACTGTCGTAACCGTCTGCCAGACGCGTCAGGGAATAGAGCGCGACACCGCCTGCCCCCACCATGACCATCAGGGTCAGGACAAGCGCAGCAGAGAACTTGGTCGAAACCGAAACCTTCCGGTCAAGCCGTGTCAACGCGATGCCTCCCGGCCGCAGATGCTGATTCCTGCATGATAGCTCAACGAATCGGCGGAGCGTAGTGCAGGCCACCATCACGCCAGAGACCGTTCAGCCCCCGTGGAATGCCCAGCCCGCCTTCGCCAAGGTGGCGTTCGTAGATCTCACCGTAGTTGCCGAGGTCCCGGATCATGCGATAGGCCCAGTCATTGCTGAGCCCCATGCCCAGTCCGATCTGGCTGTCGGACCCCAGCAGCCGCCGAATTTCGGGCGTACCGTTCTCGCGCATCTGCTCGACATTGGCGCTCGTGATGCCCAGTTCCTCGGCGGCGACCAGGGCGCGGCTGACCCAGCGCACGATGTGGAACCATTCATCGTCGCCACGCTGGATCACCGAAGACAGCGGTTCCTTGGAGACGATGTCGGGGAACAGGACAAAGTTGTCCGAATCATTTGCCCTGGTCTGCTTCAGGGACGCCAGCGGGGAGAGGTCATAGGTGATGATGTCACAGCGCCGCGAGAAGAAGGCATCGTAGAGCGCTTCGGACGAATTGAACTCGATGGCCCTGATCCGGCCATTCAGGCCGGCCGTCAGCTCCGACAGGTTCTTCACTGTCGTGGTGCCGCCGGGCACGCAGACCGTGCCGCTCTTGACCTCGGCCAGCGAGGTTGCACCCAGGGACCGGTGCGCGAGAAATCCCTGTCCGTCATACAGCAGCACATCGGCGAAGGTGATACCCAGCGCCGTGTCGCGCCCGATCGTCCACGTGGTATTGGCCATCAGGACATCGAACGCCCCATTGGCCAGTGCCTGAAACCGTACGATGTCATCGACCTCAACCGGTTCGAATGCCTCCGGGTCGTCCAGAACAGCGGAAGCCAGTGCGCGGCAGAAATCGACGAAGAAGCCTTCCCACTTGCCTGAAACGCCAACCTCGGAGAGGCCGACGCCGCTGGCCGTGACGCCACACCGAACCACACCATCCACCTGGATGCGTTCAAGCACGGGGCCGGCATCGGAGGGTCTGTGCGGCAGGACGGCAAGGCACAGGCCGATCACCAGGGCGAAGACCACGCTGTTCTGGCAGTGGAGGCGGCGTATCATGAACTTCTCCCGGGCGGCGGCATTCGGGGCGGGATCGCATCATTCCCCACGGTTGGTTAAAATATGATTGCCCGAACAGGCATTGAATGGAAATGCCTGACCGGTTTCAGCCCCGGGGCCGATTGCACTACATTGACGCCGCACCAGGCCGGATTGGCCTGCGTCATGGAGATTTCGAATGACCGAGAAGCATTTGCCGGGAATACGCGCCTGCGTCTTCGATGCCTATGGCACGCTGTTCGACGTGAATGCAGCCGCCAGGCATTGCGCCGACAGTCTGGGCGACAAGTGGCAGCCGCTGGCGGAGACCTGGCGTGCCAAGCAGCTGCAGTACACCTGGCTGCGCGGCCTGATGGGGCATCATGCAACCTTCTGGCAGGTGACCCTGGATGCGCTGGACTACGCGATGGCATCGCTGTCGATCCGGGATGATGCGCTGCGCGATGAGCTGGCCGATCTCTACCTCAGGCTGGATGCCTATCCGGAGGTGCCGCAGATGCTGCGCGACCTGAAGGCCGCCGGGATTCGCACGGCCATCCTCTCGAACGGGTCCCCGGACATGCTGGATGCGGCAGTCAGCAACGCGGGGATCGGTGATCTGCTGGATGCGGTGCTGACGGTGGAGGCGGTGGGTGTGTTCAAGCCCCATCCGTCGGTCTATGGATTGCCGGAGGAAACCTTCGGGCTGAAGCGGTCGGAGATGAGTTTCCAGTCATCGAATGCATGGGATGCCCATGCCGCAAAGGCCTTCGGGTTCAACGTCGTCTGGGTCAATCGCTTCGGACAGGCGGAGGAACGGATACCGTCCCGGCCGGACATGCAGATCAGCGATCTGTCCGGTCTCGCGCGCATCGTAGGAGCTGTCTGAGTGTCGGATTTCAGCACGCATCACTTCTCGGCCCAGGACGGGACCCGCATTCACTACCGGCGATATGGTGACCGCGCGCTCGACGGGACACCCGTGCTGTGCCTTGCGGGACTGACGCGGAATTCCAAGGACTTCAACAAGCTGGCAACGCGGCTGGGGCAGGACCGGCTGGTGCTCTGTCCCGACTATCGCGGGCGGGGGCAGTCCGCCCATGCCGACTACCGCACCTATGCGCCCGGCAGCTACATCAGTGATGTCATGCACCTGCTGGCGGTGGAGGACATTCACCGGGTCATCGTCATCGGAACCTCGCTCGGCGGACTGCTGGCGATGGCGCTGACCGTGGCCATTCCGGCGGCGCTGGCCGGACTGGTGATCAATGATGTCGGACCGGACATATCGGCCGACGGACAGACACGGATCCTCGACTACGTGGGTGTCGATCAGCGCCACGCCACGCTGGCGAAGGCGGCGGAAGCCATGCGCCAGACCTATGGGGCCGCGTTTCCCGACTGGTCGGAGGAGGACTGGCTGACCAATGCGGAGGGGACCTATACCCATGACCCGGTCGCGAACAACTGGAAGCTGGACTATGACCTGAAGCTGCGCGATGCCCTGGCCGAGCAGGCGAAGTCGGGTGCCCTGCCGGACCTTTGGGCGCTGTTCCGGGGTCTGGCCCATCTGCCGGCACTTCTGGTTCACGGGGCGCTCTCGGATGTGCTGAAGGCCGAGACCGTCGCCCGCATGCAGCGCGAGAAACCTGATCTGGAACTGGTCACGCTGGAAAACCGCGGTCATGCCCCCTCCATGACCGAACCTGCCTGCCTGCCTCGAATTCTCGCGTTTCTGGAGCGCTGCGATGACACTGGCCACCACTGAACCCGTTACCGAATTTGCGCTGTCCGACATACAGGCCGCGGCGGCACGCATCGATGGCATCGTCCGCCGCACGCCCCTGCTGGAATCCGCCCGGCTGAACGACAGGATCGGTGGTCGGCTGCTGGTGAAGGCGGAATGCCTGCAGCACACCGGGTCGTTCAAGTTCCGCGGTGCCTACAACCGGCTGGCCGCCATGGATCCGGAGGTGCGCGCCCGCGGGATTCTCGCCTATTCATCCGGCAATCACGCCCAGGGTGTCGCCCGCGCGGCGCAGATGTTCGGCGTCCCGGCGACCATCATCATGCCGCGCGATGCCCCGGCCATGAAGCAGCGCAACACGGCTGAATATGGTGCCGCAATCGTGCTCTATGACCGGCATGGCGAAAGCCGGGAGGCCATCGGCAGACAGATCGCGGCGGAGCAGGGGCTGACGCTGGTGAAGCCTTATGACGATCCGCTGATCATGGCCGGGCAGGGCACGTCGGGCCTGGAATGCGCACAGCAGTGTGCGGAACTGGACGCCGTGCCGGATCTGGCGCTGGCGCCGACAGGCGGGGGTGGCCTGATGGCCGGTTTCTCCACAGCCATGAAGGCGGCCTTTCCCGATCTGGCGCTGTTCGCAGTGGAGCCGGAGGGATATGACGATACGGCGCGTTCCCTGCAATCCGGAACCCGGGTCGCCAACACGGCCACGCCGGCCAGCATCTGTGACGCGATCATGACGCCACAGCCGGGAGAACTGACGTTTCCTGTCAATCAGCGGACACTCTCCGGTGGTCTCACGGTCAGCGACGGGGAAGTCCGGCAGGCAATGGCAGACGCCTTCGCCGAACTGAAGGTCGTCATCGAGCCCGGGGGCTGCGTCGCTCTGGCGGCGGTCCTGTCGGGCAAGCTGCCGGTCGCGGGCCGGACAGTCGTGGTGGTGGCGTCGGGCGGCAACGTCGATCCGGCCCTTTTTGCCGATACCCTCGCGCCGGCATCCTGAGAGAGCTATGCTGCCCCGAAATCCGGGGGAGATTGTCATGCCTGTACCCACGTCCGTGCTGCAACTGATCGGCAACACGCCGATGGTCGAACTTACCAATCTGGATACCGGGCCCTGTCGGCTGTTCGCCAAGCTGGAGAGCCAGAATCCCGGTGGCTCGATCAAGGATCGCATCGGCCTGTCGATGATCGAGGCCGCCGAACGGGACGGGCGGCTGAAGCCGGGCGGCACCCTGATCGAGGCGACGGCGGGCAATACCGGCCTGGGCCTGGCGCTTGTCGCGGCACTGAAGGGCTATCGCCTGATCCTGGTCATCCCCGACAAGATGAGCCTGGACAAGATCCAGCACCTGAAGGCGCTGGGGGTCGAGGTGCGGCTGACCCGTTCCGACGTCGGCAAGGGCCATCCGGAGTACTACCAGGACATTGCGGAGCGGCTGCAGCGGGAGATTCCGGGGGCATTCTGGGTCGATCAGTTCTCCAATCCCGCCAACCCGGAGGCGCATGAGACCGGGACCGGGCCGGAGATCCTGGCGCAGATGGACGGCGACGTGGATGCGGTGTTCTGTGGCGTGGGCTCCGGCGGCACGATCACCGGTATCGGCCGCTTCATGCGGGCAAACTCGCCGAAAACGGAGATGGTGGTTGCCGACCCTGAGGGCTCTGTCGTGGCGGAGGCGGCGAATACCGGCAATGTCCCCAATGAGGTCGGGTCCTGGCTGGTGGAGGGGATCGGGGAGGACTTCATCCCCCCCAACTGTGATCTGAGCGTCATCAGCCGCGGTATCACGGTCTCGGACACGGAGGCGTTCGAAGCGATCCAGCTGCTGCTGTCGAAGGAAGGGATCCTGGGCGGTTCCTCCACCGGCACACTGCTCGCCGCGGCCCTGCGCTACTGCCGGGAGCAGACGGAACCGAAACGGGTCGTGACCCTGGTCTGCGACACCGGCAACAAGTACCTCAGCAAGGCCTACAACAGGGCCTGGCTGGTCGATCAGGGGCTGGTGAAACGGGAGAAGCACGGCGATCTGCGCGACCTGATCATTCGCCGTGCTGACGAGGGCGATGTGGTCAGTGTCTCCCCGGACGACACCCTGCTGACGACCTATTCACGCCTGCGCATGTTCGACATCTCGCAGCTGCCGGTGCTCTCCGACGGGGCCATTGTCGGCATCATCGACGAGAGTGACCTGTTGCTGGCCGTGCACGGTCACGAGGAGAACTTCCAGAGTCCGGTCTCCGAATTCATGGTCACCCGGCTGGAAACCATCTCGCCCGATGCCCCGCTGGAGCAGCTGATGCCGATCCTGCGGGCCGACAAGGTGGCGATTGTGGCCAGCGACAGCACGTTCTTCGGGCTGATCACCAAGGTCGACATGATCAACAACATGCGCCGCCACATGGCGGAGGCGGTCGAGGGCTGACCCGCCGGCCCCTCAGGCGGAGCGTCTGGAGCGGTTGCGCAGGCCGAGGATCGTATTGCCCAGCAGGGCGCTGAGGATCAGCGCGCCGCCGATCAGGCCCCACTGGTTGGGGGTCTCGGCCAGTATCAGCCAGACCCAGATCGGGCCGACCACCGTCTCCAGCAGCAGGAACAGGCCCACCTCCGGCGCGGAGATGTAGCGGGGGCCGACAGTCAGGCCGAGATAGGCCAGCGGAATGAAGAACAGACCGCTGACCAGCACCGCCATCCACTCGGTCTCACCGGCGGGCACGTCGAACCAGAAACAGCCGACCAGCCCCATGATGAAGGCCCCGAGCGCCGTGCCGGGGATCATGCTGACCGACTTGGCCTTGCGGATGATGACGAAGGACAGGGACACGAAGGCGGCACAGCCGAGGGCCAGCAGTTCCCCCAGACCGGCGTCGCGGCTGATCTCGTCCGCGCCGACAAGGGCGACACCGGCCAGGGCGACGATGGAGGCGATCCATGTGCGTGGCGGTGTCGGTTCCCGCAACAGCAGGGTGGAGAAGATGGAGGAGAACAGCGGGGCCGTGGCCACGATGACGAGGACGTTGGCGGCAACGGTCATGGTGTTCGCGGCAACGAAGCAGCCGGTACTGATCGCGTAGCAGCAGGCGACGCCGATGCCGGGCCAGCCGATGGCGCGCCAGTTGGCGATGAACTGACCGCGCCAGATGAAGACGAACGGCAGCGTCATCATCAGTGCCACCAGCATTCCGCGCCAGAAGAACAGCGAAGGCGCGGCCATGCCGGACATCTTGATCAGCAGCGCATCCGGCGTAATCGCCAGAACACCGCCCGCTGTTATCAGCAGGCCCTTGACGTGATCATCCATGGTTCACCGACCCGAGGCGCAGTCGATACACAGCGGGGTCGCGGGGTCAACGGCCAGGCGCTTCGCCGCGATCTCCTCCCCGCAGTCGACGCAATATCCGAAATCCCCGCTCGCGATGCGGGCAAGTGCGGCATCGATGCGGGCGACCTGCTGGGTCCGCTGGTTTTCCGAGGCCTTTGCCATCTCCTGCTGCTGCAGCGCGTCCATGCGCGAAAGCCGGCCCACGCGCGACTGGTCGAGTTCGACAGCATCGCGGGAACTGGCCGACAGGGCACTCAGCCCTGTCAGGCTGTCCCGCCGTTGCAGCAATGCCGCCCTCAGTACCTCGATATTATCCGGCACGCCACGCTCCTGATCTCGGATCGCCAGCATATATCAGGCTGTGCCGTCGCCCGTCACATTAATCCCGCATTAAGCCTCCCCGCCTATCGTCAGGTGTCATTGGGAGCGAAGTAATGACCGCACAGATAGACGTTTCGGAAGTCCAGCGACTCATCGGTGCCCTGTCCGCCGACAACAAGACCACGGTGGCGGCGCAGGTTGGTCGCCTGATGAAAAGTTCCGGGCTTTCGCCCCGGGAACTGCGGGTGGCACTGGAACTGGTCGATCAGCTTGTCGCGGACTCCGTCGTGGCGGTGCGCCAGTCCCTGGCTGAACATATTGCCGAATCACCCATGCTGCCCCGACCGATGATCGAACGGCTGATCGCGGACGTTGATGCGGTGGCCCTGCCCATCGTGCGGCTGTCGTCACTGCTGGACGATGCCGTGCTGCTGGAGCAACTGGAGCGCGGCGAAGACTATCAGGTGGCCGTCGCCGGTCGGGAGTCGGTCAGCGCGGTGGTCTCGGAGCGTATCGTCTCCGTCGGGACGGAGCAGGCGGTCGGGACCCTTGTCCGCAACACGGGCGCGGACCTGCAGGCAGGTGCCCTGGACCGGGCCATCGACCGGTTTCAGGAATCCACCCATGTCATGGGCGCGGTTGCCGCCCGTCCCGGATTGCCGCTGAAGACCGCGGAGCGGCTGGTCTCCCTGGTGGTCAGCGAGCAGTGCATCCGCACCGTCTCCGACATGATGATGGATGCGCTGGTGAAACGCAGCGACCTGCCGCCGATCCTGGCAGAGGACATCTTCGTGCACGGCATGGAGCGCTCCGTCGCGTCGGTCATCAGGAATTCCGACGACATTGCCGAAGTGCAGGAACTCGCGGCCCGCATGAAGGCGCAGGGCCGCCTGTCCACCAGCCTGATGCTGCGCGTGCTGGCAGGGGGCGACCACCAGTTCTTCATTGCCGGCATGACGGCTCTCAGCGGCTGGCCGGAACAGCGGGTGAAGGGGGCCATGGATGGGGCCGGTCTGGATGGTTTCCGCCGCCTCTACGAGGCATCAGGTCTGGATTCACTGATGTTCCACGCCTTCCGGGTTTCCCGTGACGAGATTGCCGCGGCGCGGAAACGGCGGGAAGGCATGGACGAACCGACCTTCATTCATCGGATCATTTCCCGCATCAGCGATGAATACAGCAACATCAGCCCGACAGGTCTGGAAGAGGTCCTGGCGCGACTGCGGCGACGCGCCGACGGGTCCGGCGGCGCCTCGCGCGCCCGCGCCTGACCGTCCCGTTCCCGCCGCCACATCCCCTTGCGGGTCGTCCGGCTGACTGCTCAGACAGACGTCCGGGGCTTTTCAGCCGAAGTCACAGACGGTTGTGCCGAGCCGCGTCGCAGCGCCCTCAGACCCACTTCACCCCGATGATCTCGTAGGATTTCTCGCCGCGCGGTGTCTGCACGTCGACGGAGTCACCTTCCGACTTGCCGATCAGGGCGCGCGCGATGGGGCTGGTGATGGAGATCAGGCCGCTGTCGATATCCGCTTCATCGACGCCGACGATCTGATACTCGCTCTCCTCGTCCGTATCCACGTCGGCCAGGCCGACCGTGGCACCGAAGCGGACCGTATCGCCGGACATCTTGGTGGTGTCGATCACCTCCGCCCGGCTGAGCGCGCTCTCGAGTTCCATGATGCGGGACTCGATGAAGCCCTGCTTCTCCTTCGCGGCATGATATTCCGCGTTTTCGGACAGATCGCCGTGCGCACGCGCCTCGGCAATGGCCTGGATCACGGCCGGGCGTTCCACCGACTTCAGATTCTTCAGTTCCGCTTCAAGGCGCTGCTGGCCTTTCAGCGTCATTGGGACACGTTCCACGCCGATACCTTCTCTGGACCCGGGAGATACACAGGCGCCGGTCGCTGTCATGCAGCAACCGGCGCATTCGAAGGTTCAATAGTAGGACTGCAAGGGCGCGACTTCAAGACGACCGGTCTTCAGCGCCTTCAATGCCTGAACAGCGGCACGGGCACCGGCGGCTGTCGTGTAATAGGGCACGCGTTCCTGCAGCGCCGTCCGGCGCAGCGAGAAGGAGTCGCGGATCGCCTGCTCACCGTCGGTGGTGTTGATGACCATCTGCACCTGATGGTTCTTGATCGCATCAACGATGTGGGGGCGGCCCTCCAGCACCTTGTTGATCGGCTTGCAGGCGGCGCCGTGGTCGGTCAGGAACCGCGCGGTTCCGTGGGTACCGACCAGGGAGAAACCCATGCCGACCAGATCCCGGCCCAGTTCCGCGAACATCGCCTTGTCGCTGTCACGGACGGAAACGAAGATCGTGCCGCTTTCCGGCAGGCGTGTGCCACTGCCGAGCTGTGACTTCAGGAACGCCATCTCGAAGTCCTGGGCCAGGCCCATGACCTCACCGGTGGAGCGCATCTCCGGCCCCAGGATGACATCGACGCCGGGGAAGCGGGCAAACGGGAAGACCGCTTCCTTGATGGCGATGTAGTCGAAGTCCAGCGCGTCCTTCGGCAGCTCGAAATCGGCGAGCTTCTCGCCCGCCATCAGCCGTGCGGCGATCTTGGCGATGGGCTTGCCGATGGTCTTGGCGACGAAGGGAACCGTGCGGGAGGCGCGCGGATTGACCTCCAGGATGTAGACGACCCCGTCCTGAACCGCGAACTGGACGTTCATCAGGCCGACGACATTGAGCTCGCGCGCCAGAATATCGGACTGGCGGCGGATCTCCGCGATCGTCGCATCGCTGAGTGAGTAGGGCGGCAGGGAACAGGCCGAATCGCCGGAATGCACGCCCGCTTCCTCGATATGTTCCATGATGCCGGCGACGAAGGTCTCCGTCCCGTCGCACAGCACATCGACATCCACCTCGGAGGCATTGCCCAGGTAGGAATCGACCAGCACCGGGCTGGTGCCGGAGACCCGCACGGCCTCCCGCACGTAGCGCTCCAGACCGGGCATGTCGTGCACGATCTCCATGGCGCGGCCACCCAGCACATAGGACGGACGCAGCAGCACGGGGAAGCCCAGCCTCTCCGCCACGGCCTTCGCCTCCTCATTGCTGCGGGCGATGCCGTTGGGCGGCTGGCGCAGGTCGAGGCGCTGCAGCAGGTCCTGGAAGCGGTCGCGGTCCTCCGCCAGGTCGATGGCATCGACGGAGGTGCCGAGGATGGTGACTCCGGCATCCAGCAGCCCCTGCGCCAGGCGCAGCGGGGTCTGGCCGCCGAACTGCACGATGACACCGACGACTTCGCCGGACTGTTCTTCCGTCCGCACGATCTCCAGCACCGTCTCGATGGTCAGCGGCTCGAAATACAGCCGGTCGGAGGTGTCGTAATCCGTCGAGACCGTCTCCGGATTGCAGTTGATCATGATGGTTTCGTAACCGGCTTCCTTCAGCGCGAAGCAGGCATGGACACAGCAGTAGTCGAACTCGATGCCCTGGCCGATGCGGTTCGGACCACCCCCCAGGATGATCACCTTGCGCCGGTCCGTCGGCTTGGACTCGCATTCTCCGCCGACCAGTTCACCGCTGGGGGAGGGGAAGCCCTCATAGGTCGAATACATGTAGGGCGTGGCCGATTCGAACTCGGCGGCGCAGGTGTCGATGCGCTTGTAGACCGGCGTCACACCGGCCATGCGGCGGGCCGCTGCCACACGCGACTCGGAAGTCCGGGCCAGTTTCGCGATGCGGGCATCGCCGAAACCCATCTTCTTCAGTTGCAGCCAGCCCCAGGGCGTGGTCGGCAGGCCCTGTTCGCGCACCCGCTCCTCGGCTGTCACGATCTCGTCCAGCCGGTCGACGAACCACGGGTCATAGCGGGTAATGCGGACGATGCGTTCCTTCTCGATGCCGAAACGCAGCGCCTCCGCCGTCATCAGCAGGCGGTCCGGGGTCGGGCGGCCCAGCGCGGCGATCAGCGCATCCTCGTCGTCGCCCTCGACCAGCTGGTCGTCCAGGCCGTCGAGACCGGTCTCCATCGACCGGAGTGCCTTCTGCAGGCTCTCGTGGAAGTTCCGGCCCACCGCCATCGCCTCGCCCACCGATTTCATGGAGGTGGTCAGGTACGGCTCGGCACCGGGAAACTTCTCGAACGTGAAGCGCGGGATCTTGGTGACCACATAGTCGATGGTCGGCTCGAAGCTCGCCGGGGTCACGCGGGTGATGTCATTGTCCAGCTCGTCCAGCGTGTAGCCGACCGCCAGCTTCGCCGCGACCTTGGCGATGGGGAAGCCCGTCGCCTTCGACGCCAGTGCCGACGACCGCGAGACGCGGGGGTTCATCTCGATCACCACCAGCCGTCCGTCGTCGGGGTTGACCGCGAACTGCACGTTCGACCCGCCGGTATCCACGCCGATCTCCCGCAACACCGCAATCGAGGCGTCGCGCATGATCTGGTATTCCTTGTCGGTCAGGGTCAGCGCGGGCGCGATGGTAATGGAGTCGCCGGTGTGGATGCCCATCGGGTCCACATTCTCGATGGAGCAGATGATGATGCAGTTGTCCGCATGATCGCGGACCACCTCCATCTCGAATTCCTTCCAGCCCAGCACCGATTCCTCGACCAGCACCTGCGTGGTGGGGGAGGCGTCCAGGCCGCTGGCCACGATCTGCTCGAACTCGTCGCGGTTGTAGGCGATGCCGCCGCCGGTGCCGCCCATGGTGAAGGACGGGCGGATGACGGCGGGCAGGCCGATCTCCGCCATCACGTCACGCGCTTCGGCCAGGGTCTCGACCACGGCGCTCTTCGGCATGGCGAGGCCGATGCGGGTCATGGCGGCGCGGAACAGGTCCCGGTCCTCCGCCATGGAGATGGCTTCCTGCCTGGCGCCGATCAGCTCGACACCCAGTCGATCCAGCGTGCCGTCGTCGGCCAGCGCCAGCGCCGTGTTCAGCGCCGTCTGCCCGCCCATGGTGGGCAGCAGGGCGTCGGGGCGCTCCTTCTCGATGATCTTGGCGACCACTTCAGGTGTCACCGGCTCCACATAGGTGGCGTCGGCGAATTCCGGGTCCGTCATGATGGTGGCGGGGTTGGAGTTCACCAGGATGATCCGGTAGCCCTCCTCCCGCAGTGCCTTGCAGGCCTGGGTACCGGAATAGTCGAATTCGCAGGCCTGGCCGATGACGATCGGCCCCGCCCCGATGATCATGATGGATCGTATGTCGGTGCGTTTAGGCATTGGCGTCGATCAGGTCCGTGAAACGTTTGAACAGATAGTGAGCGTCCCGTGGTCCCGGGCTGGCTTCCGGGTGGTACTGGACGGAGAAGACGGGGCGACCCTCCATGCGGATCCCCTCCAGCACGCCGTCGAACAGCGATGTGTGGGTCTCCACGACGCCCTTCGGCAGGCTGTCGCGCATGGTGACGAAGCCGTGGTTCTGGCTGGTGATCTCCACCTTGCCCGTGGTCAGGTCCTTGACCGGCTGGTTGGCGCCGCGATGGCCGCGGTTCATCTTCGCGGTACGGCAGCCCAGTGCGATGGACAGCATCTGGTGGCCCAGGCAGATGCCGAAGATCGGCTTGCCGCTGTCGACCAGCTCGCGGATGACCGGCACCGCATAGACACCGGTCGCTGCCGGATCGCCCGGCCCGTTGGACAGGAAGATGCCGTCCGGATCGTGGCTCAGCACTTCCGCCGCCGTGGCGTTCGCGGGCACCACGATCACCTCGCAGCCGGCACTGACCAGACAGCGCAGGATGTTGCGCTTGCAGCCATAGTCGATGGCGACGACCCGACGCTTCGGCTTGCCTGCCTTCGCGTGGCCTTCGCCCAGGGTCCAGGTGCCCTCGGTCCAGTGATGGGTGGTCTCGCAGGTGACGTCCTTCGCCAGGTCCATCCCCTCCAGCCCCGGCCAGGCCTTCGCCTCCGCCACCAGGGCGGCGGTGTCGAACTGCCCGTCGGTGGCATGGGCCAGCACGCCGGAGGGCGCGCCGCCGTCACGGATGCGGCGGGTCAGGGCGCGGGTGTCGATCCCGGCAATGCCGATCAGGTTGCGCGCCTTCAGCCAGGCATCCAGGTGCCGGGTGGCGCGCCAGTTCGACGGCTCCGTGATGTCCATGCGGATGATCAGACCCCGCGCGGCTGTCGTCGAGGTCTCGATATCCTCGTCATTGGTGCCGACGTTGCCGATGTGGGGGAAGGTGAAGTTGATGATCTGACCGGCATAGGACGGATCGGTCAGGATCTCCTGGTAACCGGTGATGGAGGTGTTGAAACAGACCTCCCCCACCGTGGTTCCCAGCGCACCGATACCGGCTCCATAGAGCACGGTGCCATCGGCGAGCGCGAGCGCGCCCGTGGCCAATGGGCCGTCGCCCGGGGTGGGCGTCGGCGCGGCTGTCGTCATCTGTTCGGTCATTGGTCGTGGACCTGGAGTCTAGGGGGCAGCTTCAAGGGCGGGCACCTGGCGGTGACGCCAGCGCAAAGTTGCCGGACGATAGTGATTTCAATGGGTTGGGTCAAGTCGCAGCCCGAAGTGAATAATGTAGCAATATCAATATGTTGGAGAAAATTGAGAAATTGCTGATTGCGGCATTTTGGTCTAGAGTCCGCCTCCTGTTGATAGGAGCTTGCCGATGTTGCGACAGCAACTGAACGAAGATCTGAAGTCCGCGATGCGTGACAAGGACACCCGACGCATGGGAACCCTGCGCCTGATCCTCGCCGCGGTGAAGGAGCAGGAGATCGTCGACCGCGCGGAAGGCGGAGACAATGAGATCACCGATGAGCAGATCCGGCTGATCATGGCCAAGATGGTGAAACAGCGGCGAGATTCGATCCGCATGTACGAAGAAGGCGCGCGGATGGACCTGGCGGAACAGGAGCAGGCCGAGATTGCGGTGATCGAAGGCTACCTGCCGAAACAGCTCTCTGCGGACGAGGTGGCGGAGGTCGCCGCGAAGGTGAAACAGGAACTCGGTGCCACCGGCCTGAAGGACATGGGACGCTGCATGGGCGTGCTGAAGGATCGCTACGCCGGTCGTGTCGACATGGGCCGTGCCAGCCAGACCATGAAACAGTTGCTGACCTGAGGGTCGTCCGGCGGCTGCGTCGCGCCAGTGGCATGGTTCGCCCGATTGCCGCCCCCCGCCGGATGTGCTGTAACTGATTCTCCGGTTTCTCGGGGGAGGAAGACGAATGAGCGATCCAAGCAGCATGTTCTCCGGCACGAAGGAGGTCGATGAGCGCTTTCGTTTCGATGAAGGCGCGCTCGCGGCATACCTGAAGGAAAACATCGACGGTTTCAGTGGCGACCTGCAGGTGCGCCAGTTCAAGGGCGGACAGTCGAATCCGACCTATGCCCTGCGCGCGGGTGGGCGCGAATTCGTGCTGCGCCGCAAGCCGCCGGGAAAGCTGCTGCCCTCCGCACACGCGGTGGATCGTGAATACAAGGTCCTGACCGCCCTTGGCGCCCACACGGACGTACCGGTCGCGAAGACCTGGTGCCTGTGCGAGGACGAGGACGTCATCGGCACGATCTTCTACGTCATGGATCTGGTCGAGGGCCGGGTGATCTGGGACCAGAGCCTGGAGCATCTGGAGCGCAGCGAACGCGCCCCCTACTACGATGCCATGAACGACGTCATCGCCCGGCTGCATTCGGTCGACTACAAGGCGGTGGGGCTGGAGGACTTCGGTCGGCCCGGCAACTACGTGCTGCGCCAGGTCAGCCGCTGGTCGAAGCAGTACAAGCTGTCGGAGACAGACACGATTCCGGAAATGGACCGGCTGATGGAATGGCTGCCGGAGAATGTGCCGGACTCCGATTCCACCACGGTGGTGCATGGCGACTATCGCCTCGACAACCTGATGTTCCACCCGACGGAGCCGCGCATCGTTGCGGTGCTGGACTGGGAAATCTCGACCCTTGGTGACCCGCTGGCCGACTTTGCCTACCACGTGATGAGCTGGCGCCTGCCGCCGGGGCTGTTCCGGGGTATCGGCGGTCTGGACCTGGAGGCGCTGGGCATCCCGACGGAGCAGGCCTACGTGGAGGCCTACTGCAAGCGCACGGGCCGCGACGGCATCGGCAACTGGGACTATTACCTCGCCTACAACATGTTCCGTATCGCCGCGATCCTGCAGGGCATCGCGGGTCGGGTGCGCGACGGGACCGCAGCCTCCGACCATGCGAAGGAACAGGTTGCCCGCATCCGCCCGCTGGCCGAATTCGCCTGGGCGCAGGCGGAGAAGGTGATCAAGGCGGGCTAGGTCGCGCACCTGATCATTGCCAACGGGGACGGAGGCGTTATCGTCCCGAGGCATGAACAGACATACTGACAGTGCCATTGGCATTCTTGAGCGGCTGGTCGGGTTCGACACGACCAGCCGCGATTCGAACATGCCGCTGATCGACTGGGTCGCGGCCTATCTGGAAGAACACGGCGTTGCCTCCATCAAGGTGATGGACGCGGATGGCGGCAAGGCCAATCTGGTCGCCACCATCGGCGAGCAGGTCGATGGCGGAATCGTGCTTTCGGGCCATACCGATGTCGTGCCCGTGGACGGTCAGGACTGGCAGACGGCCCCCTTCACCCTGACGCGCAAGGGCGACCAGCTCTTCGGGCGCGGTTCTTCGGACATGAAGGGCTTCATCGCCTGCGCGCTGGCTGCCGTGCCGGATCTGGTGGCGGCGAAGCTGACGCGGCCCGTGCATCTGGCCTTTTCCTACGACGAGGAAGTCGGCTGCTTCGGTGTTCACGGCATCGTCGACCTGTTCGAGGCGGAGGGCTTCAAGCCCGCGATCTGCCTTGTCGGTGAGCCGACGATGATGCGTGTCGTCAATGCCCACAAGGGCGCGGCGACCTTCATCACGCGACTGAAGGGCAAGGAGGTGCATTCCTCCCTGACCCACATGGGCGTCAACACGGTGATCTATGGTGCGGAGCTTGTCGGTTTCATCGCGAAGCTGGCGGAGGAGCGCAAGCAGCAGGTCGATCCGAACTTCGATCCGCCCTACACCACCGTCCATGTCGGGATGATGCATGGCGGCACGGCGGTCAACATCGTGCCCCAGGACTGCGAGATCGTCTGGGAGTTCCGCGCGGTCGAAGGCGACGACGGGTCGGATATCAAGCAGCGCGTGCAGGAATTCATCGACACGGACCTGCTGCCCCGGATGCGGGCGGTCGCACCGGGAGCCGATATCGTGACGGAGCCGATCGCGGAGGTCGTGGGCCTGTTCCCGGAGAAGGATGGCCCTGCCGAGACGCTGATCAAGCTGCTGGCCCAGCGCAATGATACCGAGACCGTGTCCTATGGCACGGAAGGCGGCGTGTTCCAGGTTGCGGGCATTTCGACCGTGGTCTGCGGACCCGGCGACATCGCCGTGGCGCACCAGCCCAACGAGTTCGTGGATGTGGATCAGATCAGCCAGTGCATGGACCTGATGGACCGTCTGCGGACCCATATCTCGGCCTGACCGGCACAGCCCTGGGGGAGGCACGGATGATGGTGGATTTCAGTTCGGTTCTGGAGCGGTTCTGCGCGGCGGTGGAGAGCAATGACGGCCCCGGGCTTGCGGCCCTGTTCGCCGAGGACGGCGTCTACAACGACTATCTCTACGGACCCTTCCAGGGGCGCGAGGCCATCGGGCAGATGCTGAACAACCACTTCTGGGGGGATGCGGAGGCGTTTCGCTGGCAGATGATCGATCCCGTCTGTGACGGACGTGTCGGCTATGCCCGCTATCTCTTCAGCTTCACCTCCGTCATGCCGGCCTATCCGGGGCGGCGCGTGGTGCTGGAGGGCACGTCGATCTTCCATTTCGACGCCGATGGCATGATCGCGAGTTATCGGGAGACCGCGCATGGTGCCGCCGCCATGTCCCAGCTCGGGGTGGAGCCGGAACGGATGGCGAAACGGTCCCGGCGCTGGGCCGACGAACTGCTTGCCCGCGACGAGGCCGCACCGCACCGCCATACCTGAACGACAGCCGTACCCTGAGCGACAGCCTGGCAGGCTTGTCCGGCCTGCATGCTCTCGCGCCGACGGACGCCATATTGTGTCATCGAATCGACATGCACACCCGATATGGGTTTCTGCGTGGTTGCTCTTTGTCGGCTACCCGGTAACACTTTCGGTGTCTGGTCGTGTTGATTCAGGCGGATCGAGCGTTCGAGGGGGATGGATGTGCCATGTACCTGAGACCTGAAAAGTTCCCGGCGCTGGTGCTCAACGCCGACTTCAGGCCGCTGTCCTATTTTCCGCTATCGGTCTGGCCCTGGCAGGAGGCCGTGAAGGCGTCATTCCTGGATCGGGTCAATATCATCCAGCTCTACGACCGCACGGTTTCCAGCCCGTCGCTGACCATGCAGCTGCCCAGCGTCATCGCGCTGAAGGAATATGTGCGCCCGGCTGCCTATCCGGCATTCACCCGGTTCAATGTCTTCCTGCGTGACCGGTTCCGCTGCCAGTACTGCAATGCCACCGAGGATCTGACCTTCGATCATGTGATCCCGCGCCGTGCCGGTGGCCGGACGACGTGGGAGAATGTCGTGGCTGCCTGTGCGCCGTGCAACATCGCCAAGGGGGGACGGATGCCGGATCGCGCGAACATGCACCCGCACCGCCCGCCCGTGCGTCCGACCATGCAGGACCTGAACCGCATCGGTCGTGCCTTCCCGCCGAACTACCTGCATGACGGCTGGCGTGACTATCTCTACTGGGATTCCGAACTGGAACCCTGACACTTGTGGTTTCCCGCCCGATCCCGGATACAGGGCGGACCATGAAGTCAGAGACACTGGTCATCATCAACCGACAGGGCGGCGGTGCCGGGCGCGATGTCACCCGCGCCCTGGCTGTATTGCGTGAAGCGGGCCTGAAGCCGCAGCTCGCGCGTCCAGACAGACCCGAACAGATCTCGGAAGTGATCCGGGAGCGTGGCCCGGACTGCGCGCGGATCATCGTCGGCGGCGGCGATGGCACCATGCTGCATTCGGCCCAGGCCCTGCTGGATGCGGGGCGTCCCGTCGGTCTGCTGCCGATGGGGACCGCCAATGATCTGGCCCGGACGCTTGGCATTCCCGCGGACCTGGCCGACGCGGCGGGCGTGATCGTGCGCGGGCGCACGAAACGCATCGATCTGGGTCTCGTGAACGGCCGACCCTATTTCAACGTGGCCAGCATGGGGTTCAGCGCCAACGTTGCCCGCCACCACACGGGGGAACGGAAACGGCGGCTGAAGCTGTTGAGCTACCCCGTGAGCTGGCTGGATGCGCAACGCGACACGAAACCGTTCCGCGTGCGCCTGACAGACAGGGACGGCAAGACGAAGTCGACCCGGACAACCCTGTTCGCCATCGGCAATGGCGTTTTCTACGGCGGCGGGATGCGGATCGTCGAGGATGCGGCCATCGATGACGGCAATCTGGATGTCTTCTACGTGCGGCCCCTCGGCCCGCTGGGCATGCTGAAGGTCCTGCCGCTGCTGCGGTTCGGCGCGATCCGCCACAAGCGCGATATCCGGACCCATCGGCTGCACTGGCTGAAGGTGGAGGCGGAGCCGGAACAGCAGCTCAACGTGGACGGCGAACTGGTCGAGACCACACCGGCTGTCTTCGATATCATGCCGCGCGCGCTGGAGTTTCACGTCCCGGACCCCACATGGTCGATGGGAACTGCAGGAAATGCTGCAAGGGAAGCCGGATGGACCTGATACGCAATGATGCCCAAGTGGCGCTGAACGAGATCGTGGCCGCAAGCCGTCGGCTGGCCGCGCGGCTGCGCCATGCATCGGAAATCATCGACAGTGATGTCTTCTCCGACCCGGCGGATGAAGTGGACCGGCTGGCGGAGGAACTCGCCGAGCGCCAGCGGGCGGAGGACGAGGACGAGATTCCCTCGGCACCGTCGGACGAGGCCCTGCTGGTCGATGCTGCGGCGATGCGTGTCAGGCTGGCAATCGTGGACAACCTCGCCGACGTGCGGGACGAATGGTACAGGGACCTCTCCCTGGTGCTGGACCAGCACGCAGGCAACCTGCCGGATGATGCCCGGCCCCTGGCGGACGCGATGCGGAAGGTGATCGGGAAATGAACCAGTTGAAGCCGCTTCATGTCATTGGTGGCGGTCTTGCGGGATCGGAGGCCGCCTGGCAGGCGGCACGGGCCGGAGTGCCTGTCGTGCTGCACGAGATGCGGCCGGAGCGGATGACAGACGCCCATCAGACCGAGGGTCTGGCGGAACTCGTCTGTTCCAACTCCTTCCGCTCCGACGATGCCGAACAGAATGCCGTCGGCCTGCTGCATGCCGAGATGCGGCGGGCGCAATCCGTGATCATGGCCGCCGCCGACCGCAATCAGGTTCCGGCCGGGGGCGCGCTGGCCGTGGACCGGCATGCCTTCTCCGACGCCGTGGGCGCCCTGATCGCGGCGGAGCCGCTGATCACGGTCTCGCGGGCCGAAGTCGCCGGACTGCCGCCTGCCGACTGGGACAGTGTCATCGTGGCCACCGGCCCCCTGACGTCGCCCGCCCTGACCCAGGCCGTGCTCGACCTGACGGGGGAGGACCAGCTGGCGTTCTTCGACGCCATCGCGCCGATCATCGACCGGGAGTCGATCGATTTCGACGTGGCCTGGTTCCAGTCCCGCTATGACAAGGTCGGCCCCGGCGGCGATGGCGCGGACTACATCAATTGCCCGATGGACGAGGCGCAGTATCTCGCGTTCCTGGATGCGCTGATCAATGGGGAGAAGACCGAGTTCAGGGAGTGGGAGAAGAACACGCCCTATTTCGAGGGCTGCCTGCCGATCGAGGTGATGGCATCGCGCGGTGTCGATACCCTGCGCTATGGCCCGATGAAACCGGTGGGGCTGACGGATCCGCGCACGGGCAGCAGCCCCCATGCGGTCGTGCAGCTGCGCCAGGACAACAAGCTGGCGACCCTCTACAACATGGTCGGGTTCCAGACGAAGCTGAAGTATGGCGTGCAGACCGAGGTCTTTCGCATGATCCCGGGGCTGGAGAACGCCACCTTTGCCCGTCTTGGCGGCCTGCACCGCAACACGTTCCTGAACAGTCCGCGTCTGCTGGATGAGCAGTTGCGTCTGAAGGCCCAGCCGCGGCTGCGGTTCGCAGGACAGATCACCGGGGTCGAGGGCTATGTGGAAAGCGCGGCCATCGGTCTGCTCGCCGGTCGGCTGGCTGCGGCGGAGCGGCTGGGACAGGATCTCGCGGCCCCTCCCGTGGAGACCGCGCTGGGTGCCCTGCATGCGCATATCACCGGCGGCGCGGACGCGAAGACCTTTCAGCCGATGAACGTGAATTTCGGCCTGTTTCCGCCCCTGGAAGAGCGGTTCAGGGGACGGGACAAGCACCGCCTGAAGCGCAAGGCGCTGAGTGACCGGGCGCTGGGTGCCTTTTCGGCCTGGCTGGGCGAGGTGTCCGAAGCCGCCTGATCGGGAGGGGGAGAGGGCTGGCCCGGATCTATGACTGGAACCGCATGCCTCAGCCCTGTGGCAACACCGCTTCGATCGCGCTGCGCAGTTCGCTTGATTCCGGTGCGGTGCTGCTGGGCCAGTTGCCCGCGATCTGTCCGTCCGGGGTGATCAGGTACTTGTAGAAGTTCCAGCGCGGCGCGGCGCTGCGCCCGCGGGTGTCGGCGATCCAGCGGTACAGGGGATGCGCGTCGCGGCCGCGGACGGTCTGGCGCTCGGTCATCGGGAAGTCGATGGCGAAATTCACGGCGCAGAAGCGCTTGATCGCAGCCTCCGAGTCCAGTTCCTGATTGAAGTCGTCGGAGGGTACGCCGAGAACCACGAGCCCGCGGTCACGGTAGGAGTCCCAGAGCGCCTGCAGCCCGTCGTACTGATGGGTGTAACCGCACCGCGACGCTGTATTGACCAGCAGGATCGCCTTGCCCCGGTAGTGGCTGAGCGGCATCGGGGTCCCGTCAATCGAGGTGAAGCTGAAGTCATGGGCGCTGGTCTCGGCGGCGTGCAGCGCGCTGCCACCGGCCAGAGTGGCGGCAAGACCCAGTCCGAGGCCGAGAAGCTGACGGCGCGAAGACAGTATTCCGTTAACCATGACGTAACCCCATCCCGGTATCACTGTGCACGAGTCTATACGATTTCCGGAAGGTTATGGATCGCATGCCGTTGACGGCGCTAACCCTGTTTCACCTTGCCAGCCTGCTGATCGCGGGGGCCGTGGGGGTCGCGACTTTCCGTTTCATCCCTGAAACGTCGATGTATGACGCGGCCTTTACCGGCCTGCTTGTCCTGGCGCTTGGCGTCCTGTCCGGCGAGGGCGCGGCGCGTCGGCTCGAACGTCGGCTGCTGATGCGCAGCCTGGAGGCGGAACGCGCGGCACGCGAGGGCCAGGCGGGAGCCATTGCCGAACTGACGGCTGAACTGGATGGCCTGCGCAAGCATCGCGACCAGGAGGAACTGGTGGCCGAGATGCGCATGGTCCGCTCCCAGCTGGCCCGCATCGCCGCCGGCGGGTCGTCGGCCGGGCAGGCTTCTGGTGCTCCGCGCCATGCAGGGCCGGTCGAGCTGGAGGGCCAGCCCCTCATCGAGGCGGTGCTTTCTGCCCTGAAGGACAACCGCATCGACCTCTACCTGCAGCCGGTGGTGCAATTGCCACAGCGTCGTCTGGCCTTCCACGAATGTCTGACTCGGCTGCGTGACGGTGAGAACCATCTCATCGCGCCGGGCCAGTATCTGCCGGTGGCGGAGCAGGCGGGGCTGACCGCGACGATCGACAACCTTTCCCTGTTCCGCTGCGTCCAGGCCCTGAAGCGGCGGCGCAACGACGATTCCAGCTTCGGTTTCTTCTGCAACCTGTCCATGGCGACGCTGGAGGACGAAGGTTTCTTCGAGCAGTTTCTGGAATTCCTGGTGGCCAACCGGGACCTCGCCAGCCGGTTGGTGTTCGAGCTTGAAGCCGACCGGCTGCTGCAGGCCACACCGAAAGTCCGGGAGCATCTGGACAGCCTGAAACGGATCGGGTTCCGCCTCTCCGTCGACAATATCGACCGCGCGGACATCGATCTGCTCGCCCTGGTCGATGCCGGGGCGGTCTTCGCCAAGGTGGATGTCGGTGTGCTGAAGCAACTCGGGCATGCCGACCGGCCCCTGCCCCTGCTGGTGGAAAAGCTGCGCGCGCGCGGCATGGTCCTGATCGCCGCCAAGGTGGAGAGCGAGGATCAGGTGCTGGATCTGGTCGAGGATGATTTGACGCTGGCGCAGGGCTACCTGTTCGGCGAACCACGCCCGATGCGCGCGGATGCCTGATTGCAACTTTCTGACGTTACAGATTAATTAGCGTTGTCATGCAATTTGCGCATGGCTTCGCGCGTTCTTGTCGATTGTGCGGTTGCGAAGATATCTGCATTTTCGGAACATGTCTGATGCAGTGCAACAAATCGCTCCCGCAGGTCCCTTCCAGAGACTGGTCCTTTCCATGAGTATCGAAGGTCCGATCCGGGGTGTTGGCCTCTATTGCCTGGCCCTCGTGCTGTTTGTCGGCATGGGGACGCTGGCCAAGACACTGGCCGCGATCTATCCGATCGAGCAGGTGATCTGGGCGCGGTACTTCTTTCATGTGCTGCTGATTGTCCTGATGTTTCCGCGCCGCATCGGCAGCCTGTTCAAGACCAGGCGGCTTGGCCTGCAGATCACCCGGTCGGTGGTGGTCTTCGCCGCAACCGCGTTCGGTTTCACGTCCCTGAGCATCATGCCGATGGCCGAGGTCTCGGCGATTGGCTACGTCGCGCCGCTGATGGTCACCATCATGTCCTTCCTCATCCTCAAGGAGAAGGTGGGACCCAGGCGTCTGCTGGCCGTCGGCATCGGTTTTGTCGGGGTCATCGCGATCCTGCGGCCCGATCAGGCCAATTTCAGCCTCTGGTCGCTGCTGCCGCTGGCCATGGCGACCTGCTACGCCACCTTCATGGTGATGACGCGCCTGATCCGTGGCGCGGCCCCGCCGCTCAATTCCCTGTTCTACACGGCCATTGTCGGTGCCGTCGTGGCGACCATTCCGCTGCCCTTCATCTGGCAGGACCCGGAGCCGCTGCACTGGCTGATGTTCGCCGGCATGGGGCTCATCGGTGGCACCGGGCATTTCCTGATGATCAAGGCGTTCGAGCAGACGGAGGCGTCGATGATCGCGCCGTTCGTCTATACGGAACTGCTCTGGTCCATCGTCGCCGGTGCGATCTTCTTCAGCGAGATTCCCGGCATCGGCATGCTGGTCGGCGCGGCAGTGATCATGGCCAGCGGCCTGTTCATCCTCTACCGCGAACAGCGCGCCGCAGCGGAGGCAAAGGCTGCCGCACTGGCATCGTCCGGGGCCGACTGACGGCCGGTCCGAACATCTTCATTTGTTGATTGATCGCTGCCTTGACCGGCGGGCACTGGCCTGCACTCAGTCCTTGGCGTCCATCGGTTTCAGGTTGTTGATCGCCCGCTTGTTCACGATGGTGATCTCGCCAGTCCGATTGCAGAGCACGGGAAAGAAGTCGCCCGGACCATTCAGCAGGTCCAGCACGCGTTCGGTGGCCCGGATGAAGACACTGCCTTCGATCTCCGTCCCATCCGTCATCAGCAGCAGGGCATCCACCTTGACCTTGGGGACATAGTGGGAGCCTGCGCGGGGGCTGTTCTTGTACACCGTTCTCATGTCCTTCATCCTAGGGGGTTCAGGGTTAAGATACAGTTGCGGCATGGCCGACGCCACACCGCTGCAACGGAAGTCTAGCACCCTCTTGCGTTCCATGGGGCAAACACGGCATAACCCGCGTGGGAGGTTGTCGGTGGACGTGCCACTCGCCAACCCGGTCAGATCCGGAAGGAAGCAGCCGTAACGAATTCGGTGCGGGTCATCTGGCAGCCTCCTGCTTCTGAAGCATCATCGCGCGAGCAGCGCCCATGACGATGCTGCAATTCAGGGAATTCGAGGTGCGCGGGACATGAGCGGCACGAACGCTGTACCCTACCAGGTCCTCGCACGGAAATACCGACCCCAGACCTTTGACGAACTGATCGGGCAGGAAGCGCTGGTCCGCACGCTGGGCAATGCGATCGCGCGCAACCGGCTGCACCATGGATACATGCTCACCGGGGTGCGCGGCGTCGGCAAGACCACCACGGCCCGCATCATCGCCAAGGCCCTGAACTGCCGCACGGCGGATGGCCCGACGATGACGCCCTGCGGCACCTGCGAGGATTGCCGTGCCATCGTCGATGGCCGCCATATCGATGTGCAGGAACTGGATGCCGCGTCCCGCACCAAGGTGGAGCAGATGCGGGAGCTGCTGGACGGTGTGCCCTATCTGCCCGTTCAGGCCCGCACCAAGGTCTACATCATCGACGAGGTCCACATGCTCTCGTCGAACTCCTTCAATGCGTTGCTGAAGACGCTGGAGGAGCCGCCGGAGCACGTCATCTTCATCTTCGCCACGACGGAGATCCGCAAGGTGCCGGTGACCGTGCTGTCGCGCTGTCAGCGTTTCGATCTGCGCCGGGTGCCTGCGGACAAGCTGATCGCGCATCTGGGCGGCATCGCGGAGAAGGAGGGCGCCGAGGTCGATGAGGGCGCGCTGCAACTGATTGCCCGCGCCGCGGAGGGATCGGTGCGCGACTCCCTCTCCCTGCTCGATCAGGCCATCGCCCACGGGGCGGGCAAGGCCGATACGGCGCTGGTACGCGACATGCTGGGACTGGCGGACCGGATGCGGGTCCTGGACCTCTATGACGCCGTGATGCGGGGGCAGGCCGGTGACGCGCTGCTGCTGCTGCGCGAACTGCATGACGCGGGGGCGGATGCCCAGGTCGTGCTGCAGGACATGCTGGAGGTCACGCACTGGCTGTCTGCGGAACGGCTGGCACCTGGCCACGAACCGCCGGAGGCGCGTTCGGGAACGGAGCGGGAGAAGGGGGCCGAACTGGCGGCGTCCCTTTCCATGCCCGCGCTGAGCCGGGCCTGGTCGCTGCTGCTGAAGGGGGTGGAGGAGTGCCGGATCGCCCCCGCACCGATGGCTGCGGCCGAGATGACCCTGATCCGCCTGGCCTATGCCGCCGACCTGCCGGATCCGGCGGACCTGCTGCGACGCCTGAAGGATGGCGGCGCTTCGGCCGGGGGCGTACAGGGCGGTGCGTCCGCGCCTTCGCCATCGCCCTCATCAGGGCCTGCCTCGTCTGCATCATCGTCCGGTTCGGGCGGAAGTGGTTCGGTGGTCGCCTTCCGTGGCAGCGGGGGGATCGCCCCGCGCCCGCAGGCGGAACCGGAGGTGCCGGAGCCCCATGTCGAGATCGCGCAGGCCCCGGAACCGCAGCAGCCGCCCCCGCCCGCTCCGCCGGAAGATTTCCCGGCCCTGGTGGCCTGGGTCGCCGATCAGGGGCAGATCAACCTGGCCGGACAGTTGACCCACAATGTCCGGCTGGTCAGCTATCGTCCCGGCAGGCTGGAAATCGCGCTGACGGACAAGGCCCAGCCCGACATCACCAATCGGCTGGTGCGTGTGATCCGAAAGCACTTCGGGTCGCAGTGGAGCGTCGCGATAGCCTCTGAATCGGATGCCGCGACCCTGCACGAGCAGGATGAGGCGACGAAACGCGATACAGCGGAGCGCCAGATGGAGAATCCGCTGGTGCGTGCCGTGCTGGAAGTCTTCCCCGAAGCGCGATTGCTGGGTATCAAGCCGCTCGTGACCGCCGAATCGGACGGGATGGACGCGGACGCACTGGATGATGAGAGCGAGGAACCATGAAGAATCTCGGCAATCTGATGAAGCAGGCCAAGGCCATGCAGGAACGCATGGAGCGGGCGCAGGCGGAACTGGAGACGCTGGAGGTCGAGGGTGAGTCCGCTGCGGGCATGGTGCGTGTCACCCTGACTGCCAAGGGCCGCATGCGAGGGATCAAGATCGACCCCACCCTGATCGATCCGCAGGATCCGGAAGTGCTGGAGGACCTCATCACCGCTGCCCACAACGACGCCCGCACCAAGGCCGACGCGGCAACGCAGGAGAAGATGGGCGAGCTGACAGGCGGACTGGAACTGCCACCGGGCATGAAGCTGCCGTTCTGATGCCCACGCACAGGGTGGGGTGCCATGGCCGGCAATGATGTCGAGCGGCTGATCCGTCTGCTGTCGAAGCTGCCGGGGCTTGGCCCGCGGTCCGCGCGCCGAGCCGCACTGCACATGATACAGAAGCGGGAAACGGTGATGGAGCCGCTGGCGGAGGCGCTGTCGGCGACGGCGGCGGCCGTGCGGATCTGCACCACCTGCGGCAACATCGATACCTCCGACCCCTGTGCCATCTGTGTCGATCCGCGCCGGGATCACAGCGTGATTTGCGTCGTCGAGGGTGTCGGCGATCTCTGGGCGCTGGAGCGTGCGAATGCGTTCCGGGGCCGGTATCACGTGCTTGGTGGTGTGCTGTCGGCGCTGGACGGCGTGACGCCGGAGGATCTGAATCTCGAATCCCTGATGGTCCGGGCCATGGCTGCCGATGTCTCGGAGATCATTCTTGCGACCAATGCGACCGTGGACGGCCAGACCACGGCCCATTATCTGACAGACCGGCTGGCGGACAGCGGCGTCAGCATCACACGGCTGGCGCGCGGCCTGCCGGTTGGCGGCGAACTGGACTATCTGGACGACGGAACGCTGCTGACAGCGCTGTCGAGCCGCAAGCCGATCTGAACCTCAATCATCTGAACCATTCCTGAGTACGGAGCAATCATGGCGTCCAGCGCACATGCCATCGTCATCGGCAACGAGAAGGGCGGTACCGGCAAGTCCACCACCGCGATGCATATCATCGTGTCCCTGCTGCATCGGGGCTGCAGGGTTGGCTCCGTCGACCTGGATGCCCGGCAGGGGACGCTGACCCGCTATGTGGAGAACCGCAGGGCAACAGCCACCCGGAAGGGCATTGCGCTGGCATGGCCGGCGCATCAGACCGTGGCCGCCAGCGGCGATGCCGAGAAGGATGCGCAGGCCTTCTTCAGCGCGCTGCAGCAACTGGCACCCTTCAACGACTTCGTGGTGATCGACTGCCCCGGCCACGACAACCCGCTCAGCCGCCTGGGCCACAATTTCGCCGATACGCTGATCACGCCGCTGAACGACAGTTTCATCGACCTGGACAATCTGGCCGATGTCGAACCGGAGAGCTTCGACATCCGGCGTCCCAGCCGCTACGCCGAGATGGTCTGGGAGGAGAAGAAGCGCCGCATGCTGCGGGACCGTGGATCGATCGACTGGGTCGTGCTGCGCAACCGCCTGTCCCATCTGGATGCCCGCAACAAGCGCCGCGTGGGGGACGTCCTGGAGCGGCTGGCGGAGCGTATCGGCTATCGTGTCGTGCCGGGCCTGACGGAGCGCGTGATATACAGGGAACTGTTCCTGGATGGTCTGACCCTGCTGGACGTGATGGCGGACGGATCCGGGGTGGATGTGACCATGTCGCATCTGGCGGCACGTCAGGAACTGCGTGACCTGATGGATTCACTGAACCTGGAAATGCCGGCGTCGGCGGAAGCAGTCCCGGCCTGACCGGTCCGGGCATCGAGGTTGGCGGCACCGCCGATTCAGGCGTTGACAGGATAACGGGCGGCCCCTATACGTCCGGCTCCGCGGTCAAAGTGCTTTTTGGCCGCGTTTTCCTGTTTGAATACGGGAACAGAATTTTACACAGAACGGGCACCGGATAGCTGATGTCAAAGCGGATTAGTGCGAAGTACAAGATCGATCGCCGGATGGGCGAAAACCTCTGGGGTCGTCCGAAGAGCCCGGTGAACCGGCGCGACTACGGTCCGGGCCAGCATGGCCAGACCGGCAAGCGGAAGAAGGTTTCCGACTTCGGCCTGCACCTGCGCGCGAAGCAGAAGCTGAAGGGCTACTACGGCAGCATCACCGAGAAGCAGTTCCGTCGTATCTACGGCGAGGCAGTGCGTCGCCGCGGTGATACCTCCGAGAACCTGATCGGCCTGCTGGAGTCGCGTCTGGACGCCGTGGTCTACCGGATGAAGCTGGTACCGACGGTCTTTGCCGCGCGTCAGTTCGTCAATCATGGCCATGTGAAGGTCAACGGCCGCCGCGTGAACATCCCGAGCTATCGCTGCAAGGAAGGCGATGTGATCGAGGTTCGCGAGAAGTCGCGGGAGATGGGGCTGATCCTGGAAGCGGTCGACTCGGTCGAGCGTGAGGTCCCGGACTACATCAACGTCGATCACGAGAAGCTGCGCGGTGAGTTCATCCGGGTGCCGAAGCTGGCCGATGTGCCTTATCCGGTGCAGATGGAACCCAACCTGGTCATCGAGTATTACTCGCGCTGATCAGGGGCCTGCGGGCCGACACTGAAGAATCCGGAACGGCGTCGCGGGAGCGGCGCCGTTCTGCGTTTCGGGACGGACGGCTGCGGTCGTCGTGCGAAGCGGGGATGGGGCCTGGCGCGGCCCCGGACCTCGTCTGCAGGTGCAATGCGGTCAGGCGGGCGTTGACGCTCTGGCCAGGCCGGGGGAATCGGCGGAACCGGCTGTGATGACACGTGCCGACGGCACGTTCAGGCTTGCAACGGTGCCCTTCAGGGGCGTGCTCTCCAGCGTGATGCCGGCGCCGTGCAGCGCAGCCATTTCCTGGGCAATGCTCAGTCCGAGACCGATCCCCTCCACATTGGCGAGGGACGGATCGCCGACACGTTCAAAGGGCTTCATGATGCGTTTCAGATCGCCCGGCGCGATTCCGACCCCATTGTCACGCACTTCAATGGTGACACCGTCCGCGTGATGGCTGGCGATGAGCCAGATCTCCGCACCCTCGCCCGAGTACTGCACAGCGTTGGCCAGCAGGTTGGCCAGGATGGACCGCAGGGCTCTCCGGTCCATGCGCAGTGCCGGGAACACCGGCGGAATGACGATGGAGATGGGGTGGGGGTGGGCGCTGGAGAGCGGGGCCATCATCGACCGGACACGTTCAAGTTCGCCTGCCAGTTCGATCTCGGCATCGATCAGGGAAACGCGTCCCGAGTCGATCTCCGCGAAGCTGACCATGTTCTCGATGATGGCCAGCAGCCGCTCGCCGCTGTCATGGATATCAGCGGCATAGTCGCGATAGCGGGGATTGCCGACACTGCCGAGCGCCTCATGCGAGATCATCTCGGAGAATCCGATGATGGCGTTCAGCGGGGTGCGCAGTTCGTGACTGATGTTGGACATGATGCGGGTCTTGCTGGCATTCGCATTCTCCGCGGCTTCCCGCGCGATCGAGAGGCGCTGGTTGCGGCTTGCCGCCGCGCGCAGGGACCGGTTGAGCCGCCGCAGCAGCAGGAACAGCAGCCCGGTCACGCCAAGCAGGCCCACGAGCAGACCGATCATGGTCAGGGTCGTGGGCATGTCCGGTCTGACAACACCGGTGCCGAAGCCCGGCAGAAGGGCAGGCAGCGTGACCGAGACGGCCTGGACACCGCCGACCTCGCCCGTGACCCAGTCCTGTCTGGGCGAAAGAGGGTCGTTGTTGTGGCAGCCGACGCAGCCCGCGCGCATCACGACCGGCTCCGCATAGCGCAGCACGCCCCCGGTCAACCCGGCATTGACCTGAATGATGGGCTTGCTGTCGGAGTCCTGCAGTGCCGCAATGGCACGTCTCTCGAAATCGTCTCTCGGTCCCCCGTCTTCGCGATAGGGATAGGGCCAGGGGCTGTAGAAGTGCATGCGGGGATCAATCCACTGGCCCAGTTCGATCGAGACGGTTGCGGGCATCGGGATCGCACCCGGAACCTTGCGGTAGTCGTGACGGACTTCCGCGCCGGCTTCCTTCGCCCGGGGGACGATTTCCTGTGTGTAGTAGTCGCGGACCATTTCCAGCGAGGCCGCGTAGGTGCGGGCGGTCTCGGTCGCCGTGCGGGTTCTCAGATTGTCGAGGACCTGCCAGGAGAGGATTCCGGTCAGGATCACTCCTGTGACCAGAAACATCGAGGCGCTTGCCAGCGGTCGTCGGGCCATGCGCTGCAGCACATGGCGGTCAACCGTGTCGCGGACAACCTGCAGCCAGAATGGTCGGTATGACATGGGCTTTGCACGCATATCGGAACGAGATGCACGAGCCTGTCATGTCCGGCTTAATGAAGTGTTCAGGGACGCTGGCTTTTTCCTTGCCCCGTGCCGCAGCGCCCGGGGACCCGGTCGCGACCGCTATGCGGGGATGGCCGCTGTGCGGGCCGGCACAGGTGCGGAAGAGATCTCCGGGACCCTGGGAATGGGCAGTTCCCGGTGCCCGGCAGGCCCTGGCGACCTCGCCGTGACGGGGCTATTCCTTCTCGACAACCGGTCCCCTGTCACTGGCCGGCATCCGTTGCGAACCGTCCTCGTTGCGGGCCGGTACGGACTCCGGTGTGCCGAAGGGCATGGTCTCGACATAGATCGACGATGACGGGAACGCAAAGCTGGTACCGGCGTCTTCCACCAGTGTCTTCAGGTGATAGAGCAGTTCTTCCTTCACCTTCATCCACTCGGCCCACTTCGTCGTCGTGGTGAAGCAGTAGAGCATGATGTCGATGGAGGAACTGTTGAAGCTGTCTGCGTGGATCAGCGTCGATACCTTGGCTGGATCGGTCTCGAAGTCGTCGTTGCCGCGGATATAGTCGTTCAGTCCGTCCACCACCTGTTTCAGCTGGTCGTTGGTCGTCCGGTACTCCAGCCCGACCATCCAGTAGATCCGGCGGTTCGTCATGCGGGAGAAATTGGTCACGGCATTGTCGGCCAGATCCGAGTTCGGCACGGTGACCAGTGCCTTGTCGAACCGGCGGATCTTCGTGGTACGGAAACCGACGGTCTCGACGGTGCCTTCGACGTCCGTTGTCTTGATCCATTCACCTTCGACAAAGATCTTGTCGACGAAGATCGCGACGCCGCCGAACAGGTTGGAGATCAGGTTCTGCGCGCCGAAGGCGACGGCCATGCCGATCAGGCCGAGGCCACCGAGCACCGCGCCGATGTTGAAATCCCACTCCTGCAGGATCGCGGCGGCCCCCAGCACGGTGATGATGACGCGGATCAGCCGGACGGCGAAATTCTTCAGGGTCGACGCCATGCCCTCGCCGCCGACGGACGTGATCGCCCGGTCAAGCACGAACGAAAGCGGGCCGACGCAACGATAGAAGGTCCAGAAGATGGTGAAGGCGATCAGGGACCGCACCACCTTGGCCATCGCCGCGTCGATCTCGTCCGGCAGGGGCGCGACGCGGCTCGCCAGAAACAGACCGACGACAAGGAAGACGAAGCGGATCGGACCACTGAGGGCGACGACGAGTTCGTCGTCAAAGCGGTTGCTGCTGCGCCCCACCAGACGCTCCAGCATGTTCAGCAGGAAGCCGCTGACCAGTCCCCGCAGCACCACGAAGGCCATGAAGACCACGATGGCGACGATGATCCTGTCGGCCTCGACGCCAAAGGCACCCTGGTCCCAGACCTCACGTACCTGGGCCCAGAACTGGCCAAGCTCACTCATTGCTGTCCCTCAGTCCCGCTTCGTTCGATCAGGACTCGGTGTATCAGGCTGCTTCGGTGAAGGCGACGCCCTTTTCACGGAACAGCTGCGGCAGCTCGCCGGATTCGGCCATCTCGCGAACGATGTCGCAGCCGCCGACGAACTCACCCTTCACGTAGAGCTGCGGGATGGTCGGCCAGTCGGAGTACTCCTTGATGCCCTGGCGGATGTCGGCATCCTCCAGCACGTTGACGGAGGAAAACTTGACGCCGAAGTAGCTCAGGATCTGCACCGTCGCGGCGGAGAAACCGCACTGCGGAAAAACCGGCGTGCCCTTCATGAACAGGACGACTTCGTTTGCCTTTACTTCCGCATCGATGCGGTCCCTGGTGGCCGTGTCAGTCATGTGTCTGATCCTTCTCGGAAAAAATGTGCCGTAGGATGGGGGGATTGGTCTCAGGCAGGTGCGGACGTCTGCAGGGCCAGGGCATGAAGCTCTTCCCCCATCCGTCCGCGCAGGGCCTTGTAGACCAGCTGATGCTGCTGAACGCGGGACTTGCCCGTGAAAGCACTGGAGATGACATGGGCAGCATAGTGATCGCCATCGCCGGCGAGGTCGGTGATCGTCACCTCCGCGTCCGGCAGGGCATCTCGGATCAGGGCCTCGATCTCGCCCGGGTCCATTGCCATGTCATTCCTCCATCAGCTCGGTTCGTCGTTCAGGTGCCGTCGGCACTGTCAGGAAGCGACCGCAGCCGCCATGTGCTCCGGCAACGTACGTTCGTGCGCATCCCGCAATGCCGCGACGGATATGGTCAGGCAACCGCTGACAGTCAACTCGGCGCCACCGGTTTCACCCAGGATTGTCGCCTTCACGCCGCTGGCCTCAGCCATTGCCAGGATCACATCCGGATTCGTCACAGTCACGAGGTATCGTGCCTGATCTTCTCCGAACAGGAAAGCGTGAGGGGCCACATCCGATTCCGGCAGGTCGATGCGGGCACCGATCCCGCCTGCCATGGCCATCTCGGCAAGCGCCACCGCCAGCCCGCCGTCCGACAGGTCGTGGCAGGCTGTCGCCAGTCCGCTGCGGATCATGCCGCGGACCACGTCCCCGGTGCGCCGCTCCTGCGCCAGATCGACCGGCGGGGGTGGCCCCTCGGCGCGGGTCAGGATATCGCGCAGATACAGGCTCTGGCCCAGATGGCCACGGGTTTCCCCCAGCAGCACGATGGTCTGGCCCGCCGCCGGGAATGCCACGCCAACACGCTGGCTCGCATCCTTCAGCAGGCCGACACCACCGATGGCGGGTGTGGGCAGGATTCCGACGCCATTGGTTTCGTTGTAGAGGGAGACATTGCCGGAAATGACCGGGAACTGCAGTGTCTCGCAGGCTTCGCGCATCCCCTCGATGCAGCCCACGAACTGGCCCATGATCTCCGGGCGCTCCGGGTTGCCGAAGTTGAGGCAATCGGTGATCGCCATCGGCGTGGCGCCGACAGCCGTGATGTTGCGCCAGCATTCGGCGACGGCCTGGCGGCCCCCCTCGACAGGATCGGCGAAGCAATAGCGCGGGGTGACATCCGTGGAGATCGCCAGCGCCTTGTTGGTGCCGTGCACCCGGACCAGTGCCGCGTCACCGCCGGGCCAGGCGATGGTGTCGGCCATGACCATGTGGTCGTACTGTTCCCAGATCCAGCGGCGTGAGCAGCCGTCGAAGCCGCCGACCAGGCGCATCAGCGCATCGGCCATGTCATTCGGTGCCGGAGCATCGGCCGGGGCGAGGGGCGCACGCTTTTCCGTCTGCTGCCACGGGCGCTCGTAGGCCGGGGCGTCATCGACCAGCGGTCGCACGGGGATGTCGCCGACGATCCTGCCGCCCTGCTTCAGGGTGAAGCGACCCGTATCGGTCAGATGGCCGACGACGGCGAACTCGACACCCCACTTGGCGAAGATCGCGCGGGCCACATCCTCCTGCCCCGGTTCCAGCACCATCAGCATGCGTTCCTGGCTTTCGGACAGCATGATCTCGTAGGCGCTCATGTTGGTTTCGCGCTGGGGCACCTTGTCCAGGTCCAGTTCCAGCCCGACACCACCCTTGTCCGCCATCTCGACTGACGAACAGGTCAGGCCTGCCGCGCCCATGTCCTGAATGGCGACGATGGCGTCCGTGGCCATCAGTTCCAGACAGGCTTCCAGCAGCAGCTTCTCGGTGAACGGGTCTCCGACCTGCACCGTGGGGCGTTTCTCCTCCGACTGGTCGTCGAACTCGGCGGAGGCCATGGTGGCGCCGTGGATGCCATCGCGACCGGTGCGGGAGCCGACGTAGACCACCGGATTGCCGATGCCCGCCGCAGCCGAATAGAAGATGCGGTCGGTCTTTGCCAGCCCGACACACATGGCGTTGACCAGGATGTTGCCATTGTAGGCAGGGTCGAAGTTCACCTCCCCGCCCACCGTCGGCACGCCCATGCAGTTGCCATAGCCGCCGATGCCGGCAACGACACCGCTGACCAGTTGCCGCGTCTTCTGGTGATCCGGTGCACCGAAGCGCAGCGCGTTCATGTTGGCCACCGGGCGGGCGCCCATGGTGAAGACATCGCGCATGATGCCACCCACGCCTGTCGCCGCGCCCTGATAGGGCTCGATGAAGGACGGGTGGTTGTGGCTCTCCATCTTGAAGATCGCGGCGTCGCCGTCGCCAATGTCGATGATGCCGGCATTCTCACCCGGTCCGCAGATCACCCAGGGGGCTTCCGTCGGCAGGGTCTTCAGCCAGACCCGTGACGACTTGTAGGAACAGTGCTCCGACCACATGACGGAAAAGATGCCCAGTTCGGTCAGGTTCGGTTCCCGGCCGAGGGCACTCTTCACCCGGTCATATTCCTCCGCGGTCAGGCCATGCTCGGCCACGATCTCCGGCGTGATCTCGATGCTGTCGGGATCGGTACTCATGCCAGGGTCTCCACAAGTGACCGGAACATGGCGGCGCCGTCCGTGCCGCCCAGATCCGGGTCCGCCGCCCGCTCCGGATGCGGCATCATGCCGAGCACGCGCCGGTTCGCGGACAGGATCCCCGCGATGTCGCGGCAGGACCCGTTCGGATTGTCGTTGTCGTAGCGGAAGGCCACCAGACCCTCACCCTCCAGCCGGTCCAGCGTCGCCTCATCGGCGAAGTAGTTGCCGTCGTGATGCGCCACGGGAATGGAGATGCGCTGCGCTGCCTGATAACCGGCGGTGAAGGGGCTCTGCGTATCCTCGACGCGCATCGCGACATGGCGGCAGACATACTTTCCGGCGGCATTGTTCATCAGCACCCCGGGCAGCAGTCCCGCCTCGCAGGCCATCTGGAAACCGTTGCAGATGGCGAAGACCGCGCCGCCCCGCTCCGCATGGCGCACGACGGCGGCCATGATCGGACTCAGTGCCGCGATGGCACCGACCCGCAGATAATCGCCATAGCTGAAGCCGCCGGGCAGGACGACCAGGTCCAGATCGGGCAGGTCGCTGTCACCGTGCCAGACCATGGCCGGGGGTTTTCCCGATGCCTGGTGCAGCGCCACGGCGGCGTCCCGGTCACAATTGCTGCCCGGAAAGACGATCACTGCCGATTTCATGATGCGCCCGTGCCCTGGCCTTCCCCGCCGATCTCGATGCGGTAGTTCTCGATTACCGTATTTGCCAGCAGTCGCTCGCACATGACCTTCAGGCGCTGTTCGGCAGCGGCGGCATCCGTATCCGCCAGCTCGATCTCGAACATCTTGCCCTGACGGACCTTCTCCACCCCGTCGTGACCGAGCCCGCGCAGGGCATGTTCGATCGCCTTGCCCTGGGGGTCGAGCACCCCGTTCTTCAGCGTGACAAAAACCCGTGCCTGCATCGGCCCCTCATCCTGTACTCAATAGCAATCTGTCGTTCGTTGCCCGGCAACGGCCCGTTACCCGTCAGTGGACGAGTTTCGGCCCGTTGAACTCGGCCTGATTCTCCGGCATCACGCCCAGTCGGCGCGCGACTTCCTGATAGGCTTCCTCGATTCCGCCCATATCGCGCCGGAACCTGTCCTTGTCCATCTTCTCGTTGGTCGAGGCGTCCCAGAGACGGCAGCTGTCGGGGCTGATCTCGTCGGCAAGGATGATCCGCATCATCTCGCCTTCCCAGATGCGCCCGAACTCGATCTTGAAGTCCACGAGGCGGATGCCGATGCCCAGGAAGAGTCCGGTCAGGAAATCGTTGATCCGGATCGTCTGGGCCATGATGTCGTCGATTTCCTGCGGCGTGGCCCAACCGAAGGCGGTGATGTGCTCCTCTGTCACGAACGGGTCACCCATCTCGTCATTCTTGAAGCAGAATTCGATGATGGAGCGGGGAAGGGCGGTGCCTTCCTCCATCTTGAAGCGTTCGGAGAAGGAACCGGCGGCCACATTCCGCACGATCACTTCCAGTGGCACGATCTCGACTTCCCGCACCAGTTGCTCGCGCATGTTGAGGCGGCGGATGAAGTGCGTCGGCACCCCGATCTCGTTCAGCCGGGTCATCAGAAACTCCGAGATCCGGTTGTTGAGCACGCCCTTGCCCGTGATCTCGCCCTTCTTCTGGGCGTTGAACGCGGTGGCGTCATCCTTGAAGTACTGCACGATCGTGCCGGGTTCCGGGCCTTCGAAGAGAATCTTCGCCTTGCCCTCATAGAGCTTCCTGCGACGGGCCATCGTGATTCTCGCTTTCCGAAGTGGCAGTGGGGGGCTTCCCTGAAGCGGCGGGACCATACAGAACGCGGGCGCAATCCGCAATCGGCGCAACGTGCCGGATGCGCGCGAAATGCCGCGTGGGTCCTTCGCCGGGCGTCGCTTGGTTGAACCTGTCACATTCGCGGACTATGTCTCTTCTCGGTGCAGCGCCCAATCCGGCGCAGTTTTTTTTGACGAGGGCAGACATGGCTGGGTTCGACGACCGCAAGAAGGCCGCTGAGGGCAAGTTCGCACTGGACAGCGAAAAGGAATTCAAGGCCACGGCCAGGCGCAACAAGCTGCTGGGGCTCTGGCTGGCGGAACAGATGGGCATGTCCGGCGCCGACGCCGATGCCTATGCCCGCGAAGTGATCGCCTCCGATTTCGAGGAGCCGGGCGACGAGGATGTCTACCGCAAGGTGAAGGCTGACATCGACAAGAAGGGCCTGGACATCTCCGAGCATCGCCTGCGCAAGCACATGGCCGATCTTCTGGAAGACGCCCGGCGGCAGATCGCGTCCGAATAGGCCTTTCGCGACCAGTCCTGCTGTCGGATGCCGGGGCTGATGCCTCGGCCGATTGCGTGTGTGCGGGCAACTGACGATTGATTCGGTTGCTGCCGGCGGGGCTGTAATTGCACCCCTTACGGGATATTGATCGGATTTCGTTCTCGTTTTCAGCGAACGTGGGCGTGACCATGGTCACTTCGTGAGCACCATTCGTCAGTCATGATGACGATAAGTGGTCGAATTGCTTCAGTTCGGAGCTCAGGGGGCTGAACGTTGCGCTCGTCGCTTCTGATTTTGCGCGATCGTGCAGTAGTGTTCCGATCATGTTTGTCTTGGCTTTGCTTGGACAGGCACGCAGGGATTCTGCCAGACAGGATGGGACAGTAATAATGCTGATCGTCAGGAGGGGCAGTGTAGCGCAGGCGGCGAGTGGGATTGCGCTGGCGCTGTTGATGCTGCCGTGGAACGGCGCGAGTGCCGAATCGTTGAAATCGGAAGTCGAGGGTCTGCTCGGCGATCATCCGCAGATTCGCGCGGCGCAGAGTGCTGTCGATGCGGGTACCGAGGGTGAGCGTCGGGAACGCGCAGGCTATCTGCCGACCGTCACAGGCACCGCGGGTGCCGGTTACGAACACACCGATTCGCTGGCGACCCGTGCCGCAGGTCAGGACAATGTGCAGTTCTTCGCCACGAACGCGACACTGGAAGTGCGCCAGAACGTCTTCAACGGCTTCGGTACCCGATCCGGCGTGCGCAGTGCCGGTGCGCTGACGCGTGCCGCAGAGGAAACGCTGACGGCGGTGACCCAGAACGTGGTGCTGGAGGCCGTGACCACGTACATGAATGTCCTGCGCAACCGCGAACTCGTCCGGCTGAACCGGGGCAACGAGCGCGCGATCCAGGAACAGCTGCAGCTCGAGGATGAGCGCGTTCAGCGCGGCTCCGGCATCGCGGTCGATGTTCTGGAGGCCAAGAGCCGTCTGCAGATCGCGCGGGAACAGAGCGTGGCGTTCCAGGGTGCGCTGAAGGACACGGTCGCCAACTATATCCAGGTCTTCGGCCATGCGCCGGTGCTTGACGAGATGCGGGCGGTCACGCCGGCACAGGAAAGCCTGCCGGCGACCAAGGAAGAAGGCATTGCCCTGATCCAGAAGGGCAATCCGGTCATCCAGATCGCGCAGGCGCAGGTCAGTTCCGCGCTGCATGAACGTGATCGTGCGGCATCGACATACTGGCCGTCGCTTGACGTCGTCGCCCGCGCGAACATCGAGAACAACCTGTCGGGCGCCGAGGATGTCCGGCACGATTATTCGCTGAAGCTGGAGGCGCGCTGGGTCCTGTTCGACGGCCTGCTGACGCCGGCCAACACGGGTGCCGCCGCGGCGCGCTATCAGGAGGCGATCCAGAACGGGCGCAATGTGACCCGCAAGACCATCGAGCTGATGGAAATCGCCTGGCACCAGATGGAAGTTGCCGACGAACGCGCGGAACTGCTGCGCAATGCCATGAACATCGCGGCGGAGGTCTTCGCCTCCCGGCTTGAACTGCGCGAAGCCGGCAAGGAAACCGCGATCAACGTGCTGGATGCGCAGAGCCAGCTCTACAATGCCTGCATCAACTTCGTGAATGCAGTTTTCGATTCCGAGATTGCGGCCTATCGCGTGCTGAACACGCTGGGAGAACTCGACCGGGGGGCGGTCGCGAATTCCCAGCCTGTGGAGCAGTCCACAGTGGTGGAACAGTGTGGGTTCAAGGCTGGCAAGGATGAATACCGCGTCGGGGATTGAGTCGTCTGGAGTTTTTGAAAACTGGAGTGGTCGGGGACTCCAGTGGAGTAGTTGATCATGTCGAAGAACGAATTCCCGCCACTTTCCGGTGACGGTGGAGCGACACCCGAGTTTGTTGCTGTCGTTGACGCGACGGGTCAGACCAGTCTTGTCATAGACCAGGGTCTGCTTCTGCTTACGGCGCAGTTCGTGCGTTCCGGTCCTGACCTGATTCTGGTGGGCAAGGACGGCAGCCGGGTCCTGGTGATCAATTTCTTCTCCACCGAGAACCCGCCCGATCTCTACACCCTGAACGGCGCCCGCATCGACGGCAGCCTGGCCGAACTGCTGTCCGGTCCCCGCGCCACGGGCCTGGCGCAGCAGGGTGACGGCGCACTTGGCGATCCCATTGGCGTTATCGAGCAGGCTGACGGGGCCGTCTTCGTCACCCGCGTGAATGGCACCCGCGAACAGGTCCAGGTCGGCGACCCGGTCTTCACCGATGACGTGGTGGAGACGTCGGAGGATGGCGCTGCGGGTATCCGCTTCAATGACGACACGACATTCTCCATCGGCGGCGACGCCCGGATGGTGCTGGACGACTTCGTCTACGACCCGGCGGCGAACACGGGCAGCGCGGTGGTCAACGTGCTGCAGGGCTCGTTCTCGTTTGTCTCGGGCGCGGTGGCGAAGACCGGCGATGACGCGCTGACGGTGAAGACACCGGTGCTGACCATCGGTGTGCGCGGCACCTTCGTGGGCGGCAAGGGCGCGCAGGAGGGTGAGCAGTCGGAGGTCGTGAACCTGCCGCAGGAAGACGGCACGACGGGACGGATCTTTGTCTCGAACGCGGCTGGCGGTGTGGAACTGAACCAGGCGTTCGAGGGCACGCAGACGTCGAGCCAGTTCCAGGCTCCTGCAGCGCCGCGGATATTCAGCCGGACGGAGATTGAATCGAAGTTCGGCAATGCGCTGAGCAACCTGCCGGGGACGCCGCAGGTGGGTCAGAGCGGCAATGACAATGACTCCGGTGGTGACCGTCGTGGCGACGACGGCGGCGGCGCTGGGGGTGAGACGGAAGGTGAAGGCGAAGGAGACGCCGAGGGCGAGGGCGATGGAGAAGCCGCGGCCGAGGGCGAGGGTGAAGGCGAAGGCGACGGGGAAGAAGAGGGCGAGGGCGACGGCGAGGAAGAGGGCGACGGCGCTGACGGCGAAGGCGAAGGTGACGGCGGCCCGGATGGTGGCCCCGGGGGCGACGGCGGCCCTGAGGGCGAGGGCGGCGGCGAGGCCGACGGCGATGGTGGTCCGGATGGCGGACCGGATGGTGGTGCCGACGGCGACGGCGGCTCCGAAGGTGACGGCGGTCCCGACGGCGACGGCGCCGATGGCGAAGGCGGCGGCGAGGATGGCGAGGGCGAGACCGGCGGTGGCGGCGGTGGCGGCGACGCCGAGAATGTGCCGGACGGCGGCGGTGCGACGGGCGGCGGCGCAACGGATGGTGGCACGGCTGACGGTGGCCCTGACGGCGGCGGTGGCTCAGGCGGCGGCGGATCAGATGGCGGGTCGGGTGGTGAAGGTGGCGGAACGGGTGCCGGGACCGGGACCCCTGGCACTGGTACGGGGACACCGGGTACTGGCACGGGGACACCGGGCACCGGCGCGGCAGGTACAGGTGGCCAGACCAACGACAATTTCACTAACCAGCAGAATAACATTCTTGGCTCCACGACCCCGCCGGCAGGCGGCGGAACGGGCGGGACGACTGGCGGGACCCAGGGCGGTACGGATCCACAGCCCAACACCAACAACAATGATGATCTGGTCATTGTTGTTGATCCGAACGGATTCACCGGCGGCGGCGACAATGTCACGCTGGGCGGCGGCAACGACAATGTGAACGCGGCTGCCGGCAATGACACCGTTGACGGCGGTGCCGGCGACGACACGATCGATGGCGGTGCGGGCAGCGACCGACTGTTCGGTGGGGCCGGCAACGACAGCCTGCTGGGTGGCGCAGGCAATGACACTCTGACCGGCGTCGACGGCAATGACGTGGTGGATGGCGGCGACGGTACCGACGCCGTTGATTTCTCCGGCACGTCGAACGGTGTTGCCGCCAATCTGGTGACCGGTCGGGCGCAATCGATCGGCGCCAACGAGGTCGACACGGATACCCTGATTGCGATCGAGGACATCACCGGTGGTGCCGGAGGCGACAGCCTGACCGGCAACGGAGTGGCCAACGTCCTGACCGGCAATGCCGGGAACGACACCCTGGTCGGCAATGCCGGTGCGGACAATCTGGTTGGTGGCGCCGGTGACGATGAACTGAACGGCGGTTCGGGCAACGACACGCTGAATGGCGGCACGGGCACTGACCGGGCGAGCTTCGCCGGCGAGACCTCCAGTGTGACCGTAAACCTGCTGACAGGCACGGCAAACGGCGAGACCTCCGGCACGGACTCCCTGACCGGTATCGAGAATGTCACCGGCGGCGACGCGGGTGACCAGATCACCGGCGATACCCTTGGCAATGCGCTGGATGGCGGCGCAGGCAACGACAGCATCTTTGGCGGTGCCGGCGTCGACAGCCTGGATGGTGGCGCGGGCTCGGATTCACTGGATGGTGGCGCTGGCACTGACGTGATCAGCGGCGGAGATGGCAACGACACCCTTCTGGGCGGTGCCGACGCGGACAGTCTGAGCGGCGACGCAGGCAATGACTCCCTGGACGGCGGTACCGGCATCAACACGCTGGACGGCGGCGCGGGTGACGACACGGCACTCGGTGGTGCGGAATCCGACCAGATCAATGGCGGCGCGGGCGCGGACAGCCTGCTTGGCGCCGGCGGCGACGACCTGATTGCCGGTGGCGACGGAAATGACACGCTGACCGGCGGCGATGGCGCCGACTTCCTCAGCGGCGATGCTGATCTGTCCGGACAGACCATCTTTGGTGACGGGCACACACCGGCGACCGTGACGGTCTCGATTGCCAACGATGGCGGCGAGGGGTCGGTCCAGTTCATCTTCTTCACGCTGAGTGCGGAAACCGCCATCACCATCACCACCGATGGGCCGACGACGGATCCGGAAATCTTCCTGTTCAACGACGATGGCAGTCTGGACGCCGAGGACTTTCTGGCGTCTGACGATGACGACGGTCTGCCAGCAGGTTCGTTCAGCAATGCGATCATCAATACCGGCGACGAGATCGGTAATCTGCCCGCAGGTGACTATGTGCTTGCGGTCAGTGACTTCAGTCTTGATCTGGATGAGGCAGTTGCTGGCATCAATGATGAGGGCGGCAGTCTCAGTGAAGGCGACATTGCCGTCACTTTCCAGGTCACGACAGGGACGATTCAGGTAACGACCGGCGGCTCGGCTGCCGTCGGTATCGATCCCGGCAATGATCTCCTGATCGGCGGTGCGGGCAATGACACCCTGCAGGGCGGTGACGGGGACGACAGCCTGTCCGCAGGCGACGGTGATGATGCGCTGATCGGTGGCGCGGGCAATGACACGATCGATGGCGGCGCGGGCACGGACGCGGCTGATTTCTCCGATGCGGCTGCGGCGCTTGACGTCAATCTGGCGGCCGGGACGGTTACCGGCGACGGGAATGACCTGATCAGCAGTGTCGAGACCCTGGTCCTGTCCGGTGCCAGTGACACGGTCACCGGCGCGGCGGCTGCCGAACTAATCTTCGGCGGCGCTGGCGACGACACCATGAACAGCGGCGACGGCAACGACACGCTGAGCGGTGACGCTGGCGCGGACACGCTGTTCGGTGCCGCGGGCGCGGACCAGCTGTTCGGCGGTGCCGACGACGATTTCTTCGACGGCGGCGCGGGCAATGACATCATCGATGGTGGTGCAGGTACCGACACGGCGCTGTTCACCTATGGCGGCGAGACCGGGGTCGTCGTCAACCTGACGGCCGGAACCGCGACGGACGAGTTCGGCAATACCGACCAGCTTGCCGGGATCGAGAATGTCACCGGCTCCGACTTCAGTGACCAGTTGACCGGCGATGCGCAGAACAACGTGCTGCGCGGTGGCATTGGCAACGACACCCTGCTGGGTGCCGGTGGCGCGGACACGCTTGATGGCGGCGCCGGGAACGATCTGCTCAACCTGCTGGCGGACGACACGACGACGGCGCTTGGTGGCGACGGCAATGATATCTTTGCGGTCAATGCAACGGTGCTCGGTGCGGAAGATGTGCTCGATGGTGGCGCGGGTGTCGATACCCTGGCCATCGAACTCGGCGGAACCATCGATGAGGCCGCGCTTTCAGGCGTGACGAACATCGAGACCCTGCTGCCGACAACGGATCAGGCCATCGACATCACCCTGTCCGATGCCATGATCGGTGCCGAGCAGACCCTGTTCGTGAACGGGTCGCTGCTTGTCTCGAACACCAGTACCCTGGTGGTCAATGGCAGTGCCGAGCAGGAAGGCAACCTGAGCATTCAGGGTGGCGCGGCGGACGACGAACTGGACGGCGGCCAGGCTGCAGACACGCTGCGCGGCGGTGATGGCACCGACACGCTGCAGGGTAACGGCGGGTCTGACGTCATCGACGGCGGTGCCGATTTCGACACGGCGTCGTTTGCCGATCTGAATCAGGCGGTCAATGCCAGTCTGGTGACCAATACGGCGGTTTCCGGCAATGACACGGACACGCTTGTGGCCGTTGAGGGGCTGCTTGGCTCCGCCTTCAATGACACGCTGACGGCGGGTGCGGGCCAGGCGCATGATCTGGTCGGCGGGGCAGGCAACGATCTGCTGAACGCGGGCGACGGCACGATGTTCATCGATGGTGGTGTCGGTGACGACACGGTCGTGGTGAACAATGCCGCGCTGGACGCCAATGATGTCCTGAAGGGCGGCGACGGCACGGATCTGCTGCAGGTTTCGGGTGGCGGCGACATTGGCGGCACGGCGCTGGACAGCGTCACCGGGTTCGAGAATGTCGAACTGCTGGATGATGCGGAGACGGATCTGACCCTGCGCAACGGCCAGATCAACAACTCGGGCACGATCGGTATCAATGCCTCAGCACTGGCGGCCGTCACGAGCGCGCTGTTCATTGACGCTGCACTGAAGTCGGATGCGGCGATCAATGTGGAGAGCGGCGCTGCCGATGACGTGATCTTGGGCAGCCAGGGCAATGACGTTGTTCAGGGCAACGCGGGCCAGGACGCGATCTTCGGCGGCGTCGGCGATGACACGCTGAGTGGCGGTGCAGGCACCGATCTGCTGCAGGGCGACGCGGGTGCGGACAACCTGGCCGGTGATGCGGGGCAGGATCTGCTTGCCGGTGGTGCCGGGGACGACAGTCTTGACGGCGGCGCCGACCTGGATGTGGCGGATTTCTCCGATGCGGCATCCGGTGTCACGGTCGATCTGGGCGCGGGCACGGCGACAGGCGCGGATTCCGGCACCGACACCCTGACGAACATCGAGATCGTTCAGGGCACCGCGCAGGCTGACGACATCAGCCTCGCTGATGGCATTGACGGCCAGGCGGCCGTTGGCGGTGCCGGCAACGACACGCTGACGGGCGGCGACAACGCCTCCGATGCGCTTCTGGGCCAGCTTGGCGATGACCTCATCAATGCGGGTTCGGGCAATGACAATCTCGAAGGCGGCGGCGGCAACGACACGCTCTTCGGCGATGCGGGTGCGGACGAGCTTCAGGGCGATGCGGGCAACGACCTGCTGAATGGCGGCGCCGGCGACGACACTATCGAGGGCGACAGCGTTCCGGACGCGGATCTGGCGCTGACGTTCGACGGTATCGACGATTCCGCCATTCTGCCCGGTTTCACCGGATTGTCAGGTACGGACGATGCGACGTTCGAGGCCTGGCTGGCGCCGGGTGCCGTGCAGGACATGGCGGTGTTCGACACCCGCGAGGATCCGCAGGGTGTTGAAACCGGACTGATGTTCGGTTTCCGCTCCGCGCAGGGCGAAGGGCTGGTTGCCGTGGCCCGTATCGCGGGCAATGGACAGGCGTTCGAGGTCACAAGTGACCTGTTGGCGCCGGGGGCCGGAGCTGCCCAGCATTTTGCCGTGACCTTTGACCGTGACGGGCTGATGAGCCTGTTCGTCAATGGTGTCGCGAGCGGTGCGCCGGTGAACATCTCGGCCCTCAATGGTGTCGATATTTCCACGAATACGCCCCTGACACTCGGTGAATCGAACATCGACGATGCCTTCGGTCGGTTCCAGGGGACGATGGACGAGGCGCGGATCTGGTCCATCGTGCGTTCGGAGCAGGAGATTTCCGGCGCTCTGGACGATCTCCTCGTCGGCGACGAGGCTGGACTGGAGCTCTATCTCGATTTCGACGAGGAAGGCTTCAACTTTGCCCTCGACCAGACGGCAGATTCCGCCACCGCGGTCCTGCTTGGCGGCGTTGGCCGGGTGGAATCCACAGCAGTCATCAATGACGTGACTTCGGGCAACGACACGCTGGAAGGCGGCGATGGCAGCGACATCCTGAATGGCGGTGACGGCATCGACGCGGCGTCCTTCGCCAATGACCCGAACGGTGTATTCGCGGAGCTGGTGGCGTTCGGCGCGACTGACGGTTTCGGCAATTTCGATACGCTCTCGGGCATCGAGAACCTGATCGGTTCGGCATTTGACGACACGCTGCAGGGCGGCGCGGGCGCGAACACGATCGAGGGCGGCGCGGGTGGTGACTCGTTGAGCGGCGGTCAGGGCAACGATTCCCTGGACGGTGGTGCCGGTGACGACACCCTGGTCGGCGGCATCGGCGGCGAAGGTGATGACGTCCTGACAGGTGGTGACGGAACCGATACCGCCGACTTCGGTGGCGCAGTCGAAGCGGTCAATGTCAACCTGGTGATCGGAACCGCGAATGGCGGCCAGGCTCTGGGCAACGACACGCTGTCGGGGATCGAGAATGTCATCGCGACCGACTTCGCGGACAATGTGGTCGGCGATCTGGCCGACAATCTCTTCCAGTTGAACGACGGTGCCGACATCGGCGACGGCGGCTCTGGCAATGACACCCTGCTCGGCGGTGGCGGCAACGACGACCTTGCCGGTGACAGTGGTGCGGACATCCTGTCGGGTGGCGCGGGTGACGACACGCTGGCCGGCGACGATGGCGCCGACAGCCTTGATGGTGGCGACGGTACGGATACCGCCGACTACATTGGCGACCTTGCCGGTGTGAACGTCGATCTCGCTGCCGGTACGGCGCTGGATGCGAGCGAATCCACAGATACCCTCACGGGAATCGAGAATGTCGAAGGCTCCGACTTCGATGACACGCTTGCTGGTGACGTTCAGGCGAACGTGCTGGGCGGCGGTGATGGCGCTGACAGCATCAGTGGTGCCGCAGGGGCGGATACCCTGTTCGGCGATCAGGGCAACGACACCCTCAGCGGCGGGGATGGTGACGACTCCGTGGCCGGCGGGGACGGTGATGACCTGTTCGTGGCCGACGACGGGGTCGATGATCTCAGTGGCAATGCCGGTTCCGATACCCTGGCATTCACGGGCGCGACGGAAGGCGTTGTCTTCGACATTGCGGCGCAGACACTGACCAACGACGGCTTTGGCAACACGGACACGGTCTTCTCGATCGAGAACGCCATCGGTTCGACCTTCGCGGACAGTTTCACGCTTGGTCTGGATGCCCAGGTTGCAGGCGGCGCGGGCGATGACCTGTTCACCGTCAATACGGGAATCGGCACCGGTGGCGTGATCAGCGATTTCACGGCTGGTACGGGAACAGAAGACGTCATCGACCTGTCGTCGTTCGGCTTCGGCAATCTGGCCGAGGTTCAGGCCGAGTCCAGCGACGACGGAACCAGCACCACGATCCAGCTCTCGGCCACCGATTCCATCCTGCTGACGGATGTACTGGTCGCGGATCTGGCGGATGACGACTTCATCTTCGGCAACAATGCCGACCAGTTCCCGGCCTTGCTTGAACTCGGTGCGGCAACCAGCGATGACGGCTTCCTGTTCGGCAATGCGACCGCGGAGTTCGGTTTCGGCAGTGCCATTGCGGGGATCGGCGATGTTTCCGGTGATGGCCTGGGCGATCTGCTGATCGGTTCACCCTATGGCAATGGCGGGGCAGGCGAGGCATTCGTGCTGTTCGGGGACGCAGCCCCGGGGTTCGTTCAGGTGCAGGACGGCAATCTTGCGGGTGACGGCTCCGGTTTCGGCATCACGGCGACGTCGGTCGGGCCGGGCGAGTATGCCGGCCGGGCGGTCGCCGCCATTGGTGATGTCAATGGTGACGGCTTCACTGACTTCGCTGTGGGCGGTCCGGGCGTCTACAATGGCTATTATCGGGGCTCAGGTGCGATCGCGGTTGTCTTTGGCGATGCTGATGGTCTGAGTGGCGATCTCGACCTCGACAATCTGGATGGCACCAACGGTTTCTCGTTCTATTCCGGCTACTTCGGTCCGGAACAGTTGGGCGCTTCGATTTCCGGTGGCGGCGATCTGAATGGCGATGGTATCGACGATCTGGTTGTCGGTGCGCCTGGCACCAACGGGAGCCGGGGCGAGATCCTGATCGTCTTCGGATCGACCAACGGGTTCGTGGCGGATTTCTCGAGCGATGATATCGGAAATACAGTCGCCGGTACCACGGTGACGGGTGATACGGCCAGCGCACAATTCGGCTATTCCGTTGACATCATTGGTGATTTCGATGGGGACGGTTTCGACGACCTGGTGGTGGGCGAACCGTTCGGCAGTGCGGGCGGCAAGTCCTACGTCATCTTCGGTGCTGCCAATCTGACCATCGACACGACGATCACCAACGTGCTGGAAGGCTCGGCCCGTGCGATCGAGATAACGGCGGGCGAGTTCGCTGACCGGCTGGGCGAATCCGTCAGTGCGGCAGGTGATTTGAACAATGACGGCTTTGATGACCTGATCATCGGGGCCAGCGGCACGGATGCCGGTCTGAACAATCGCGGCGCGGCGCACGTGGTGTTCGGCAGCGCCAATCCGCAGAATGTGGATGCGTCCCAGCTTGCGGTCGACGGTTTGCAGGGCTTCTCCATTCTGGGCGACACGGCCCTGGAACGGGTCGGCAACTCGGTTGACGGCGGTCGCGACGTGAACGGTGACGGCATTGCCGACATCGTCGTAGGTGCCTATGACGCCGCTGGGACCGGTGAGGTCATCGTCATCTTCGGCAGCAGCAACGGGTTCGCCTCCAGCATTGCCCCCGGGGTTCTGGACGGGACCGACGGGCTGGTCATTCGCGGTGGCGGTGGTGTTACCGAAATCGGCGGCACTGTTGCGCTTGTCGAGGACGTGAACGGTGACGGCTTCGATGACATCGCATTCTCGTCCAGCGGCGGCTTCGTCTACAACGGTGGTGCGGCTGTCTATGACTCGACCTTCATCATCTTCGGGCGCGACAGTTCCGGCGAGGCGCTGGTGGGTGGGGCCGGCAACGACGATCTGACCGGCGACGAGAACGCCAACCTGCTGGTGGGCGCGCAGGGCAATGACACCCTTTCCGGTCTGGTCGGCAACGACGTGCTGCGTGGCGGTATCGGCGACGACAGCGCGGTGGGCGGTGACGGTGACGATCTGCTGGATGGTGGTGCGGGCGCCGACACGCTGATCGGTGGCGCGGGCGTAGATACGCTGCGTCCTGGCAGCAATGACGGCTCCGTCGGTGACTTCGTCCAGGCCGGTGTGGATGACAATCTGATCGTCTTCGATGCGCCGGGCGCGGGCTTCTTCATCGTCGACTATTCCGACCAGGTCAACGGCATCGTCGCCAACATCGGCGCTGTCGAGGGCACGGTCACCAAGATCGGCGGCACCGATACGCTGCAGGGCGTGAACCTGATCGACGGCACCGTCGGCGGCCTGCAGATCAATGGCGGCAGCGGCGCGGATGTCTTCACCGCGAACCTGCAGTCGAATGAGGAATTCATCCAGATCCGCGGCGGTGCGGGCAATGACACCATCACCGGCGGTGCCGGTTTCGACCGGCTCGACTATGTGGGTGCGGCCGCAGGCGTGAATGTCGACATTTCCCAGGGCCTGACGCTGGATGATGGTGACGGCGGCGTGGACACCTTCAGCCAGATCGACGAGGTGCGCGGTTCGGACAACAGCGACACGCTGACGGGTTCCGAGAACAATGACCGCTTCATCACCCGGCAGGGCGATGACACGGTTGATGGCGCGGGCGGCTTCGACCTGGTGCGCTATGACCGCAGCAACATCGAGAACGTGAACGTAGACCTGTCGGCCAATACCGCGACCGTTCAGTTCGTGGGGGCACTGGGCACCGCGACAGACACGCTGCTGAACATCGAGTCCATTCGCGGCTCCCGCACCGGCAACGACACGCTGACCGGTGACGCGCTGGCGAACCTGCTCGACGGACGTGGCGGTAATGACCTCATCGACGGCGGCGACGGCAACGACACGCTGCTGGGCGGCGATGGCGACGACACGCTGCTGTCGGGCACGAACGACGGCAACGGCGATCTGCTGAACACAGGCGCGGGCAACGACCTGGTCTCCTTCGTCAATCCGGGTGGGGGCTTCTTCATCCTGGACTACACAGCCGAGACAACGGGAATTGTCGGCAACATCGGCAACACCGATGGCACCATTGCCAAGGCCAGCGGCACGGACACCCTGCAGGGTGTGGATCTGATTGACGGCATCCTGGGCGGACTGCAGGTGCTGGGCGGTACCGGCGACGATGTCATCACTGTCGATCTGCTGGACGCCAATGAGTTCTTCCAGTTCCGTGGCGGCGCCGGCAATGACACGATCACGGGCGGCGGTGGCTTCGACCGTCTGGACTATGTCGGTGCGGCTGGGGGTGTGACCATCGATATCGCCGCCGGAGTGACCACCGATGATGGCGATGGCGGCACCGACAGCTTCAGCCAGATCGACGAGTTCCGCGGCTCCGACAATGCCGACAGCTTCATCGGGTCGGCAGGGGATGATCGCTTCATCACCCGGCGGGGCAACGATACGGTTGACGGTGGCGACGGCTTCGATCTGGTGCGCTATGACCGGGCCAATATCGACTTCGTGGATGTGGATCTTTCCGCCGAAGTCGCCAATGTGCGGTTCACGGGCAATCAGTTCGATACCGTCGACAGCCTGATCAGCATCGAATCGATCCGTGGCTCGCGTACCGGCAGTGACACGATTGCCGGTGATGCCAACGACAACCAGCTTGACGGACGCGGTGGCGATGACATCCTGAGCGGCGGCCTGGGCGACGACACGCTGATCGGCCGTGACGGGACGGACAGCATCGACGGCGGCGACGGCTTCGACATCTACGTCGCATCCGACGGCACGGAAGGCGTCATCGTCGATCTGACGCTCGGCACTGTGACCAACGACGGTTTCGGCAATGTGGAGACCGTGACCGGCATCGAACTGGTCGTCGGCTCCGATCAGGGTGACCAGTTCACCTTCGGCTCCGGGACGGGTTTCACCGGCAATGCCGGGGATGACCTGTTCATCGCTGTCGGACGCATGGGCGTGGGCAACTTCATTTCGGACTTCACGGCCGGTGCCGCCACCGATGACGTGGTGGATGTGTCCGAGTTCGGCTTCCTGAATTTCTCGTCCCTGCTGCAGGTCGCCAGCGATGATGGCACCGACACCACGCTGCAGCTTGGCCTCTCGGATTCCCTCGTTCTCCAGAATGTGCTGGTCGCCGACCTGGCCGCAGATGACTTCATCTTTGCGGATGCACAACCGATTGACCCGCTGCTCGACCTGCGGGACGACTTCGACGCCACTTCCGGGTTCATCTTCGCCAACCCGGACACCAACGAGAAGTTCGGTCAGGCGATCGACGGTATCGGCGACATCAACGGAGACGGCCTGGACGACATTCTGGTCGGTGCCAGCTATGGCAGTACCAACGCACAGCTGACCGGCGAGGCCTTCGTGCTGTTCGGTGACAGCACACCGCAGTTCGTCGAGAGTGCCGGCGATCTGGACCTGGGTGGACGTGGCTTCGAGCCCTACCAGTCGGAAGCCTCGTCATTCTCCATCTTCGGCTACGACGTTGCCGGCATCGGCGACCTGAACGGGGACGGGTTCCGGGACTTCGCGATCTCTGCCCGCAATGAATATGTCCGTAACTCCTACGGAACCGGTGAGGTCACGGTGGTCTTCGGTTCCGCCAATGGTCTGACAGGCGATATCGACGTCAGCAATCTGGACGGGACGGACGGCTTCGTCATCCGGGCCAACGACTACGACATCTATGCGCTCGGCTATTCCATTGCCGGCGAGGGCGATTTCAATGGTGACGGTTTCGATGATCTGATCATTGGCGCCCCTGCGAGTTCCTACGGTCAGGCCAATGCTGCCGGTGAGATCTATGTCGTGTTCGGTGGTACGGACGGCTTCCCGGCGATCAACAACATCGGCGATCTGGTGGGATCGGGCGATGCCATTGTGATCGACGGGCAGCAGACCTTTGCCCGCCTTGGCGAATCCGTGGATTTTGCCGGTGACTTCGACGGTGACGGTTTCGACGACATCATCGCAGGCGCTCCGGACGCGAACTACGCGGGCCAGGCCTTCGTGATCTTTGGCTCGGCCGCTCCTGCCAGCGGAACACTGGACAGCCTGCTTGTCGCCAATGGCGCCATCCAGATTGATGGTGCCCTTGCCGGTGACGCGCTGGGACATGCCGTCAGCGGCGCCGGGGACGTGAACGGCGACGGTCTTGACGATGTGATCGTCGGCTCACCCTACAATGATGCCTACGCCGACGGTGCCGGTGCAGCCTTTGTCATCTTCGGCAGTGCGGCACGGACCGATGTTGATACCTCCATCGATCTGGACGGCAGCAATGGTTTCGTGATCTTCGGGCGCTCGGAAGGTGACAACGCCGGCTTCTCCGTCGATGGCGGTGGTGACGTGAATGGCGATGGCCTGAGTGATCTGATCATCGGTGCCCGCAACGCCAGTTATTCGGGCAATTACGGACTGGGTGAGGCCTATGTCGTCTTCGGGTCCGACGCGGGTTTCGCGGCAACCCTGCACCCGGACGCGTTCGATGGCCTGAACGGCCTGCTGATCCGCGGGCCGGATACCGGCACCTATACCGGACATGAGGTTGCGATCATCGGGGACGTCAACGGCGACGGCTTCGACGATGTTGCGGTGAGTTCCTACTACAACCCCAACGGCTACAATCTGTACGAGGGAACCTTCATCGTCTTCGGCACCGACAACACCGGTGCGGCGCAGGTCGGCAGCGATCTCACCGACACCCTGTTGGGTGATGCCAATGCCAACCTGCTGGTGGGCGCACAGGGCGACGATGTGCTGAACGGCTTCGCCGGCAACGACACGCTGATCGGTGCTCTGGGCAATGACAGTCTGCTTGGCGGCGATGATGACGACCTGCTGCGCGGCGGCGTCGGCAACGACACGCTGGACGGCGGTGCGGGCAATGACACGCTGCTGCCCGGCAGCAACGACGGCACGGGCGAGGTGATCATCACCGGCACGGGCGATGACCTGGTCAGCTTCGACGGTGCGGGTCTCGGCTTCTTCAACCTGGACTACAGCGCGGAGACCACCGGACTGGTTGGCAATATCGGCAATACCAGCGGGACGGTGGTGAAGGCGAACGGCACAGACACGCTGGTGGATGTTGATGTCATCGACGGAACGGTCGGCGGTCTGCTGATCACCGGCGGCACGGGCAACGACAGCTTCACCGTGGATCTGATCGACCAGAACGAGTTCGTGCAGTTCCGTGGCGGCCAGGGCAACGACACCTTCATCGGTGGTGCAGGCTTCGACCGGCTCGACTACATCAACGCCGCAAGCGGCATCAATCTGAATATCGAACTCGGCCTGACGGACGGCGACGGCGATGGCGGGGTCGATACTTTCTCCAATGTCGACGAGTTCCGCGGTTCCGACAATACCGACATCATGACGGGCTCGACCGGCAATGACCGCTTCATCACCCGGGAGGGCAATGACACGGTTGACGGGGCCGGCGGCTTCGACCTGGTCCGCTACGACCGGGCCTCGGTCGAATTCGTCAATGTCGATCTGACCGCCGGAACGGCGAATGTGCGGCAGAACGGACTGGATTTCGTCGATTTCCTGTCCAACATCGAATCCATCCGTGGCTCCCTGCTCGGCAATGACACCATCTCCGGCACTGCTGAATCGGAACGGTTCGAGGGACGCGGCGGCAACGACATCCTGTCCGGCCTGGCCGGCAATGACACCCTGTTCGGCGGGGACGGGGACGATACCATTGATGCCGGTGCCGGCTTTGACCTGCTGGATGGTGGCGCAGGCGGAAATGACCTGCTGATCGTCGATTTCTCCGGCACCGCCAACGGTGTCAACACCCAGGGCACCGCCGATGACATCGTCGAGGCGACTTCCCTGTTCCAGGTGGGCGGCACCAAGACCATCTCCGGTTTCGAACGTGTCAGTCTGACAGGCAGTGATGGCAACGACGAACTGGTCGGCGGCGATCTGGAAGACAGCCTGTTCGGCGGCCTTGGCAATGACACCCTGAATGGTGGCGCGGGCGGCAGCGACTCCATCGTCGGCGGTAGCGGCGATGACGAGTTGCTCGGAGCGCGCACGGCGACCTTCGATGGCGGCGACGGGATCGACAAGCTGACCATCAATCTGGCGGCGGCGACCGACAACATCGTCATCGACGATCAGGGCACCATCACCAGCCTGGTCGACGGGACCGAGATCCGCGGGATCGAGGTGCTGAATGCCACACTTGGCTCGGGCAACGACTCCGTCGATTTCTCGAACACCGACGCCAGTGACATCATTGACGGCGGGTTGGGTGACGACACGATCAACGCCGGTACCAACAATGACACCCTGGCGGGCGGTGCCGGCATCGACCTGCTGATTGCCGACTTCTCCGGCAGTGTGAACAGTGTTGTCACGCAGGGTACCAATGACGACATCACGCAGGCGACGATCATCAACCAGGTTGGTGATTCCAAGACCGTCAGCGGGTTCGAGATCGCCAGTCTGACCGGCGGCATCAACAATGACGAACTGGTGGGTGGTGCCTTCGATGACACGCTGATCGGCAATGACGGCAACGACACGCTGCATGGCGGATCGGGCGGTGCGGACCAGATCGACGGCGGCGGCGGCGACGACAACATGTTCGGTTCCGCGACCGGTACTTTCGATGGCGGGACAGGGCTGGACCGGCTGGCCGGTGACTTCTCCTCGATCGCCGAGGACATGGTGCTGGCGGCCGACGACGGCACGGATATCTTCGCGGACGGCACATCGATCACCTCCATCGAGGCGCTGAACGCCACGCTGGGCTCCGGCAACGACAGTGTCGATTTCGCGGGTATCGACCTCAGCGACACAATCGACGGCGGTGCGGGCAACGACACGATCAATGCGGGCACCAACAATGACACGCTGTCGGGCGGCGCCGGTATCGACCTGCTGATTGCCGACTTCTCCGGCAGCGTGAACAGTGTTGTCACCCAGGGCACCAATGACGACATCACCCAGGCGACGATCATCAATCAGATCGGCGATTCCAAGACCGTCAGCGGGTTCGAGATCGTCAATCTGACCGGCGGCATCAGCACTGACGAACTGGTTGGTGGTGCCTTCGATGACACGCTGATCGGCAATGGCGGCAACGATACGCTGCATGGTGGATCGGGCGGCGCAGACCAGATCGATGGCGGCGACGGCGACGACAACCTGTTCGGATCGGCGACCGGCACCTTCGACGGTGGGGCGGGTACCGACCGGCTGGCCGGTGACTTCTCCTCGATCAGCGAGGACATGGTGCTGGCCGCAGACGACGGCACGGACGTTTTCGCGGACGGCACGTCGATCACCTCCATCGAGGCGCTGAACGCCACGCTGGGCTCCGGCAATGACAGTGTCGATTTCTCGACCATCGACCTCAGCGACACGATTGATGGCGGCCTGGGCGATGACACGATCAACGCCGGCACCAACAATGACACGCTGTCGGGCGGTGACGGTATCGACCTGCTGATTGCCGATTTCTCCGGTAGCGTGAACAGTGTCGTTACCCAAGGCACCGACAATGACATCACGCAGGCGACCATCCTGAACCAGATCGGTGATTCCAAGACGATCTCCGGGTTCGAGTTCGTCAGCCTGACGGGCGGCTCCGGAAATGACGAACTGGTCGGCGGTGTCCTCAACGATACCCTGATCGGCAATGCCGGGAACGACACCCTGCATGGTGGCCTGGGCGGCTTCGACAGCCTGTTCGGCGGTGACGGCAACGACACGCTGATCGGTGGCGACGGCGACGGTGTGCTGAACCTGGGCGCGGGTGATGACAGCGTGCAGGGCGACGCAGGCAACGACACCATCGACGGTGGTGATGGTTTCGATGCCGTCGCCTACGACAATGAAGCCGGCATTCTGGGGGTCACCGTTGATCTGGTCGCAGGCACCGCAACGGATACATTTGGCGATACCGACACGCTGATCAGCATCGAGCATGTGGTCGGTGGCGCGGCCAACGACGACATCTTCGGCAGCGATGCCGACGAGTTGCTGGTCGGTGATGGCGGCGATGATGTGCTGGAAGGCAGCGGCGGCGTCGATACGCTGGTCGGTGGAACCGGCTCGGACGAGTTCGCGCATGCGAGCCTTTTGGACATCACATCGGTCAATGCTAATGTCACGGTCGCCGCATCGGGATTGTCGGTGGACCTGATCGACGACTTCTCGACCGGGATCGACCTGCTGTCATTTGACGAGACCGGTGGCTTCCAGTCCATCGACCAGGAGCTGACGACGTTCGAGGTGATCGGCGTCGACTATGACGGCACGAACAGTGGCGCCCAGGGCAGTGCCGCCTATATCTTCGATGGAACGCATCTGATCTATGATGATGACCTCGCCGCCGAAGGTTATCAGGTGATCGCGAATATGAACGGTGGTTCGGTCGCGGCAAATGACATCACGTTCTTCGGTGGTAGTCTGAACCCTGGGGAATTCTGATAAGATCATCGGACGTGATCGGTGAGAACCTTGGGGGCACTGGACAATTGAATGGCTGAACCGGCGAAACAGGGCGGATTCAGGGCTCTGATCAGACCGGTCTGGCCCGCCACGGGCGAACTGCTGCTGCTCAGCCTGTTCATCAACATCCTGGCGCTGGCTGTGCCGGTCTTCGTGCTGCAGGTCTATGACCGGGTCGTGGCCAAGGCCGGGCTGACGACCCTGCAGGGTCTGGCCATCGGCATGGCCGTGGTGATCCTGTTCGATTTCCTTCTGCGCCAGACCCGCAGCCGCGCCGTTCAGCGCGCGTCTCTGCGCTTTGACCTGCATTTCGGGGAGGTGCTGTTCGAGAAGCTGGGCCGCATGCCCCTTCGGGTGCTGGAGTCCCGGCCCGCGGCCTTCTGGCAGGGACTGTTCCGCGACTCCGACATGGTCCGCAACGCCGTTGCCGGTCCGCCCGTGATCATGCTGGTGGACCTGCCGTTCGCGGTCATGTTCATCATGATCATCTATGTCGTCGCGGAACCGCTGGTCTGGGTCGTGCTGGTCGCGGCGGCGGTCTTCGTCCTCTTCGCCCTCCGGTCGGGCTTTGCCATTGGTGCGGCGGCCAACAAGGAACGCGGCACCTCCATCGGTCGCGATGCCTTTCTGGCGGACATCATCGCCAATCGCACCACCATCAAGGCACTGGCGCTGGAGGGGGCGGTGCGGCCCATGTGGCGCGACAAGCAGGTGGATGCCATCGACAGCGCCATGGATCGCGGGCGCATCAACGATACCTACGGCAATGTCGGTGTCAGCCTGACTGTCATGACCACCATCGCCATCACGACAACCGGCGCGCTCGCCATCATGGACCAGCAGATCTCCATCGGTTCGCTGGTGGCGACGAACATGCTGGCGTCCCGCATCGTCGGTCCCTTCGCGCAACTGGTGACGCAATGGCGGGTGCTGGTCATGGCACGACAGTCCGGTCGTCGTCTGACGGAGGTGCTGTCGCAACCGGATGATCACCAGGAACAGGTGATGGACCTGCCCCGGCCGGAAGGGGCGATGAGTGTCGAGAGCATGACCTTCGCCTTCGCCCCGGATCAGGAACCGGTGCTGCGCGAGATCCGGCTGAAGTTTCCGGCAGGGGGCATGCACGCTGTCGTAGGTCCCAACGGGTCCGGCAAGACAACGCTGCTGAAGCTGCTGATGGGGCTTTATGAGCCGGTCAGCGGACGCATCCTGCTGGATGGGGCGGACATCACCCAGTTCCCGCTGACCCAGTACGCCCGCTGGATCGGTTATGTCCCGCAGGAGAATGTGCTGCTGGCCGGCACCATTCGCGAGAACCTGGCCCGTGGGCGGGAAGACATTGACGATGATGCGATTCTGGCAGCCGCACAGGCCGTTGGCGCGCATGAGTTCATTGTCGATCTGCCCGAAGGCTACGGTACCGTCGTTGGCGAAGGCGGCCGGACCCTTTCCGGCGGCCAGCGCCAGCGTCTGGCGATCGCGCGCGCCCTGATCGGCAATCCGCCCGTGCTGCTGCTGGACGAACCGTCGGCAAGTCTTGACCGGGCGGCGGAGGAAGCGCTGCGTGACCGGCTGAAACAGCTTTCGCGCGATCACACGGTGATCATGGTCTCGCACAGTTCGATCCTGCTGGGGGCCTGCGACAATGTGGTGATCCTGGACAAGGGCGTGATCGTGAAGGGCGGCCCGGCGCATCAGGTGCTGCCCAGCCTGTCACAGCGCAAGCCTGCCGTGGCAAAGCCGGTCGCCGCACCCGCCGCACCTGCTACGCCTGCCGCGCCCGCCAAGCCAGCGTCTGAAACGTCGAAGGCCGATGGGTCCGATGCCGTGACGGAGGCCGCGAAATGACCACTGACGAGCGTATCGAACAGATGCAGCGTCAGGCCCGCGCCACGCTCTGGCGGGTCATTGCGCTGATTGTCATCCTGCTGCTGTCCGGCTTTGGCGTCTGGGCTGCCGCGGCCAAGCTGGACGAGGTGGCGGTCGCGCCGGGTGAAGTGAAACCGCAGGGCAAGGTGCGGCTGATCCAGCATCTGGAAGGCGGCATTGTCGAGGCGCTGCTGGTGCGGGAAGGCGACGTGGTGGAGGAGGGCCAGCCGCTGGTCCAGATCGATCTCGCCCCCAGCCAGGCCAATCGGGAGGAGATCAGCTATCGCATCGACGGTCTGATGCTGAACGCGGCCCGGCACCGTGCGCTGGCGACGGGGGAACAGCTGGAACTGCCGCCGGAGGTGGCGGAGCGTCGCCCGGAACTGGTGCAGAACGAAATCGATGCCTATCGGTCCCGCAATGCCCAGTACCAGACCCAGTTGGGCGCGTTGCGTGCCAAGCTGCGCCAGCGCCAGGCCGAACTGGCCGAGCTGCAGTCCAAGCGGCGCAGCATCGACGGCAACCTGGCGGTGCAGAAGCGACGCTTCGAGATGTCGAAGCGCCTGCTGGAGCGTGAACTGACGCCGAAACTGGACCATCTGGAGCTGGAGGCGGAGGTCACGGATCTGGAGGGCAAGCTGGACACGGCCAACAGGTCCATCCCCCGGATCACTGCAGGAATCGATGAGGCGCGCGAATTGCTGAAGGAGGAGGAACTCCGCTTCCGCTCCGAGGCTTCGGAGGCGCTGGCCAAGGCGGAGCAGGAGATCGGTCGCCTCTCGGAACTGCTGACGGAGGCCAATGACCAGCAGTTGCGCGCCACCATCCGCAGCCCGATTGCCGGCGTCGTCAAGAACCTCGTGGCCAATACCATCGGCGGTGTCATCCGGTCAGGTGACGCGATCATGGAGATCGTGCCGCTGGACGAGACCCTGATCGTGCTGGCCCGCCTGAACCCGAACGACCGTGGCTATGTCGAGGTGGGGCAGAAGGCGATGGTGAAGATCACCGCCTATGACTTCTTCCAGTATGGCGCGCTGGAGGGGCGGGTGATCCGCATCGGCGCGGACGCCAACCGGCTGCCGTCCACGGGGGAGCCCTATTTCGACGTGGTGGTGGAGACCACCGGCGGCTTCGTCGACAAGTCCGGTGCGCTGATGCCGATCACGCCCGGCATGCAGGCCGCAGTTGACATCCATACGGGGGAGCGGTCAGTGATGACGTTTCTGCTGAAGCCCTTCCTGCGTCTGAAACAGGAAGGCTTCCGCGAGCGCTGAGCACGGGACGGGCCTCTCTTGGACAAGACATTCATCTCCGCCGACGAACTGCTGCGTGACTCCTTCGAACTTGGTCTGCGGATCTACGAGAGTGGGTACCGGCCATCCTTCATTGTCGGCATCTGGCGCGGTGGTGCCCCCATCGGCATCGCGGTGCACGAGGTGCTGGACTATTACGGCGTCCAGAACGACCACATCGCCATCCGCACCGCGTCGTACCTGCGCCCCGGGGAGCAGGCATCGACGGTGCGTGTCTTCGGCCTGAACTACATCATCGACAATATCTCGGCGGACGATCAGCTGCTGATCGTCGATGACACCTTCGATTCAGGGCGCAGCATCGATGCCGTGATCCAGGAGCTGCGGCGCAAGTGCCGCCGCAATACCCCCGACGAGATCCGTGTCGCCACGGTTTACTGGAAGCCCCACCTGAACAAGACCGAGCGGGTGCCGGACTACTACGTCCACCAGACCGACAAGTGGCTGGTCTTCCCGCACGAGATCGACGGCCTGACGCCTGAGGAAATCGCCCGCCACAAGGCCCACCCCGACCTGAACCGGGCGATGAAGGCGGAGGGCTGAGGCCGCCGGTCTACCGCTTCCGCTGGTTCTGCCGGTGACCGCTGATGGAGCGCATCATGCCGAACAGGGTGCGGACTTCCTGTTCCGTCAGCTGGGCGCGATGGAACATGGAGCGCAGGTTGCGCAGCATGGTGGGGCGCTTGTCCTCGATGCGGGTGAACATGCCGGCGCTGTCCAGCTCGCCGCTGATGAAGTCCAGGAACGCCTGCATCTGACCTGACGTGGCCGGTTCGGCCTCCGGCATCTGGCCGTGCATGCGCACCGGCAGGCCCGCCGCCATGCGCCATTCGTAGGACACCAGCAGCACGGCCTGCGCCAGGTTGAGGGAGGCGAAGGCCGGGTTGGCGGGGACGTGGATGATGGCATTGGCCAGGGCGACGTCGTCGTTGTCCAGTCCGGCCCGTTCGCCCCCGAACAGGAAGCCGACACGCTGTCCGCTGGCCATGGCCTGGTGTCCCTGTTCCGCCGCCTGACGGGGTTGCAGGATCGGCTTTTCCAGTTCGCGCCCGCGCGCCGTGGTGGCCAGGACCAGATGCAGGTCCGCGATGGCTTCCTCGACCGTCCCGAAGACCTGCGCGTCATCCAGCACCTCGTCGGCGCGGGAGGCCATGGCGCGGGCGTCGGGGTTGGGCCAGCCGTCGCGGGGGGCGACCAGCCGCATCTCCCCCAGGCCGAAATTCAGCATGGCGCGGGCGGCGGCGCCGATGTTCTGGCCCATCTGCGGGCGCACCAGGATGATGGCGGGCTGCGCCAGTTCCGCATCCTGCATCCGACTGTCGGTTCCCGCCATCAGATTGCCTTCGCGCCGTCCCGGAACAGCTTGAAGGTGATGGCGTCATGCAGCGCATCGAAGCTGGCCTCGACGATGTTCGGCGAGACGCCGACGGTGAACCAGCGTTCCCCGGAGGTATCGGCGCTTTCGATCAGCACACGGGTCACCGCCTCGGTACCGCCGTTCAGGATGCGGACCTTGTAGTCCACCAGATGCAGGCTCTTCAGCACGTCCGAATAGACGGGCATGCCCTTGCGCAGCGCCATGTCGAGCGCATTGACCGGGCCATTGCCTTCCCCCACCGTCAGATGCTCCTTGCCGCCCGCGAACAGTTTCACGGTGGCCTCCGACACCGTGGTCAACTGGCCACGGGCGTTGTAGCGCCGCTCCACCAGCACCCGGAACCGGTCCACCTTGAAGTAGTCCGGGACCTGGCCCAGCGCGCGCCGCGCCATCAGCTCGAAGCTGGCTTCCGCGCCGTCATAAGAATAGCCCTCGAATTCGCGCTGCTTCACCTGCTCCAGCAGGCGGTTGATGCGGCTGTCCTTCGGGTCCACATCGATCCCGACCTCCGCCAGACGCGCCAGGATGTTGGACCGCCCGGCCTGATCGGAGACCAGAACGTGGCGGCGGTTGCCGACCAGCTCCGGCTCGATGTGTTCATAGGTCTTCGGGTCCTTCTGCACGGCGGAGACATGCAGGCCGCCCTTGTGCGCGAAGGCGGATTCACCCACCCAGGCCTGGTTGCGGTTCGGTGCCCGGTTCAGCAGTTCGTCCAGCAGCCGCGACGTGGCGGTCAGGTGGCGCAGTTCCGACGGTCCGACCCCGGTTGTCAGGTGATCCGAATAGAGCGGTTTCAGGCAGAAACTCGGGATCAGGGAGATCATGTTGGCGTTGCCGCAACGCTCCCCCAGTCCGTTCAGGGTGCCCTGGACCTGGCGCACGCCCGCGCGCACGGCGGCCAGCGAATTGGCGACTGCGTTCTCCGTATCGTTGTGCGCGTGGATGCCCAGGTTGGTGCCGGGCACATGCTTCGCCGCCTCTGCCGCGATCCGCTCCACGTCGCCCGGCAGGGTGCCGCCATTGGTGTCGCACAGCACCACCCAGCGCGCGCCACCCTCCACCGCCGCCCTGATGCAGGCGATGGCGTAGTCAGGGTTGTCGCGATAGCCGTCGAAGAAGTGCTCCGCATCGAACATGGCTTCGCGCCCGCGCGCGACGGCGGCGGCAATGCTCTCGCGGATGGAGGCGAGGTTCTCCTCCCGCGGGACATTCAGTGCGACATCGACATGGAAATCCCAGGACTTGCCCACCAGGCAGACCGCTGCCGTGTCCGCGTTCAGAACGGCGGACAGACCGGGATCGTTGGAGGCCGACATGCCTGCACGCCGGGTCATGCCGAAGGCGACCAGCTTCGCCCGGTCGAGGGTCGGCGGATCGGCAAAGAAGGCCGTGTCGGTCGGGTTGGCGCCGGGCCAACCACCCTCGATGTAGTCAATGCCCAGTTGATCCAGCGCACGGGCAATCGTGCGCTTGTCCTCGACCGAGAAATCGACGCCACGGGTCTGGGCCCCGTCGCGCAGGGTGGTGTCGAACAGATAGAGGCGATCTTTGGTCATTTGCTGGGTCTTCAGTACTTCGAGGGAATGCCGTTACCGGCCCGGTTGCCTTAAGGGGTGTGCCGCGCCATGGCAAGTGTGGCGTGGTTCCGGGGCGAGGCCGGGCCCGACCGGACGGCCCCTGATCGGCGGCAGCGGCCAATTCCCCCTTGTCAAATTCCGGCAATACCTGCAACCTTGAGTGGCTGATAAGAAAGAATATCAGTCCAGGGTTAAGGGCGAGGCAGGAATGACGATACTGGATTCACCGAATATCGGACTCATCATCGGCGTATCGTTCTGTGTCGCGTTCGTCGTCGGCCAGCTCGTCACCACATGGCGCACTGACTGGCGATTGGGACGCATTCCGTTCCTGCTCTGCCTTCTGGCCCTGCTCTTCCTGACCCAACTCGTCCTGGCAATCGGCTTCCGTGGTGCCCTGGACAGTGCGGACTGGGATGCTGGCCGGTTCGCGACCCTGCAATCTGGTGGTGTGCTGCTGACACTTGTCTTGCTGGGCGCCGCCGCCGCGGCGCGGAGCAGGGACGCCTGCGGGCGCACCGGGGCGGGCTTTCTGCTCAACGTGCCGCTGCTGAATCTCTGGCTGCTGATCGCGCCTCCCCTGTCATCAGGTGCTTCGGACACGGGCTGGTTTCACCGCCAGGTCACCGGGGCGAACGGGATACGGTTGATCTTCGTGCTGACAGTCTTCTGTATCGCGGGCGGCATCGTGAATGAGAAACAGGCGGAGCGGCTGGCCATTGAGGTCGCCAGGATCGCAGCGGAGCAGGCACGCGCGGCTGCGGAGGCGGAGAAGCAGGTACGGCAGGAACGGCTCGCGGAGGGGCTTGACCGGTTCGTGGCTGAGGTCGATGCGCCCTATGCCCTCAATGACGCCTTCACCTTCGCCGAAATCGCCGTCAAGGGGACGGACCTCGTGATCCGTCTGGAGACGTCGGACTGGTTCATTCACCGGGAATCGGATGCGCACTATTACACAGGCGTCTTCTGCAGGCTGCCGGGCATCGATGACCTTCTCTCGCAGGGTGTCGGAGTCACCGTGGACATTCTCGACCCTGACGGCAGCCTTGCCATTTCCTTCGGGTATGACGGTTCCGACTGTGACGGCTGACGGTCACCTGGCGTCAGGCTGTCTGGGCGTCTGGCGGACTGGGCGTCAGGCCGTCTGGCCTCTCAGTCGCCGCTCAGCCCGCTCGCGCCCGATCAGCGGCAGCAGGGCCTTCATCTCCGGGCCGTGTTCGCGGGCGGTGAGGGCGAGGCGCAGGGGACGGAACAGGTCACGCCCCTTCGCCCCGGTCTCGGCCCGGACCGCTTTCGTCCAGGTGCCCCAGCTTTCGCCGTCGAGCGGTGCGTCCGGCAGCAGGTTGGCGGCGCGTGCCGTCAGGTCCGGGTTCTCCAGTACCGGCGCCAGTTCGGCCCCGACGACGGCCTGCCAGTCGCGGATGTCTTCCAGCCGTTCCAGATTGCCGCGCACGGCCTCCCAGAGCGCCGGATCGATCCCGTCACCAAGCCGCGCCGATGCCCTGGAAACATCCAGCCCGTGAACCAGCGTCGCCGACAGTTTCGCCAGTTCGCGCTCATCGAAGCGCGCGGCGGCCCGCCCGAAGGTGGACAGGTCGAACCCGGCGACCGCGGCCGCATGGTCCGCAAAGGCCTCGACCGGCTGCGCCGTGCCCAACCGTGACAGCAGGCTGACCAGCGCCAGCGGCTCGATGCCCCGTTCGCGCAGGGCCTGAACGGTGCGGCTGCCTTCCCGTTTCGACAGGGGGGAGCCGTCAGTCTCCACGATCAGGGCGAAGTGCCCGAAGACCGGAACCGGATGCCCCAGCGCCTCGAAGAGCTGGATCTGGGCCGCGGTATTGGCCACGTGATCCTCCCCCCGGATGACATGGCTGATCCTCATCTCCCCATCATCGACGACGGAGGTGATGGTATAGAGCGGGCGGCCATCGGCGCGGATCAGCACGGGGTCGGAGAGGGAGGCGGCATCCACATCCTGGGGACCACGCACCAGATCGTCCCAGCCGACCCGCTTCCGGTCGAGCAGGAAGCGCCAGTGCGGGCGGCGACCCTCGGCCTCCAGCACGGCGCGTTCGGCATCGGTCAGGCGCAGACCGGCCCGGTCATATACCGGCGGGCGACCGGCGGCCCGCTGCAGGCCCCGCTTCCGGTTCAGTTCCTCCGGTGTCTCGTAGCAGGCATAGAGGCGTCCGCTGTCCCGCAACCGTTGAATGGCGGCCTCGTAGCTGGCGGTCCGGTCCGACTGCCGCGCGAAGTTGTCCCAGTCCAGGCCGAGCCATCTCAGGTCGCGCAGGATCGCGTCCTCGAAAGCCTGTGTTGATCGCTCGGTATCGGTGTCGTCGATGCGCAGCAGGAAACTGCCGCCATGCGCCTGCGCGAACAGCCAGTTGATCACCGCCGCCTTGATGTTGCCGAGATGCAGCTCCCCGGTCGGACTGGGCGCGAACCTGACGCGTGGTGTTCCCGGCATCACCTCAGATCGCGTCGCGGAAGCGGTTGGTGATCGGGTAGCGGCGGTCGCGGCCGAAGCTGCGGGTGGTGATCTTCACACCCGGCGGGGCCTGGCGGCGCTTGTATTCGGCGATGTAGAGCAGATGCTCGATCCGCTTCACCACCTCCGGCGCATGCCCCCGGTCGACGATGGCCTCGAACGCCATCTCCTTCTCCACCAGGCAGTGCAGGATGTCGTCCAGCTGGTCGTAGGGCGGCAGGCTGTCCGCATCCTTCTGATCCGGGCGCAGTTCCGCCGAGGGCGGCTTGTCGATGACATTCTGCGGCACGACGCGACCTTCCCTGCCGAGAGCGTCGGAGGGGCGGTGCTGGTTGCGCCAGTCGGCCAGGGCGAAGACCGTGGTCTTGTAGAGGTCCTTCAGCACCGAATAGCCACCCGCCATGTCCCCATAGATGGTGGCATAGCCAACGGACATCTCGGACTTGTTGCCGGTGGTCAGCAGCATGTGACCGAACTTGTTGGACATGGCCATCAGGATCAGGCCACGGGCACGGGACTGGATGTTCTCCTCCGTGATGTCCGGGTCGCGTCCTTCGAAGACATGCGCCAGTGCGCCTTCCACGGCGTCCACGGTGTCGGCAATGGAGACCGTATCCAGCTTCGCCCCCATCAGCAGCGCATTCTCCGCCGCATCCTTCAGGCTTTCCTCGCTGGTGTACTTTGACGGCAGCATCACGCACCAGACCCGCTCCGGACCCAGCGCGTCGGCGGCGACCGCGGCACTCAACGCGGAGTCGATGCCGCCTGACAGGCCCAGCAGAACACCGGGGAAACCGTTCTTGTTCACATAATCCCGCAGGCCCAGCATCATTGCCCGGTAGATGCTCTCCAGCCTGGAGCGGGGGGCGGCATCCGGTCCCTTCTCGCAGACCCAGCCGTCGGGGGTCCGGTTCCAGGTGGTCAGCACCAGCGCGCTCTCGAACTCCGGCATCTGCACGGCGACGGAGCGGTCGGTATTGATGACGAACGAGCCGCCGTCGAAGACCAGTTCGTCCTGGCCACCCACCTGATTGAGATAGACCAGCGGCAGCCCGGATTCGGTCACCCGACCGACGACATGGTTCAGGCGGGTGTCCACCTTGTCATCCTCGAAGGGGGAGCCGTTCGGGACAAGCAGGATCTCCGCGCCGGTCTCCGCCAGGCACTCGACCACGTCGGGGGTCCAGATATCCTCGCAGATCGGCACGCCCAGCCGCACGCCGCGGAAGTTGATCGGCCCGGGCAGCGCGCCGGAGGCAAACAGCCGCTTTTCGTCGAACACGCCATAGTTCGGCAGGTCATGCTTGAAGCGTGCGGCCTTGACCTCGCCACCGTCCAGCAGCAGCACGGCATTGTAGAGCTTGCCGTCCTCCCGCCAGCAGGTGGTCAGCAGCATCGCGGGGCCGCCATCGGCGGTTTCCGCCGCCAGGGTCTCGGCGGCGGCGATGGCGTCATCCTGCAACGCCTGCTTCAGCACCAGATCCTCCGGCGGATAGCCGATCAGGAACAGTTCCGGAAACAGCACGAGGTCCGCCCCAAGGGCGGCGGACTGGCTGCGGATTTCACGGGCAAGCGCAAGATTCCCCTGCACGTCGCCGACGGTCGGGTTGGCCTGCGCCAGCGCGATCTGAAGCTTGTCTGTCATGTGATTTCATTAGCCGCGTGCCGCGTCGCCTGCAAGCGGTGAGGGTGTCACACGAAAAAGGGGCGCCCCCGGCGGGAGACGCCCCCTTTCGCTGCACGATTTCCGGAACCGGTCAGCCGACGGGCCTTCCGTCGTCCCGGCGAACAGCGACAACGGCTGAGCGCGGAACGCTCTGGCCACCGTCCGGGAAGTGGCTGTCGCCCTTCTCGCCCGGATGCTGCACACCGATGAAGACGGTGCGCCGGTCAGGCGAGAAGGTGATGCCGGTGATCTCGCATTCCTTCGGACCGACAAGGAAACGGCGGATCTCGCCGCTCACCGGATCGGCGACCAGCATCTGGTTGTTGCCCTGCCCGGCGAAGTCCCCGGCATTGGAATAGTTGCCGTCAGTCTGGATCCACATCAGCCCCTTGCTGTCGAAGCCGAGGCCGTCCGGAGAATTGAAACTGTTCTCGGGCGTCACATTGGCCGATCCGGCATTGGCATCGTCATGCACGCTCGGATTGCCTGCGGTGACGAACAGGTCCCAGCCGAAACCGTCAGCCGTGTGGTCGCCATTGTCGGGGACCCAGCGCACGATCTGGCCGTACAGGTTGGCCTTGCGCGGGTTGGGGCCGCCGACCGGGGTCTCGTCGCCGCCCGCGTTCGGCTTGATGCCGCGGTTCTTGTTGTTGGTGAGGCAGCAATAGGCCTCGACCCGGTGCGGGTTGGCGGCGACCCATTCGGGCCGGTCCATCGTGGTTGCACCGACCGCGGAAGCCGCTTGGCGGGTGTGGATGCGGATCTCGGCATCCGTGGCCATGCCCGTGGACTCAGGGGTCAGTTCCACCCATGTGCCGCGCATGTCATCGGTGAACTTCGCGACGTAGAGCCGGCCGTTCTCCAGCAGGTCACTGTTGTCCCGACCCAGGCCGTAGGTGTCGGCACTGACAAAGCGGTAGAGGAACTCGCCACGCTCGTCGTCGCCGAGATAGACGACGACATGACCGTTCGCGGCCACGACGACCTCTGCGTTCTCATGCTTGAAGCGGCCCAGCGCGGTGCGCTTCTTCGGGGTCGAGGTCGGGTCCGTCGGATCGATCTCGACGATGTATCCGGCGCGGTTTGCCTCGTTCGGATGCTTGGCGATGTCGAAGCGTTCGTCCGCCGTGGCCCAGGCGTAGCCCCAGTCCTTCAGCCCGATGCCATAGCGGGCCATCTCTGCCGGAACCTTCAGATCGGGATCGCTGGAGGAGAAATAGCCGTTGAAGTTCTCCTCGCAGGTCAGATAGGTGCCCCAGGGGGTCCGCCCGTTGCCGCAATTGTTCCAGGTGCCCAGCGACCGGGTGCCCGTCGGGTCGGCTGCCGTCTGCAGCAGTGCGTGACCGCGCGCCGGGCCGGTGATCTCCATCGGTGTGTCGGCGGTGATGCGGCGGTTGAACGGCGAGTCGGTGACGATGCTCCAGAAACCGTCCTGCTCCGCCACTTCGACAACACTGACGCCATGGGCGGCCTTGCCCTTGCGCACGTCGTCGGCGTTCTCCGGCAGGCCGGACGCCCGGTTGCCGTACATGATGCCGCGGTTCGTGTACTCGTTGTTCACGGCCAGGATGGTGCGGCCATTGTGACTGAACATGGCCATGCCGTCGTTGTTGTCGCCGAAGGCACGCTCCTGGCTGGCTCCCGTGCCGCGGGTTGCCTGATCGAATTCGGGTGCATCGGGGAAGATGGGGTCGCCCCACCGGGCCACGATGTGCCAGCTGTAGCCCTCCGGCACCGTGACCGTGTCGAGGCCGTTGGCGGCAACCGCGCCAAAGCCGAGGCGGCTGGCGGCAGTGCTTGCGGCGGCCCGCGTCTCCATCGGCGTCAGTGCCGTCGTACCCATCACGAAGGCACTGGCACCGAAGGCGATCGAGCCACCCAGGAAGCGGCGGCGGGACATCGCGCGCGCCACGACGGTTTCAAAGTCGGTCGTGGCCGGACGCGGATTGTTGGCTTCATCGAATGCGTCGAACGAGAGTTCTTCGCTGGACGTCGGAATGGTATCTGGCATCTGATTTCACCTGCATGTTGGGCGACCTGTTCCCCACAGGTCATGGGTGATGCATCTGCCAGAATCATCTTTCAGCACTGTGACAGGACTGCTGGGGCAGGGGGGCTGCCGCCCCGATCAGGTCACCTGGCTTGCCAGCACGACACCTGCCGCGCGCAGGTCCTGCGTGGCCTGTGCCAGTGAGCCATCCTGGTCGATGGCGCGGCATCCGGGCAGGATCATGGTGACGTCCAGGCCCAGCCTGCGGGCATCCAGTGCGGACCAGGCAACACAGAAATCGGTGGCCAGTCCCGCCATGACCATATGGGTAAGGCCCCGGTCGCGGACATAACCCGCAAGGCCGGTCGGCGTCCTGCAATCGTTCTCGAAGAAGGCCGAGTAGCTGTCGAGTTCCGGGCGGAACCCCTTGCGGATGACCAGTTCGGCACGGTCGATGGTCAGGTCCGGGTGAAACGCGGCACCGTTGGTGCCCTGAATGCAGTGGTCAGGCCAGAGTGTCTGCGGCCCGTGATCGGTCTCGACGGTCGAAAAGGCCGCTGCGCCGGCATGGCTGGAGGCGAAGGAGGAATGCCCGGCGGGATGCCAGTCCTGTGTCAGCGCGACATGGCTGAAGCGGTCGATCAGCGCGTTGGCGACCGGGACCACCGCATCACCATCGGCAACAGCCAGGGCACCGCCGGGGCAGAAATCATTCTGGATGTCGATCAGCAGCAGCAGGTCGGTTGCCGGGTCGATGGCGACCATGGGTCAGGAAAAGGCCTTGAAGGTGATCGTGGTGAAGGTGTCCTTGACGCCGGGCAGCATCTGGATCTCCTCGTTCACGAAATGCCCGATGTCCTGTGTGTCGGTCAGGTAGCATTTCATCAGCAGGTCCCACTCGCCGGAGACCGAATGCACCTCCGACACCTGCTCGACGTTCTCCACGGCCTCGTCGGCGACCTTGTAGGCCTGGCCCAACTGGCATTTCACCCAGATGAAGATGGTCTGCATGATGGCGTTCCCTTTGCTGACGGCTGGCCGCTGGCCGCAGTCTGTCTGATTGGTTCCTGTTACGCCAGTTGCAGGGCGTCCACCAGCAGCGTTTCGGCGCGCTCCACCCGCTCCGCGTCGTTGCCGTAGAGCCTGGCAACCGGCTTGCGGGGGCTGGTGGCGGTGCCGACCGGCACGATCCGCCCGATTGCCCCGCCACCGCCCAGCGCCAGCAGTGCCGCCCGCATGGGGCCGGTCTTCCAGCCGGAAACCTTGCCGCGCCGGGGTGCGATGACGTCACGACGTGTCGGGCCAAGCGGGGCAAGCAGACCGGGTTCGCTCATCACGTCCTGGCCGAACATGGCGGCAAAACGCTCCGCCGCCGTGCCGGACTTCAGTGCCCCGTCGATGGCATATCCGGCGCTGGTCTGGTCGAAGATCCGCATGCCGGAAAGGATGAAGGCACCCGTCTCCAGCACCGCGCGATGCAGGTTGCCGCCGCTGGCGCGTCCGTTCAGCAGGCCGACCACCTCGTGAAAGCGGGCCTTGCCCAGCGTCCGCCCGACCGGCAGGTCGCGGGTGAAGGGTGGCTCCCCGATCCAGAACACACGCTCCGCCGGGATCCGCTCCGCCATCGCCGCGCCGGATCCGGGCAGCAGCATCAGGCCCGCCGTGGACCGGCGGTCGATGTCGAAGGCCAGGAAGTCATCCAGCGCCGCCACCACCTGCACACCAGACGCGGCCAGCACGGGCGCCAGCGCCAGCACGAGGGCGGTCGGCGGCTGCTCCGTCGATAGAAGGCCGATCGTGGCAGGCATCTGGCGTGGGTCCGTTCCGGGGTGAATATCCGAATGAACTTTCGATGATGTCATGCCCGGCCTGATTCGGTCAGGCCGCTTCATTTTTCGTTGATGACCTTGTCTGCCTGATAGCCGAACGCGATATCCGAAGGGTTCGCGAACAGCTTCCAGGATCCGTTTCATGCCCCGTCGTCGCCCGAGCCTGATGGTTCTGCTGATCCTCGCCTTTCTGCCGTTCGCTGCCAGTTCAGCCCCCTGGGAGCGTCTGTTTGCGCCGGATGCGGAACTCTGGAAGATCTGGACCCCCTACACGCCGTCTTCGGAACAGCATGTGGATCACGCGGACTGGGACAGGCTGCTGAAGGCGCATCTGGTGCGTGGGCCCAACGGGGTGATGCGCGTGGATTATGCCGGTTTCGCGCGTGACCGGGCGGTGCTGGATCGCTATGTGGCGCGGTTGGCCGCGACGGAGGTCAGAAGCCTGGATCGCCCGGATCAGCTTGCCTACTGGATCAATCTCTACAATGCGCTGACCGTGCGTGTGGTGCTGGACCATCCGGATGTGGAGAGCATTCGCGACATCGACATCTCGCCCGGTCTCTTCGCGTCAGGCCCCTGGGGGGCGGAACTGGTGACCGTGCAGGGACAGGCGCTGACACTGAACGACATCGAACACCGCATCCTGCGCCCGATATTCGATGATCCGCGCATCCATTACGCCGTCAACTGCGCCTCGATCGGCTGCCCCGACCTGCGGGCAGAGGCCTATGAGCCGGAGAAGCTGGACGTGCAGCTGGAGGAACAGGCGCGCGCCTACATCAACCACAGCCGGGGGGCACATCTCGATGGTCACGGTGGCCTCCAGGTCTCCTCGATCTATGTCTGGTTCAGGGAGGATTTCGGTGGAACTGAGGAAGGCGTGATCGAGCACATGCTGCGTTACGCCGACGGCGGCCTGCGCAATCACCTGATCACGACCAGCGAGATTGCCGGCGACGCCTATGACTGGCGGCTGAACGGGATCGTGCTCGACAAGACGGACTGATCCGGTCGGCCTGGAGCCGGTTGACCTTCCGGTTACTGGAAGCTGCATGAATGTGTTCGTGTTTCGCGAACGGGAATCCACCAGATGACGACACGATCGGGGCCGGCTGAGCAGGGCTGGTCCGCCGACATTATTCGTGATGCCACCGTGCCGGTCGATGGCGCGGTGAAGGATCCGGTGTGCGGGATGACGGTGGCGCTCGACGCGGGCAAGCCGAGCTTCCCGCACAAGGGTCACACGTTCCATTTCTGTGGCAAGGGCTGCTGCACGAAGTTCGGCAATGATCCCTGGTTCCATCTCTCCGGCAACAAGGCCCGCAAGCACAAGACAGCACCGAAGAATGCCACCTTCACCTGTCCCATGGACCCGGAGGTGGTGCAGGAAGGTCCCGGCACCTGCCCGGTCTGCGGCATGGCGCTGGAGCCGATGGGCGGCGTGTCGGACGGCCCCAACCACGAACTGATCGATTTCACCCGGCGGCTGTGGATCAGTCTGGCCATGGCGGTGCCGCTGCTGATCCTGACCATGGCACCGATGGTCGGTATCCCCGCGCGCGGCTGGATTGGCGAGCCCCTGGCGACCTGGCTGGAAAGCCTGCTGGCGACCGTGGTCATGATCTGGGTGGCGCGGCCGTTCTTCCATCGCGGCTGGACCTCGGTCAGGACCGGCAATCTGAACATGTGGACACTGATCATGATCGGTGTCGGCACGGCCTATCTCTATTCGATGGCCGCGACCTACCTGCCGCAGCTCTTTCCCCCCACCCTGCGTGGGGCGGGCGGGCAACTGCCGGTCTACTTCGAGGCGTCGGTGGTGATCGTGACCCTGGTCCTGCTGGGGCAGGTGATGGAACTGCGCGCGCGGGAGAAGACGGGGGATGCGATCCGGGCCCTGCTGGACCTGGCCCCGAAGACAGCGCGCCGGGTGCTGCCCGATGGCGACGAATATGACGCCCCGCTGGAGAACATCATCACCGGCGACACCCTGCGGGTCCGGCCCGGTGAATCGGTTCCGGTCGATGCCGTGGTGCTGGAAGGCCGCTCCACGGTGGATGAGAGCATGCTGACCGGCGAGTCCCTGCCGGTGGCCAAGGACCGGGAAGACATTGTCACGGGCGGCACCATGAATGGCGATGGCAGCCTGCTGATCCGGGCGGAGAAGGTGGGTGACGATGCCATGCTGGCCCGGATCGTGGCCATGGTGGCGGCGGCGCAGCGGTCCCGGGCACCGATGCAGCGGCTGGCGGATCGGGTCGCGTCCTGGTTCGTGCCTGCGGTTGTCCTGTCGGCCCTCGCGGCCTTCGCCGTCTGGCTGCTGCTGGGGCCGGAACCGGCACTGGCACATGCGATCATCGCCGCGGTCTCCGTACTGATCATCGCCTGTCCCTGCGCGCTGGGGCTGGCCACGCCCATGTCGGTCATGCTCGCCACGGGACGTGGGGCACGGGCGGGTGTGCTTGTCCGTGACGCGGAGGCGCTGGAGCATCTTGCCCATGTCGACGCGATCATCGTCGACAAGACCGGAACCCTGACGATGGGCAGGCCAACCCTGACCGAGGTGGTCGTGACCGGTACCCTGCACGAGGGCGCGATGCTGGCCATCGCCCGGGGGCTGGAGAGTGGATCGGGGCATCCGCTGGCCAGCGCCATTGTCGATGGCGTGGCCGATCGCGGCATCAGCGCCGCAAGCGTCACCGGGTTCGTTTCCGTGTCGGGCAAGGGCGTCAGGGGGATCTCCGCCGGGGTGCCGGTTGCGCTCGGGAATGCCGCGATGATGCGGGATCTCGGTATCGACCTGTCCATGGAAGAGACCAGGGCCGATACCCTGCGTGACAGCGGCTGCACGGTCATGCACGTGGCGGTGGACGGGCAGGCGGTAGGCATGCTGGCAGTGACGGACCCTGTCCGGCCCGGTGCCGCGCAGGCCGTTGATGCCCTGCGCGCCGCCGGGATGCATATCGTCATGGCCACGGGTGACAACATGCGGACAGCGCAGGCCGTCGCCGACCGGTTGGGAATCGACGATGTCCACGCCGGCATGCTGCCCGAGGACAAGAAGGCCCTGGTGGAGGAACTTCAGGCCCGCGGCCATCGGGTCGCCATGGCCGGTGACGGCGTCAATGACGCCCCGGCGCTGGCCACGGCGGAGGTCGGGCTGGCCATGGGGACCGGCGCGGATGTGGCGCTGGAGAGCGCGGGGATCACCCTGCTGAAAGGCGACCTGCAGGGTGTGCTGCGTGCCCGGCGGCTGTCCCAGGCAACCCTGCGCAATATCCGCCAGAACCTGTTCTTCGCCTTCGCCTACAACAGCGTCGGGGTGCCTGTGGCGGCAGGCGTGCTCTACCCGCTGACCGGCGCGCTGCTGTCGCCGATGCTGGCCGCGGCGGCCATGAGCCTCTCGTCCGTCTCCGTGATCGGCAATGCCCTGCGCCTCCGGGCGCTGCAACTCGACCGGGACTGAGCTATATGATGTCTCAGGCGACGGGCTGCGCACCTCAAAGAGGCTGAGACCGGGTGCGCCTGCTCTTTCAGGAGGCTGCGGATGCAGGATTTCGATGCGATCTACCGGATTGCGGCTGACCGCCACGGCGGTCCCGAGATGCTGGAGGCGCGGCTGACGCGGCCCGTTCCGGCGGCAGAACTGGCTCGGGTTCCTGCCGACCGCTGGCTGGCGGCAATGGCGAAGTGCCTGTTCCAGGCAGGCTTCAACTGGTCGGTGATCGAGAAGAAGTGGCCGGGCTTCGAAGCCGCCTTCGACGGGTTCGATGTGGCCCGTGTCGCCTTCTATCACGACGGGGACATGGACCGGCTGCTCGCCGACAAGGGGATCGTCAGGAACGCCGCCAAGATCAGCGCCGTGATCGCGAATGCCCGCTTCCTGCAGGAACTGGCGCAGGAACATGGCAGCGCGGGCGCGGCCTTCGCCACCTGGCCGAATGCCGACTATGTCGATCTGCTGCAACTGATCGCGAAGCGCGGCAGCCGGCTGGGTGCCGTGACGGGCCAGCGCATGCTGCGCAGCATGGGCCGCGACAGCTTCATTCTCTCACAGGACGTGGTGGCGCGGCTGATCGCGGAAGGGGTGGTCGACCGGCCCCCCACCGCGCAGCGGGACATGCGGGCGGTCCAGGATGCCTTCAACACCTGGTCGGCCCAGTCCGGTCGCGGCCTGACCGCCATCAGCCAGACCCTTGCACTCAGCATCGACCATGCTTCAGCCTGATGGAGGCCTGTGCATGACATCCAGGAAGGAACTGCTTCAGAAGCTTCGCAAGGGCATTGAAACCGGAGATCCGGAAGCGGCCACTGTCGTCAACGAGGCGAAGTACATCCAGCACAATCCACGGACAGGGGAGGGCAGCCTGGGCCTTGCCGACCTGTTTGCCCGCCTTGCGAAGACGAACCCGCGTGTGACCTTTGTGCGTGTCTTCGAGGATGGCGATTTCGCATTTGCCCACAACGAGTACGACTTCGCGGGCGTGGAAGTGGCCTTCGAGGTCTTCCGTTTCGAGGACGGAAAGGCGGTCGAGCACTGGGACAACATCCAGATGAAGCAGCCTCCGAACCCGTCAGGCCACACCATGCTGGATGGCGAGACCGCCATTGTCGATCTGGGCAAGACCGAAGAAAATCGGGAGCTTGTGACCGGTTTTGCGCGCGAGGTGCTTGTCGCACGGCGGCTTGACCGGCTGGATGCCTTCGTCGCCGATGACCTGATCCAGCATGATCCGGAGATCGCCGACGGTATTGCCGCGTTACGGGCATCGCTTGAGTCCCGGCGGTCGGACGGCTCGTGGCGCACCATCTACCAACAGGTGCATCGCGTCCTTGCCGAGGGCAATTTCGTGCTGTGCATGATCGAGGGCAGCAAGGATGGTCTCCATGCGGGACTGTATGACCTGTTCCGTGTCGCCGACGGCCGGATTGTCGAGCACTGGAACACGGTTTCGCCAATTGCCCCGCGCAGCGAATGGAGGAATTCGAACGGGAAGTTCTGACAGGCAGGGCAGCGGTCGAGGACCGAGGCGGTTCAAAGCTGATCCTGCGCATGCTATGTGCACTGCCTCATGTGGCGCGGCCATCGCGCGAAGCCGACGCAACATGTCGCAAGGAACGCGAGAGGCCAGCTGGCCGGAATCGCCTGCTGTTCGGTGAGATATGAAATCCTGCTCGACATCATGCAAGTCCCACCGCTTCTCCGTCGCCCCGATGATGGACTGGACGGACAGGCATGACCGGTACCTGCTGCGCCTGATCTCGCGGCGGGTGCGGCTCTATACGCAGATGGCGACGACAGGCGCGCTGATCCATGGGCCGCGGGAGCGGTTGCTGCGGTTCGACCCGTCGGAGCATCCGGTGGCGCTGCAGCTTGGCGGCTCGGATGCCGCTGATCTCGCGGACTGTGCGGCGATGGGCGCGGATGCGGGCTACGACGAGATCAACCTGAATTGCGGCTGTCCCTCCGACCGTGTGCAGAATGGCGCTTTCGGCGCGGTCCTGATGCGAAATGCAAGACATGTCGCGGAATGTGTCGCGGCGATGAAGGCGCGTGTCCCGGTTCCGGTCACCGTCAAATGCCGGATCGGCGTTGATGAGCAGGAACCGGAGGAGGTGCTGCCGGACTTCGTGCGCCGGGTGGCGGATGCAGGTGCTGACGCGGTGATCGTGCATGCGCGCAAGGCATGGCTCTCGGGTCTCAGCCCGAAGGAGAACCGCGATGTGCCGCCGCTGGACTATGGTCTGGTGCATCGGCTGAAGGAGGGCTTTCCCAAGCTTCCAATCATCCTGAATGGCGGGCTGGAAACGCTGGACGCGGCGGCGGCGCACATGGACCGCCTGGATGGCGTCATGCTGGGCCGGGCCGCCTATCACCGGCCCATGCTGCTGGCGGAGGTGGATCGGCGCTTCTTTGGTGAGGCGACACCGCCACCGGATCTGGCAACCGTCATCGAGGGCTATCTGGAGCATGTCGAGCGCGAGATGCTGTCGGGCACTCCGCTGCCGCACATGACCCGCCACATGCTGGGACTGGCGCATGGCCTGTCCGGCGCCAGAACCTTCCGCCGGATTCTGGGCGAGGAGTCCCGTCAGCCCGGCGCGGGGCCGGAAACGATCCGCCGTGCGCTTGCTGCAGTAGATGTCACGTCAGCCCCGGTGGCTGCCTGAGCAAGGCCTGACTTTCCGAACGCAGACCGAAACTGCAATGTGGCCCGCGTCTTGCCTAGTGTTATGGTGCAACGAAGTCTCCGGAGGGACGACAGGACATGTCAGCACTGAACGACACATCAACGGTTGGCATCCGCCGCAGCCTGAACACGCCGCCCGTTGGCAGGGCTCGGCGTGGTGGCTCGGGGCAGAAGAAGGCGCCCGCTGATCGTGCTGCACCCGGGGCGGCCGGGGCGGAGAAGCCCGCAGCGCCGGCCCGGACTGCCGAGCCGGCTTCCGCCAAGGCTCCCGAGACCGGCAACGTCGATACCAGCCTGCGCGACCGGATCAACCGTCTGTCAACGGCCCGTACCAACCTGCTGCGCCGAAGGGGGACACGTGTTCCCGCCGAGGAGCCTGTGACGACTGCCACGGCGCCGCAGATGCACCCGATGGAGTCAGCCCCGCCGGAGGCCGTTCCGGCTTTCGATTTGCCTGAAGACGTCGAGATCGAGACAACGACCGGGGAGATCGTGGGGGAGGTTGATCTGACCCGTCCCGTGACGGCCCCGTCATATCCTGACGAAGAACGGCACCCGCCCAGGGAGAGCGCCGTATCGCACCCGCGCCAGTCCGCACGCCGCCGAAGCGCGGATGACCAGCAGGAAGCGCCCCGGAACACCGCCGCTGCCGATGCGTCAGGCTTGCCGGCGACACGGCGCGGCAGTGCACCGGATGTGGCGCGGAGTGCTGTCCGGGAAGTCGCCGGATCGGGCCGCGCTGATGCGTCCGCGATGAAGTCGGAGGTCGAGACCCTGCGTCGGGAGATTGCCGACCTGCGCCGCGAGATACGCGACCTGCGTGAGGCGGGACCCGGTGGGCTGGGCCCCGTGGAGCGAGCGGTTCAGCGACTGTCGCAGCGCATGGACCGGCTTGATGGCGGGGCGCAGCCGCTGATTGCGGATGGCCAGCTTGAAATGCGGAAACCGAAGCGTTCCGGTTTTCTGGGGTTCTTCAGCGGTCGTCGCTGACCACGTCCGTGCGCTCAGGACTGTCCCCGTGGGGACAGGACACGATCGACAGGCAGCAGGATGCTGGCAGAGGTGCCTTCGCCTGGTGTGCTGACCAGTTCGAGAGTGCCGCCGTGCAACTGACAGAGATTCTCCGCGATATTGAGGCCCAGTCCGGTGCCTTCATGATCGCGGGTGGTGTGATTGGCGGCCTGTCCGAACGGCTGCATCGCCAGTTCCAGTTCCACTGGTGTCAAGCCGATACCCGTGTCAGTCACCGTGATCGCGAAACGATCATCCGCGAACCCGGCAGTGACGGTGACCCTGCCGCCCGCATCGCTGAATTTCACGGCATTGGACAGCAGGTTCACCAGTACCTGACTCAACCGCCTTTCGTCGCATCGCAGCATGACATCCGGTGCTTCATCAGCCGGGCACAGCTCCACATCTGACCGATTGGCCTGTGGCCGGACGTTGTTCATTGCGGCATCGACGAGTTCACACAGCGGGACCACATCGGTCGCGAGTTCGATCTGTCGGGACTCCACCTTGGCGATGTCCAGGATGTCGCTGATTATTCCCAGCAGGTGGCGACCGCTCTGGCGAATGTCGGCGGCATATTCCGAATAGCGTTCGTTGCCGATGGGGCCTGCGATCTGCTGCTCGATAAGCTCCGCGAAACCGATGATGGCGTTCAGCGGCGTGCGCAGTTCGTGGCTCATGTTGGCCAGGAAGGCGGTCTTGGCCTGGTTGGCCTGCTCTGCCTCTTCCTTGGCCTCCATCAGCTGCTTCTCGGTCATGATCTCCCGCGTCGCATCGCGACCGCTGCCGCGATAGCCTGCGAACCGGCCATCGGTGTCGAACACCGGTGTCCCGCTGATCGAGACATAGACCTTGCCCTTGCGGGGATGCATGCGGGGGTGGACGAAGTCGCGAAAGGGTTCATGGGCTTCCAGTTGCGCGACGTGGTTCCACCAGTCGGCCAGCGACGTCACATCATCGGTAACCGGGTCGCCCTGTTCCAGCATCTCCCGTCTGCTGTACCCCAGCAGGGCGCGCGGTGAGACGCCGGTGACTTCCTCGAACTGATCAGAGAACCAGCAGAACCTCAGCGCGGAGTCCATCTCCCAGAACCAGTCCGTTCCTGCCCATGCAAAGTCCAGCAGACGCCGGTCGGTACTGTAGGGCGCCGGAATCTCCGAGGACGATTTGGTTGATGACTCAGGGGACATGACTGATGCGCGCGAACCGCTCCTCTTGGCTGGAGATTTCGTTGAAACTGCTTTCCTTGCGTCAACTCCTGTATAGTCTATCTGATCCTACAAAACTGTTAATTGTGGATCTGTGACTTACGCATGGTTTGCCCCATAATAGAGTCCCACGGTGTGGCGCGCCTCCGCGAAGAACAGCCATCGCTCCAGGAATGCTCCCAGCAGGAAGAGGCCGGTGGCCAGGGCCGCCGGGATGGGCACATCCGTGACGCCGAGGATCAGGGACACCAGCAGCGCCGCCAATGGCACGGCCAGAAGTCCCTGCGAGATCCGTCGCAGCCGCGCCGCGTGGTTTCGTGCGACCCGGAAGCCCATTTCCTCGGTCAGCCAGTTCTCGGTCACATGCGGTCGCTCGAACAGGCTGACGTCGCCGGGCTGTCCCAGTCCGGTTGCCGTCGCGACCGTCGATGCCGAGGGCGCGGCCAGATTGCGCCACCAGAGATGCTTCGTTGCCATCAGTCCGACCAGTGCCAGCGCGATGACCAGGCTGACCGGCATCGGGACAGGGGTGCCGACAATGGTCTGCAAGGCAACGCAGAATGCCCCGCCCCCGGTGAGGGCGGCCAGCAGGTAGACCACGCTGGTCATGGGCGTGGCCCAGGCGCGCACGGCCCGGATGGTCTGATAGATCATGCCGGTGCAGAACACGGTGAGCATTGATCCGACTGCGGCAAGCACTGCCGCGACGTGCCAGTGACGCCCCTCGATGAACAGTCCCCAGAACACGACGAGCAGTGGCAGATAGGTCGCCAGAGCCGCGATTCCTTCGCGACTGAGCCAGCTTGTCCGCCACTGACTGAGGGCGAAACGTGCCCGGGCGGGCGACTTCAGATGCAGGGTGGAACTGAGCAGCCCCGCACTGATCATGACGAAGGCGAGCGGGTAGCCGAGCCGCGCCAATGCGAGGTCGGGCTGCAGCAGGGCGTTCAGGGCCAGCCAGACCACCAGCCCGTAGCCGGTTCCCGACAGCACCGTGAAACAGATGACGGAGAATGCCGGCTTCATGGCAGCTTCTCCAGCGCGCCGTCGAGCCACTTCCAGAACCCTGTCAGCGGCGGGCCGTCATCCGCCGAGCGTGCCAGCGTCGGCAGGACCGTGCGCTCCCGCGGTGGCAGGTACTTGTTGACCGGGCGTGTGGCCTGTTCCGGCATCAGGTCATAGCCGCCGCGCGCCGCGACCAGCAGGCTGACCTCCGAGTCCGGATCGGCGAAGTCTCCGAAATGGCGGGCGCTGGAGGGGCAGGTGCGCACGCAGGCGGGAATCCGGTCTTCCTCAGGCAGGTCCTCGCTGTAGATGCGGTCCACGCAGAGGGTGCATTTCTTCATGACCCCGGCCACCGGGTCCATTTCGCGCGCGCCGTAGGGACAGGCCCAGGCACACAGGCCGCAGCCCATGCAGCGGTCTTCGTCCACCAGAACGATCCCGTCCTCGGTGCGCTTCAGAGAGGCGCCGGTGGGGCAGACCGTGACGCAGGGCGCGTCGTCGCAATGCAGGCAGGACTTGGGAAAATGCACCAGCCGGGCATCATCCCCGTCCGTCACCTCGAAACTGTGGATACGGTTCAGCCAGGTGCCGGAGACATCCGCGCCGTAGGGATCCGTGTCCGAGAGCGGTGAGAGATCGCCACCCGTGTTCCATTCCTTGCAGTTCACGGCGCAGGCATGACAGCCGACGCAGGTGTCGAGATCGATCACCAGCCCCAGTTTCTTTTCCGTATGTGCAGGCAGGGCGGTCATGTGCGTCGGGTCCTGTCCGGGTGCCAGGCGCTGGCCGCCGGTTGCGGCGGTGCGCCATCCAGGGGTGGCTGCGCCGCGAAACGCGGCATGGTGCGCGCCGTATCGCCGTCCCGCACCTTCTCCAGCCGGACCCGCAGGTCGAACCATGCGGCCTGCCCGGTGATCGGGTCCGAGTTGGCGTGACGCTGACCGTCACCCCGGTCGGGCAGAAGTTCATGGATCAGGTGGTTGAGCAGAAACCCCTTCTCGGCCTCCGGCGCGTCGGGGCTGAGGTTCCAGGCGCCGGATCGCTTGCCGATCGCGTTCCAGGTCCAGATCGTGCGGTCATTGACGGCGGCCATGCGCTTGACCGGCACGCGGATGCGCCCATGGTGAGAGACGACGTCGACAAGGTCACCGTCCGCCAGTTCCATCTCATCGAACAGGCCCGCCGGAATGTGCATCGCGTTCGCGGTGTGGATCTGGCGCAGCCAGGCATTCTGCGACCCCCAGCTGTGGTACATCGCCATGGGTCGCTGGGTCAGGGCGTGCAGGGGGAAGTCCGCATCCTCGATTCCTTCCCCTTCGAACGGCGGATACCAGCGGGGCAGGGGGGTGAAGGTGTCCGCAATGCGCTGCCGCAGATGCTCCGGGGGCTGGCGGTCGCCGTGACCCAGTGCCGCCAGCCGGAACTTCTGCAACGGCTCCAGATAGAGCTGGAACGTCACCGGCGCGGGCTTGTCGAAGAATCCCATCTCCACGGCGAAGTCCTGATAGGCCCGGTTGGCAAACTTGTAGAACCGCGCTTCCTCCGGGATCTCCCGGCTCCAGAAACTGCCGTTGGCGATGTAGCGGTCAAGCTGGTCCGGGTTGATGTCGCCGCGGCCCGCACTCATGCCGTCGGTACCCCGGAAACCGGCGAGTGGGCCGATGCCGGGCTTGCGCAGGTGATTGACCATGTAGTCGGCATAATCGTCATAGGTCGGCGCCCCGTCCTCCCCGACGAAGCCGGGCAGGCCCAGTCGGGCACCCAGGTCGATCAGCACGCTCTGGAATCCGCGCACGTCCCTGTCGGGTTCGATCACCGGCCAGCGGATGGCATCTGCCACCATGTCCGGCTCCGCGATCGGCCGATCAAGCAGGGAAATGCAGTCGTGCCGTTCCAGATAGGTCGTGTCGGGCAGCACAAGGTCGGCATAGGCCACCATCTCCGAGGCATAGGCATCGGAATAGATGATCTTCGGGATCACGTAGTTCCCGTCATCATCCGTGGCGGTCAGCATCTCCATGGTACCCGCCGTGTTCATCGACGAATTCCAGGCCATGTTGGCCATGTAGAGGAACAGGACATCGACCGGATAGGGATCGCGGTTGAAGGCATTGGCGATGACCATGTGCATCATGCCATGGGCCGACAGGGGCGCGTCCCAGGAGAACGCCTTGTCGATGCGGATGGCCTTGCCGTCATCGTCCAGCAGCAGATCCTCCGGCCCGCGCGGGAATCCGAGGTGCGGCCCGGCCAGCGGCTGGTTGGGCAGGATGCGCCCCGAGACGCCCGCCCCGGTGGGCTTCGGATGCACGTCCACCGGTTTCGGATAGGGAGGTTCGAACCTGAATCCGCCCGGACAGTCGACCGCGCCGATCAGCACCTGCAGCAGATGCAGTGCCCGGCAGGTCTGGAAACCGTTCGAGTGGGCAGAGATGCCGCGCATGGCATGAAATGCCACCGGACGACCGGTGAAGCCGTCATGCTGCTCCCCATCCATGTCCGTCCAGGGCTGGTCGATGCGGATCTCCTCCTCGAACGCAACCCGGCCGATCTCCGCTGCCAGGGCACGGATACGGTCCGCGCTGATCCCGGTCTCTCCCGCCACGGCCTCCGGCGCATATGCCGGGTCCAGCGCGGTCTCGGCGATCAGCTCGAACGAGGGCCGGGCGCTGCCGCCTTCCGGCAGTTCCAGGCGGCCCTTCAGGGCGGGGCGCTTCGTGGCAGTGACCGGTTCTCCGCTGTCACGATCCAGCATCAGCGGCTTGCCGTCGGCGTCGCGCAGGAACAGGCCGTCATCGGCGGCACCAGGACGGTCGATGACCAGCCAGGCGGCGTTGGAATAGCGCATCAGATAGTCCAGATCGACGCGCCCGTTACGCATCAGCTCGTGGATCAGACTGAGCACCAGCAGCCCGTCAGTGCCGGGGCGGATACCGAACCAGTCGTCGGCCACCGCCGAATAGCCGGTGCGGATCGGGTTGACCGAAACGACGCGGACACCGCGCTGCTTCAGCTTAGCGATGCCGGCCTTGATCGGATTGGAATCATGGTCCTCCGCCACGCCGAACAGCAGGAACAGCTTCGTGCGGTCCCAGTCCGGCTGGCCGAACTCCCAGAACGCGCCACCAATGGTATAGATGCCGGCCGTGGCCATGTTGACGGAGCAGAAGCCGCCATGGGCGGCATAGTTCGGGGTGCCGAACTGCTGCGCCCAGAAGCTGGTCAGTGACTGGCTCTGGTCGCGACCGGTGAAGAAGGCCAGGCGCTTCGGGCTGGTGGCGCGGGCGCGGGCCAGCCAGGCGGTGGCCATGTCCAGCGCTTCCTCCCACTCGATCTGCTCGAACCGGTTCTCGCCGCGCTTGCCGACACGCTTCAGCGGCTTGCGCAGGCGGGCGGGGGAGTAATGCTGCATGATGCCCGCAGAACCCTTGGCGCACAGCACGCCCTTGTTCACCGGGTGGTCGCGGTTGCCACCGATATAGCGGACCTGGTCGCCTTCCAGATGGACATCGATGCCACAACGGCAGGCACACATGTAACAGGTCGTCTTCTCGACCCGCCGTTCTGCGCCGGACCCAGGGGTCGTCGGCTTGTGTTCGGAGGGTGCGTTCACGGTGTCTCCCTAACGGCCACGCGGCGGGTTTCGCAGCGATTCAGGGTATTTGACACCCTGCCGGTGGAGTTTGGACGAAGCAGCGGGCCGGACGCAAGGCAGTGGCTCCCATGGCAGGCATTCGCGAGGCCACGGACCAAGGCGCAATTCGGTTTTGTCCCGGACGACAGGCCGCGCTATGTTCCGCGCAGCAACTGACGCTGAACGACAGGACCTGTCACAGAAACAAGGGGAGATCACTCATGGCTGATGCAGTCATCGTTTCAACCGCCCGGACGCCGATCGGCAAGGCGTTCCGTGGTGCGTTCAACAATACCGGTGGCGCCGAGATGGGCGGCCATGTGGTGAAGCACGCCGTGGAGCGTGCGGGCATCGAAGGCGCGGAAGTCGAGGACGTGCTGATGGGCTGCGCCAATCCGGAAGGCACCACCGGCGGCAACATCGCCCGCCAGATCGCGCTGCGTGCGGGTCTTCCCGTCAATGTGCCGGGTGCCACGGTCAACCGCTTCTGCTCCTCCGGTCTGCAGACCATCGCCATGGCGAGCCAGCGGATCATCGCCGACGAGGCCGATGTGCTGGTCGCCGGTGGCCTGGAGTCGGTCAGCCTGGTGCAGAACGAACATGCCAACCGCTACCGTTCCAAGGACGAGTGGCTGGAGAAGACCCACCCGGGCATCTACTACTCGATGATCCAGACGGCGGAAGTCGTGGCCAACCGCTATGGCGTAAGCCGTGAGTATCAGGACGAGTACGGTCTGCAGTCGCAGATGCGCACCGCCGCGGGCCAGCAGGCCGGCAAGTTCGATGACGAGATCGTGCCGATGACCACGACCAAGATCGCCACCGACAAGCAGACCGGCGAGACCTCCGAGGTTCAGGTGACCCTGGACAAGGACGAGGGCAATCGCGCCGACACCAACATGGAAGGCCTGTCCTCCCTGAAGCCGGTGATCGGTGACAATGGCTTCATCACGGCCGGCAATGCCTCGCAGCTTTCCGACGGTGCCTCCGCTGCCGTGGTCATGAACGCCAAGGTCGCCGAGCAGAAGGGTCTGCAGCCGCTGGGCATCTTCCGTGGCTTTGCCGTTGCGGGTCTGGAGCCGGACGAGATGGGCATCGGCCCGATCTATGCCGTGCCGAAGCTGCTGCAGCGTACCGGTCTGAAGATGGACGACATCGACCTCTGGGAACTGAACGAGGCCTTCGCGGTGCAGGTCCTGTATTCGCGCGACAAGCTGGGCATTCCCAACGAGATCCTGAACGTCAACGGCGGCGCGATCTCCATCGGTCACCCCTTCGGCATGTCCGGTGCCCGCATGGTCGGCCACGCCCTGATCGAGGGCAAGCGTCGCGGCTCCAAGTACGTCGTCTGCACCATGTGCATCGGCGGCGGTCAGGGGGCCGCGGGCCTGTTCGAGGTCGCGTGATCTGACTGACCCGGACGCCTCCGGGCGTCTGGCCGAACGAGTAGAGGAAGGGGCGGTGTCCGCAGGGATGCCGCACCTTCTTCTATTCCTGCTCCCGCGCCGCGATTTCCAGCGGTGGGACCTTGCAGACCTGTGGGCTGCTGGTCGGGCCGAGCGGGGTTGCAATGCCGCCGTTCGCGTCGATGGAGACCTGGTGACCGGCGATCTGCAGGGTGAAGCCGCCGCCGGGTTTGGCCGCCACGGCTTCCGCCACATTGCCCTTGCAGCCCAGATCGACCGCGACGAGGAATTCGGCTGAATTCACCTTTGCCGTCGTGGCGATCGTGGCATGCCATTGCGGCTGCCAGTCGGGTACGAAGAACTCATCCGGGTTCGCGGGGAACTCGCTGGTCTGGCCGATACCGAAGTCCGGCGCACTGAGCACCGTGAAACAGGCCTTGCCCTCACCCTTGGCGATGTTGAGGCCATTGGCGCCCTGACGCTCGATCTCGGTCCAGCTGTGCAGGTTCCACTCGAAGCGGCGCGGGGTTTCGGAGGCAAGATCGTCGTAGATCAGCGCCACGTCGGGCCTGAGGTACATCATCGTGCGCACCGCCCGGCTCAGCTCGCCCTTGTAGGACGCAGTGGCATCGCCGACCGCCATGTCCATGTCACCGCAGCGCGCGAAGTTGCGCAGTGCGCCCTGGGCGGAGCGGTCCTGATACGGCTGACCCTCACCCCCGTCGTAGGTGATCGCGTTGTGGGCCTTGGTGCGCATGGTCCAGCTCTCGTGGTGCGCCGATTTCCAGGTGTCGTAATAGCCACTGTCGATGGCCAGCGACTCGCCGCGACCGTTGATGATGAAGCTGTTCTGGTCCGCATGGGAATGGTTGAAGGAACCATAGGGGCTGGACTTGAACAGGATCGAATAGCGGTCCGGATCGTCCAGATCACTGTGCATCGCCACCCAGCCGATGGAGGGGAATACGGCCGTGTCGGGCAGGGATACATGCTCCTCCGCCACGAACGGCTTCGCGGGCTGGTAGAGGGGGCCATAGAGGTGGACGAAATATTCCTCGTCGGTCTCGGCCTCGTTCCAGAGGGAGGCCAGGCGGCGGCTGATCGGTGTGTCCACCCGCTGCAGATAGAGCTTCGACAGCAGGCTCCAGGCCGTGGAACGTTCATACTCGCCGCCGTCACCGAAAGCGCTGTTCGGCGTGCCTGGCGGGATCAGGTAACTGAAGAAGATGCCGGCCTGCTTGGGCCAGCCCATGTTGACCGGATCGACACCGATCGCATTCCGCAGCACGTCCCAGTACTGCATGCTGTTCATCGCGTCCCAGACACCATAGTTGACGCCATTGCCGAAGCCGCCGTCGTCGCCGCCCCAGGGATTGTTGGTGGCCAGATAGATGGGATAGGTGCGGAAGAACCAGTTCTTGGCGCGGGGCGAGTCACCGGCCAGCAGGATGGCGATCGCGGTGATGGCACCGGCCTGGCGGAAACCGTGACTGTTGTAGGGCTTGCGTTCCAGCTGGCGGCGCGGATCGACGATGTAGCGGTCGAACGCGGCCTGCGTCCGGTATTCGATCATCTTGATCGTCTCGGCCTTCTGCTCGTCGGTCAGCCAGCGCTTCGTGATGTCATAGGTCAGGGCCAGCGTCAGGGAGATGCGCAGGTTCGACAGGTCCGACGACCGGAGACCCGTCGAATGGTCTGGGTCCCATGACAGCAGGTTCGCCGCCCTTCGCCAGCTCTCGCCCAGCGTCGCCTCGTCCCGTGTCAGCCAGTAGGTATAGGTGAGCGCGGACAATCGCACGGTGGCGCGATTGACCTCGCTGGCAATGAAACGGGCCACGCGGATACGCTCGTAGAAGTCCTCCACCTCGAAAGTCGCGACCGGCGGCTCCTTGGTCAGTTCGTCACCGATCCACTTCTGCTCGACCGTCCGCTTGACGCTGTTGAACAGCGGCTTGCGCTCGCCCTGCCGCAGGTCACGGCGCAGCAACCCGAATTCCTGTTTCGGCGGCATCGCCCGGGGATTGCGGCGGTCCAGCGCAAGTTTCCAGGCTTCCGAGACCGACGGGGCGACAAAGACATGGGCATGCGGGTGAATGGTGAACGTCCGCCATTCACTCCAGTCCCCCGCGGGCTGGCCCGCGGGCCAGAGGCGCGCGCGCCAGCGCCAGTTTCCCTTCGCCAGTGGCGCGTCGAGCATCAGGTGGTTGTCCGGCGTCAGACGATGGACGCGGGTGCCGTCCTCATGGAGGATCTCGAGCTCATAGGTCGTGTCCACGGCATCATAACGCCAGTGAAACACTGGCGGATTCTGTGCGGCGATGGTGCCGTTGGCGGGATAGACCGGAAATTCCAGCGCCGTCTGCGGCGACAGGAAATCAGTCACTTCCTGCGGTTTCGGCAAACGCTGCACGTAGTCCAGCCAGACATCGATATTGCTGCCCTTTGTCTCGGCACGGGACGCCGTCACGATGCAGATTGCGAGTGCGGCGAGGGCCAGTGCACGAAAACCGGTGCGAAATTCCATCAGGTATCTCCTGCGATGTCGTGCGGGGGGCGCATCCCGTTCCCGCATTCAAGTTTCCTGCCGAGTGTCCGATCCGGTGCTGCCTGGCGGCGCGGAAGTGCTGGTCTGTTGCGGATTCCCATCCATCGTCCGGTTGACAGTTGTCATCATCGCGCCCTACAGGGGCAGCATGTGCACTTCCGCGCGGAATGCTCAGCTTATAGCGTCCGGTCGCGGGTGATGGCCACATCCTGCTGTGACCACGGCCAGACGGGGAAACGATGACTGCCCAGAGTGACAAGTCAGCGGAACCGGTCCGAACGCGATCCGGCGGGAAGCCGCGCGTGCTGCTGGTGGGGCCGTTTCCGCCGACAACCGGTGGCGTGACCACCTTCATGCTGAACCTCATGGGATCGGACCTGGCGGAGCGGTTCGAATTCGTTCCGCACACCACATCCCGTCCACCGAAGAAGAACGTGGTCGACAACTATGGCTATGCCGCGATCCTGAAGGGCGGTGTGCTGCGCCTGTTCATCGCCGCTTTCGCGACGCTGTGGCACCTCGTCTCCTTTCCCTTCGTGCTCTGGTTCCGGCGCATCGACATCGTGCAGATCCAGTCCTCGGACTTTCAGACCTTCTGGGAATCCTGCGTCTATCTCTGGATGGCCAAGCGTCTGGGGCGGCTGACGATGATGCGCCTGGGCGGCATCTTCGATCAGTTCTACGAGGGGTCGTCCCCTCGGATGCAGCGGGGTATCCGTGCCGGGGTGGCGTCGCCCGATATCCTGATCGTGCAGTCGGAGGGGTGGCGGGACTATCTGACGGGGCTTGGCCGCACCGGGCCGATGCTGATCCTCTACAATTCGGTGCCGAGATCATCGGTGGTATCGCTGGATCAGGCCCGCAACGAGATACCGCTGTTCATCTTCGCGGCGGGGACGGAGGGCAAGCGCAAGGGTGCCTATGTGCTGATCGAGGCGCTGCAGCGGCCCGACATGGCCGATATCGCCGCCGAGTTACATCTTGCGGCGATTATCGAGCCGCTGGAGTCTCAATTCGCGACTGCCGCCCTGCCGCAGCGGATCACGCGCGAGGGCTATCTGGCGCATGCGGACCTGCTGCAGCGGATGCGCAGCGGTGACGTCTTCCTGATGCCATCCTATGGCGAGGGCTTTCCCAACAGCCTGCTGGAAGCCATGGCGGCAGGGCTCGCGCCCGTGGTCACCCCGGTCGGTGCGGTGCCGGAGATCGTCACCGACGGCAAGGACGGACTGGTCATTCCCGCAGGCGATGCGGATGCACTGGCAGGGGCGATCCGGCGTCTGGTGGATGATCCCGCGTTGAGACTGCAACTGGCACGATCCGCGCAGGAGCGTGTGCGGCAAACCTTCGTTGCCGAGGTCGTGCTGGAGCGACTGGCGGCGGCATATCTGGAACTGCTGGCACGGAAGGCCTGATGGCAACCGGACATGGAAGCAGCGAGAATCTGGTGCGACTGGTGCGCAAGGCGCGCTGGTACCGCAACCGGCTTGCCGCCATGTCCGCCGCCGAGATCGCCCACCGGATGGAGGAGCAGGCGCGGCGGCGCATCAGCCGGATCTACCTGCCCGGATCGGTCACCGGTTTCAACGGTGCGGGCTTTGACCTGCCGGTCTGGCCGGGGCTGGCCGACGGGGTTGGCCGCATCGCCGGGGATGCGGGGCTGCTTTCCGGCTGGGCCGAGAATGCCCGACTGGTACGTGCGGGAGAACTCTCGTTCCTCGGCATCGACTGGCCGAAACCCGACGGGGCCGCGGCGGATGCCCTGCCGGACTGGCATCTGGACCCGGCAACGGGACAGCGCTGGCCCGATGACCGTTACTGTTTCGACATTTCCTATCGGCATGCGGATGAGTTCGGTGACGTGAAGAACGTCTGGGAACTCTCGCGCCTGCAGTACCTGCAGCCTGTCGCGGCCTATGCCCTGGTGTCGGAGGATGCGGCCGCCGTGGCCGTCTGCGAGGAACATCTGACATCCTGGGTGGCGGCCAATCCGGTCTACCGGGGGGTGCACTGGTCATCTGGGATCGAGGTGGCCTTCCGCATCGTCAGCATGCTGGTGATCCTCAGCCTTGTCGGCAGCCAGTTCCGCGCGGAGGCCCGCGCAACGCTGATGCGCAGCCTCTATCAGCACGGCTGGTGGCTGGCGCGGTTCCCGTCCCGTCATTCATCCGCCAACAATCACCTGGTGGCGGAGGCCGGAGGGCTCTTCATGCTGGGCGCACTGTGCCCGGGTCTGCCAGGCGCGCGCCGCTGGGCGGATTATGGCCGCGCGGTGCTGGAACGGGAATGCCAGCGCCAGATCCACGCTGATGGGGTCGGCGCGGAACAGTCGCCTGCCTATGCCGCGCTTACCGTGGAATGGCTGTTGCTGAGCGGTGATCTGGGACGAAGGCTGGGCCAGGGTTTCAGCCCTGATTTCTGGGCCCGGATCGCCCGGGCCGGCGGATTCCTGAAGTGGATGACGGATTCCGCAGGCCATCAGCCGCGCATCGGCGATGACGATGACAGTCATGTCTTCGGCAACGGCATGGGGGTCGAGCCCACCATCAATTCCGTCATGGCTGCGGTTGCGCAGGCCACGGACCGGCCCGAGATCAGTCCCCCCGTCCCTGTCCGGCACCTGCGCCATGCCCTGATGCCGGCACCGCCCCCGAACGGCATCTGGCCCGGTGGCTTCCGGCATTTCAGCGAAGGCGGCTATTCCGTTCAGCGGCATCTCGGCAAGGGCGCGGCGGATCATCTGCTGGTCTTCGACCATGGTCCGATCGGCTATCTCTCCATTGCCGCGCATGGCCACGCCGACACGCTGTCGGTCTGGCTGCATGTGGAGGGGCAGCCGGTCCTGATCGATGCCGGCACCTATCTCTATCATGCAGGCCACGCCTGGCGGGACCACTTCCGGGGTACGGTGGCGCACAACACGCTGACGCTCGGCGGGGAGAACAGTTCGGAGATCTCCGGTCCCTTCAACTGGGCGCGCAAGGCAGAGACACGCGTTCTGCGCGTGAATGACTCGCCCGACGACTGGCTGGTCAGCGCGGAACATGACGGTTATCAGGCCAGCCATGGAATCGCGCATGTCCGGACAGTGGAACGCGCCGGGCCGGGGCTCTACCGCATCACCGATACCCTGCGCGGACATGCGGCGCCCCAGCGGGTGGAGATCGGCTTCCTGGTCTCGCCCACGTTCGAGGTGGAAGCTGCGGGGACCGGTTTCCGGATCCGCGACGAACGGGGCGTGGTCCTGACCATCCGCCATGCGGGGGGGCTGGCGGGGTGGCTGGAGACCGGTCGCTCCGGGCCGGAGCGTGGCTGGCATTCGCCGTCCTTCGGGGTGCGCGCGCCCGCGCCGCGTATCGTCTTCGCCGGGGAACTGACAGTGGGCCGGGAAGCGGTCTTCGACCTGGAGATCCACGAGGTCGGACAATGATCGCTGTACCGGTGGTGATTGCACCACCTTGGCCGGTCTCTATGATCCGCCGGGCGAGCAATGGAATGCGACAGCATGAAGGGGTCTTCACATGCGTCTGAGTATCTTCGGGATGGGCTATGTCGGCAATGTTTCAGCCGCCTGTTTTGCGGCCGACGGCCATACGGTCATTGGTGTCGATCCCAACGCGGTGAAGATCGACCTGATCAACCAGGGCGCGTCCCCGATTGTCGAACCGGGGCTGGCGGAACTGGTGACGGACGGCGTGCGTTCCGGTCGGCTGCGCGGCACCACCGACGCGGCGGAGGCGATTGCGGAGACCGATCTGTCGCTGGTCTGTGTCGGTACGCCCAGCCAGGTGAACGGCAATCTGGACCTGACCTATCTCGAACGCGTCTGCGCCGACATCGGCGCCTGTCTGAAGACCAAGCACGCGTTTCATGTGGTGGTCGTCCGCTCGACCATGTTGCCCGGTACGATCCGGGAAACCGTGATCCCGGCGCTGGAAGCGGCATCGGGCAAGGTCGCCGGCAGGGATTTCGGCGTCTGCAACAACCCGGAATTCCTGCGCGAGGGTTCCGCCGTGCGCGACTTTCGCGAACCGCCCAAGACGGTGATCGGCGAGAGTGATCCGCGCTCTGGCGACATGCTGGCCAGCCTCTATGCCGCGCTCGACGCACCCATGATCCGCACGGATATCGAGGTCGCGGAGATGGTGAAATATGCCGACAATGCCTGGCACGCGGTGAAGGTCACCTTCGGCAACGAGATCGGCGGCATCTGCAAGCGCCTTGGCATCGACAGCCACAAGGTCATGGACATCTTCTGCCAGGACACCAAGCTCAACATCTCGAAGAACTACCTCCGTCCCGGTTTTGCCTTCGGTGGTTCCTGCCTGCCGAAGGACCTGCGCGCCATCACCTACAAGGCCCGTGAACTCGATCTGCCGGTGCCGATGCTGAACGGCGTGTTGCCGTCGAACCGCTGGCAGGTGGAGGCGGGTGTCGAGATGGTGCTGTCGAAGGGCAAGCGGAAGGTCGGAGTCCTCGGTTTCTCCTTCAAGGCCGATACCGACGACCTGCGCGAAAGTCCGATGGTGGAAGTGACCGAACGGCTGCTGGGCAAGGGCATCGACCTGAAACTCTATGACCGCAACGTCAGCATGGCCCGGCTGACCGGTGCCAACCGCGATTATATCCTGAAGACGATCCCCCATATCTCCAACCTGATGGTGGAGACGGTGGACGAGGTTCTGGATCATGCCGAGGTACTGGTGGTCGGCAATGGCGATGCCGCCTTCCGTCAGGTGCCGGACCGGATGCGCGACGGCCAGCAACTGGTCGATTTCGTGCGTATCAGCGAGGGGCCGAGCATCGAAGGCCGCTATGACGGCGTCGCCTGGTAAGGCGGATCGACAGCGTGTCCCGTCCCCGTCGCATCCTGTTCATCGTCGAGAACCTGCCGAGCCCGTTTGACCGGCGGGTCTGGCAGGAGGCGACGACGCTCCACGCCCATGGCTACGAGGTCTCGATCATCTGCCCTACCGGCAAGGGCTACGAGAAGAAGTACGAGACCATCGACGGTATCCACATCTACCGCCACAACCTGCCGCTGGATGCGCGGGGGGCGCTGGGTTACCTGCTGGAATATTCCGCGGCCCTGTTCTGGGAGTTCTTCCTGACCTGGAAGGTGCTGCTGACCCGGGGTTTCGACGCGATCCATGCCTGCAACCCGCCGGACAACATCTTTCTGGTCGGCGGCTTCTTCAAGCTGTTGCTGCGCAAGAAGTTCCTCTTCGACCACCACGACATCAATCCGGAGCTCTACGAGGCCAAGTTCGGCCGACGCGACATCTTCTACCGGCTGATGCTGTTGTGGGAGCGCTGGACGTTCCGCACCGCCAGCGTCTCCATCGCCACCAATGAGAGCTATCGCCGGATCGCCATCGAGCGGGGCGGCATGGACCCTGACCGCGTGCATGTGGTCCGCTCCGGCCCCAGTCTGGAGCGACTGAAGATCATCCCGCCGGTTCCGGCGCTGAAGCAGGGCCGCGCGTTCCTGGTCGGTTATGTCGGGGTGATGGGCGCGCAGGAAGGGCTGGATCTGCTGCTCGAATCCGTCCGCTACATCGTCCATGACAAGGGGCGCACGGATGTTCATTTCGGTCTCGTCGGTGGCGGGCCGGAACTGGAGGTGCTGAAGGCACAGGCGGTGGAACTGGGCGTCGCCGAATATGTGACCTTCACCGGCCGGGTACCGGATCAGGACCTGCTGGAGATGCTCAACACGGCGGACGTCTGCGTCAATGCCGACCGCTTCAACGCGATGAACGACAAGTCCACCATGAACAAGATCATGGAGTACATGGCCCTCGGAAAGCCCATCGTGCAGTTCGACCTGACGGAGGGCCGGTTCTCCGCTGCCGAGGCCTCGGTCTATGCGAAGCGCAATGATCCGGTGGACATGGCGGAACAGATCCTGGCGCTGCTGGCCGATCCCGAGCGTCGGGCGGAGATGGGGCAGTTCGGCCGCACCCGCGTGGAGAACGAACTTTCGTGGGAGCACGAAGTCCCGCGCCTGCTGGCCGCCTATGACGACCTCTTCAGCCGCTGACCGCGGGCTTCCCGCTGCACCGTTCCTGATCGGTGCGACCCTGTTGCTGGTCTGTCTGACACTGTTGCACTTTCATGGCATGCCGAGATTCCAGCCTGCCGGTCAACCGGTCAGCCTTCTTGAAACGGGTCCGGTACGCCTGGACGCCAGCGATCATGATTCAGCGTTTGCACGCCTGGAGATCATGTACCCCAGACAGGGGGCGGCGTTCCTGCAGATCGAGTCGCGGCTTGCGGCAACCGGCATTGTGCGCGGTGACCGGAGCTGGCAGCAGGGGCGGCTGGTCGCGCTCCAGGTCAGGCCGGACGGTCGGCTGCAGGTGGATCTGCCGCATGTGGTGGCGCGTCTGAGCGGGGATCGGCCCGGCCGAATCCATCGCGCCACCTTCCGCATGGCGGATGATACCGTCGCGGTCCTGCTGCGGGCGGAGATCCTGAGCACGAAAGGCACACTCGACCTGCAGAGCCTGCGGCTGAAGCCCCTGGAGGAACGCCCCGGTTTCTCCAGGGGATCGATGTTCATTGCCGGGTGCTGGCTGTTGCTGGCACTGATGATCAGTGGCTGGGTCTTCGGCTCGGTCCGGCAGCGTCGCTGGCGTCCCGGACTGGTCTATCTGGTGGCTGCCCCCGTGCTGCTGCTCAGCGCGGCCCCGGCTGCGCTCACCGGGCCGCTCAGGCTCGGCGTCGCGCGCAGCCTGGACCTGGCAGGCATGGCGGGACACACCGGCCGCGCGGCGGAGGCCGCCCTGTCGACCAACCTGTTCTCGCTGGCAAAGACGGGACATGTGCTGATGTTCGCAACGGTCGGGATCGCCTTCGTGTTTGCAATCGGCTGGCGGCGGGCCGTGGGGGTACGTCGCCTTCTTCTCGCGCTTGGTCTCACGGCGTGTTTCGGGCTGGTGGCGGAGATGCTGCAGCTCTTCAGCCCGAACCGAACGGCAACCCTGTTCGACGTCTCGGTCAATCTGGCCAGCGGAACCGGAAGCGTCCTGATTGCCACCCTGGCGCTGCTGCTATGGAACAGGCTGGGCAGGTCACGTCACTGACCGTCCATCGGGTGGGACAGCCGCAGCGGCACTCACACAGCCGACATTTCCAGGTTCAGACGGGTGAGCCGTTCAGCGGCCATGCGCGCGAACCGAAGTGTCACCGCCTTGCGCCGGGCGGCGTTCAGCCTCAGGTCGGGTGCTTCCCGAACGATGGCTCCGTCATAGGTGTCGGCGATGATCAGGCCGCAGTCGTCGGGAATGATCTCCGCCGGAAAGTCAGGCGGCACCGCGAAGAAGAAGCGGTCGCAGAAATCCCGATACTCCTGCCACTTGGCATCCGAACGATAGTCGGGAACCGAGGATTTCACCTCCACGATCCAGACGGTCCCGTCCCGCCCGATGGCCATCACGTCCGCCCGGCGGCTGTTGCGCAGGGTGACCTCCGTCAGGGCGGGCCGGTCATGCTGCGCCAGCATCCGCACCACCCCACGGGCGATGGCGACACCATCAGGTCGCATGGGAACATTCGGGAACATATCATGATCGTTTCAGATATGTGGCGCGGATGCAATCCTGTTACTTCCTTGTCTCGAAATAAGACAGAGAATCGCGTCCTGCAGATTCAAGCCGTCTGAGCATCGGCGCAATGTTCCGTTGTCTCGTAGCTGGCAGCCTGCGTGCCACAAAATGTTGGGGTAAAAGTGGATGAATGACCGTGAAACGATCATGACACGGTCAGCAGTTGCAGCCTCCACGGGCATGGTCATCTTGCGACAATCTGGCCCGTCTCTTGCTGTGACACCTTCTGGAACCAAAACCAATGCGCCACGGAACCGGCGCGACGGGTGGAGCAGGGCATATGACTGACGGCATCATCGGAACACCGGACGCGGACACGCTTTCAGGTACGGAAGCGGACGACATCATTGTCGGCGGCGGCGAAAATGACACCATCGACGGTGGTGCCGGCAACGACAGCATCCGTGGCGACGGCAACACTGATGGCGGCACGGTCGAGATCCGCGATTTCATCGTCAATGGCTCGTTCGAGGCGGTGGCGGACGGCTCCGGCAGTCCCACCATGCTCACCACGTTCAACAGCAATCACGACGACGTGCATGACCGCACGGAAGTCGGATTCTACGAGGCCGTGCCCGGCTGGCAGACCAGTGGCGACAATATCGAGATTCATGGCGACTGGACCGGTATCGACAACTCACCCGCCGCACTGGATGGCAATTTCAAGCTGGAGATCGACGGCGGCGGCACGGATCCGTTCTTCAGCAACACGAACGTCTTCCAGAATGTCGAAGGTCTTCTGGATGGCGAGAGCTACACGCTGAATTTCTCCCTGCTGAACCGCGATGGCGACTATGGCGAAGTGGTGCAGGTCTTCTTCGGCGGCGAGGAAATCGCCTGCATCGAGCAGACTTCAACCAACTGGTGCGGCTACGAGTTCGAGGTCGAAGGCGGTGCGGGCAACGGCAGCGATCAGCTCGAGTTCAGGATCCAGAGCTGTGACGAACACGCGATCTTCATCGACAGCGTCTCTCTGGTGGGTCCCGCCACGGTTGTCGTCGAGGATGTGCCGGGTGATGACGTGATCGCCGGTGGTGCCGGTGAGGACACCATTGATGGCGAGGAAGGCAACGATTTCATCGATGGTGGCGAAGGCGAGGATCTGATCGAGGGCGGTGAAGGCAACGACACCCTGAACGGCGGCGCCGATGGCGAGGGTTCCGGTTCGACCGGCGGCGAGGAGTTCTGCGCCGAGAACGGGATTGCCGGCTTCGATGCGGTCGGCGTCAGCCTGTCCGCCACCGACTTTGACGGCAGTGCCGCCACCGTAACCGACGTCAGCCATGGCATCGGTGTGGCGGGTGGCAGCCCGGTCGGCGATCAGATCAATCACGCCAGCTCGGGCGAGAGCCAGACGCTGATGGCGGACTTCGGCCAGAACGTCGACAGCGCGACGGTGACCGTCACGCATTTCTTCCCCGACGAGGGCAATGGCGGCGAGACCGGCCAGTGGCGCGCCCTGGATGCGGACGGCAATGAGGTGGCCACCGGCACCTTCGGTCCGGACGACGTGATCACCGATCATGATCTGGGCGACATTCCCGCCGTCGGTCGTTTCACCATCGATGGGATTGGCGATTTCGCCTCCATCGAGCTCTCGGCGCTGCCCTATGCGGATGGCGACGATGTCGGCGGTTCGGATTCCAGCGACTATTTTCTCTACTCGATCAAGTTCACCACCTCTGTGGTCGTCGATGACTGCGGTGATGGCGACAGCGACACCATCCACGGCGGCCTGGGTGACGACGAGATCAACGGCAATGGCGGCGACGACTCACTGTCTGGCGACGAAGGCAACGATCTGATCGACGGCGGCGCTGGCAATGACGTGATCGACGGCGGCACCGGCAATGACACGATCACGGGCGACAGCGGCACCGCTTCCGGCGGTGTCGAGCAGATCACCATTCCGCAGGGCGAGAACGGTCTCTACGACGTGGCGGGCCGCGACAGCATCACCCTGACGATGGATTTCCTGGGCGGCGAGGCGTCGTTCCACAACAGCTTCGGCTTCTACCTGGCCGACGAGAACGGCACGCCGATCTCCGGTGAGGTGGTCAAGGCGGACGTCAAGACCTCTGACGCCGCTGAGGGCGCGGATGTCCTGACCTTCACGCTGGACGCCGCACAGCTTGGCGGCGCGGCACAGCTTGGCCTGTTCCTGATCCCGGACGGCGGCAACCAGAACCCCGGACTCGCCGATGGCGACGCGGTGACCTTCGCCGACAACGGCAATGGCGAACTGCAGGCGCTGGTGGATGGTACGCCCGTTGCGGCGGCTGGGGGGCACGGCCCGGTCTTCTTCTCGGACGCCAGCCTGAACGGCGACGGTCTCGATCATGAGAGCGGCAGCGAGCTTGCCGGCAATTCCAACTGGGAAGATCTGGAGAATGGCGGCGACAACGACTTTGACGACGTCAACTGGCAGGTCGATGTCACGACGACGGAAGGCTGCGAGACCAGCCATGACGACACCATCGACGGTGGTCTGGGCGATGACCTGATCGCGGGCAACCAGGGCGATGACTCGATTGCCGGTGGCGGCGGCTCGGACGAGATTTCCGGCGGCGACGGCAATGACACGATCATTGGCGACGATGACAGCGAACTGACCTGTGATCCGGTCGAGCTGCCGGTCTTCGGGAATGCCATCTCCAACATCGTGCTCTATCTGGCCGATGGCGAAGGCACCGTCTCGGTGACCAAGATCAAGCTGGAGGACTTCCCCGAAGGCGCTGACGAGATCCACGATCCCAATACGCTGCCCATCGCGTCCTTCGTGGAGGCCACCTTCCCCGGCAGCAGCCTGGTCGCGATCTCGATCAAGGCGGGGTCCAACAGTGACCCGGAACTGGGGCCGGGCGAGGGTGAACTCTTCATCCTCGACGACTCGGTGACCGAGGCTGACCTGCCCCTGCCTGACAGTGCCGACACGGAACTTTCCTATGACGTGCTGCTGGGTTTCTCCGGCGGGCTGACGAACCAGACCTCCACCGACACCCATGGCGACGACACGATCAGCGGTGGCGCGGGTGATGACCTGATCAATGGCAATCGCGGTGACGACCAGATTTCCGGTGACGCCGACAATGACACGCTGGCCGGTGACATGGGCTGCGACACCCTGCTGGGCGGTGATGGCGATGATCTGCTGGCGGGCAATGCCGGTGCCGACGTCATGGATGGCGGGGCCGGGATCGACACGGCCGACTATTCCGGCGCGCAGGGCACGGTGCTGGCCAGCCTGAATGACGGCATCGCGGAGAAGGACGGCGATGGCTGGATCGACAGCCTGGAGAATATCGAGAATCTGACCGGCTCCGACCACAATGATTCCCTGCTGGGCGATGAAGGTGCGAACGTGATCCTGGGCGGCGATGGTGATGACACCATCGACGGCTTTGGTGGCGCGGACACCATGGATGGCGGCGCCGGCAACAACACGGTCTCCTTCCAGAGTGCGGATGGCGGTGTGCTGATCGCGCTGCAGAACGACCTGGCGCAGGATGCCAACGGCCTGGACATCGCGCTGACCGGTTTCAACAGCGCCATCGGCTCCGACTTCGACGACCGCATCACCGGCAATGACGGCGAGAACACGCTGATCGGCGGCGGCGGCAATGACGATATCCGTGGCAATGACGGTGCCGACCTGATGTTCGGTGACGGCGTCACCGCGAGCCATGGCGACACCGACACGCTGATTGTCCATGCGCATGGTTCGCCGCTGGACGGTGTCTTCCCGGTGATGGAGGTCTCTGTCGGGGGCGTGGTCGTCGGCACGGCCCAGGTCACGCAGTCGCTCAGCCCCTATGGCTTCGACATCTCCGGCCTGACCGAGGCGCAGCGCGCGGGCGAGGTCAAGATCAGCTTCCTGAACGACGCCACCGATGGAGGCGACTGCGACAATTCCTTCGGCCCGGAATGCAATGAGGACCGGAACCTGTTCGTCGAGGCGATCGAGTTCAACGGTGCGCTGACCGACGCCTCCGCGGGCGAACTGTCGTTCGAGCCGGACCAGTTCGTCAGCTACCAGTCCGGCGGCGCGAACTTCGCGGTCGAGGACATCAAGAAGGAAATCAACGACTCCGGCGCGGATCGCCCGAACGGCGGCAACGTCTATACCGGCTACGTGGTCTTTGCGGGCCTGCCCGTGCTGCTGCCCTTCGATGGGCCGAATGCGGACTTCGTCATCGGCAATGATGGCAATGACACCCAGTACGGCGGCTTCGACAACGACACCGTCTTCGGTGGCCAGGGCGACGACCTGCTCTATGGCGGTGAGGGCGACGATCTGGTCTGCGCCTTCGAGGATGACGACGTGGCCTATGGCGACGCCGGCAACGACTTCGTGGAAGGCAATGGCGGCAATGACAGCGTCTTCGGCGGCGATGGCGATGACCGGGTGGCCGGCAACGACGGCTCCGACACGGTCTTTGGCGACGATGGCAATGACGATGTGGACGGCGGCGCGGGCGACGATTTCGTCTTCGGTGGCCTTGGCGCCGACTCCGTCGGCGGCGGCGACGGCAATGACGTGGTCCATGGCGACGCCGACGACGACACTGTTCGCGGCAACAATGGTGACGACACCCTGTTCGGCGACGGCGGGGCAGACAGCCTGCTGGGCGAGAACGGCAATGACCTGATCTTCGGCGGCGACGGCAACGACACGGCCAAGGGCGACGCGGGCGACGACACCCTGGTGGGTGACGCCGGTGCCGATTTCCTGGACGGCGGTGACGGTGCGGACAGCCTGGTCGGTGGCGAGGGCAATGACATCCTGCGCGGTCGCGCCGATGACGACGTGCTCGACGGCGGTGTCGGTTCCGATGTGGTCAAGGGCGACGCGGGCAATGACGTGGTGTCCGGCGGCGACGGCGACGACCAGGTCGAAGGCGGTGACGGTGACGACACGGTCGACGGCGGCGATGGCGTCGACAAGGTGCTGGGCGACGCGGGCAACGACGTGGTCTCCGGTGGCGCAGGTGACGACACCGTGCGCGGCAATGCCGGCAATGACACGCTGCTGGGCGGCCTGGGTGCCGACTTCATGGAAGGCGGCACGGACAACGACCGGGTCGAGGGTGGTGAAGGCAACGACACCATGCGCGGCGACGGTGGCCAGGATGAGCTGTTCGGTGATGCGGGCGAGGATGTGCTGCGTGGCGGCGACGGCAATGACACCATGCACGGTGGCCTGGATGCCGACTTCATGGTCTCCGACATCGGCGATGATGTCCTGTTCGGCGACGAAGGGGCGGACAGCCTGCGCGGCGGTGACGGCGACGACACGCTGACCGGCGGCGAGGGCGACGACAACCTGCGTGGCAACCTGGGCAATGACCAGCTCGACGGCGGCATCGGCAATGACTTCATGGATGGCGAGGACGGGGACGACGCCCTGTTCGGCGGCCTGGGTGATGACGTGCTGCGTGGCAACGACGGTGAGGACACGATCGAGGGCGGCGAGGGTGCTGACCGTATCCGTGGCGGCCTGAACGGGGATGACCTGTTCGGCGGCGGCGGCGATGACTTCATCAATGCGGATGGCGGCAAGGACTTCGTCGATGGTGGCGAGGGCAATGACGAGCTGTTTGGTGCCGGCGGCGATGACACACTGCTCGGCGGTGCCGGGAATGACCGTCTGCGCGGTCAGGAAGGTGCCGACAGCATGGACGGCGGCGCGGGCGATGACTTCATGACCGGCGACAACGGTGATGACTTCATGGCTGGTGGCGACGGCAACGACGATCTGCGTGGCAATGTCGGCTTCGATACGCTGTTCGGCGGCAATGGTTCCGACACGCTGACGGGCGGCAACGGCCAGAAGGACACCTACCTGTTCGGTCGCCGTACCGACCTGGATGTCAACGATGACACGATCGTCGACTCCGGCGCGGGCAACACGCTGAACATCTTCGGTGTCGATGACCTGGGTGAACTGGCCTTCACGGACCTCGGCGGCGGTATCGTCAATGTCGCGTTCAACGACGGGTCCGGTTCCATCACCTTCGATGCCGACGCGGTGACTGAGCTCAATCTGCTCGACACGCTGGGTGGAACCGTCACGACAGCCACCACCTTGCTGAACAACGGTGTCGCCGGCATCGATCTGCTCGACGACGAAAGCAACCTGTTGTTTACGATCTGATCGTTAATAGGTGTGAATTCGGCGGACGACCGCGCCCGCCGATGACGAGAAAGCAACATGCCCATCTGAGTTCAGGAGGGACCGAGAAATGACCGAAGAACCGATCCGGAAACAGCAGACAGGCTCCGACGCGGCCCGTGCCGACCGTCGCGCAGCGCTTGCCAGGCTGGGACTCGGCGCGGCCGCGGTCTATCTGGCACCGACAGTGACGCGCCTCGACAGCGCCAGGGCCGCTTTCCCGAGCAATTGTGCGGGCGGCGGAACCCAGGCGCCTGCACCTACCGGCGGCGGCGGTGGGGCTGGTTGCCAGTAACCCTCTCGGGTGCGGGGAGCTACTGTCGCAGCCCACAATTCTCGCCTCAGTAGAAACGTGACGCCCATCATTTCACCGGGAAATGTTTCGGCACCACCCCTTGTGTAGTGTTTGAATACCTACCATATGATCCTTTGAGGACGGGAACCCTTTCCCTTCCATCGGAGGATTTTGCAATGGCCAAGCATGGACCGACCCTGACACGCCGCAACGCGCTGGCTCGGCTCGGGCTTGTCGCCACTGCTGTCTATGCAGCACCACTGGTTACACGCCTCGACAGTGCCCGGGCCGCGTTCCCCAGTGGCTGCGGTGGCGGTCCGGGCATTGGCCTGGGACAGGGCGGTGGCGTCGGACAGGGCGGCGGCGGAGGTTGTGGCGGTGGCACCGGGAACAACCCGAACAACAACCCGAACTCAAACGCGTTCAAGAAGAAGTAGAGCCCCCGGGCCGAACCGTACGCTCCTGACTGCGCTCAGTGGCGCTTGCCGGTGAAGTTGGCAGGCCGCTTGGACACGAAGGCGTCGATGCCTTCCTTGCCGTCCGGGCGGCGCATGGCTTCCGCGATGCCCGTCGTTTCCCGTTCCATCTGGCTCTCCAGTGACTCGCTCATGCTTTCCAGGATCAGCGACTTCACCGTGCCGTATGTGGCGGTCGGTCCCTTGGCCAGCGTGCCTGCCAGTTCCATTGCCTTGTCCAGCATCTGGTCGTCCGGGTGGATGTAGTCCACCAGACCCCAGTCCCGCGCTTCCGCCGCGCTCAGCACGCGATTGGTCAGCATCAGGTCGAGCGCGCGCTTGGTGCCGACCCGGCGCGGCAGGAAATAGGTCGAGGACCCATCACCGGAAACGCCCGCGCGGGTATAGGCGGAGGTGAACTTGGCTGACTCTGCCGCAACAACCAGGTCGCCCTGGATCGCGAAACTGAATCCCGCCCCTGCCGCGACACCGTTCACGGCGCAGATCACCGGCGGATCCATGCGATGCATGCGCGAGATCGCGCCGTGCAGGAACAGGGTCATCCGCTTCACTTCGGCGGGCAGGTCATCGCCCTTGGTCTGGAAGTGCTTCAGGTCGCCGCCGGCGGAAAACATCTTGCCCGTGCCGGTGAAGACCGCGGCGCGGATGGCCGGATCCTCGTCGATGCGCACGGCGATATCGAACATCTCTTCCATCATGCCCAGATGCATGGCGTTCGCTGCATCGGGACGGTCGAAGGTGCAAAGGGCCACGCCCTCGGTCACTTCGAACTTCATGTACGAATAGCTCATCTTTCAGATCCTCCCCAGGATGAGTGTTGCGTCGGTTGCCGCCGTTTCAGGCAGCGGCCAGCGGGGTGCCCGCGATGGTGATGCGATGCATCTCCCTGCGCTGGCCCTGATAGTCGTTCAGGGCATAGTGCCAGGTGCTGCGATTGTCCCACATGGCGACGCAGCCGGGCGTCCAGCGATGGCGACAGGTGAAGTCCGGCTTCGTGGCGTGGGCATAGAGGTGGTTCAGCAGCGGCAGGCTCTCCTCCCGCGTCCAGCCCTCGAACCGTATGGTGTGGGCCGGATTCACGTAGAGGACTTCCCGCCCGGTCTCCGGATGCCGGATCACCACCGGATGCATCGCGTCCGACAGTGCCCCGTCGGCCTTCAGCACCTGCTTCAGGTCCGTGCCATCGTAGGCCCCGCCGGGTCCGTAGATCTGGCGGGACGAATGCAGCGCGCGCAGGCTGCGCAGGTTGGCCTTCAGCCCGTCGGAGAGCGTGTCGAAGGCCCGCGCCATATGGGCGAACATCGTGTCGCCACCACATTCCGGGACGTCGCGTGCGACCAGGATGGATCCCAGCGCCGGGGCCGGATCATAGGAATGGTCCGCATGCCAGCCGCCGCCGATGTTGGTCTTCTGGTCGGCTTCCTTGATCACCACGGCGATCTCCGGCGTGTCGGCCAGTTCGGGGAAATGCTCGTTGATGACGATCTCCCCCCAGCGGCGGGCAAAGGCCAGGTGATCTTCCGGGGTAAATGTCTGGTCGCGCAGGAAGATGACGCCATGTTCGTGGAAGGCGTCGCGGATCAGGCTCAGGTCGCTATTGGACAGGCGTGCAAGTTCGACACCGCGAACCTCGACGCCACAACCGGGACTGACCGGGTGCAGGGATGCGCTCATGATCTGGCGTGACCTCCGTCGCTGGTACCGAGCAGCCTCAGCCTATCACACGAAACCGTAGGCGACAGCCAGCAGACCCAGACCCAGAACCACCCGATAGATGACGAAGATGCCGTACCCGGATCGGCGCAGCCAGGCCATCATCAGGGCAATGGCGGGCAGGGCGGTCAGGCAGGCAACCGCCATGGCGATGGCGACATTCTCTGTCAGGGCGGCATTGCCGCTTTCGGCGATCTCCTTCACCGCATGGCCCCCGGAGGCGAGGATGGCTGGGATGGACAGCAGCAGGGAGAACCGGGCCGCCTCCGCCCGCTCGAACCCCAGCAGCCTTCCGGCGGTCATGGTGATGCCGGACCGGCTGGTTCCCGGAATAAGGGCCAGGACCTGGAAGCAACCGATGGTGAGCGCGCTGCCGATTGTCATGTGCTCGATCCGGCGCACGGTCATGCCGCTGATGTCGGCCAGCCAGAGCAGCAGGCCGAATCCCAGCGTTGCCCAGGCCACAACCTCGATGGAGCGGAAGATATCGGTGGCACCCAGATAGACCAGCGCCCCGCCGGCGATGACAAGCGGGATGGTGGCGATGATCAGGAACAGCAACATGCGCCCGCCCGCGCTGCTGCGCCCCCGCAAGGCGAGGAAGAAGCCGCCGATCATCCGTCCGATGTCGCGCCAGCAGTAGATCAGCACCGCCACCAGCGTCCCCAGATGCACCGCCGCATCGACCATTACGCCCTGATCGGCCCAGCCCAGCAGGTTGGAGGTCAGATAGAGATGCCCTGACGAGCTGATCGGCAGGAATTCGGTGATGCCCTGCACGACAGCGATGATGATCAGTTGCAGCAGGGTCATGGTGGCCACTCCGATGCTTGAATTGTTCGTGTAAGCTCTTATCAAGCGATTGCACAAGCCCCGTGCGGCGCATGGCCTGCGGCCTGACGCCCCCACCCCGGTCCGGAAAGGTAGCCGATTGACGCCGAGCCTGTTCCATTTTGCCCTGTCACCGGCATGTCGGCTGCTGCGGCTGGTGCTGGCGGAGAAGGGGGTCGGGTTCAGGCTGGAACCGGTCAGGTTCTGGGAGCGACCGGAGGCGTTCCTGCGCCTCAACCCTGCCGGAACCGTACCTGTCCTGAAGATTTCGGAACAGGCGGCGGCGCTTTCCGAGACGCGGGCGCTGATCGAATATCTGGAGGAGGCCTTTCCGGAGCCGAACCTGATCGGCCCGGACGCGGAGACGCGTGTGGAAGTCCGGCGCCTGACGGGCTGGTTCGTGGACAAGTTCGAGCAGGAAGTCAGCGGCCCGCTGCTGCGGGAGCGGGTGCTGCGCGGCCTGATGCGGGATGGCAGCCCGGATGCGGCCGCGATCCGTGCCGCGCGATGGAACATCCAGGTCCATCTGGACTACATCGGCCACCTGGCGATGCGCCGCCGCTGGCTCGGGGGTGACCGTTTCAGCGTCGCTGATCTTGCCGCGGGAGCCTATCTCTCGGTGCCTGACTATTTCGGTGATGTGCCTTGGGACCGGAACGCGCATGCGCGCGACTGGTACAGCCGCATCAAGTCCCGCCCGTCCTTCCGCCCGCTGTTGCAGGACCGCATCGGCGGCTATCCGCCGCCCGCACATTATGCCGACCTCGATTTCTGACGCGGCGCGGCAGCGACTGCGGGACCGGTTGCTGGCGCGCGCCCGGACAGAGGGATTCGATGACATCGGGATCACGGGGCCATCGGGCATGACGCAGGCCGCGACCCGTCTGGCACACTTCATCGAACTCGGACGCCATGGCGACATGGACTGGCTGCGCGACCGCGCCGAATGGCGGGGGGATCCGGCGGCACTCTGGCCGGCGGTGCGCAGCATCATCATGCTGGCGACCAGCTTCGCCCCACCCGTGAACCCTCTCGACAGCCTGTCCCGGACGGACCGGGGCGCCGTATCCGTCTATGCCGCGCGGCGCGATTATCATGATGTGGTCAAGGGCCGCCTGAAACAGCTTGGCCAGTCGCTGCTGGCTGATGCGCGACAGGCTGGTGCGGCTGCGGAGATCAAGGTCTTCGTCGACACGGCCCCGGTGATGGAAAAACCGCTGGCGGCGCAGGCGGGTCTCGGCTGGCAGGGCAAGCACACCAACCTGGTCAGCCGCCGTCACGGGTCCTGGACCTTTCTCGGCGCGATCTTCACCACGCTCGACCTGCCGCAGGATGCACCGTCGGGGGACCACTGCGGTTCCTGCCGCCGCTGTCTGGACGTCTGTCCGACCGCGGCGTTTCCCGCGCCCTACCAGCTGGATGCCACGCGCTGCATCGCCTATCTGACGGTAGAACATCAGGGCCAGATTCCGGACCGCTTCCGGACCGCCATCGGCAATCGCATCTTCGGCTGTGACGATTGTCTGGCGGTCTGTCCGTGGAACCGTTTCGCGACCGAGAGCCGGGATGCGCGACTGGAGATGCGGGAAGATCTGCACCTGGCACCGCTGGCCGAACTGCTGGCGCTTGACGATGCCGCCTTCAGGAAGCGATTTGCCGGAACGCCGGTGAAGCGGCTGGGGCGGGCAAGGTTCCTGCGCAATGTCCTGGTGGCCGCCGGGAACGCGGACAGTCCGGCCCTGTTGCAGCAGGTCCGGGCATTGCTTGGCGACGGGTCGCCGCTGGTGCGCGGCATGGCGGTCTGGGCGCTGAGCCGGTTCGGCGATGCCACGCTGTTCCGTAACGAGGCCATGGCGCGACAGGCGGCCGAACCGGATGCCGGGGTCAGGGCTGAATGGGATGCTGGCCTGAAACGTCTGGCCTGAGATGCCGGGCCTGAAACGCCGGACCTGAGAGGTTCGGACCGGTCAGGCGGCGCTGCGCCGCCTGCGGCCCTTGCGGTCACCACGCTCACTGGTCCGGTCGCCGCTGGCAGGCGGCGCCATCAGCGGGCCCAGCCGCCTGATGATCTCTTCCATCTCCGGGCGTGGTCCGCGTGCGTGGCTGTCGATGGCGTCGCGCATGGCGCGCACATGCTCCGGCGTCGTGCCACAGCAGCCGCCGATGATGCGGACGCCGCAATCCATGGCAAGGCGCGCATAGTCCGCCATCAGCTCGGGCGTGCCGGTATAGACGACGCTGTCGCCGCGTATCTGCGGAATGCCGCAATTGGCCTTGGCCACGACGGTGTGGTCCCCGGTCGGCATGTCACGGATGGCGAGCAGCAGGTCGGAAGCGCCGACGCCGCAGTTGGCGCCGAAGGCGACGGGTGCTTCAGCAAGGTTGGCCGTGACGTTTGCCAGGTCGGCAGGCGGCAGCCCCATCATGGTGCGCCCGGCGGTGTCGAAGCTGGCGGTATAGACATAGGGCAGGCCAACGCTGATCGCGGCCTCCGCAGCGGCCTGCATCTCCTCCGGTGCGGACATGGTCTCGATCCAGGCAACGTCTGCGCCGCCGGCCTTCAGCCCCGTGATCTGATCGGTGAAGGCCGCGACGGCATCGTCGTAGGTCATCGATCCCAGCGGCGCCAGCAGTTCGCCGGTCGGACCAACCGACCCGGCGACGACAATCGGGCGGCCGGCATCGGCCACGACTTCCCGGGCCAGCATTGCGGCGGCCTGGTTCAGTTCCACCACCCGGTCCTGCAGGTTGTGAAGCTTCAGGCGAAAGGCCGTGCCGCCGAAACTGTTGGTCAGGATGATGTCCGAGCCGGCTTCGACAAACCCGCGGTAGAGTGCGCGAACCTTGTCCGGCTCGACAATGTTCCAGTCCTCCGGCGCGTGACCGGCAGGCAGCCCGAGGGCGAACATGTTGGTTCCCGTGGCACCATCGGCCAGCAGCACGTCCCGTTCGGCAAGCAGTTTCTCAAGCACGGCAATACTCATCCTGATGACATGTAGATTTCTTTATATCCCGTTTCCGGCAGAATCGCCTGTCCTGTTTGCGAAGGAAGGCGCTGCCAATGCGACAGCCGTTGACCGGAGACCTGTGACGGGAGACCTGTCTCAGGTGCCGAACCGGGATCGCGGTTCCGTCCCGATCTCCGCATTGGGCAGGCGCACGATCGCACGGGTCCCCTGCCCGGGCTGGCTCTGCAGTATGAGCGTGCCGCCGTGGCGTTCCACCAGCCCGCGGGAGATGGTCAGGCCCAGCCCTGTGCCATGATTGACCTTGCGCGCCACACCCGCCGACTGCACCTGCCGGAACGGGTCGAACACCAGTGCCAGGTCGTCGGGGCCGATGCCGACACCATTGTCGCTGATGATCAGCAGCAGGGCACCTGCCGCATCCGTTTTCCAGGTCAGGCGCACCTGTCCGCCGTCCGGTGTGAACTTGATGGCGTTGGACCCGAGGTTGATCAGGACCTGCTTCATGCGGAACGGGTCGAATGTTGCCTGGACCCCATCGGCGGACATGAGCTCCAGAGTCAGGTTCTTGCGGTCGGCCAGAGGGCTGAGAACCATGCGCACCTGGGCCAGAAGCTCATCAAGGTCCGACCGTTCCGGTGTCACGACCAGGCTCTGTTGCTCCACGCTGGACATGTCGAGCAGGTCATCGACAAGGCGCAGCAGATGGCGACCGCTGCTGGAGATGTCGCCGACGTACCCCTGATAGCTCCTGTGACCGATCGGACCGTGGACCTGCTGCTGCATCAGTTCGGAAAAGCCGATGATGGCGTTGAGCGGGGTTCTGAGCTCGTGGCTCATCGCATCGAAGAACCGTGACCGGGCTTCTCCCTGGCGAACCGCACGGGCGCGGGCCTCTTCCAGGTTGTCTGCCATTTCCTGCAGTTCCGTGGAGCGCAACAGGGCCGCTGACAGCCGGCGATGGGCGTCGCGCCCCAGAAGCAGCAGGTAGAGACCGTAGAGCGGATAGGTGACGGAACCGAAAGCCGCCAGTTCCGAATCGAAATGCAGCATGAGCGCTTCCGCACCGGTCAGGACCGCGACCGCCGGGAACAGAAAGACGAGCATGTGCGGCCCCAGATTGACCAGATAGGTGGTCAGATGACCCAGGATGACAATCATCACCAGCGCCTGGACCGCCACATTGTCCTCTGACCAGGCGGCGTACATGAAACTGATCCAGACCATGCCGTTCAGCAGGTAGAGCAGCGTCATGCGCCAGCGCCAGGTCCGTACCCGGATCCGCGGCGGGTCGGTTCCCTGAAGCCGCCTGCCGGTCAGGACCATGGTCGGAACCCAGATGATGAAGACCGCGTACCAGATCCAGACCTGACCCGGGTGGGCGGCGTCGAAGAGTGCCAGCGGCGAATCCAGGAAGACGCACAGGACAAGGCCGAAGAAGGCAGAACTGAAGGCATCGATCTGACACTGGCGGGCGAGCATCAGCAGCTGCTGGCGCTCCACGGCCTCCCGGTCGATCAGCAGGCCACCGACATGGCGGCGCAGGCGATTGAAGTGCCTGTGGAGGTGTTGCCAGGCCCGCAACCCGCCGGCGGCGCGCGCGTCAGTCATCAGGCTCGGCCCCGTGCCGGTCCAGCAGCGCGCCGGGCAGCGACAGGGTCACGGTGGTTCCCAGCCCGACCTCGCTCTCGATCCGCAGACCGCCGCCGTGCAGCTCGACCATCTCCCGCGATACGGCGAGGCCGAGACCGGTGCCGTTGCCCTGATGTTGCGTCAATTCGCGGGGCCTTGCGTGGGTCATCGGATCGATGATCCGGGCGAGGTCGTCAGGCGCAATGCCAACCCCTTCGTCCTGCACCGATATCACCAGGGTCTGGCCGGGTCGTGCTTCCGCCCGGACACTGACACGACCGCCGTGATCACTGAAATTGATCGCGTTGCTGCCGATGTTGATCAGAACCTGCAGCATGCGGATCGGGTCGAGGGAGACCCGTGTGCCTTCAGGAACGTCCAGAATGAAGCGTACGCCCTTTTCCCGCGCGGCGGGCGCCAGTGCCGCGCCTGCCTCCTCCAGCAGGGAGTCCAGTTCGACCTCCTCACGCCGGATCTCCATGCGCTGGTGATGCGCACTCGACAGGTCGAGGAGGTCGTTCACCAGTTGCAGCAGGTGATGGCCGCTCTTGTGGATGTCCCGTGCGTACCCGTCATATCGGGGCGAACCGAGCTCGCCGTGGATACGGTGCGTCATCATCTCGGCAAATCCGATGATCGCGTTCAGGGGCGTGCGCAGCTCATGTCTCATCGAGGCGAAGAAGCGGTAGCGCGCCTGGCCCGCATCCACCGCCTCGGTGCGGGCAACCTCCAGGTCGCTGGCCATGCGCTTGAGTTCGACACTGCGCCGCAGGCTCGCGCCCAGACGCCGGTTCGCGTCGTAACCCAGCACCAGCAGATAGACGCTGAATATGGGAAAGACAACGCTGATCAGGGTGGCGATGTCGGAGGGCTTGCCCAGCAGCAGGATCTCGCTGAACACGGCGACCGTGATCGTCGTCGTCAGGAACGACAGCAGGTGCGATCCCAGATTGACCAGATAGGTGGTCAGGTGCGCGATGACGACCAGCAGCACGAACGCCTGCGTTGAAGCACTCTCCTCCGCCCAGGCGAAATGCAGCAGCAGGCTCCAGAGGATGCCGTTCGCGGCGTAGAGCGTCATGAACACGAAGCGCCAGCGCCGCAGCGAGAAATCCTCCGGCGCGCGCTTCAGCAACCAGGTTCCCGTGAGGAACATGACGGGCGACAGGCAGATGAACAGGACGAACCACATGATCGCGCCCGGCGCTGATTCCTCGGTTGCCAGCAAGGTCGTCAGGCTCAGGACGATGGTGATCATGCCCCCGAAGACGAACCGCGTCATGCTGTCGACGCGGATGCGCCGGGCCATCATCAGGATCTGCTTGCGCTCGACCTCCGGCGCGTCAAGCACACCGCGCAGCAGCCGGGCAAATGGCGCTGCGCCAATCAGGTCGGAGCGTGGGGCGGGATTGACCGGGTGCATGCCCCTGATTCTGCACTCGAGGCGGTAAGAAAAGGTAAATCACGAGGGCCGGGGATTGCCGGTCGCGGGGTGCTCGGATCAGGCGGGTCCCATACCGATCCGCTCATCGCGGCGGCGCAGCCAGTGGATCACGGGCAGGGCCAGCAGCACCATCCAGAACTTCCCGACGATCTGCCCGGACAGGAAGTCGAGACTGCCGAAGGCGAGATAGAGGAAGATGACGCTGTCGACCAGCAGCCCGACGATACTGGAGAGCACGACCGCAAGCATCAGCCGCTTCTTCTGCAAGGGGGTATAGACTGCCATGTCCGCGCCTTCCGACAGGAAGAAGGCGAAGGCGGAGGCGAAGACCAGCGACGGCGGTGCAACCATGCCCGACAGGACGGCGCCGGCGACGATCGCGCCCAGCGCCCAGCCGGGACCGAGACGGCGCTGGATGATGTCACGCAGCACCAGCGCCAGACCGATCATCAGCACACCGCTGGGGGCGGAGATGCCCGGGGCGACCGGGATCAGGCAGGGTCCATTCTCAAGGCATTTCGTCCCGACATTCCCGATCAGCCAGTTCGCGGCGGGAATGCACAGGGCGAAACCAACGAGGGCGATCAGGCCTTCCCTGGATCTCTTGCGTTCCAGTGCGTCAAGCGTCAAGGCACGATCCCGGGTTCGAGTGATGCTGACATTCAATCATTGGTTTCGATACGCCAGATAGCCGCGGCTCCGCAAGTCACAAGCCGGGCATTTTCCGCATCCCCGACCCCACACATTGAGGACGCTGGCCGCCCCCATGTAACAGGACAGCGTGTGATCGCGGATCAGGGCGACCAGACTTTCGCCGCCAAGGGACTCCGTCAGTTTCCAAGTCTGGCCCTTGTCGAGCCACATCAGGGGTGTGTCCAGCACGAAACGGCGATCCATACCCAGCCCCAGCGCCACCTGCAGCGCCTTGATGGTGTCGTCGCGGCAATCGGGATATCCTGAATAGTCGGTCTCGCACATGCCGCCGACGATGTGGCGCAGGCCCCGGCGATAGGCCAGCGTCGCCGCCATGGTCAGAAAGACGAGATTGCGGCCCGGCACGAAGGTATTGGGCAGGCCATCGGCCTGCATGGCGATTTCCGTCTCGCGGGTCAGGGCGGTATCGGAAATCTGGCCCAGCAGTCCGAGATCGAGCATGTGATCCTCGCCCAGCCGTGCCGCCCATTCAGGTTTCATCCCGGCCATGGCGTCGCGCAGATGCGCGCGGAAATCGAGCTCGACCAGATGGCGCTGGCCGTAGTTGAAACCGATGGTCTCCACATGCCGGAAGCGGTCGAGTGCCCAGGCCAGGCAGGTGGCGGAATCCTGGCCGCCTGAAAGCAGCACCAGCGCCCGGTCACTCTCCATCGTCGCTCTCCAGCATCTCGCGCAGGCTGTAGAGTGCCTCAAGCGCGTCCCTCGGCGACATGTCGTCGGGGCGCAGGGCGTCAATGGCCTGCCGCAGTTTCGTGTCTGTCGCGTCGGCCGCAGGTGCCGGTGCGGGCGCGGCAGCGAAGAGCGGCAGGTCGTCCGCAAAGCTGACCTTGCGGCGGCCACCCCCCTCGGCCTCCAGCAGTTTCAGCACCGCCTCGGCCCGGCGGATCACGGCGGTCGGCAGGCCTGCCAGCCGCGCCACCTGCACGCCATAGGACCGGTCAGCCGCGCCGGGGATGACCTGGTGCAGGAAGCGGATGCTGCCTTTCCATTCCATCACCCGCATGGTGCGGCAGGTTACCTGCTCCAGCCGTTCCGCCAGCGCCGTCAGCTCATGGTAATGGGTGGCGAACAGGCCCCGGCAGCGATTGGTTTCATGCAGTGCCTCGACAGTGGCCCAGGCGATGGCCAGCCCGTCATAGGTGGCCGTGCCACGCCCGATCTCGTCCAGGATGACGAGGCTGCGTTCGCTCGCCTGGTTCAGGATTGCCGCTGTCTCCACCATCTCAACCATGAAGGTGGAGCGGCCCCGGGCCAGGTCGTCGGCGGCCCCCACCCGGCTGAACAGCCGGTCGACGACGCCGATCCGGGCCGTGGCGGCTGGCACGAAACTGCCCATCTGCGCCAGGATGGCGATCAGCGCGTTCTGGCGCAGGAATGTGGACTTGCCCGCCATGTTCGGGCCGGTGAGCAGCCAGAGCCGTCCCGGAGACGTGTCCGCGTCGCCCCCGGCGGCGGCAGGGCCGAGATCGCTGTCATTGGGCTGGAATCCCGCACCGTCTTCGGGTGTCGCGAAGGCCTCCACGACCGGATGCCGTCCGGCGCCGATCGTGAAATCCAGTGAGCTGTCGACCACGGGGCGGCAGAAATCCGCATCCCGCGCCAGTTCGGCGAGACCGGCGGCGACGTCCAGCGCGGCGATGGCTGACGCGGTATCCGCCAGTGCCCCGGCACGCGCCAGCACCGCGTCGGCCAATGCGCGGAAATGCGTCTCCTCCAGCGCCAGCGCCCGGTCACCGGCGGAGCGGATCCTGCCCTCCAGTTCCCCCAGTTCCGTGGTGGTGAAACGCATGGCCTGCGCCATGGTCTGGCGGTGGATGAAATCGTCGCCCAGCCGCTCGGCATGGCGCTGCGCCACCTCGACGAAGAAGCCCAGCATGTTGTTGTGCTTCACCTTCAGTGACGCGACGCCGGTCGCGTCGGCATAGCGCTTCTGCAGCGCGGCGATCAGGCGACGGCTCTCGTCGCGCAGACTGCGCAGTTCGTCCAGGGTCGGGTCGAAGCCGTCGCGGATGAAACCGCCGTCGCGGCGCTGCAGCGGTGGCTCGTCGACAAGGGCATCCCGCAGACGGTCGATCAGGTCGCCATGGCCCACCAGCGCCGCCGCGTTCCCGGTGACACCCGCAGGGCCATCGCTGCCGAGGACGTCACGGGCGACTGCCGCGGCCAGCAGACCGTCGCGCAGGTGTGCCAGATCGCGGGGGCCGCCCCGGTCCAGGCCCAGCCGTGACAGGGCGCGTTCGATATCCGGGGCGCGTCGGATGGCATCCCGCAGATCCTGTCGCCGTGTGTCCCCGTCGGCGAAGAACTGCACCATGTCGAGACGCCGGTCGATGGCCGCGGGGTCGGTGAGCGGTCCGGCGAGATCGGTGGCCAGCCGTCGCCCGCCCGCGCCGGTGACCGTGCGGTCGATGACCGAAAGCAGGCTGCCGCGCCGTTCGCCCGACAGGGTCTCCGTGAGTTCGAGATTGCGCCGTGTCGCGGGGTCGAGGCCCATGGTGGCCCCCGTATCCTCCCGCACCGGCGGCCGGATCGGCGGCAGCCGTCCCTTCTGCGTCAGTTCGACGTAGTCGACCACGGCGCCCGCCGCCGCGACCTCAACGCGTTCGAAGGCGCCGAAACCGTCCAGGGTGCCGACGCCGTACAGCGCCGCGAGACGCTTCTGCCCGCTCTGGCTGTCGAAGCGGGGGGCGGGCAGCGGTGTGAAACTGTCGGACCAGTCACCGATCTGCGCGTCCAGTGCCTCCAGCAGGGTCTCCGGCACCAGGATCTCGCCCGGACCCAGCCGCGCCAGTTCCGCGCCGAGCTGCTCCGGCGCGACGCAGGTGGTGCGCAACTCCCCCGTCGACATGTCCAGCCAGGCCAGGCCGAACGTGGCACTGCGGCCGGTGCCGCTGCGGGCCAGCGCCAGCAGGTAGTTGTTGCGCCGCGCGTCGAGCAGCGAATCCTCGGTCAGGGTTCCGGCGGTCACCAGCCGGACCACATCGCGCCGCACCACCGATTTGGAACCGCGCTTCTTCGCCTCTGCCGGGTCTTCGGTCTGTTCACAGACGGCGACCCGGAACCCGTCCCGGATCAGGCGGGCCAGATACTGGTCGGCGGCATGGACCGGCACGCCGCACATCGGGATGTCCTCCCCCAGATGCTTGCCGCGCTTGGTCAGCGCGATGTCGAGGCTGGCGGCGGCCTGCCGGGCGTCGTCGAAGAACAGCTCGTAGAAATCGCCCATGCGGTAGAACAGCAGCGCGCCGGGATGCGCGGCCTTGATCTCCAGATACTGCACCATCATGGGTGTCGGCTGGTCGGCGGCGGCGTTCATGCCCTGGGTACCTGCACCTGCAATTCGCGTTGGCCCCGGACGGGGCCAATGGTCACTGCGTAGCGGTCAAGCGGGCTGGCTTCAAGCCGTCTTGGCGACGGTCAGGCCCAGTTCCTCGATCATCGCGTCGCGCATGCGGAATTTCTGCGGCTTGCCGGTGACGGTCATCGGCAGTTCGGTGCGGAAGCGGACATGGCGCGGGATCTTGTAATGCGCGATCTGGCCCTTGCAGAACGCACGGACCTCATCCTCGTCGGCCGTCTGACCGGGCTTCAGCACCACCCAGGCGCAGACTTCCTCCCCGTACTTCTCGTCGGGAATGCCGAAGACCTGGGCGTCGGCGATCTTCGGGTGACGGAACAGGAACTCCTCGACCTCCCGCGGATAGACGTTCTCTCCGCCCCGGATCAGCATGTCCTTCACGCGCCCGGTGATGTTGCAGAAACCTTCCGCATCGATGGTGGCCAGGTCGCCGGTATGCATCCAGCCATCGGCGTCGATGGCTTCCGCCGTGCGTTCCGGGTCGTCCCAGTATCCCTTCATGACCGAATAGCCGCGGGTGCACAGTTCCCCCTGCACGCCCGGCGCGACGGTGGCCCCGTTCTCGTCCACCACCTTGCATTCGACGTGCGGATGGATGCGCCCGACCGTGGACACGCGCCGGTCCAGCGAATCGTCGGTACTGCTCTGGAAGGATACCGGGCTGGTCTCCGTCATGCCGTAGGCGATGGTGACCTCCGACATGTTCATCTCGCTCACCACCCGCTTCATCACCTCTGTCGGGCAGGGGGCGCCGGCCATGATGCCGGTGCGCAGGTGGGAGAAGTCGAAGCTGGCGAAGTCCGGGTGCCCGAGTGCGGCAACGAACATCGTCGGCACACCATACAGGGTGGTGCACTTTTCCGCCGACACGGCGGCGAGCGTCGTCTCGGGATCGAAGGCTTCCGCCGGGAAGACCATGGTGGCCCCGGTGGCGACACAGCCCAGCGTGCCCATGACCATGCCGAAGCAGTGGTACAGCGGCACGGGAATGCACAGCCGGTCCTGTTCGGTAAAATGCATGGCCCCGACCACGAAGCGCGCATTGTTCATGATGTTGCGGTGGGTCAGCGTGGCACCCTTCGGTGCCCCGGTCGTGCCGGAGGTGAACTGGATGTTGATCGCGTCATCCGGGTCCAGGCTGGCCGTGATGGCGTCCAGATCGGCGGAGGGGTGGGCGCGTCCGGCCGCCACAATGTCGTCGAAGCTGAACATGCCGGCGCTTTTCTCGGTGCCCATGCGGATCACGCTGCGCAGCGTGGGCAGCTTCGCGGACTTCAGTTCACCCGGCGCGCAGGTGTCGATCTCCGGCGCCAGGGTGCGGATCATCTCCAGATAGTCGGAGGTCTTGAAGGTCGCGGCGGTGACCAGCGCCAGGCATCCGACCTTGTTCAGCGCGTATTCCAGCTCCGACAGGCGATAGGCGGGATTGATGTTGACCATCACCAGCCCCAGCCGTGCGGTCGCGAACTGGGTCAGCAGCCATTCGGCACGGTTCGGTGACCAGATGCCGATGCGATCACCCTTGCGGAGGCCAAGCCCGGCCAGACCCTGCGCCAGTGCATCGACCTCGGCGGCCAGATCGGACCAGGACCAGCGGATGCCCTGTTCCAGAAAGATGGCCGCATCGCGGTCGGCACAACGCGTCGCGGTTTCCGCAAACACATCGGGAATGGTCCGGTGCCAGAGCGGCACGGAGGTGTCGCCGACGACATGGGAGACGCCGCCACGCGGCGTTGCATCATGGCTCTGACCCTTGACGGGGCTTTGTTCGTTCATGGGCTGTTTCCTCCACCAGATGGTTCCTGCCGATCATCCGCCCCGGTCTGGTCGAGTCAAGGTGGCGCGGTCGCCGAGGCGTGACTTGTCAAACTGCCTCCATCTGGCCACATGTTGCGGATACGAAAGCCGACCGCCTGTACCGCACACGGAGAGATCGCTTGTCCCGCGTACCGCTGCCCACGCCTGCCTCCACCCCCGCCCGTCTGCCCCTGCTTGCCCTTCTGCTGCTGCTGCCGCTGCTGCTGATCTGGCCCGTGGATCGTGCATCTGCCGGGCTCTTCAACGCGGAGACCTTCCGTCTCGACAATGGCATGGAGGTCGTGGTGATCCCCGACCACCGGGCGCCGGTGGTGGTCCACATGGTCTGGTACCGGCTGGGTTCGGCGGATGAACCGGTGGGCCGATCCGGTGTCGCGCACTTCCTGGAGCATCTGCTGTTCAAGGGGACGGACAAGATCGCACCGGGGGATTTCTCCAAGATCGTTGCGGCCAATGGCGGGCGCGACAATGCCTTCACCTCGCTCGACTATACGGGCTACTTCCAGACGATTGCCCGCGACAGGCTGGAACTTGTCATGGAGATGGAGGCGGACCGGATGGTCAATCTCCGCCTGGACGAGAACGATGTGGCGACGGAGCGTGACGTGGTGCTGGAGGAACGGCGCCAGCGCACCGACTCCACACCCCAGGGACAATTCGGTGAGCAGGCGCGCGCGGCGTTGTTCCTGCAGCATCCCTATGGCCGACCGGTGATCGGCTGGCAGGAGGAGATCGAGAAGCTGAGCCTCGAGGACGCGATGGCGTTCTACAAGCGCTACTACGCGCCGAACAATGCGATCCTGATCGTGGCGGGTGACATCACCGCCGCGGACCTGAAACCGCTGGCGGAGAAGTACTATGGTGTCATCCCGGCCAATCCGGACACGGTCGTGGAACCGCTGCCGCTGGAGCCGCCGCACCGTGCGGCGCGGCGGGTGCTGCACAGCGATCCCCGCGTCGCCGTGACCTCGTGGCAGCGCCAGTATCTGGCGGACAGCATCGGCTGGGGCGAGCGGTCACGCAGTGCGCCGCTCAATTTCCTGTCGGAGATCCTGGGCGGTGGCAGCACCAGCCGCCTCTATCGTGCGCTGGTGGTGGATCAGGGCATCGCGGTCTCTGCAGGCGCCTGGTATTCGGGTGTCAGTCGCGGACCGGGCAACTTCGGCCTCTACGCGACGCCTGCACCGGACACTGACGTTGCGGCTGTCGAGGCCGCGATGGATGCCGCATTGGCTGAGATCATCGCCAATGGCGTCACTGAGGCGGAACTGGAACGCGCGCGCACCGGGCTGCTGGCCGATGCGATCTACGCCCGTGACAGCCTGTTCACGGGCGCGCGCATCTTCGGCAATGCCCTGACCGCTGGCGCAACTGTGGACGATGTGGAGAGCTGGCCCGACCGCGTCCGCGCCGTGACCTCGGAAGATGTGGTCGAGGCCGCGCGGGCAGTCTTCAGGATGGAACGTTCCGTTACCGCGATCCTGTCGCCGGAGGAGAAGTCATGAGTTTTCATCTTGCCGGATTGCACCGGGCCGCAGTTGCCGGTCTGACCCTGTGTCTCGGTCTCGCTGTCCTGCAGGGACCTGTGCAGGCACAGGCCGCCGACAGCGACATCATCGAAGTGGTCAGCGACCGGGGTGTGGTTGCCTGGCTGAAACAGGAACCCTCGATCCCGATGATCGCCGTCTCCGCAATATGGCGCGACGGCGGCGCGGTCTCTGATCCGGCGGCGCTGACCGGACGCGCCAACCTGGTTTCCGGCCTCTTGGACGAGGGGGCGGGGGACCTCGACTCCCAGGCGTTCCAGCAGCGGCTGGATGATCTTGCCGTGCGGCTGAGTTTCGATGCCGGGCGGGACAGTTTCTCCCTGTCACTGCAGACCCTGACCGCGAACGCGGCCGAGGCGTTTCGGCTGACCGGGCAGGCCCTGACCAGCCCGCGCTTCGACGATGAGCCCGTGGAGCGCATCCGCCGCCAGATCCTGACCGGCATCGCCCGTTCGGCGCAGGATCCGAACAGCATTGCCGGTCGCCTGTTCTCTTCTCTGGCCTATGGCGATGATCCCTATGGCCGCCCGGTGGAGGGGACACTTGAAACGGTTGCCGCCATCGGACCGGATGATCTGCGTGATTTCGTGGCGCAGCGCCTGGCACGCAACAACCTGATCATCGGGGTCGTCGGTGATGTTTCACCGGAGGCACTGAAGGATCTGCTGGACGCGGCCTTTGGCAGCCTGCCGGAGCGTGCGGTGCCGCTGGGCCTGGGTGATGTTTCAATGCAGCCGGAACGGGGCCTGACCGTTTCCGATTTTCCGACCTCGCAGACATCCTTCATCTTCGGCCTGCCGGGGCTGAAACGCGACGATCCCGACTATGACGCTGCCCGTGTCATGAACCACATGCTCGGCGGCGGCGGCTTCAGCAGCCTGCTGACGGAAGAGGTGCGGGAGAAGCGTGGCCTGACCTATGGCATCTACAGCTATCTGCGGCCGAGTGACCGCGATGGCCTCTGGCTTGGTGGACTGTCGACCAGCAACGACAGGGCTGCCGAGGCCTGGCAGGTGCTGCGCGAGACCATCCGGGAGTATGCGGAGACCGGCCCGGACGCGGAGCGGCTGGCGAACGCCAAGGCCAACATGAACGGGGCCTTCCCGCTGCGCCTGACCTCCAACAAGGGCATTGCCGGTCTGCTGGTGGCGCTGCAGCGCTATGATCTGGGCAAGGACTATGTCGCGCGCCGTCCGGAACTGATCAATGCGGTCACGATCGACGACGTGAAACGTGTCGCCCGCCGCATCCTCGATCTGGATGGCATGCTGGCCGTCGCGGTCGGGCAGCCCGTGGGTCTGGCCACAGGCCAGTAGGTCCGGTCGTCAGCGGCGTGGGAGACCGGGTGCCCGGGGCAAGCCCGGGCACGGCGTGGTCTACTTCAGTTCGGAGCAGCGTCTTGCCTCACGGACCGGCGATCATCCCGCCGTCGACCGGCAGCGCGACGCCGGTGATGTAGGATGCGCGATCCGACATCAGCCAGCAGGCAGCCTGGGCAATCTCGACCGGCTGACCCAGCCGCTTCATGGCGGTGGAGGCCGAAAGGGCATCGCCCGCACGCGGATGATTGCTGGCCAGTGAATTCAGCATCCGGGTCTCGATGGGACCGGGGCAGACGCAATTGATGCGGATGCCCTTGCGCGCATACTCCATGGCGGCGCTGGCCGTAAGCCCGACGACCCCGTGCTTGGAGGCGACATAGGCTGGCATGTACTGCGCACCGGCGATCCCGGCGATGGAAGCCGTATTGACGATGGAGCCCGGCGTGCCCGCCTTCAGCATCGCCTGGATCTCGGCCCGCATGCACAGGAAGACACCGGTCTGGTTGACCGAGACGACACGGTTGAAGTTGTCGAGCGACGACTCGGCGGTCTTGGCCCAGTCGCCCTCGATCCCGGCATTGTTGTAGGCACCGTCCAGGCCCCCGAAGGCGGCGATGGTGTCGGCAACCAGTCCCTCGACATCCTTTTCACTGGTCACGTCGGTGACCCGCATCTGCCCGTCGCCACCGGCGGCCTTCATGGTCTCCAGCGTCTCTTCCAGCCCGGCCTGATTGACGTCGGCGATCATGACCTTCGCGCCCTCAGCCGCGGCCAGAACGGCCGCAGCCTGGCCGATGCCGCCCCCCGCGCCTGTTATGAGAATCCGTTTTCCTTGCAGCATGGCATTCCTCCCCTGGTCGCCAATTTCACACGATTGTAAGCCAGCGTATCATCTGTAAGGTTGAGGTGAAGTCCAAATAAGGGGAGGGCGATGTGCGTGGATTGAAGGACAAGGTGATCATTCTCACCGGCGGAGCCGGTGGTATTGGTCGTGCGACCGCCGGACGGTTGGCGGAGGAGGGCGCAAAGGTCGCCATTCTGGATCTGAACGGAGACGGTGCCGCGACTGCGGCGGCAGAGATCGGCAATGGTGCCATGGGCATCGGACTGGACATTGCGGATCAGTCGGCGGTCATCGCCGCGGTCGACAGGGTGGAGGCCGAACTCGGCCCCATCGGTGGTCTGGTCAACAATGCCGGCTGGGACAAGATGGTGCCGTTCCTGAAGAGCGATGCGGAACTGTGGAAGCGCATCGTCGATGTGAACCTGTTCGGCCCGGTCAACGTGACCCATGCCGTGCTGACCCGGATGGCCGAACGTGGCGAAGGCCGCATCGTGTCCGTTGCCTCCGACGCCGGGCGTGTCGGATCGACGGGTGAGGCGGTCTATTCCTATTGCAAGGGCGGTGTCATCGCCTTCATGAAGACGCTGGCGCGCGAACATGCGCGGCAGGGCATCACCTGCAACTCGGTCTGTCCGGGGCCGACCGATACGGCCCTGCTGCGGGACTTCGATCCGGAGGGGAAGATCGTCGCGGCGCTGGAGCGGGCCATCCCCTTGCGCCGGGTGGGGCAGCCGGAGGACTACCCGGGCATGATCGCATTCCTGCTGTCCGACGACGCGGCCTTCATCACCGGTCAGGTGATCAGCGTCAGCGGTGGCCTGAGCATGAGCGGCTGAGACAGCAGCGCCCACCAGAACCGAGAACATGTGAGGAAACCAGATTCATGGCTTACGAAGACATCCTGTACGAGGTCGAGGACCATACCGCGACCATCACCATCAACCGGCCGGAGGTCTACAACGCCTTCCGCTACAACACCGTGGTGGAACTGATCGATGCGCTGATGACCGCCGGGTATGATCCCGACATCGGCTCCATCGTGCTGACCGGCGCGGGGCAGAAGGCTTTCTGCACCGGCGGCGACCAGAAGAACCATGACGGGCAGTACCAGGGCGGTGTCCGTGGCACCGTCGGAATGCCGGTGGAGGAGCTGCACACCGCGCTGCGGGATGTGGCAAAGCCGGTGATCGCCAAGGTGCGCGGCTATGCCATCGGCGGCGGCAATGTGCTGGCAACGCTCTGCGACATGACCATCGCGGCGGATACCGCGATCTTCGGCCAGGTGGGACCGAAGATGGGCTCCGTCGATCCGGGGTTCGGCACGGCCCTGCTTGCCCGCTCGGTCGGCGAGAAGAAGGCGCGCGAGATCTGGTACATGTGCCGTCGCTACCCGGCGGCAGAGGCCGAAGCCATGGGGCTGGTCAACAAGGTCGTCCCGGAACCGGATCTGGACGCCGAAGTGCGCGCCTGGTGTGACGAGCTGAACGAGCGCAGCCCCACCGCGATCGCACTGGCCAAGAAGTCGTTCAATGCCGATACCGAGTTGATACGGGGTATCTCCGGCATGGCGTTCCAGGCCCTGAAACTCTACTACGACACCGACGAATCGAAGGAGGGTGTGAACGCCCTGGCCGAGAAGCGGAAGCCTGATTTCCGCAAGCACTACAAGCGGTAAGCCGTCACGTCTCGCCGCCGTCGGCAAACATGCCGATGGCGGCGAAGCCGGCGAAGACCTTCGGTAACCGGTTGGCATTGCCCCGTTCGATACCACCCATGGCGAGCACCGCCAGGTCGGTCGCCGCAGCCAGCGCTGCCGCCCGGTAGAGGCCCAGCACGCGGCCACCCGGATGGCTGGCCGTTGGAAAGACCGGCGACAGCAGTGCGAAGTCCGCGCCTGCCCGCTCCGCCCGGCGCAGGGCGGCGAGGGAATGACAGGCGGCACTCATCAGCCGTCCGGGGTTTGCCCGCCGCCAGTGACGGACCGCTTTGGTCCCGGCCATGCGTTCCGGAACATGCAGGCCGTCGGCATTCAGTGCCTTCGCCAGTGCCGGATCACCGGCGACCAGCAGCACCTGTCCCCGCGCCAGCGTCGAACGCCGCAGGGCAATGCCACATGCCAGGCGGTCGGGATGCCCGGCATCGCGCAGGATGATCGCCGCGCCTGCCGGCAGGCCGCGCGACGCGCCAACCGGGTCGGGAACGCGTGACAGGTCGGTGGGCATGGCAATGGCGGGCAGGTCCGCGACAGAACGGATTGTTGCAACAGTTCCCACGCCGTGATTCCCTGCCTTCCATGACCGAACCTGCCGAACATGACATTGCACGCGCCCTGCAGGAAGTGCGGGATCGCATCGACGCGGCTGCCCGAGACGCCGGCCGGGATCCGGCGGAGGTCTCGCTGATCGCCGTCTCCAAGACCCATCCGGCGGACCACATCCGCCCCGCCATCGATGCGGGGCAGCGGATCTTCGGCGAGAACCGGGTGCAGGAGGCTGAGGACAAGTGGCCTACGCTGAAGGCGGATTTTCCGGAGACCGAACTGCACATGATCGGCGGCCTGCAGAGCCGCAAGGTGGCTCCGGCGGTTGCCCTGTTCGACGTGATCCATTCCATCGACCGGGAGAAGGTTGCCGCCGCCGCCGCCCGTGCGATGGCGGAACTCGGCCGCCGTCCCGCCTGTTTCATCCAGGTGAACACGGGGGAGGAACCGCAGAAGTCCGGCGTCGTGCCTGCGGATGCCGATGCCTTCATCGAACGCTGCCGCGCGGTCCATGATCTGCCGCTAGCGGGCCTGATGTGCATTCCCCCGGCGGATCAGGAACCGGCACCGCACTTCGCGTTGCTGGCGAAGATCGCGGAGCGGAACGGGCTTCGGGGGCTGTCGATGGGGATGAGTGCCGATTACGAGGTGGCGATCCAGTTCGGCGCCACGCTGGTCCGTGTCGGCACCGCCATATTCGGTCACCGCGCGCCGATCGTCTGATCGAGACCTGTGACGTTTGTCACGCGAGGGTTGCGACATAGCGCGCTTTGGTTAAGATTCACACTGATCGCGTTGCGTCGTATGGCGCTTCGATACGAGTTTATGGAGGATACCATGCTGACGCGCAGAAGTGTGCTTGGAGCCTTTGCCGGGGTTGCAGCAGTGGCGGCGGGCCTGTCGGGTGCTTTGGCCCAGGACGAAGGGCCGATCAAGATCGGCGAGATCAACAGCTATTCGGCCCTGCCTGCCTTTACCGAGCCCTACAAGAAGGGCTGGGAACTGGCCGTCGAGCAGATCAATGCTGCAGGCGGCGTCATGGGCCGCCAGCTGGAAGTGATCAGCCGCGACGATGGCGGCAAGCCGGGCAATGCCGTGAAGATCGCGGAGGAACTGTTGAGCCGCGAACGTGTTGATCTGTTCGCAGGCACCTTTTTCTCCCACATCGGCCTCGCAGTCAGCGACTTTGCGGCACAGAAGCAGGTCCTGTTCTTGGCTGCCGAGCCTCTGACCGACGCGCTGGTCTGGTCGAAGGGCAACCGCTACACCTTCCGCCTGCGTCCCTCGACCTACGTGCAGTCAGCCCTGCTGGCACGGGAAGCGGCCAATCTGGACGCCGTGCGCTGGGCGACGATTGCCCCCAACTACAAGTATGGCCAGGACGCGGTTGCCGTGTTCAAGGAAGTGCTGAAGCAACTGAAGCCGGAAGTCGAGTTCGTCGAGGAGCAGTGGCCGGCACTTGGCAAGATCGACGCGGGTGTCACCGTCCGCGCGCTGGAGGCTGCGAAGCCCGACGCGATCTACAATGTCACTTTCGGCGGCGATCTGGCGGCCTTCGTGCGTGAGGGCAATCTGCGCGGCCTTTTCGAAGGGCGCGAGGTTGCCAGCCTGCTGACGGGTGAGCCGGAGTATCTGGAGCCGCTGGGCGAGGAAACCCCGAACGGCTGGATCGTCACCGGTTATCCCTGGGCGAGCATCGAGAAGCCTGAGCACAAGGCCTTCGTGAGTGACTACCAGGCCCGTTGGGGCGAGGATCCGAAGACCGGTTCGCTGGTGGGCTACATGACCATCCAGGCCATTGCCGCGGCAATCGAGAAGGGCCAGACCACCAAGACCGAACTGCTGGTGCAGGCGTTCCGCGGGCTCGGCTTCGAGTCTCCGCTGGGGACCATCTATTTCCGTCGTGTCGACCACCAGTCGACGATGGGTGCCTATGTCGGTCGTACCTTCAACCGGGACGGCAAGGGCGAGATGGTCGGCTGGCGCTATGTCTCCGGTCAGGACGTCCTGCCGGGCCCGGACGTGGTCAACAAGATCCGCCCGAAGGATGACATCGACTGAGCCGTCGATCGGGTTCAGTACAGGGTTGGACAGGGGCGGCGCGGGTGTCGCCCCTGTTTGCATGTCATGTTCCTGAACAGAATCTTAATGCATTCGGGTGCAGGTTCGGGACATGAGCAAGCAGGTATCAGGCCCGCCCAAAGCATTGGACGATGACCTTCAGGAGTCGTTTTTCCTGGAGGCGCGGGTCGATACGACCGACGCCATCTTCACGGCGGTCCGGCCCGATGGCGCCATCGCGTGGGTCAATTCCGCATTTTCCCGAATCACCGGCTATTCCTTCAATGAGGCCGTGGGCAGGAAGGTCTGGGAATTCCGCTGTCCGGAAGAGATCGAGGAAGGTTCGCGGAACTTTCAGGTGAATGTTGACGGACGGCGCTTCGAGAGCCGTTGGCGGACCAGGGATGATCGGACCATCCACCTCTCATGGACGACTCGCAGCCTGTACAATGCCGATGGATCCCTGCATCTCAGGGTCGGCACGGCCCAGGACGTCACTGCAGAGCGAGAGACGGAGAAACGGGCCGACGATCTGAGCCTTCTGCTGGACCGTTCGATGGACGCGATCATCCTGATCAGCAACCAACGGCGCATCATCTACTGCAACCAGGCCGCTTGCGACCTCTACCTCATGTCGCGGGAGGAGATGCTCGGTCAGCCCAATGACATCTTCATTCCTGAGTCCGAGACGGCGCGTCTGGCCGAATTCGGTATGGCGATCAGGCGCGACAAGAAGCCGGTGGAGATCGATACGTGGCGCCGCCGTGGTGACGGCATCCAGATTCCCGTTCACCTCAGAGTCACGCCACTGATCGATGATGATGGCAAGATCACGGCGATGGCCAGCGTGTCCTTTGATATCAGTGACCGTATGGCGCTGGAGGAACGGGAACGTCAGGCGGCGGAACGGGCACAGTTGCTCGCCGATCTGGTCGAGAATCTGAGCGATCCGGTCTTCCACATCCGCCCTGATGGCACCATTGGCTACGTCAACAGCGCCTGCGAGCGTGTCTATGGCCACACCAAGGAGGAAATGCTGAACCAGCCTTCATCGATGCTGCGTCCCGACGATCGGGTCGCGCTGATGGCCAGATACATCCGGGAAGTACAGCAGAACAGTCAGCCGGTCGTCCTGGAGACCGAGGCCCTTCACAAGGATGGACGCCGGATCCCGATGGAACTGCGGTCCACCACATTGCGTGATGCGGAAGGCAAGGTGCTCGGCATCGGGAGCGTGGTGCGCGACATGACGCTGCAGAAGGAGCTGGAGGCCGAGCTGCGCCGCGCGGCGGATACCGATGCGCTGACCGGCCTGGCGAACCGCCATCGCTTCTCGCGCGTTGCCGATGCGGAGGCCCGTCGCGCCATGCGATATGGGCACGGCCTGGCGGTGATTGTCTGCGACATCGATCATTTCAAGTCGGTCAACGACAGGTACGGCCATGCGGGCGGCGATCAGGCCCTGAAGGCCTTTGCCGGCACGGTGTCGGACTGCCTGAGACAGCCCATCGACGTGCTGGGGCGCGTCGGCGGTGAAGAGTTCGCCGTGATCCTGCCCGAGACCGATCTGTCAGGTGCCAGGCGCGTGGCCGAGCGTATCCGTTCGGCGGTGGAGAAGCTTCAGGTCAGGCATGACGGGCGGACATTCGGGTTGACGGTCAGCCTCGGCATCAGCCTGTTCAGGAATGGCGAGACCAGTCTGGAAGAGGCCATGAAGCGTGCCGACGACGCGCTCTACAAGGCCAAGAAGAACGGGCGCAATCGCGTCGAGGCTGCACCGGACTGACGGCCGGGCATCCCCGGTCAGTCATGGTCGAGGGTCGGGAAGAAGTCGCCGCGCCCGCCCGGTGACCAGTCGAGGAACGTCCAGAGTGGCCATGCCGGATCCATGTGGCGGGGATGGTTGTCCCATTCCATTCCCAGCAGTTCCGACGACCAGAAATGCCGGATGATCCCTTCGCGTCTCTCAAACACGTTCAGCATCGGCCATTGCGATCCATCGGGTGCTTCGCCGTGATAGTCCCTGTTGTACGAGCTGCCTGCGGCGGAGAGGGGCACGATGTTGCGCCAGCCACGGCCGGTGGCGAGTGCTTCGGCCTGTGACGGTGATCCGCTGATGACCACCTGCAACGACAGGCGCTCCCAGATATGCGGGGCATTGCCGTCCAGGGAATCGACGAAGGCGGCGCACATCGGGCAGGGTGCTGTCGCGGCAGGACCCAGCATGAAACTGTAGATGGCCAGGGTATCCTGTCCGGTCGCGAACAGGTCACTCATCCGTGTCGTCTGGCCGCCGGTTCGCAGGAACAGATAGTCTTCCGGCACTTCGCCGCCCGGCGGCAGGGCCCGGCGCAGGGCCGCGACCTCCTCTGTCCTTTGTCGCAGTTCTGCCTCAGCCTCCAGCAGTCTGGTTCGCGCTGCGCGATAATCTGCGCTCTCGTTGGGGAAGGTCATGCTCATCCGATGCGCCTCCGGTGAAAGACATTCTGTTCACCGTAGCGTTCATTGCTGGCGGGGAACAGCGACGGCACTTCCTGCCTTGTCTGTCGGATTTCGGTCATTTTGTCGCGAAAGCGACTTCCACTGGTCGTGCAGAAGCCATGCTGAAGGCCGTCGTGGTGACCATATTCGATTCAGGACGTTCCCATGGCAGGGGCAGAGATCATGGCCGAGAAAGTCATCGTTTACTGGCGGGATATCCCGGCGCAGGTGATCGTGCGCAAGGGCCGCAAGCGCGCAACCGTCGAACTGCCGGAACGTTTCATCAAGGCAATTGACCGGACAGCAATGAAGGTCGGGGCCCGCGACACCGATGCCTATCTGGAGGCATGGCGGCGCGGCGATCCGGAAAGCTGCAGCGACGATCTGGAGCAGGAGGCGGCGCAGGCCGCGGCCATGCTCGAAACGACTTTCTCGCACGAGCATCTCAACTCCCTGGTCGCGAACGGAGGCTACGCCCATGACTGACATGATCCATTTCGGCGGCACGCCGCGCATCGGCGCCTCCATCGAGGCGACGCCGAAGCAGGTTCTGGACACGGCGGATCTGTCCGGTCTGTTTCCCGTCGGTACCCGTGTCTATCTGACCGACCTTGGTACCGACGATACCGCGCGGCTGGTGCGTGCCGCCCGCGTGCTGCAGGACTGCGGCTTCGTTGCGGTGCCGCACATCGCCGCCCGTCGGCAGCCGTCGTGGGAGGCGCTGGAGGCACGCATCCGTGCCTTCGCGGAGGAGGCGGGCGTGAACGAGGCACTGGCCATCGCGGGCAGCCCGGAGCGTCAGGCGGGGCCGATCTCCGCCTCCATCGAGATGCTGGAGAGCGGCCTGTTCGACCGCTACGGCTATGTCCGCATCGGCGTCGCCGGTCACCCGGAAGGCAGCCCCGACATTTCCGACGCGGTGCTGGATCTGGCCATCCAGCAGAAGAACGATTTCGCGACCCGCACCGATGCCGACCTGTATATCGTCACCCAGTTCGGGTTCGATGCGCACAGCTTCGTTGACTGGGCCAACCGCATCACGGCGGCGGGCAACCGGCTGCCGGTCCACATGGGTGTCGCCGGCCCGTCGAAGATCACGACCCTGCTGAAATATGCCGCCATGTGCGGTGTCGGGCCGTCGCTCGGGTTCCTGAAGAAGCGGGCGAGCGCGATCACCGCGCTGGCCACCGGTTTCTCGCCGGAGCCGGTGGTGGCACCGCTGGAGGCGGCCTGGGCCGCCGATCCGGCCGGTCCCGTGCGCCAGATGCATGTCTTCCCCTTTGGCGGACTGAAGAAGACCAGCGAGTGGCTGCATGAGCGTGGCTCCTGGGTCAATGGTCTCGCCGTCGCCACAGATACACAGCCCATCCAGATCGAGGCCCGTTGATGACCCGAACCCTTGTCAGTTCCGCCACGCGTGAAGTCCTGATCGGCTTTGACCAGCCTTTCTGTGTGATCGGGGAGCGGATCAATCCCACGGGCCGCAAGCTGCTCGCCGCCGAGATGAAGGAAGGCGACTATAGCCGGGTGGAAGCCGACGCACTGGCCCAGGTCGCAGCCGGTGCCACCATGCTGGATGTCAATGCGGGCATTCCGCTGGCGGACGAGCCGCGCATCCTGGCGGAGACGATCCAGCTGGTGCAGTCGCTGGTCGATGTGCCGCTGTCGATCGACAGCTCGATCATCGACGCGCTGGAGGCGGGGCTTGCCGTCTACCAGGGCAAGGCGCTGGTGAACTCGGTCACGGGCGAGGACGAGTCCCTCGACCGCGTCCTGCCGCTGGTGAAGAAGCATGGCGCCGCAGTCGTCGCGATCTCGAATGACGAGACCGGCATCTCCACCGATCCGGACGTGCGCTATGCGGTGGCGAAGAAGATCGTGGAGCGGGCCGCGGACTACGGTATTCCCAGCTCCGACGTCGTGGTCGATCCGCTGGTCATGCCGGTCGGCGCGATGAATGATGCCGGGCGGCAGGTTTTCCGGTTGCTGCGGCGGCTGCGGGAGGAGCTGAAGGTCAACACGACCTGCGGCGCGTCCAACATCAGCTTCGGCCTGCCCAACCGGCGGGTGATGAATGGCCATTTCCTCTCCATGGCGTCGGCGATGGGCATGACCTCCGCCATCATGAACCCGCTGCATGCGGAGGACATGAACGCGATCCGCGCCGCCAATGTGCTGAACGGTTTCGACCCGGATTGCCGGACCTGGCTCAACGCCAACCGGGATCCGAATGCCGCCCCCACGGGTGGCGAGGGGGAAGGCCGTCGCAGCCGTCGTGGCAGTGAACGTCGCCGTCGCTCCGCCGCCTGACCCTGTCCGGGAACCTGACATGACCGATCCAGTCGCTGACGCGCTCGTCCTGTTCATGCCGAGCGGTCGGCGCGGGCGGTTTCCGCATGGCACGCCCCTGCTCGACGCCGCGCGGTCACTGGGCGTCTATGTGGAGAGTGTCTGCGGCGGGCGGGGCATCTGTGGCCGCTGTCAGGTGACACCGACGGCAGGGCAGTTCGCCAAGCACAAGATCACGTCCTCTCTCGATCACCTCACCCCGGTGGACGAGACGGAGAATCGCTATACCCGGCGCCGCAGCCTCGCCGCTGACCGGCGGCTGAGCTGTCAGGCGAAGGTGCTGGGCGATCTGGTCATCGATGTGCCGACCGATTCCGCCATCAACGCGCAGGTCATCCGCAAGCGCGCCGAGGTTCGCGATATCGAACGCGATCCGGCAACCCGGCTGGTGCTGGTGGAGGTGGAACAGCCCGACATGGCCAATCCGCTGGGTGACCTGGACCGGTTGAAGGCCGCGCTCGGGGCGGAATGGGGCATCGACGGGATCACCGTCGATCCGCCCCTGCTGGCGCAGGTGCAGCGCACCCTGCGCGACGGTGACTGGAAGGTGACCGCAGCTGTTCATGATGATGGGGACGGGCCGGTCCTGACCGGTCTCTGGCCCGGCCTGCGGGAACGCATGTTCGGACTGGCGGTCGACATCGGCTCCACCACCATCGCCGCGCACCTGATCGACCTGATGAGCGGGCGCACAGTGGCCTCCGCCGGGACGGCCAATCCGCAGGTCCGCTTCGGCGAGGATCTGATGAGCCGGGTGTCCTACGTCATGATGAACCCGGAGGGTCTGCCGGCCCTGACCGAGTCCGTGCGCGGCGCCATCGCCGGTCTGGCGGCGAAGGTGGCGGCGCAGGCAGACACGACCGTTGCGGACATCATGGAGGCGACCTTCGTTGCCAATCCGGTGATGCATCACCTGTTCCTCGGCATCGACCCGCGGGAGCTGGGCGGCGCGCCCTTCGCGCTTGCCGTTTCGGGGCCGGTTGCCCTGCCGGCGCGGGAGATCGGGTTGACCCTGCATCCCGGGGCGCGGGTCTACGTCCTGCCCTGCATCGCGGGACACGTCGGCGCAGATGCCGCCGCAGCGACCCTGGCGGAGGCACCGCACAAGGCGGACGCACTGACCCTGCTGGTCGATATCGGCACCAATGCGGAGATCGTGCTGGGCAACCGGGAGCGGGTGCTTGCCTGTTCCTCCCCCACCGGCCCGGCCTTCGAGGGTGCGGAGATTTCCTGCGGCCAGCGGGCGGCCCCCGGCGCCATCGAGCGGGTGCGGATCGACCCGGTGACCCTTGAGCCGCGCATCAAGGTGATCGGCTGCGACGACTGGTCGGACGCACCGGATTTCGCGACCAATGTTCCGGCTGTCGGGGTCACGGGCATCTGCGGCTCGGGCATCGTCGAGACCATCGCAGAGATGTTCCTGGCCGGGATCATCACGGAGGATGGGGTGATCGATGGCACCCGTGTCGCGCAGAGCGACCGCATCCGGGCGGACGGGCGCACCTTCTCCTATGTGCTCTGGCGCGGCGATGTGGAGATCAGCATCAGCCAGAACGATGTGCGCGCAATCCAGCTTGCCAAGGCCGCGCTCTATGCCGGTATCCGGCTGTTGATGGACAAGCTGGAGGTCGCGACAGTGGAACGGGTCCGCCTGGCCGGGGCCTTCGGCAGCTACATCGACCCCAAGTACGCCATGGTGCTGGGCCTGATCCCCGACTGCGACCTGAAACATGTTGCTGCGGTGGGCAATGCGGCGGGGACGGGGGCGCGCATGGCGCTGCTCAATCGCGGGCACCGCCGGGAGGTCGAGCAACTGGTCAAGGACGTGGAGAAGATCGAAACCGCGCTGGAACCGAAGTTCCAGGAGCATTTCGTCAATGCCATGGCCCTGCCCAACAAGATCGAACCCTTTCCCCACCTGGCCGCCGCCGTGGACCTGCCCGCGCGGCGTGACACGTCAGACGGCAGTAGCCCGGGCGGTGGTCGCCGACGTCGCCGCAGCCGCGAACGGGGCTGACACCGGACGACGGACGCTCTCCTTCCGCTTCCGCGCCGGTTATAGTATTTGCGGACCGTCGCGTCCGGCGATGACAGGACGTCGGATGATTCCGGGGAGGTGCCTGGACATGGCGATCAGATCCTGGCTGGTGGCCATAGTGCTGGCACCGGCGCTGTTGATGCAGGCCTGCGCGGCTCTGGCGAACGACCAGGCGCTGGAAGCGAAACTGACCAGAGCCTTCACCAGCGGCGAACTTCCCGGGCTGCACAGCGCGTTGATCATCCGCAGGGGCGAGACTCTGGCCGAGCTCTATTTCCCGGGTGCGGACGAGAGCTGGGGCCGGGCGCTTGGTGTGCGCGAACATGGTCCGGACAGCCTGCACGACCTGCGATCCGTGACCAAGAGCATCACCAGCCTGCTCTACGGTATCGCCCTGTCGGAGGGCCTTGTGCCATCCGTCGATGAACCCGTCGTCAGCCAGTTCCCCGAGTATGCCGATCTGGCGGCGGATCCGGCGCGGAAGGCGATCCTGATCCGGCATGTGTTGTCCATGCGCATGGGCACGGCGTGGGACGAGACCTTGCCCTACACCGATCCGCGCAACAGCGAAATCGCCATGGAACTGGCGCCGGATCGCTATCGCTACGTGCTGGAACAGCCGGTCATCAGCACGCCCGGCGAACAATGGAACTACAGCGGTGGCGCAACCGCTCTCATCGGGCGGCTGATCGCGAAAGGGGCGGGGATGCCCCTCGATGCCTACGCTCGGGACAAGCTGTTCAAACCATTGGGTATCCTGCGCTTCGAATGGCGACGGGGCGGCGATCGCGAACCTTCCGCCGCATCAGGCCTTCGCATGACCGCACCGGACCTGGCCCGCATCGGCCTGATGATCCAGAACGGCGGACGACACGCCGGGCGACAGATCGTGCCCGAAGACTGGCTGAAACAGTCTTTCAGGGCACGTGCTAGCCTGCAGGGTGGCCTGCGCTACGGCTTCTTCTGGTGGCTGCACCCGAAGGGCGATCCGCCACTGGGGGTCGCCGCTTTCGGCAATGGCGGACAGCGCCTTTCCATCGGTCTCGAAAGCGGCCTGACCGTCGTGGTCTTCGCGGGCAACTACAATGACCCGCAGGCTTGGAAGGTGCCGGTCAAGGTGCTGACCGACTTCGCCCTGCCTGCCGTCAGGAACGAATGAAGCCGGTCGGGATCAGGCCGGATCGTCGCCGATCCAGGCGATTCGCAGGATGTTCGTGGCACCCGGCGTGCCGAAGGGGACACCGGCGGTGATGACCAGCCGCTGGCCCGGTTCGGCGAAGCTGTCGCGACGGGCCACATGACAGGCCTTTTCCACCATGTCGGCGAAGTTCTGGGCATCTTCCGTCACTGCCGAGTGCACGCCCCAGACCAGCGCCAGCCGACGCGCGGTCTCGACCCGGGGTGTCAGGCCCAGGATCGGGGTTGAGGGACGCTCCCGCGCGGCGCGCAGGGCTGTCGAGCCTGACGTCGTGTAGGTGACGATGGCCGCGGCCTTGATGGTCTCCGCCACCTGTCGGGCCGCCGCCGTGATCGCGTCGGAGGCGGTGGGTTCGGGGATCGCGTGGTCCGCCTCCAGAATGCCGCGATAGTGGCCATCGCGTTCAACGCTGCCGATGACCCGGCTCATGGTCTCGACCGACAGGATGGGGTGATCGCCGGAGGCGGTCTCAGCCGACAGCATCACCGCGTCCGCGCCGTCATAGACCGCCGTCGCCACGTCGGAGACCTCCGCCCGTGTGGGGAAGGGGCTGACCACCATGGATTCCAGCATCTGTGTCGCCACCACGACCGTCTTGCCCATGCGGCGCGCCCGGCGGATCAGCCGCTTCTGGGTTGCCGGGACCTCTTCGACCGGGGTTTCGACACCCAGGTCGCCGCGCGCCACCATGATGCCGTCGGCGAGTTCCAGGATCTCGTCGATATGCTCCACGGCGGCCGGCTTCTCGATCTTCGCCATGATGGCGGCGCGACCGGCGGCGAGCTTGCGGGCCTCGGCCACATCGTCGGGTTGCTGCACGAAGGACAGGGCGATCCAGTCCACCCCCAGGCCTGCGGCGAACTCCAGATCCTTGCGGTCCTTGTCGGACAGCGCGGCGAGCGGCAGCACCACGTCGGGCAGGTTCAGGCCCTTCCGGTCGCTCAGGCTGCCCCCGGTGACGACCTCCGTCTTGGCGCTGGTGCGGCCACAGTCCACGACCCGCAGGCGGATCCGGCCATCGTCCAGCAGCAGGTTCGATCCGGCCTGCAGCGCCTTGAAGATTTCAGGATGCGGCAGGGGCGCGCGCTTCTCGGTGCCTGGCGTGTCCTTCATGTCCAGCACGAAGGTCGATCCGGCGGTCAGCTCGACCGATCCATTGGCGAAGGTGCCGACCCGGAACTTCGGCCCCTGCAGGTCGGCGAGCAGGCCGATGGGGCGGCCACGGGCTTCCTCCAGGCTGCGCACCACACGGTGGCGGCGGCGATGGTCGGCATGGGTGCCATGGCTGAAGTTGAGCCGGAAGACATCCACCCCGGCATCGAACAGCTCCGCGATCCTGTGCGCGGTCGAGCTGGATGGCCCCAGGGTGGCGAGAATCTTCGTCTGACGTTTACGGTGCAAGATACGGCTCCTCTGGTGGTCGGACGATGATGGCACGGAAATCATTCACATTCGTGTTGGTTGGTCCGGGACGGAACAGGGCACCAAGCGCATCAAGCGCCGGGCCCGCGTTGTTCGCGGCAAGTGCCGACGCCGGGCTGCTGCCATGATGCCCGTTCCACAGCGGTTTGTCCGTATCGACGAACGCACCCGCCGCATCGCCGTTGCCATCCAGCCCGTCCGTGTCCGCGGCCAGCGCCGTGATGCCGCCGCAGCCATCCAGGACCAGCGCCAGTGACAGGGCATATTCCTGGTTCGGGCCGCCCTGGCCATTGCCCTTCACCGTCACCGTCAGTTCGCCACCGGACAGCAGAATGGATGGCCGCTGCCGGTGCAGCAGCCTGCGGGCCATGTCGCCATGCAGGCAGGCGACGTCCCGGGCCTCCCCTTCCAGCCCGTCGCCCAGCATGACCGGCTCCAGCCCCTCCGCGACGGCAAGGGTCGCCGCGGCGTCGAGCGCATCCTGCGGTCTCGCGATCAGGCGGTAGTCAGGGGTCGGCAGGGGCGGCGTGGCGACATCAAGCCGCGCGCGCACGTGGGACATGACAGCCTCCGGCGGGTGGATGCCGTAGTGCGCGATCAGCGCCAGCGCATCGCTGGCATGGGACGGGTCCGCGACGGTGGGGCCGGAACCGATGATGGCCGGATCGTCGCCCACGACGTCGGAGATCGCCAGCGTGACCAGCCGCGCCGGGGCCGCCGCACGTGCCAGCCCGCCGCCCTTCACGGCGGAGAGGTGCTTGCGCACCGTGTTGATGTGCTGGATCGGGGCACCGCTGCGCAGCAGGGCCTGGGTCACGGCCTGCTTGTCAGCCAGTGTCAGACCATCGGCGGGCGCTGTCAGCAGGGCGGAAGCGCCACCGGACAGCAGGCAGACCACCAGATCGTCCGGCCCCAGCCCGCGCACCATTTCCAGGATGCGCCGTGTCGCTGCGATGCCGTTGTCGTCAGGCACGGGGTGTGCGGCCTCGACAACCCCGATCCGTTCCGTCGGCATGGCGAAGCCGTAACGGGTGATCACCAGACCCGTCAGATCATGCTGCCAGGCAGTCTCGAAGGCGAGGGCCATCGCCGCCGCGGCCTTTCCGGCGCCAACGACGACTGTGCGGCCTTTCGGCGGCTCCGGCAGGTGGTCGGGCACGCACCGGGAAGGATGTACCCGCGCCACCGCAGCCTGGAACAGCCGCTCCAGCAGCGCGCGGTCATTGGTCAAGGCGTTCATGTCTCGCGGGCCATTGCGGTCAGTTGCGGAGTGACCAGAATAGGGAGTGCCGGTGTCTGCTGGCAATGGTGGCGCGCGGAGAAGGAAAGGCAGGGCGGATTGACGGATCGGACGCCGCATGGGGACGAAACCGGGAAGCAGGGGACCTTCTTCTGCGTCGATGCCCATACCTGCGGCAACCCGGTGCGCGTGGTCGCGGGCGGTGCGCCGGCGCTGCGGGGCGACACCATGATGGCCCGGCGGGCGGATTTTCTGGCGCACCACGACTGGATCCGCAGCGGACTGATGTTCGAGCCCCGTGGTCACGACGTCATGTCCGGATCAATCCTGATGCCTCCGACGCGCGACGACTGCGACATCGGCATCCTGTTCATCGAGGTTTCGGGCTGCCTGCCGATGTGTGGCCATGGCACCATCGGGACCGTGACGGTCGCACTGGAACGCCATCTGGTGCACCCGAAGGTGCCGGGAACAGTTTCACTCGACACGCCTGCCGGGCGGGTTGTCGCCACCTGCGAGATGGACGGGGAGCGGGTGACCTCCGTGCGGATCACGAATGTGCCGGCTTTCCTGCATTCCCGGGATGTGACCGTCGAGGTGCCCGGTCTGGGACCGGTGACGGTCGATATCGCCTATGGCGGCAACTTCTATGCGATCGTCGAGCCTCAGGCGGTGTTCCGCGATCTGGCCGATCATCAGGTCGACTGGCTGGTGGCGCAGGGCAACGCCCTGCGGGATGCGCTGAACCGGGCCGTAAGCGTCAGCCATCCTGATGATCCGGCCATCCAGGGGGTCAGCCACGTGATGTGGACCGGTGCACCGACGGTATCGGGTGCGGATGCGCGCAACGCGGTGCTCTATGGCAAGCGGGCCATCGACCGCTCGCCCTGCGGCACCGGCACCTCGGCCCGGATGGCACAGCTCGTGGCGCGCGGACGGCTGTCGGTCGGTGATGATTTCGTCCACGAATCGATCATCGGATCGCTGTTTCATGGCCGGGTGGAAGCCGCGACGGAAATCGGAAGTCAGGCCGCGATCATTCCGTCAGTCAGCGGTACGGCCCATATCACTGGCCTGAATACCATCATGATCACGTTAGATGACCCCTATGCCCATGGCTTTCAGTTGGCCTGATCTGTAAGGGTTGCAGTCAGCATGGGCGGAATCAGTACATTCTGGGTGGCACACGATACCGGTCAGTCCGCGACCGGCAACGAAATCCGTGTGCAGCAGATGGCGATCCTGTCGCGACGCACACCTGTGATCTTCATCGCGGTTGCCGCCAATGCGTTGCTGACCGGCGGCGTGGCGGGCTCGGTACAGCAGCCGGTGTTCGCGCTGGTCTGGACAATCATCATGGTGGCGCTCTCCATGGCTGGCCTGTTGCGCTGGGTCGCGCGGCGGCGCAAGCAATCGCCGGAGCGCGTCAGCGAGCGTGGACCCAGGCGCATCGCGATCGCGGCCACGGTGCAGGGTACGATCTGGGGCATCGGCTGTGCCATCATGTTCCCGATCATGCCGGGCACGGAGCAGATGCTGATTGGCATGGTGCAGGCGGGCATGGCCGCGGCCGGTGCGTCCATCCTCGCGACCCTGCCGGCGGCATCCATCGGTTACACGGTCGGTTGTCTACTGCCCTTCGCGGTACGCTTGGCGCTGCACGACGATGTGCTCAGCCTTTCCCTGGCGGCCATGACGCTGATCTACACGGTGGCCTTGCTGACGACTGCGCGCAGTTTCTACATTTCCTTCGTCGAGAGCGTGCGCGGGCGGGTGGCGACAGAGCGGCTGCTGACCGAACTCTCCGCCGCACGCCAGGACCTGCTGGACGCCATCGCCAGTTCGACCGAGGGCTTTGCCCTGTTCAATTCGGAGGGCGGTCTGGTGGTTGCCAACGACCGGTTTGCCGAACTGCTGCGACTGAAGCCGGAGATTACCCGGTCGGGTCGCAGCTTCGAGGATCTGCTGAAGAATGCGGACGGAGACTTTTCACCGGAATGGATCAGCGCACAGGTCGCCCGGTACCATGCCTGCGATGGCCAGCAGGTGGTTGCCCTGCCGGACGGACGCTGGCTGGGCATCGGGCATCGCCAGGCCGGCCGGGGCGGTGTCGTGACGACACTGATCGACCTGACCGTGTTCAAGGAGAACGAGGCGGAACTGATCCGCGCCAAGGTGACGGCCGAGTCGGCCAACTCGTCGAAATCCGAGTTCCTGGCCATGATGAGCCACGAGTTGCGGACACCCCTGAACGCCATTCTGGGGTTCGCCGAGATCTTCATGAACGAGATGTTCGGCCCGCACAGCGACGAGCGCTACCGGGTATATGCGAGCGACATTCACGAGGGCGGGCTGCATCTGCTGCACGTCATCAACAACATCCTTGATCTGTCCAAGGTCGATGCCGGTCGCTTCGAGCTGAATGTCGATGACTGCAACCTGAGCGATCTGGCGGACTCCGTGGTCCGGCTGATGCAGGCCAAGATGGACGAGGCCCAGCTGCGTCTGGTGGTGGAAGCGCCCGAGGATCTGCCGACGATCCTGGGCGACCAGCGTGTCATCCGACAGATGATCCTGAACCTGCTGGGCAATTCGATCCGGTTCACGGATCCGGGGGGCCAGATCACGATCAGCATCACCGCCGAGCCCTCGGGCGATCAGACACTGACCGTCAGGGATACCGGAATCGGGATCGCGGCCAAGGACATCCCGCGTGTTCTGGAGCCTTTCGGCCAGGCCGATGCGGGACTGTCGCGCAGACAGGACGGCACCGGACTGGGTCTGCCGCTGGTGCAGTCCTTCATTGCGCTGCATGGCGGTACCCTCGAACTCACCTCGGAACCGGGTGTCGGCACGGTCGTTACGCTGCGCTTTCCGGCCGGTGGCGTGACGGAAGAAGCATCGGACTCCGCCGGTTGATTGCAGAAGTACCGTCTGGATCACCCGAAAAAGCGACCGTGTTAATCACTGCTTCACCCTTCGGATACCCAACGTTAACGAAGCCCCGCCCAGAATTTACCTCCAGTCCGGCAGAAAGGCCGACACGAAGGAGGACTTGAGATGGCAAGTTATGATCCGACAATTCCGAAGGAACTTCTGATCCGCGCGGAGCGTGGGGACAAGGGTGCGCAGTACACCCTGGGCCTCTACTACGCGACCGAGGACACCAGCGCCGAGTGCCTGATCCTTGCCCACATGTGGTTCAACATCGCCGCCATCGCCGGTGACGCCCGTGCCCGCACGGAGCGCAAGGAAATGGCCGAGATGATGAGCGCCGCGGAGATCGCGGAGGCTCAGAAGCGCGCACGGGCCCGGTTGCAGGCCCAGCGCGGCTGAGACCAGCCGACGGGGCCGACGCAGGTCCGGCTCAGCCGTCGAACAGCCCCGCCTCCCGCATCGTGCGCAGGGCGTCGGTGGTGGCATCCGCCAGCCGTTCCACGTCATCCTTTCCGGTCGCCGTCGAGACACAGCCGAGGCCGTAGGGCGTCGAATAGATGCCTGATGAAACAAGATGCCTGAACAGGTGCTCGTTTCGCTGTCCCTCCTGCCCCTGAGGATGGGTATCGCGATAGGTGGTCATCGCGCGTCCATGGGTGTGGAACCGGAACAGTGAGCCGCTGCCGGTGACCTGGCCCGGCACATTGGCCACCCGAACGGCCTCCCGCAGGCTCTCCCGACACAGTTCCCCCATGCGGTTCAGGTCCTCCACCGCATCCTCCGTCCAGTTGGCCATCGCGGCACGTCCCGCCACCATGGTCATCGGATTGGCATTGAAGGTGCCGCCATGCGGCAGCCGGGCCTTGGCGCCGTCCACTTCGAACACCTGCATGACCTCCCGCCGTCCGGCGATGGCCCCGACAGGCAGTCCACCGCCGATGATCTTGCCGAGGGACGAGATGTCGGGCCGGATTCCCAGTATCGCCTGACTGCCGCCATAGGCCTGACGGAAGGCAATGACCTCATCGAAGATCAGCAGTGCGCCGGACCGTTCCCGGAACCGTGACAGCATGTCCAGAAAGGCCGCTGTCGGTGGCAGCAGCCCGACCTGGGTCGAGACCGGATCGAACAGGACGCCCGCCAGCTCATCCGCATGGGCGTCGAGAATGGCCTCCGCCCGCTCGGGATCGTTGAAGGGGATGACCACCACATCCGACAGCACGCCCTGTGGTGTGCCGTGGCTGTAGGGGACGCTGTTGGGCTGTTCTTCCGGTCCCCAGCTTTCCGGCCCGGCGGACAGGGACACTTCGGCGAAGTCGTAAGAGCCGTGATAGGCGCCCTCGCACTTCGCGATCTTGGGGCGACCGGTGAAGGCGCGGGCTGCCTTGATCGCGTTCATGACGGCTTCCGATCCCGAATTGCAGAACCGGATCATGTCGAAGCCATCGACCCGTGCCGTCAGCATCTCTGCCAGCTCGATCTCCGCCTCCGTCGCGAAGGCGAAGGCGGTGCCGCGCCCGACCTGCTCCTGCAGGGCGGCAACCACGTCCGGGTGGGAATGGCCGTGGATCAGGGAGGTGTAGTTGTTGTTGAAGTCGATCAGCTCATTGCCATCGACGTCGGTCACACGGGAACCGAATCCCTTCTGCACGTAGATTGCATGTGGGGACAGGCGAATGGTGGAACGGCTGCCGCCATCGGGCAGCACCGCCATCGCGCGCTGGGTCAGCTTCGCGGATCGGGAGTCGGGATCGGGATACATGGCGCCCTCCTGTTGGCCGAACCGCCAGTCTTTTGCACCTGACGCCGGATCGCAAGGGGCGGAGATGCAGATCTGCTCAGATGATGCCGCGTTCCACCACCGGGCGATTGGCGGCGATCCTGTCATGGCTGAACAGTCCGAGGTCCAGACTGACGCTGCGGCCCTGCAGCAGCCACTCCGCCAGCGCCCGCCCGACCGCCGGGGCCTGCTGCACGCCATGGCCGGAGAAACCATTGGCAAAGTGGAAGTTCGTGATCTCCGCATGCGGCCCCAGCACGGCGTTCTGATCGAAGCCGTTGTAGTCGTAGAAGCCACCCCAGGCAGCGGTCATGCGCAGCGCCTCGAAGGCCGCCGAGCGGTTCGCCAGGGCAGGCCAGCAGCGCCCCTCAAACTGGTCGTAGTCCGGGTCGAGCCTGCCGCCGTCCGGGTCCGGCTCACCGGGCAGGGGGGAGGAACCGGTGAGGAAGCCATTGCCCTCCGGTCTCACATAGACGCCACTGGGATCGACGATCAGCAGCGGATCGGTCGGCGGAGTCGGTGTGGTCACGTGAAAGACGGTGCGCTTGCGCGGCACCACCGGCAGTGCAATCCCGGCCATGGCGGCGACGGCCCCGGCCCAGGGCCCCGCCGCGTTCACCACCTGACCGACCGCCATGGTTTCGCCGGAGCCGAGCGAGAGTTCAGAGACGCGACCCTTGGCGCACCGGATTGCCGTGACCCGATCCTGCAGGAACATTGCGCCGGCGCGACGCGCACCCCTGCGAAAGGCCTGCAACAGCGCGTGCGGGTCCAGCCAGCCCTCGTCCCGCAGCCCCAGCGCCGCCAGCGCGATGTCGTGCACCCGGATCCACGGAAAGCGTTGCCGGACCTCTTCCGGCGTCAGCAGCGCCACGGGTGATCCGGTCGCCTGCTGTGCGGCGACATTGCTGCGCAGCGCCTCCGCGCCCGCTTCCGTCGCCAGGAACAGGTAATGGCCGTCACGGAACTGCACGTCCGGCGCCTCGTCCTCCGGCAGGTCGATGCGGTTGCGGATGTCGCGCACGAACGCCAGGCCGAAGCGGGAGAGCAGGATGTTCTCGGGCATGGAGAACTGCTGGCGCAGGGAGCCAAGCGAACGGCCCGTCGCGCCCTCCGCGTAGGTCGGGTCCGGTTCGATCACCGTCACCGATCCCGGAAAGGCGAAATGCGCCTTCAGCCACCAGGCGATGGCCGCGCCGATCACGCCGCCGCCGATGATGGCGATGTCGCTGGACCGGGTCACACGCCCTCCTCCAGCAGCTTCCGGCGGCGCAGGATCTCGGCGATGCGCCGGCGGGGTACCGTCTCGATGGCCGGATGCGCCAGCGCGGCCTTGATGCGCAGCTGACCGATCAGGTCGAAATGGGCCTTGTAGCGGCCCGGATACTGGTAGAACGCGGGGTGGCAGCCGAGCGCCAGCGCCACGGGCAGCAGTTCGCGGTAGGCCGCGTCGCCATGCAGGTCCGACAGCAGGTGCGCGGTGATGCGCCCGTCCGGCAGGCGGCGCGGCCGGTCCATCACCACCATGTTCCGGTTCCGTCTTCGACCGGAGCGGTCAGTTCATGTAGTCCGGTTCCTGCTTCTGCAGCATCCGCCGCAGCGCCCCGAAGTGCCGCTCCGCGATCAGCGGGCGTTCCTCCGCCATCTGCTGCGCCGTCATCTGCTGCACCTCTTCCGGGATCGTGCGCAGCTTGCCCCCGGTGGAGCGGGCCAGCACCTGGAACATGGCGGCACGTTCCAGATAGTAGAGGTCGGTGAAGGCTTCCCCCACCGATGCGCCGGTCACGGTCACCCCATGGCTCGCCATCATCAGTACCGCGCGGTTGCCGAGCTTGGAGGCAATGCGATCGCCTTCCTCGATCGCCAGCGACAGGCCGTTGTATTCGGTGTCGTAGGCGATGCGGTCATGGAAGTTCAGGGCGTTCTGCTCGCACATCTTCAGTTCGCCATCTTCCAGCAGGGTCAGGGCCGTGGCGTAGGGCATGTGGGTGTGCAGCACGCAGGTCGCGTTCGGGGCCGCGACGTGGATCCCGCGATGGATGGAGAAGGCGGTATCCTCCACCACCTCGTCCCCCTCCAGCACATTGCCCTTGTCGTCGAGCAGGACCAGCGAAGAGGCCGTGACCTCCGACCAGTGCCAGCCGTAGGGGTTGATCAGGAAGCGGTTGCCGCGCACCACGCCATCCTCGTCCGGTACGGCGAGGGAGAAGTGGTTGCAGACCCCTTCGTTCAGGTCCAGGCGTGCCGCCCAGCGCAAGGCACAGGCCAGGTCCTGCCTCATTTCCTGCATGGTCTGTGTCATGGCTCCAATCTCCCTGCTGATGCATTCGTCCCGCAGTGTGCCGCAGTTTCGGAACGACTGAAACCTGTGTTGCGACCTCACAGGCCTCCCGGCGACACTGCGGGTCGCGATCAGGTCTTTTCCCGAGCAGGCGCGCGACCGATTCTCCGGGGATGTCGGGACAGGATAGGGGAGGAACCCATGCCGGGTGAGAGCATGAACAAGGTGGCGCTGACGCCGGACTTCGATACCTATCCCGTGACGGAGACGATCCGCAGCGCGACCACCGACGGGCGCATCCTGACCCTGGAATGGTCCGACGGCCTGACCGGCCGCTATCACGCGATCTGGCTGCGCATGAACAGCTGTGATCCGGAGACCTTCAATCTGGACACGCGCGAGATCACCCGCAGTCCGCTGGACCTGCCGGCCGAGGTGCGGATCGAACAGGTCTCGGTGCGATCTGACGGGGCCGTCGGTCTGGTGTTCCAGCCGGAGGGGCACGCGGCCCTGTTCGATCCCGGCTGGCTGCGGCTGCATGACTATTCCAATGGCGGGCGGCGCGACGATGCGGCGGTGGCGAAGGTGCTCTGGACCACGGCGGAGTGTCCGGAGCCGCCGACGTTCGACGGCGCGGGTATCCTGGACGATGACGCGACCTTCACGGCGTTCCTGACCGCTGTGGCGAGCCACGGGCTGGCGCGGTTGCGCAATGCACCGGCCGACCCGGACTTCGCCGAACGGTTCGCCAGCCGCATCGGTGTCATCCGCGACAACAACTTCGGCCGTATCTGGAATGTCCGGGTCGAGCCGGGATCGGGCAGCAACGCCTACACGGCGCTGGAACTGGCCCCGCATGTCGATCTGGCGACCCGCGAGTACCAGCCCGGCCTGCAGATCCTGCACTGTGTGGAGAATTCGACCCGGGGCGGGCGGGCCATGATGATCGACGGCTTTCGCGTCGCCGAGGATCTGCGGACAGAGGCACCGGCAGCGTTTCACCTGCTGACCACGGTGCCATGGCACATGTCGAACCGGGCCGCCGACAGCGACTATCGCTGGAATTCCCCAGCCATCGTGCTGGATCAGGCCAGGCGGGTCGCGGAGATCAGGAGCATCTATTTCCTGCGCGGGCCGCTGAATGCGCCCTTCGACCTGGTGGAGGATCTCTATGCGGCGGACCGGCTGCTGCACGAAAAGCTGCTGGACCCGCGCTACCGGATGCTGTTCGACTATCTGCCCGGTGACCTGATGCTGTTCGACAACCGGCGTATCCTGCACGGGCGGGAGGCTTTCGATGCCGCAGAGGGTAGACGCTGGCTCAGGGGCTGCTATCTGGAGCGGGAAGAGCTTGAATCCGCGCTGCGCATGGCCGCCCGAAGGGTAAGAGCCGGAGCCGCAACCGGAACCTGAAACCGATCGAAGGAGCGATGATCAATGGCTGACCTGAAGAACCGGCAGGGGTTTTCGACCCGCGCCATCCATGCAGGCCAGCGGCCGGACCCGACAACCGGTGCGGTGATGATGCCGATCTACGCCACCTCCACCTATGTCCAGGAAAGCCCGGGCGTTCACAAGGGTTATGAGTACAGCCGCAGCCAGAACCCGACCCGTCACGCGCTGGAAGCCTGCGTGGCGGATCTGGAGAATGGCGCACACGGCCTCGCCTTCGCCTCCGGCCTGGCCGCCATGGGCACGGTGCTGGAACTGCTGGACAGCGGTGACCACGTCATTGCCATGGACGATCTCTACGGCGGCAGCTATCGCCTGTTCGAGAATGTCCGGAAGCGTTCGGCGGCGCTGGACTTCAGCTTCGTCGATCTGTCGGACCCGGCGCAGTTCGAAGCCGCGATCACGCCGAAGACCCGCATGGTCTGGGTGGAAAGCCCGACCAATCCGCTGCTGAAACTGGTCGATCTTGCCGCCATCAGCCGCATCGCCAAGGCCAACAACATCCTGATGGTCTGCGACAATACCTTCGCCACGCCCTACTGCCAGCGTCCGCTGGACTTCGGCGCGGACATCGTCGTCCATTCCATCACCAAGTATCTCAACGGCCATTCCGACGTGGTCGGCGGCGTTGTCATCATCGGTGACAATGCGGACCTGAAGGATCGCCTGTTCTACCTGCAGAACGCGGTCGGCAGCATCCTCGGCCCCTTCGACAGCTTCCTGGCGCTGCGCGGCCTGAAGACCCTGGCCCTGCGCATGCGCCAGCATTGCGAGAGCGCCCTGACCGTGGCGCGGCATCTGGAGGCGCATCCGAAGATCGAGCGGGTGATCTATCCCGGTCTGGAAAGCCATCCGCAGCACGCCCTGGCGAAGGGGCAGATGGATGCCTTCGGCGGCATGATCACCGCCTTCATCAAGGGCGACATCGAAGACGCGCGGAAGTTCCTGGAACGCTGCGAGATCTTTGCGCTGGCCGAAAGCCTGGGCGGCGTCGAGAGCCTGATCGAACACCCCGCCATCATGACCCACGCCTCCGTCCCGCCCGAGGTCCGGGCCGAACTCGGCATCTCCGATACGCTGATCCGCTTCAGTGTCGGCGTGGAGAATGTCGAGGATCTGCTGGCCGAGATCGACTCGGCGTTGGGCTGATGTCAGCCGGCCGGGCGGCCCTGTTCCGGCAGCCCTCGCATCTCGCCGATGTCATCCACCCAGTCCAGCGCTGACCGGCACCAGATCTGGATCGACGGGCGCAATTCGTTGCGCTGGCGGGCCGTGCCGAGGCGCAGGGAGAAGGCGTCCGGATCGACCGGCGCGCCGCCGTGGATCGAGGTGCCGCATTCGGGACAGAAGGACAGGGCGCGCTGGCTGCCGCTCTCGGCGGTCTTGATGAAGACCTTCAGCTTGCCGCTGAGCAGGCGGAAATCAGCCGCTGGTACCAGGACGCCATAGCGGAAGGCGGTGCCGCTGTTGATCTGGCAGTCCGTGCAGTGGCAGATGGCGATCCGGTCCGGATCGATCTCGGCCTCGTAGGTGATGTGGCCACAGAGGCAGGCACCGTCGATCTTCATCTTCGTCATCGTCTTTTCTCCGCTGCGGGAACCATGATGCCCAGTGTACCGCGCCGCAGCGCGTCCACCAGTCCGGCCCGCCGTTCCAGCGTGGCGCGCTGGTTGACGTAGCCCTTGTCGGTGATCTCGTTGGCGTCGATGGAGGGGGGCTCCGCCATCAGCACGAAGCGGGCAATGCGGGTGGAGGACGCCGGGTTCGCCGCGTTCCAGACTGCCAGCTTTTCCGCGATGGCGGCACGCACTGCGTCCGAAGCGCAGAGCGCTGCCGGGTCGTCGCCTGCATCCGGGTCCAGAGCGGCGACGGCGGCCATGGCAGGCCAGATGAGCAGGCCGATGCTGTCCGTGTCATGGCCGGTCACCACCACATCCTGCACCAGCGGGGAGCAGGCCCCGACCACGCCCACCCGCAGTGCGCCGACGCTGACCCAGGTGCCGGTGGTCAGTTTGAAGTCCTCCGCCACCCGCCCGTCGAACAGGACACCGGCTGACGGATCATCGGGGTCGGCGAGCTGTCCTGCATCACCCATGCAGTAGAAGCCTTCGTCATCGAACGCGGCGGCGGTGAGGTCGGGTCGGTCGTGATAGCCGGGGGTGATGTTCGGTCCCCGCAGGCGCAGTTCGTACTTCGCGCCGCTGGGCTGGAACTTCAGCTCGCACCCCGGCACCGGCAGGCCGATGTTGCCCGCGCGCGGGATGGAGAAATGGACCAGGGTGGCCAGCGGCGAGGTCTCCGTCGATCCCCAGGCCGACAGCATCAGCGGGCGCGGATGGCCCGACTGGTCCGCCACCCGCTCCAGCCGGTCCCAGAGATCGTGCGGCAGGGCTGCGGCGGCATAGAAGATGGCCTTCAGGTTGCGGAAGAAGCTGTCGCGCAGGTCGGCGTCCCGCTCCAGCGCGGACAGCAGCGCGGCGAATCCGGCAGGCACGTTGAAATAGAGGTTCGGACTGGCGAGGCGCAGGTTCTCCACCGTGCGCCCGATCAGCGGCGGCGCGGGCTTGCCATCGTCGATGTGGAAGGTGCCGCCATTGAACATGGTCAGGTTGAAGCAGAAGTTGCCGCCGAAGGTGTGATTCCACGGCAGCCAGTCGACCAGTACCGGCGCCATGTCGTGCACGAAGGGCCAGGCGGCGGCCAGCATGGCCTGGTTGGCGCACAGCATCCGGTGGGTATTGATCACCCCCTTGGGCATGCCGGTGGAGCCGGAGGTGAACAGGATCTTGGCGACCGCATCCGGTGCGATGGCAACGTCCGGCGCGTTCCCGGCAGTCGGGATCGCATCCATGTCGGCGCTGGTCATCACCGTTGCGAAGCCCTGTTCCGCCAGTGCCTTGAGGGCCGGGGCGAACGGGATTGCATCCTCCACCCAGACCAGGCCGGGGCGGGTCAGGTCGGCGATGTGGCGCAGCTTGGCGTGGTCGGCGCTCATCAGGCTGTAGGCGGGGGAGACGGGCACGGCGGGAATGCCCGCCAGTACAGCACCCAGCGTCATCAGGGCGTGGTCGACGGAATTGCCCGAAAGGATCATCAGCGGCCGTTTGGGGCCGAGGCCCGCAGCCAGCAGATGGTGCGCGATACCTGCCGCGCGGGCATGAACCTCCGCGTAGGTCAGCGTCTGCCAGCCGTCACCGTCGCGTCCTGCCAGAAAGGTCCGCGCGCCGTTTGCCGCGGCCTGCGCGGTCAGCACCGCGCCAAGCGTTGCCGGGTAGTCGCCGAGGGGCACGGGGGAGCGCAGGATCATGGCCCCATCGTCGCGGTGTTCCAGCTCGGCCCGCCGGGCAAGAAACCGAAGTCCGTTCAAGGTCACGTCTGTCATGCTGTCTCTCCCACCCCGGACTGTCCTGATGCCACGACAGCGGCGATGCGGCAAGGACCGGCTGGCTCGACAGTCCGCAGCGAACAGGGTACACGCGAAACCATGGAACATGACCTGACAATGCCGGCCGGGGAGGCTGTCTTCGTGATCGCGGAGGCGGGGGTGAACCACAATGGCGACCCGGCGCTGGCGGCGGAGCTGGTGGTGGCGGCGAAGCAGGCCGGGGCGGATGCGGTGAAGTTCCAGAGCTTCGACCCCGATGCGCTGGTCAGTGCAGGGGCGGAGACCGCCGCCTACCAGAAGCGGGCCACCGGCAGCGACGACCAGCAGGCGATGCTGCGCGGTCTGGTGCTGGACGTGCCGGCGCATGAGGCGCTGTTTGCACAATGCGCGGACCTGGGGATCGAGTTCATCTCGACCCCGTTCGATGCCGGATCGGCGGACATGCTGGTCCGGCTTGGGGTGAAGCGGCTGAAGGTCGGTTCCGGCGATGTCACCAACATCCCGCTGCTGCGCCATCTGGCGTCCTTCGACCTGCCGGTGATCCTGTCCACGGGCATGGCCGACCTGGCGGAGATCGACAGGGCCATTGCCGCGCTGGCGCCGCTGAAGGACCGGATCAGCCTGCTGCACTGCGTCTCGGCCTATCCGACGCCGATGGCGGAAGCGAACCTGCTGGCGATCCGCACGCTGGAGGCCTGTTACGCCCTGCCCATCGGCTATTCCGACCACACCCTCGGCATTCACGCCGCGCCTGCCGCCGTGGCGCTGGGCGCGCGCATCATCGAGAAGCATCTGACCCTGGATCGCGGCCTGCCCGGACCGGATCACGCCGCGTCGCTGGAACCGGATGAATTCGCGGAGATGGTGACCGCGATCCGGGCGGTTGGAACCGCGCTGGGTGATGGGGTGAAGGCCCCGCGCGGCAGCGAGCTTGATACACGCCGGGTTGCGCGGCGGGGCCTGAAGGCGGCGCGTGACATGGGGGCCGGAACGGTGCTGCGGCTGGAGGATATTGCCGTGCTGCGGCCGGAGACCGGGTTCGCGCCGCACCTGATCGACGATCTGCCGGGCCGGACCTTGCGGCGTCCCCTGCGCCAGGGCGCGCCGATCCTGCCGGAAGACCTTGAATGAGCGGACCTGCCGGGACACGACGGATCGTCTATGTCACCGGCACCCGCGCCGACTATGGCCTGATGCGCGAGACCCTGCGTCGCATCGATGCCCATCCGGCGCTCGACCTCAGCCTGTTCGTCACCGGCATGCACCTGCTGCCTGCCTATGGGGAAACCGTGCGGGAAATCGCGGCGGACGGACTGCCGATCGCCGCCTGCTGGCCGGTTGAACTGAGTGGCGCGGACGGGGGCGAGATGGCACTGGCGCTTGCGGAAACCCTGCGCGGATTCATCGAGACCTTTCGCGCGGCCCCGCCGGACCTGGTGCTGCTGCTCGGCGACCGGGGGGAGATGCTGGCAGGGGCCATCGGTGCGCTGCATCTCGGCTGTGCCACCGTGCACATTCATGGCGGGGAACGCTCCGGCACGGTCGATGAACCGGTACGCCACGCCATCTCGAAGCTGGCCCATTTCCACCTGACCGCAACGGAGCAGGCGGCGACGCGGCTGCGCCAGATGGGGGAGGATGACTGGCGCATCCACACCGTGGGGGCGCCGGGGCTGGATGATCTGGCGAACCGCGATGCGGTGGACCGCGCCGCGCTCGCGAAGGACGTCGGGTTCGATCCCGCCCGACCCATCACCGTCGCGGTGTTTCATCCGGTGGTGCAGGACGGCGCGGATGCGGCCCGGCAGATGCAGACCATGCTCGACAGTCTGCTGGCGGCGGAGGTTCAGGTGCTGGCGCTGGCGCCAAACGCCGACGCCGGCGGTTCGGGGATCGCTGACGTGATGCAGCGGGTGGGTGCCGCCCACCCGGGCCAGGTCCGGCTGATCAGCCATCTGCCGCGTGCGCGCTATCTGGCCTGGCTTGCCGCTGCAGACCTGCTGATCGGCAATTCCTCCAGCGGGATCATCGAATCCGCCAGCCTCGGTCTGCCCTGTGTGAACCTGGGGGACCGCCAGATGGCACGGGACCGCAACAGCAATGTGATCGACGTGCCCACCATCGGCGCGCAGGCGGTATCCGCCGCCATTGCGACGGCATTGCGGCAGGGACGGCAGGACTGGCCCAACATCTGGGGCGATGGCCGAAGCGCACCGCGCATTGCCAGCTTCCTGGCGGAGGTTGATCTGGTCCCCGCGGTCTTCAGGAAACTCAACAGCTACTGACGCTGCCGCAGGCCCTTCACGGCAGTGCGCGCATCACGGTTGACGGCGATGGCGGTGGCGATGCCGAAGAGCCCGCCGGCCAGCAGGGCGATCAGTCCGGTCGTGGCCGTGCTGCCCTCGAACTGCTGCTCCAGCAGGATCGGGACAGCCATGGCGACCGTGGCCAGTATTGCGGTGATCCATGTCGGCGGCTGGGCAAGCATGGCCGCCATGGGAACGTCCCGGTGGGCCGTCTTCAGCAACAGATAGACACTGCTGACGAACGCTCCGAATACCGCGGCGAGCATCAGATGTATCAGGGACCCGCCCATCGCCTTGACCGCCAGCGCCGCGATCAGGAAGGCGATGAACCCCAGTCCCTCGCCCAGCATGGGTGATCGGGTATCATCCATGGCGTTCAGGACCCGCCGATAGAAGACATTCAGGCCCAGCGGGATCAGGCTGATGGCGTAGGTGGCGGTCAGACCGGCGATCACCGACAGTTCTGTCGCCGTGATGTCACCCCAGCCGAAGACCAGCGACGTGATCAGGTCCCGGCTGAGAACCAGCGCGCCGAAGGCCATGGCGGACAGCACGAGGATCCACGTCTGACCCTGCCGCACGAGGCTGAGGAAGGCGCCACGGTCCTGCTCCGCGCCGCCCGGTGCCAGGCCGGCCAGCCGCGGCAGCAGGATGATGGTCAGGGTCATGATGACGACGCCGAGCGGCAGCAGGACCAGGCGGGTCGCATAATTCACGCCAGCCAGCGCGCCGATGCCGAACAGGGTCGCGAAGGCCCGCAGCGCGAACGGATAGAAGAAGACAACGGACTCCGCCGCCGATGTCTGCACCATGCCCAGGATCATCCGGCGATCGACCAGCCATGGCGTGAGGCTCAGGCCGCCGAAGGCGCGTCGGCCTATGGCGGCCATCTGGATCAGCCAGCGCAGCAGCACACCGCCGATCACCGCTGCAGCCAGCCAGGCCACCGATCCGTCCCGCCCGTCCACGAGCAGGGCAATGATCAGCACCGCATTGATGACCGCTGTGCCGATGGCCGACAGGAAGAACCGGTCCTCAGCCTGCAGCCACGCGATGGTCACCGCGTTGATGGCCGCTATCGGGGCCGCCAGAATGACCAGCGGCAACAGGTCGATGGTGCGCTGCCGGGCGATGGCGTCGAACCCGGGGGCCAGCAGATCGACCATGCCCGACCGCACCGCGATCAGCAGCAGCGCAAGCAGGCCGATGATGGCGAAGATCGCCAGACTGGCCTGGAACAGAAGCTGACTGGCAACACCGGCGCGCTGTCTGAAGGCCACGACCAGGACCGCCGTGACACCGCCCGCCCCCAGCACATTGATCAGGAAATCCGGCAGACCAACCAGGAAGACGGCAATATCCGCCTCCCGCCCCAGCCCGAACGACGCCGCGATCGTCGCCTCCCGCCCGAACCCCAGCAGCCGCCCGATCAGCAGGGCGAGGGCAACGGCCGCGCCGGACCTGAGGACGGCGGCGAGCATCAGTCGTCTCTCTGACGAAGCAGCAGGCGATCAATCTCCTTGATGACATTGGCCGTTGCAGTACCGGTTGGTGGGGCGCCCAGCAGGTCGAGCCGTGGTTCCGGCTGCTCGCGCAGAGCGGTGGTGAGTGCGGCATCAAGGTCTGCGATCGTGGCAATATCGGTGCTCAGACCCAGCGGACCGTAGGGAATGGCATCGTCGGCACTGTTGGTCACGACCGGCTTTCCCGCCAGAGCCGCTTCAAGGCCCACCATCGAGAACTCGGTGAACAATACGTCTGCCGCATGGATGACCGCATGCACGCTCTCCTCGCGCGGACTGACATGGTAGCGATCGTCCAGCCTGCCGAAGTCCATCCGCTGATTTGGATGAGCCCGCAGGATGATGCGCAGGTTGGCGTCCCGATCGAGCATGGTCCGAAGGATATCGAGCTTGTCGGCGACCGGGGCAATCCGGGTATCACCCGTCGTCACGGCAGGCAGGGTCCACGCGATAACGGACCGATCCTGCCAGCCCAGTCGCGTCCGCAGGTCAATGCCGCTCGCCACGGCTGTCTCACTGACCAGTTGATCAAGGGCCGGGTTGCCGGTGACCGCGATGGTGGCGGGGGATCTGCCCTTTGCGATCAGGTGGCGGCGAACGGATTCACCCAGCACGGTCACCCGCGTCGCAAACCCGTTGTCCGCCATCCATTGCCATTCGAAGTCGAGGAACAGATCGCCCATCGCCAGGGAGGGGACACCACGCAGGCCGGCGGCAAGGATCATGGCTCTTTCCGCTCTCGGGGAATTGGTCGTGACCACGAGATCCGGTTTCCAGTCGTCGATCAGACGTCCGACTGTCCGGACGGGAAGGAATGCGGCCCTGCCCTTCTCGGCGAATTCCTTCGCGGCGAACTCCTTGCCCGCGCTGGCTTCGAGCTCGGCGTAGCTGAGCCCCATGTAGGCTTCCGTTTCCGGGATGCTGACAAGGCTGGAGTCCATTCCCGCGGCAAGCCGCTTGCCATGCTGTCGCGCAATGTCGTCACCGGGGCGCCAGAGATCCCTGAAACCGACCGGCTCGAATCCGGCCGATTCCGCGACCGCATGGGCTGTCGTCAGCGCCAGGATGCGCAGGTCCACGTCCCCGCGCTGCCGGAGGGCGCGCATCACAGGCATGACCATGTTGATGTGGCTGGCACCGTAGGAAGCGAACAGGATGCGGTATTTCGTCATCGAAAGGCATATCCCGACTGGCCGCGTTCTCTTGAACGCCCGAAGCTGATAGCTATAGTCCGGTCGCCCGACTGTCCATGGTCATTCCCGGACAATCCTTCAGCAAAGAGCGGTTCAAGACATGGCGAAATATCCGGCGCGCGTTGACATTGATCCTGCACGCTACAGCCCCGATCTGAACGACCCGGAAGTCTTCTACGGCTTGCCGAAAGAGGTCCGGTTCTGCCGGAAGAGCCTGATCTCGAATCAGCGCCCGAATTCAGCCGTCGAATTCAAGCATCGCCGCGAGTCGAAGAAGGAAACCGTCCATTTCGACGAGAATGGCATTTCCGACGCCTGGCACGTGGCACAGCGCAAGCGTGGCATCGACTGGCAGGCGCGGCGCGATGAACTGGAGGCAGTGTTGTCGAAGCACCGCCGCAACGACGGTCACTACGACATTCTGGTGCCTGGTTCGGGCGGCAAGGACAGCTTCTATGCCGCGCACGTTCTGAAGTACGAATTCGGCATGCATCCGCTGACAGTCACCTGGGCGCCGCACATGTATACGGACTGGGGCTGGCGCAATCAGCAGGCATGGATCCATGCCGGTTTCGACAACTACCTGATGACACCCAACGGGCGCGTGCATCGGCTGCTGACCCGCCTTGCGGTGGAGAACATCCTGCATCCGTTTCAGCCGTTCATTCTGGGCCAGAAGCAGCTGGCGCCGAAGCTCGCGACCCTGTTCAACATTCCGCTGGTCATGTACGGCGAGAGCGAGGCCGAGTACGGCAACCCGAAGGAAGATGCGGAGCAGGCCCAGCGCGCCTGGGATTATTTCGCACGGCAGGATGACGAGGATGTCTATCTGGGGGGGTCATCTGTCAGCGAGCTGGTCGGTGACTTCGGTCTCGACCGGGTTGACCTGGAACCCTATCTGCCTCCGGATCCCAACCAGATGAGCGACGCGGGTATCGAGGTCCATTACCTGGGCTATTACATGCAGTGGCACCCGCAGAGTGCCTATTACTACTCCGTCGAGCATGGCGGATTCGAGGCTTCGCCCGAGCGGACCGCGGGCACGTACTCCAAGTACAATTCCATCGACGACAAGATCGACGATTTCCACTACTACACGACCTACATCAAGTTCGGCATCGGGCGCTGCATGTATGACGCCAGCCAGGAAATTCGCTCTGGCGACATCGAGTTCGATGAGGGGGTCGCGCTCGTGAAGCGCTATGACGGAGAGTTCCCGGAACGGTTCGCGAAGGAGATCTTCGAGTACCTGTCCCTGCCGCCGGAACAGTATCCGGTCGCGTCGAAGCAGTTCGGGCAGCCGATCATGGACCGTGCCTACTTCGACAACCTCTGTGACCGGTTCCGCTCTCCGCATCTGTGGATGCAGAAGGATGGCAAGTGGGAACTGCGTCACAAGCCCTGGGAAGAGGCCAGCGAACTCAAGGATTGAGGCTGGAACTGTCCGCCGCCCCCGCTACAGGAACACTGTCACTTGCAACGCCGTACCCGCCTGATTGCCCGCATGGATATCAAGGGGCCGAACCTGATCAAGGGTGTGCGGCTGGAAGGCCTGCGGAAGATCGGTGACCCGCAGTCGCGGGCGGCGCGCTACTACGCCGAAGGCGCGGATGAACTCATCTACATGGACGTGGTGGCGAGCCTCTATGGCCGGAACAGCCTGGTCGATGTGGTGCGCCATGCCACGGAGCACATATTCGTCCCGATCACGGTCGGTGGCGGTGTGCGCAGTGTGGAGGATGCCGATCGCCTGCTGCGCGTCGGTGCCGACAAGGTGGCCATCAATACCGCTGCCGTGCATCGCCCCGAATTGATCAACGAACTCTCGCGGCAGTTCGGATCGCAGTGCATCGTGCTGTCGGTGGAGGCCAAGCTGCGCGCCGACGGGGGATGGGAAGCCTATACCGACAATGGCCGGGAGCATACCGGGCGCGACGTGGTCGAGTGGGTGCAGGAGGCCGAGGCTCTGGGTATCGGCGAGATCCTGCTGACCTCCGTCGACCGGGAAGGGACGCGCAAGGGTCTCGACATCGATCTGATCCGCGCGGTGACCGCGGTTGTCGACATTCCGGTCATTGCCAGTGGCGGTGCAGGCTCCCCCGCGCATGTTGCGGCAGCGGTTTCGGACGGTCAGGCTGACGCGGTGGCCGTCGCCGACATGATCCATTTCGATCGTATCAACCTGATGGACCTGCGGTCGGAACTGTCCGGCGCTGGCCTGTCGCTCCGCAACCCCTCGGCGGGATAGGGCGATGACAGCACGGCATGTGACGATCCTGGACTATGGCGTCGGCAATCTGCGCAGTGTCGCGCGGGCGTTCGAGGTCAGCGGTGCCTCACCGGAGCTGGCCGAGACCCCGGGCCAGGCCGCGCGCGCGGAACGTCTGGTGATTCCGGGCGTTGGTGCTTTCCGGTCCTGCGTCGACGCCCTGCGCGCCGCCGGTTTCGAGGATGTCGTGCGGGAAGTGGTGACGGCGCGGGAGCGGCCCGTCCTGGGGATCTGCGTCGGCATGCAGATGCTCTTTGATGGCAGCGAGGAATTCGGCCAGCAACCCGGTCTGGGATTGCTGCCCGGCATCGTCGCGGGCATTCCGCGCGTTGATGCTGCCGGCAACCGCCGCAAGGTACCTCATATCGGCTGGTCGCCCCTTCAGCCCCCCGACGCGCGGACCGGTGACGGCTGGAAGGGGACTGTGCTGGGTGAAACGGCACCTGGAACGGACGTCTATTTCGTCCACTCCTTCTCGGCCCGCCCGACCGACGCCTCCGATGTTCTGGCGGTCACGGATTATGCCGGCTACGAGATCTGCGCTGCCGTCCGGCATGAGAACCTCTGCGGCGTCCAGTTTCACCCGGAGAAGAGCGGTCCGTCCGGGCTGCAGATCATTCGATCGTTCCTCAGCCTCTGACCGCCATCAGGCCACGGGCCATTTCCAGGTCGAAGGGGCTGTCGATGTCGATGGCGCGCTCTGGGGGGATGATGACCGCTACCGTGTCATCGCCGTAGACCCTGCCGGTGCGGAGCAGGTAGTCGGTGCGCACGGCATAGCACAGGCCGTTGGGGGCGTAGAGGTGCCCCAGGTCCTGCCGCCGTTTCAGCAGCCCCTCGGGGTTGAGCGGGCGGACGCGGCGGTCCGGGTCCACGGTGACGAACAGGTCTGGGGACTTAGCCTGCTCCGTGAAGGTGACGGCACTCTCCGCGCCGGTGTCGAGGAGGGCCGCAACCGTGGCGTCAATGTCCGCGGATGTCCGGAACGGGCTGGTGGCCTGCAGCAGCACGATGACATCGTAGCCGCCCCCCAGCGTCTCGACCGCATGGATCAGTGCATCGGTGATCTTCGCCGTGTCGCTGGCCAGTTCCGGTGGGCGCAGGAAGGGCACGTCCGCACCATGCGCCCGCGCCGCGTCGGCGATGCGCGGGCTGTCCGTGGAAACGATGGCGCGGTCGAGCCGCGTCGCGCCCCGGGCCGCCGCGACGGTCCAGGCGATCAGGGGCTTGCCGCCGAGATCGAGGATGTTCTTGTCAGGCAGTCCCTTCGAGCCACCACGGGCGCAGATCACGCCGAGCGCTCGGTGACCCGTCGCTGACATGGATCAGTGCGTGCTGGCGGCGCCGGTCGTTTCCGCCACCGCGTCTTGCCGCTCCGAGTCCTTGATCGCCGACTTCACCTTGTCGGCATCACGCAGGAACGCGCCGGTCATGTTCTCCGACAGCAGTGTCGACGGTGCACCGTCCGGGATCTGGTGGTTCTTGCGCCAGATCTGCTCGTACTCGTCGATGCGGCGGTAGTTGAGCTGCAGCATCGCCTCTCGCAGGCCCAGCAGTTCGACGGCATTGAAGTTGTGGCTGATGACGGCGGAGATGCTGGAGGCATCGCCCAGATCAAGGATGAAACGCTCCATGTCACCGTCGTACTGGCCGCTGATGCGTTCGCGATAGGTCGTGAACCATTCGGAGCCCGGATAGGGCGTCGCGAAATGCGGCTTCACCTGGATGCCCAGGTCGTCCCAGGCGTGCATGTTCATGCGGATCGAGTCGAAATCCTCGTTGGGGAAGCCGATGATCTGGTTCGGCACCGGGCGGATACCGGCCTCCAGCGTCCAGAAGAAGCTGCGCAGGTTCGATTCGCGTGTGGCACCCTTGCCGATGGTCTTCAGCACATGTGGCGCGAAGGATTCATACCCGTAGACCAGATGCGAGCAGCCGGCTTCCCGCATCGTCTTCAGCACCTCCTTGGTGCACAGCGTCGCGTGGCTGGTCCCCGCCCAGTGGATGCCGGTCCAGGTGCCGTCGTCATTGGCCTTCGGCGCGAAGCCGAGATCGTGCCACTGGTTGCAGATGTCGTTCATCCAGGTCCGGCCGGAGAACTTGTCCATCGTCATCAGGTTCTCGTCCAGGAACCCGATGAAGTTGATGTTGAACTTGTCGTAGGCATGCTTCACTAGGGCGCCGACATACTCCGGCGAGTGATAGCGGATGCTGCGCGTGTAGGTGCCGGGCTGGTCGAAAGCGACGTTCAGATCGCCGTTCTCGTCCTCCTCGTAGCGCATGTCGCCGGCGATGCCGAGATGGTAGCAGAAGCGGCAGATCAGGGAGCAGCCATAGCTCGTGTTGATGTCCAGCCGGCGCGACGCCAGCATGCCTTCCTCCGAGAACAGCACCTGGCTGTTCTTGAAATAGACCTCCTCCAGCGGAAACAGCTCCCATGCCGGGAACGGCAGGCTGTCCAGATCGTGCATCAGCGGCCGCATCTGCGACATGATCAGACCACCGCCGGGCTTCCGCGAGACGGTGCCCTTGATGTCCCAGAATTCTCTGCCACCACGATCGACCATGTCGCAGATCTCGGGGAAGGTGATGAAACCCTCGCCCACGCAGCCGACATCGACCTGTGGGATCCATGACATCATCTCGCGCGGCAGGGACGTCAGCAGTCCACCGCCCATGACCTGTACGGCCTGCGGCGCATACTCCCGCGCGATGCGCGCGATGCGCTTCACCGAGGCGTAGGTCGTTGTGATGCCGCCATAGCCGATGATGTCCCAGTCGTCGGCGACACAGACGGCCTTTGTCGTCTCGTCACCCTGACGCCAGGCATTCTCGTCATAGACCTGGACAAGATGCCCCTTCTCCATGGCGATGGCCGCAAGCAGCGCAATCCCGTAGGGCACATGCCGGGGGACGTCTTCCTCCCGCACCGTCGGGTTGATCAGCAGGATCTTTGCCATGAAAGTTGCCTCTTCTCTCGGGGGATCAGGGGACGCCTAGGTGGTCGCGCCGTCGAGAAATTCCTCCAGCGATGCCCAATGGACGTGATCGCTGAACAGGGTACCGCCGCCGCTGCAGTTGTATGTCGTGCAGTCCGCATCTGCCGCCATTTCGATGAAGGCGGAGCGATACCAGTAGTACGCGGGGTCAGTATAGTACCATTCGTCGGTGTGTGGGTTGTGGATGTCGATATACAGCTCACCGATGCGGCTCTCGTCACCCCCCACCAGGTCCCGTGCCTCGTAATAGTACTGGGTATTGAGCAGCGGTGTGTCGGCGTAGTAGCCGAAATCCATGCCCGTGACCGCGACACGGCTCTTGTCCAGAACGGCGTGGGCCACCATCCAGCAGGCACCCCCGACATTGCCGCCTGCATTCATGCAGGGCAGCCCGTTCTGGCGATGCAGTTCCATCGTCACGCTGCCCGGCTTGTCCGGGTCATCCAGCATCGGATTGAACCAGAACACCTGCATGCCGATCTCGTGCACGCGCTTCACCACATCCGGCGAAGCCGTCGTGCCCAGCGCGATACGGATGTCCTTGCCGTGTTCGGCCATCAGCGACAGCAGCTCATTGTTCTTTGCGACCTCATCGGCGAAGCTCGGATCCTGTTCCTGACGGCGGAAATAGTCGTCTGCCTGCATACGTGCCTGGTCCAGTTCCGGGTCACCGAACCAGCGCACGATGCGCAGGGGGTGCGGATCGACCGAGACGGCGACCGTCGGCATCAGACCCTGGCGCAGGCAGTGGGAGATCGCACTCTCCGTACAGACGACAGCTCCCCGGAAGTCGCGCTGCTTCAGTACCGGTACCGGATCGCGACGGCGCAGGCTTGGACCGGCGGCAATGACGACGCCGCTGTCCCCGGCACCCAGGCCGAGTTCGTGCAGGTCGCGCAGGCTCCGTCCCTGCTTCAGGTAAGGCGCGTTCTGCGCGACGTTGGCCAGGCACATGTCCTGGGTCCGCGCCTCCGTCATCGCCGACATTTCCTGCTGCAGCCGCAGCAGCAGGCGACCGTCACGCTGTCCCGCAGATTGGGAAGCGGGCGTGGTCACTTCTTGTCGGTATCCCACATGACCTTCTTCTTGGACACGAAGGCGATGGAACCGCCGAGACGCTTCTTGGCCTCCATCTCGAACCGGTCTTCCAGGGTTTCCTCGGACTGCTTGATCTCGACCTTGTCACGGGTCTGGAAATTGCCGCGCAATACATCGTTCGACATGGCGTCTGGCCTCTTTCGGTGGGCCCCTTGCGGAGCGGTTCATCTGCGAAAAGTCATAGGGTTTCCGCAGGTTCCTGTCCAGCAGATGCGCGTTCCGCTGGTGTCGCGGAAGCGTTTGTGGCACCCATCCGATGCATGAAGCGCCTGTTCGATATCATCATTGCCGCCCTGCTGCTGCTGTGCAGCCTGCCGCTGTTCCTGCCGCTGGCCCTCGCCATCCGGCTCGACAGTCCGGGATCGCCGTTCTATCGCCAGATTCGGGTCGGTCGCGGCGGGCGCCCGTTCGGGATGCTGAAGTTCCGTTCCATGGTGGCGAACGCGGATCGGATCGGCGGCCATTCCACAGCCGCCGGTGACGCCCGAATCACCAGGGTCGGGCGCTTCATCCGCAAGACCAGCCTGGATGAACTGCCGCAGCTGCTGAACGTGCTCTCCGGTGACATGAGCCTTGTCGGTCCCCGTCCGGACGTGCCGGCGCAGGAGGCGGACTATGCGCCCGACGACTGGGTTCTGCGCCACCGGGTGCGTCCCGGCGTCACCGGCCTCGCCCAGGCCCTGAAACGGTCAACCGCGACCCCGGCGGAGCGCACGGAAATGGACCTGCGCTACGTCCGCGAGCAGTCATTGTGGCTGGACCTGAAGATCCTCTGGTGGACCGCCCGACAGGTACTCTCGAAGGGCGGCATCTGAGGGCTGACCTCATTTCGCCGCGGTATCCGCCACCGTCCGGTCACGATAGAGCGCCTGCGCCTCGCTGGCCGGGCCGCGGCGTTCGCCGAGGGCAGCGATCTCGATCACCCGGATCTCGCCGTTCCAGGGAATTGTCAGCACATCGCCGACCCTGAGCGGCTGGCTGACCTTCCTGATGACCTGCCGGTTCAGGCGCATCCGGCTTCCCTTCACCGCCCGTGCGGCCAGACTTCGGCTCTTGAAGAAACGCGCGTACCAGAGCCAGAGATCAATGCGGATCGAGCCTTGGGCGGGAGTTTCCATGGTCACCTGTTCTTCAGGACAGCCAGTGCGGCGAAGGGGGAATCGGGGTTGAGGGGTCGGGTTTCCCGCCGGTGCTTGCGCTTCGGCGGGGCCTGCTTGGTGCGATCGGACGATGCGGGTCGTGCCTGATTGCGGGCCTTGCGTTGCTCGCGCGTCGGGCGCGGATGGAACAGCAGGGGCGCGTCGTCACCCTGTCGCTCCGTGCGATAGCCCAGACCGGTCAGGATCGGTCCCAGGCGTTCCGGCCCGCCGCCCAGCATCGACATCAGGGCATGGTCGGCCTCCGCCGGGCCCTTGCGTGTGGCCTTGTGCGCATGGTCGGCAATCCGCTCCACCATGTCGACGCGCACGGCTGTGGTGCCGAAGCGGGCATAGCCCGAGACCAGCAGCGCGTCGGCATCGCCCTTGCGGTCCGTGTCGAAGGAAACCCGGCCCTGCTGGTCCGTCGGCAGCATCAGGCCGCCCTGCAGCCCGTGCAGGATCATGCGCCAGCGGGTCGGTTCGGGTTTCAGCAGCGCGGGGCAGAAGATCGCCGACCGGCCCACCTGCACCCCGGCATACTTGAAGCGGCCATGGTCCTTCGGGTCGAGCTGGCGCATCTGCTCCTGCACCGCCTTGCGGGGCAGGATGCCGAGACGCTCGACGATCTGGAAGGCGATGCCCCGGGCAGCAGGACTGAAATTGCGGTTCTCCAGCTCCGTCAGTGGTCGCAGCAACTGTCCGATCCGGGTTTCGACCCACGCGCCGAGGCGGGTGGAAATCTCTTCGGAGGTGCGGCTGTCGAGCTGGTCGCTGACATTCAGGCGAACCCTGGGGCGCAGCACATGATCGCCTGCCTCCAGCCGCGCGATGATCTCGTCCTGCCAGCAGATGTCGCCGTCATCCGAGAGCGTGAAGGCGTCATCCGCCGCACCCGCGATCCTGCGTCCGCGCGCGACGAGGGCAGAGGCCAGCACCTGGCGGACAGCGCCCTTCAGCGCCTTGTTGTCGAAGGCGGAGCGGTCGGCGGCGAAGACAAGCCCCCTGATGCGCCCGACATATTGCCCTTCCACCGTGACATTGCCGTCCGGGTCGATGGCGGTCAGCACCTCCTCCCGGTCGCGCAGCCGGTTGACCAGTGCGGCGGTGCGCCGGTCGACGAAGCGTTGTGTCAGGGACTGGTGCAGCGCGTCGGAAAGCCGTTCCTCGATGGCCCTGGCCCGTTCCTGCCAGTGCAGCGGATCGTCCAGCCATGCCGCGCGATGGGAGATATAGGTCCAGGTGCGGATGTGGGCCAGGCGCCCCTGCAGGGTGTCGAGGTCGCCGGTGGTGCGGTCGAGCTGTTCGAGATGCTTCGCCATCCAGTCGCGGTCGATCTGGCCCTTCGTGGCGATCTGCAGGTAGATCCGCCCCACCAGCTTGACGTGGTTGTCATGCATGGTCTTGCGGAAGTCGGGCACCTGGCAGATGTCCCAGAGCAGATGCATGTTGGCCGGATTGAGTTCAGCCAGCGCCATGATCTCCGGGTCGCGGGCCAGCACCTTCAGGGTCTCCGTATCCTCTGCCCGGCGCGGTGTGGCCAGCCAGCGGAACGGCGGCGGCTGTTCCAGCGACCGGATCAGCGCCTTCGGATGGCTGAAGTCCAGCCTGGTGTTGCGCCAGCGGAGCTGGGTCAGCGGATCGAAGCGGTGTTCCTGTACCGCCTCCACCAGTTCCGGTTCCAGCAGCGGCGCATCCGCGGTGACGCCAAAGGTGCCGTCGCGCATGAAACGGCCGGCCCGCCCGGCAATCTGGCCGATCTCGGCGGGGCTGAGGGCACGCCGCCGGGCACCGTCGAACTTGTGGGTCGCGGCGAAGGCGACATGGTTGATGTCCATGTTCAGCCCCATGCCGATGGCATCGGTGGCGACCAGGAAATCCACTTCACCGGCCTGATACATCTCCACCTGCGCATTGCGGGTGCGCGGGCTGAGCGCGCCCAGCACCACCGCCGCGCCGCCCCGCTGCCGCCGCATGAGCTCGGCGATGGCATAGACATCGGAGGCGGAGAAGGCGACCACGGCACTGCGGCGCGGCAGGCGGGACAGCTTGCTTTGTCCGACATAGGCCAGAGAGGACAGTCGCGGGCGCGTGATGATCGTGGTGTCGGGCAGCAGCCGCTGGATCAGGCCGCGCGCGGTGGCGGCCCCCAGGAACATGGTGGTCTCCAGCCCGCGCACGTGCAGCAGCCTGTCGGTGAAGGTATGGCCCCGCTCCGGGTCCGCGGCCAGTTGGATCTCGTCCACCGCCACGAAGTCGAAGCTGCGGCCCGTCGGCATGGCCTCGACGGTGCAGAGGAAATAATGCGGGTTGGCGGGGATGATCTTCTCCTCCCCCGTCACCAGCGCGACGTTGGAGCGACCGCGCGCCTCGACAACCCGGTCGTAGACCTCCCGCGCCAGCAGGCGCAGGGGGAAGCCCATCATGCCGCTGGCATGGGTCAGCATCGTCTCGACGGCCAGATGCGTCTTGCCCGTGTTGGTGGGGCCGAGCAGTGCGACCGTTCGTCCCCTGAGACCCGAGATGCCTTCATTGGTCATGGGAGAACTGTCCGGTGTTGTTGCGTGTCTGACAAGTCAGATTGTGAAAAATACCGAAATTTCAACAGCTTCGGTGTTGTCGAATGTGACAGGGGGATGACATGAAGGCGTCGATTGGCGAATCACCGCCGAAGCCGTGCCTCGATAAGTCGTTGACGAACACAGCCGATGCAGTACCAAAGGCCCGCCATGAATGAACCTGTGAACAAGGCCCTGTTGCCAGCCGGTCTGCGCGACGCCCTGCCTGAAGAGGCGGAGCGCGAGGCGACGGCCGTCTTCAGCCTGATGAATGCGTTCCGCGCAGAGGGCTATCAGACCGTCAAACCGCCGCTGATGGAGTTCGAACAGAGCCTGCTGAGCGGGCCTGGCGGCGAACTGGCGCAGCAGCTGTTCCGGCTGATGGATCCGATCTCGCAGCAGATGATGGGCCTGCGGGCAGACATCACCCCCCAGATCGCGCGCATTGCGGCCAGCCGACTGGCGGGATCGGCACGTCCGCTCCGGCTCTGCTATTCCGGGCAGGTGCTGCGGGTCCGGGGCGACCAGTTGCGCCCGGAACGGCAGTTCACGCAGGCGGGGATCGAACTGTTCGGCTCCGACGCCGTGAAGGCGGATGTGGAGATCGTGCTGCTGACGGTTGCGGCGCTGCGCGCTGCCGGGCTGCAGGATCTGAGCATCGACCTGACAGTCCCTTCCCTGGCGCCCGCCGTGCTGACCGGGCAGGGGCACGAGGGGGCGACGGCGGATGCCGCGAGGGAGGCACTGGACGGCAAGGACGCGGGGGAACTGCGTGGTATCGTTGGTGATGACCCGCTGATCTTCGGATTGCTGGAAGCGGTCGGCCCGGCGGAGACGGCGATGCCGCGGTTGCAGGCCCTGGACATCAGCGGTCTTGCCGGTCAGCAGATCGCCCGCCTGGCGGAGACCATCGCGGGGATCCGGGCCGTGGAGCCCGATCTGAGCCTGACGGTCGATCCGGGCGAGTACCGCGGTTTCGAATATCAGACCGGTGTGGCCTTCAGTGTCTTTGCCCCAGGTGTTCGTGGCGAGATCGGGCGCGGTGGCCGCTATGTCAGCGAGACCGGCGAGCCGGCGGTCGGGGCCACGGTCTATCTGGATTCGGTGCTGCGGGCCTTGCCGGTGACGGTCAGCGCGCTCCGGGTCTATCTGCCGTTCGGCACGGCCCCCGACGATGCGCGGCGCTGCCGCGAACAGGGCAATCGGGTGGTTGCCGGCCTGGAGCCGGAAGCCGATCCCGAGGCAGAGGCACGAAGGCTTGGCTGCACCGCGATCTGGCACAAGATCGAGGTCAAGGACATCTGAGGCGGGTTTCGGCCCGAAAATGCATCAGGAAAGGATCCCGACATGACCAATGTCGTGGTGGTCGGCGCCCAGTGGGGTGACGAGGGCAAGGGCAAGATTGTCGACTGGCTGTCGGCGATGGCGGACGTGGTCGTGCGCTATCAGGGCGGTCACAATGCCGGACATACGCTGGTCATCGACGGTGTGACCTACAAGCTGAGCCTGCTGCCCTCCGGCATCGTGCGCAAGGGCAAGCTCTCCATCCTGGGCAATGGTGTGGTCATCGATCCCACCGCGCTGATGGACGAGATCGGGCGTCTGGCCAAGCAGGGTGTCGAGGTGACGCCGGAGAATTTCCAGATCGCCGCCAATGCCTGCCTGATTCTCAGCCTGCACCGGGACCTGGACGCGATCCGGGAAGAGGCCGCCGGCGGTGCCAAGATCGGCACCACCCGACGCGGCATCGGCCCGGCGTACGAGGACAAGGTTGCCCGGCGGGCGATCCGGGTCGCGGACCTGGGTGATCCGGTGACCCTGGACGGCAAGATCGAACGCCTGCTGGTGCACCACAATGCTCTGCGTCGTGGCCTGTCCCAGCCGGAGATCGCCAAGGACGACATCCAGGCTGAACTGAATGCGGTCAGCGACGACGTCCTGCGCTTCGCCGCGCATGTCTGGCGCACGCTGGACGAGGTCAATCGCCAGGGCAAGCGCATCCTGTTCGAGGGCGCGCAGGGGGCGATGCTAGACATCGACCACGGCACCTATCCGTTCGTCACGTCCTCCAACACCGTCGCCGGACAGGCGGCCCCCGGTTCCGGTTGCGGGCCGAAGGTGATCGATTTCGTGCTCGGCATCGTCAAGGCCTACACCACCCGCGTCGGCTCCGGCCCCTTTCCGACCGAACTGGATGACGAGATCGGGCGGCACCTCGGGGAGAAGGGCCGCGAGTTCGGTACCGTCACCAACCGCGCCCGCCGTTGTGGCTGGTTCGACGCGGTGATGGTGCGGCAGGCGATCCGTACCGGCGGCATCGACGGTGTGGCGCTGACCAAGCTGGACGTGCTGGACGGGCTGAAGGAACTGAAGGTCTGTGTCGGCTACGAACTGGATGGCAAGCGCCTCGACTTCTACCCCTACAACATGGCCGATCAGGCCAACATCCGCCCGGTCTACGAGACCTTCGAGGGCTGGTCGGACACCACATATGGTGCGCGGTCGTGGGCCGACCTGCCGGCGCAGGCGGTCAAGTACGTCCGCGCGATCGAGGAACTGATCGGCGCGCCTGTGGCCCTGCTTTCGACCAGTCCCGAACGGGAGGATACCATCGTCGTCCGTCACCCGTTCGAAGGCTGAGTGAATGACCGGTCGCCCCGCCCCTGCAGGTCCCGCACTGGCTGACCTTCCGGGGCGCGGCTGATGGGTGCCGTTCTCGACATCGTCTTCCCGGTCTTCGCGCTGATGGGCATCGGCTACGCGCTGGGGCGCTCGCCCCTGCTGGGGGGCGACGTCGGGATCAAGGCGCTGACGAATTTCGTCTTCTATGCCGCCATTCCGGCCCTGCTGTTCCGCCTGTTCAGCCGGGGCCTGCCGGAGGACGGCATCGAATGGTCGATCATCTTCGGCTATTTCGGTGCCGCGCTGCTGCATTTCGCGCTCACGGTGGCGCTGGGGCGGTACGTGTTCCGCAATCCGCCGGTCGAGTACGGCCTGATGGGCATGGCCTCCAGCTTCTCCAACACCGTGCTGATGGGCCTGCCGCTGGTCTACACGACCTTCGGCGAGCCGGGCCTGATCCCGATGATGATGATCGTGACGTTCCACCCCATGATCCTCATCCCGCTGTCCACCATCATGGTGGAGGCCCTGCGCGGCCAGAAGGGGCAGGGAATCGGGACCGTCCTGTTCTCCACCTTCAGAAGTCTGGCGGTGCATCCGGTCATCCTCGGCCTGTGCAGCGGGCTGGCCTTCAGTGCGACGGGGCTGGAACTGGTGTCGATGGTCGACCGGCTGATCGACATGCTCTCCCGGGCGGCAACCCCGGCAGCACTCTGTGCGCTCGGGGCCTCCCTCACCCAGTTCCGTATTGCCGGTGACCTGAAGGAAAGCCTGACGCTGGTGATCATGAAGCTGGCACTGCTGCCCGCGCTGGTCTTCATCTTCACCAGCTACATCTTCCAGAGCGATCCGCTCTACGTCGCCGTTGCGACGGTGACTGCCGCGACACCCGCAGGGATCAACTCCTTCCTGCTGGCAAGGTTCTACGGCACCTACACCCAGCGCTCCGCCTCCGTGATCCTGCTCTCCACGGTCTTCAGCGTGGTCACCCTGTCACTCCTGATCGCCTGGCTGAAGACGGTCTGAAGAGAAGAGCAGATCAGTCGATCGATGGAGCGGCACCACGAACGGTCAGAGACGGAACGCTGTCACGGCACCAGCTTGTAGCCGCCCGGTTCGGTGACCAGGATTTCCGCTTCCGATGGTGTCGGTTCGATCTTCTGGCGCAGGCGATAGATGTGGGTTTCCAGCGTGTGGGTGGTGACCCCGGCGTTGTAGCCCCAGACCTCGTGCAGCAGCACATCGCGTCCGACTGCCGTCTCGCCCGCACGGAACAGGTACTTCAGGATGGAGGTTTCCTTCTCCGTCAGGCGGACCTTCTTCTCCGTCTCCTTGTGCACCATCATCTTCTGCGCCGGGCGGAAGCTGTAGGGGCCGATGGTGAAGACGGCATCCTCGCTCTGTTCGTGCTGGCGCAACTGGCCGCGAATGCGGGCCAGCAGCACGCCGACCTTGAACGGCTTGGTGATGTAGTCGTTGGCGCCCGATTCCAGGCCCAGGATTTCCTCGGCATCCGAATCCGCGCCCGTGAGCATGATCACCGGCATCTTGAAACCGTTCTTGCGCAGGGCCCGACAGACCTCGCGTCCGTCCGAGTCGGGCAGGCCGACGTCCAGCAGGACCAGATCGAAATGTTCCTTCCGCGCGGCCTCGATGCCGGCCTGACCGGAACCGACCTGTCGGGTCTCGAATTCCTCGTGCAGCTCGAGTTGCTCGGCCAGCGTCTCGCGCAAGGCGTCGTCGTCGTCGATCAGCAGGATCTTCTTGCCACCCATCATCTTCTCGTTTCTCCCAATCACCGCCGGACCATCGACTGACCAGAGATTGGTCTGCCGCCGCCCGGTTCAAGAGTCCGGTTCCGTTGTGGGAGAACAGCCTCACCGACACGTGACAACCGGTTGATCGTCATGCGTGGCGTCCCGACACCCTGTTCCCGCGCGCAAGTCTGACCTGTGGCAGTGAAAGCTTCAACAGTCCGGGGGGGCGGGATATACAGTGGCGGTCACATCGCGATCACTTATCAGGACAGCCCCCTTGGCGCGCCAGAGCGAAGATGAAACCAGCGACCTGCGTCACGTGCGGCAGGTGGATCGTGCCGCGGCGGACCTGCGGCGGGGCATGCCTGTCATCGTCCGCGGCGCGGCGCAGTCCGGGATCATTGTCTCGGCGGAGACGGCGACGGCGGAGGAGTACGGGGAGCTTCTGGCGATGGCCGAGGGCGGAGTCAGCCTGGCGCTGACGGCGCGGCGCGCGAACGTGCTGCACATCCTGCCATCAGGCCACGACGTGCAACTGGTCCCGATCGACGCGACCCTGTCCCGCCAGCTCGCCAGCGAACTCGCCGATCCGGCACACGATCTGGACGGCGGCATGCGGGGGCCGTTCCGGCAGGTGAAGGATGCGCCGCCCGACTGGGCCAGTGCCGGCGTCGGTCTGGCGCGTCACGCGCGCCTGCTGCCTGCGGTGCTGGTTGCGGCGCTGTCCGACACGGCCGACTGGCAGGCGGCAGGCCTGGCCGCGGTGGATGCCGGGAGCATTGCCGCCATCGCGACCCATACGGGCAACATCCTGAAGCCTGTGGCTGCCGCGCGGCTGCCGCTGTGGGGGGCGGAGAACACCCGGATGCATGCCTATCGTCCCGCAGACGGTGGGCTGGAGCACCTGGCGCTGGTGACTGGGGATCCGCCGCGCGACCGGCCGGTGCTCACCCGGATTCACAGCGAGTGTTTCACCGGGGACCTGCTGGGGTCGATGAAGTGCGATTGCGGTGAACAGTTGCGTGGCGCCATCGAGGCCATCGGTGAGGCCGGGGAGGGCATCCTGCTCTATCTGGCGCAGGAGGGACGCGGCATCGGGCTGATGAACAAGATCCGGGCCTATGCCCTGCAGGATCGTGGCTTCGACACGGTGGATGCGAACCAGCGTATCGGCTTCGAGACCGACGAGCGGCTGTTCCGGCCTGCGGCGGAGATGCTGCGCCGTCTCGGATATTCCAGCGTGCGGCTGATGACCAACAATCCCGAGAAGGTGTCCGGCCTGGAGGCCGAGGGGATTTCGGTGGCGGAGCGGGTGCCACACAAGTTTCCGTCCAACCCCCACAACGCCGACTATCTCGCCACCAAGAAGAGCCGCACCGGGCATTTTCTGTAGGGCCTGCGATGCCGGACCGGCAAGAGCTGCCGGGTCCGGCCAACCGATAGTGATCGTAACCCGTTGAGGAATCAGGGTTCCCGGTCTGGTCCGGGCCTTGCGTTCGATCCGGTCATGATCTTCCAGAGCGAATTCACAACGCCCCCGGCATCCGTGTCGTCCTTCACGGACGAAAGCCGAGCGACCGGCGCCCGGATGCCGGACGCGGCAGATTCGGCAGGGGACGATGGCTTCGGTTTCCTGGATGTTCTGGACGCGGTGAACCCGCTGCAGCACATCCCCATTGTCTCGACGGTCTATCGGGAAGTCACGGGCGACGGGATCGGCAACCCGGCCCGCATCGCAGGCGGATTCCTGTTCGGGGGCGTGCTGGGGCTGGTGAGTTCCATCGCCAATGCCATCATCGATGAGACAACCGGCAAGGACATCGGCGATCACCTCATGGCACTGGCCGATGAGTCGCCAGGCGAAGTGCCGGGCAGAACAGCAGGTGACCTGCGCTTTGAACGCGCCAGGCATGCCTATGAGCAACTGGGCACCCCCGAGACTGAATCCCGTCTCGACTATGTGATCGAGGCCCCCTGAGCGGCCTGTTCCGTGCTCACTTCTGCGACAGCGGGGCAGAAAATGTCACTGCGACGCCACATGTTTCACACTCCGGGCAAAGTTCGGTCATAATCCGGGGTGCATATCAATTGCGGTTGCCGGGTTTGCAGAACCGGCGGTCGGTGCCCAGATAGTGCGGGCAAGAGGATTGGATCGAGTGTTGGAGCATGTGCAAGTGAGTCACGAGACAAGAGAAGAGTTCACGCGCGGTCGCACCGTTGCGCGCGCCATCCCAATGGCGCGACAGGACGCGAATTCCGCATTGATGATGCGTCTGACGGCAGTGTTCGTATTGCTGGCCATTCTGGTTGCGGCCGGAAGTGCCTTCGCCCGCGGCGCGCCCGAGAGTTTCGCGCCGCTGGTGAAGAAGCTGAAACCCGCCGTGGTCAACATCCAGGTGACCCAGCAGCCGGGCAAGGCCAGCCCGGGACAGGCCCCGCAGATTCCGCAGGTTCCGCCGGGATCGCCGTTCGAGGAATTCTTCAAGGACTTCTTCGACAAGCGCCGCCAGCAGAACCCGCACTCCCGCCCCCTGATCTCGGTTGGCTCAGGCTTCGTGGTTGATGCGGATGGCCTGATCGTCACGAACAATCATGTGATCGATGGCGCGGACGAGATCCGGGTGTTCTTCAGCGATGGCGAAAGCCTGGACGCCGAACTCGTCGGCACCGACCCGAAGACGGATGTTGCCGTGCTGCGGGTGAAACCCGACGAGGGCATGCAGCTGACGGCGGTTCCCTGGGGCGATTCCGACACCGCCGAGGAGGGTGACTGGGTGATTGCCATCGGCAACCCGCTCGGCCTCGGTGGCACGGTCACCGCCGGTATCGTCTCCGCGCGTGGCCGCGACATCCGCTCCGGTCCCTATGATGACTTCATCCAGACCGATGCCTCGATCAACAAGGGCAACTCCGGTGGTCCGCTGTTCAATGTCGATGGCGAGGTCGTGGGCATCAACACGGCGATCTTCTCCCAGTCCGGCGGGTCGATCGGCATCGGTTTCGCGGTGCCTTCCAACCTGGCCCGCCCGGTGGCGGAACAGCTGATCCAGTTCGGCCGCACCAAGCGTGGCTGGCTGGGCGTTCGCATCCAGTCCGTCACGGACGAGATCGCGGAAGGCCTGGGCATGGATGAGCCGCGCGGCGCCCTCGTCGCGGGTGTCACCGACGAAAGCCCGGCAGGCGACGCGGGCATCCAGTCCGGTGACGTGATCGTCGAGTTCAATGGACAGGACATCGACGAGATGCGGGCACTGCCGCGGATCGTTGCGGGCACCGGCGTTGGCAAGGCCGTCCCGGTGACTGTCTGGCGCAAGGGCAAGCTGGAACAGTTCACGGTGACGCTGGGCGAGCTCGAGAAGGCCGAGAAGGCGCTGGCTTCCAGCGAAGAGCCGGTTGATGAGCCGGTCTCGCGGGAGAGTGATCTGGCGTCCCTCGGCATGAAGCTCAGCCCGATGACCGACGATGTGCGGGAGCGTTTCAGCATCAGCATGGAGGATGGCGCGGTCGTGACCGAGGTTGTTCCCGACTCGGCTGCGGCGGAGAAGGGGCTGCGTGCCGGCGACGTGATCATCGAGGTCAATCAGGAAGCCGTGCAGGGCCCCGGTGATGTCGCCCGTCGTGTGGCGGAGATCGAGGAACGCAAGGGCCGCTCCGTCCTGCTGCTCGTGGTCCGTGGCGACGACCGGCTGTTCGTCGCGGTACGCCTGAAGCAGAGCTGATCCCGAAAGTTGCCTGAACTGGCTTGAGACAGGCCGGTGGTCACATGCCACCGGCCTGCTTCGTGACCGGAACGGGCGGGGATCGCATCCGCGCCACAATTACCCGGGAACTGCTGCGTGAGACGGACGGAAAGGTGCCGTTGTGAGGCGAACCCTGAGCGCCGGCGCCCGACGGCTATCTTTTCCGGGACTTCGGGTCCGATCGACCCCGCCTGACCGGCAGCGGCCTCAGACGACCTTGTGCCAGGCGCCGTCGCGGCCCAGGTGTTCCGACCCCTCCGCACGGTAGAAGCTGTCGGCACCGGCCTTTTCCAGAACCTGCAGCATCGCCGGTACGGGTTTGCCCTCCGCCTTCAGCCGCGCGATCACCCTTGCCGGACCCAGTTCGTCGAGAAGTTCGAACGGACCCTTCTGCCAGGCGAATCCCCAACGCATGGCGCGGTCGATATTGACCACATCGTCGGAAATCTGCGGCACCAGATCGGCGGCGTAGCAAAGTGTGCCCCCCATCAGGTCCCAGACGAAGCGGCCTTCCACGGAATCCTCGAACATCAGCGACCCGGCGCTCATCTGGCTGTCGGCCAGGGTGACAGGTACTTCCGGGCGCCAGGCACCGCTGTCCAGATCGAAGACCTCCCTGGCACGATTGCCGTCGGCATCCTTCACCATGCGATAGAAGCCACCGCCGGTCTTGCGACCGAGCTGCTTGCGCTCCCACATCTGCAGTTCCATCGGCGGGAAAGCGGTGAAGGCATGTCCGGTGTCGCCCGCAGGCAGGTTGGCGGCCAGATTCACGCCCACCAGATACATCACGTCCAGGCCGATGAGATCGATCAGGCCGTAGAGGCCGGTCGGCGGCAGGCCGACGGGCTTTGACATGAGAGCGTCGATGGTTTCCTGGCTGAGCCCGTCCGCACGTGCCTTCCCCGCGACATGCAGGCCGGACAGCATCAGGAAACAGCCGATACGGTTGCCGATGAAATTGACCGTGTCCTTGGCGTGAACCACGCCCTTGCCCATCCGGTCACCCAGGAAGTTCGCAAAGGCGTCGATGACATCAGGTGTGGTGTCGGTGCCCGGCACCAGCTCCATCAGCCGCATGACCTTCACGGGATTGAAGAAATGGGTGACGCCGATGTCGCGCCGCAGACTGAGCGGCAGCCCCTCGCAGATCTCGCGCAGCGGAATGCCGGAGGTATTGGTGGAGACGACGGAGCCGGGCCGACGCAGCGGCTCCAGCCGTTCGAACAGGGCACGCTTGGTGTCCACATCCTCGACGATGGCCTCGCAGATCCAGTCGTAGTCCGCGATCTTCTCCAGGTCGTCGGCCAGCGTGCCGAGGGTGATCAGGCTGGCCTTGTCGGCATCGTCCAGCGCGGGCGGGCGCCCGTTGACGATGCGGTCCAGCGAAGCCTCCGCCGTCGGCATGTCGATGTCGAGCAGCAGCACCTTGCAGCCCATCTGGGCACAGATTCCGGCGATCCCGGCACCCATCGTGCCGCCGCCCAGTACCGCCACGGAATTGATCTCGCGAGTCATGACTGCCCCCTGCTCCAATAGCTGCCTGCCGTTGCGCCCGGCTCAGGCCGAGCCGGGCGTGGCCTCACCCAGTGCTTCCAGATAAAGCGACAGCACGGCTTCCTGCTCCTGCCGGTCGTCGCGGTCCATCTTCCGCAGCTTGATGACCTGACGCATGATCTTTGGCTCGAAACCGTTCGACTTGGCCTCCGCATAGACCTCCCGGATATCGGCGGCCATGGCGGCCTTCTCCTCTTCCAGGCGCTCCACGCGTTCGATCAGTTGCCGCAAGTGATCTGCCGCGACCGCTTCGGTCATGTCCGTCTCTCCCTGAACCATGCATTGATGCGGCGCGGACCATAGACCGCGTGCCGGGGGCGCTCAACACGCTTTGCGACACCGGGCGGAATTCTGTCAGTGCAGGATACCGTAGAGCGCGATCATGCTCAGGAAGATCAGCGCCACGCGCCGGTAGATCTGTTCCGACGATTCCCGGAACAGGCGGCTGCCGACCCAGGCGCCGACCATGTAGGCGGGGCAGAGCGCCAGGGCGCGGATCACGACCTCCAGGGCGAAGAGGTCCTGCAGATAGAGGAAGATCGGTGTGATGATCTCCGCAATCGCGAAGTAGAGAATGATGTTGGCGCGATTGGTCCGGGCGCTGTCCTGACCGGACAGGATATAGAGCAGTACCGGCGGGCCACCGACGCTGGTGGCGGTCAGCAGCGCACCGGAAACGCCCCCGACACCCAGGGTCGGCAACAGCCGCTTCGGCCCCTGATATCGCCAGCCCACGGCGAGCACGATCACGAAGACCATGACAATTCCGGCAATGAAACGGGCGATGAGTTCCGGCTCCGTGGTGGCGAGCAGCCAGGCACCGAGGGGCATGCCGATGATGGCGGCAAGGATCAGCGGCCCGAGAAACGGCCACTGCGCGTCGGGCAGGGCTTTCGGCACCAGCTGCACGCTGACCACGATCTCCATGACCGCGATCATCAGAACGGCCTCCGCCGGACCATAGAGGATGGCCAGGATGGGGGAGAGCATCATGCCGGAGCCGAAACCGGCAAAGCCGCGCATCAGTCCGGCCGCGAGCGAGAGGCCCAGCGCGATGGCGAGAGAGAAATCCGGTTCGATCACGTAAGGGGCTCCGCGCGGCGTGGGTCAGGTGTGCCCATCCGTAGACGGAACCGCGTCCGGTCGCTACCTCATCCGGCCATCGCTGTGACGGTTGCAGGTATGCACTGTCCGCTCGGGCAGCCGCGCAGGATATGGCCTTTCCCGGTCGCGGAGAGTCAGCCAGCGGACATCATGGTGTCGAGGCTGCTGTCGGCAACCGTGCTGCGGATCCTGCTGGCCGGGATGCGCAGGGTACAGCGGGTTCCCTTGCCGAAGGTGCTCTCGACGTTCAGATGCCCGCCATGCAGCGCGGCAAACCGGTGGGAGATCGGCAGGCCCAGTCCGGCACCATCTCCGCGACTGACCCAGGAATTGCCACTGGAACCGAAGGGCTCCTGCGCGCGGGAGAGCTCCTCCGGTGTCATGCCTCGTCCATTGTCCGCGATCACGAACAGCACACCGTACTGCGGGCGAAGGGACACGTTCAGGGTAACCTGTCCCCCTTGCTGCGTGTGCCGGATGGCGTTCGAGACCAGGTTGATGAGAATCTGGACGATCAGTCTCTCGTCGACATGCAGCACCAGGCTTTCGAACGCCGAATCGGCCTCGAAGTCGACACCACTGCGTGCCGCGCGCTCCGTGAACAGCAAGCGGCAACGGGCCAGCAATGCACCAAGCCGGACGTCGCTCTCGCGAATGTCCTCTGACCCCGCGTCGATGCGCGAGATGTCGAGCACGTCGTTGATGATGTCCATCAGATGGTTGCCGCTGTCGCTGATGGCGCCGACATATTCCCGGTACTTGCGATGGCCGACCGGGCCGAAGGTCTCCGCCTGCATCATGTCCGAGAAGCCGATGATGGCGTTGAGCGGGGTCCGCAATTCGTGGCGCATGTTGGCGATGAAGCGGGATTTCGCCTCGCTGGCATTGCGGGCTTCCAGCGCGAGCTGGCTGTTCTCCACCTGTCTGGCGACAAGCGCCTTGAAGTCGCGATGAGCGATCACGATCATCATCAGCACGAAGATGACATAGGTGCAGCCAAGCAGCCAGAGCGGCACAGTGATTGACGGGTACTGAATGGTCAGGCTGACCAGGCCGGAGATCACCGTGACGAAGAAGAAGATGAAGGCCGCGAGCGGTGCGGGGCTCAACAATGCAGCAGCCACCATCGACGTGCCGAAGGCGGTGAGCACCACGATCAGGGCCTCGGGTGGTGTCACGACGGGAACACAGAGCACGACAATGGCTGCCCAGTAGAGGCCCGCGGCGGCGGCCATGACGTTGGCCTTCCGGAAACTGCGCTCAGAGACCGATGTCGGCCTCGGCTTGCGGCGGTTCTTCCACCAGCCAAAGATCTGGGCCATCGCGAAGAACTGGCCGATGAGGCACCAGGGCCCAAGGATCAGGGCCAGATTGTCCTGCCAGAGACCAACGGAGAGCGCGATCGGATTGATGCTGGAGGCAATGCCGCCGAAGATCTGGTTGCGGTTCAGGCGCAGGACGCTCACGACATTGAACTCCCGGGCCATTTCCGGAGTCATTTCCGGACCGCCATTCATCAGACCGTGCAGCAGCTTGCGCAAATCCAGGCTCTTTCCCCTTGCGTATGTACCGGGCTGGTCGGAGCGGCCACTACACCGCCCCTGCCGCATCCGGCATTCTGACCGGGGCACATCGAATCTCGAACGGCTGTCAGAAAAGCACCGCAGCGGTTAACAATCTGCTAAATCCGGGCCTGCGGCATCTGCGCCCGCGCGATCATCAGGGGACGAACAGTGAGCGATAACAACAACCTGCCCACCGGCCATCCGGCTGTCAGCACCGGTCGCGTCGGCGTGCTTCTGGTCAATCTGGGCACACCGGATGGCACCGATGTACCGTCGATCCGGCGCTATCTGCGGGAGTTCCTGAGTGACCGGCGGGTGATCGAGGTCCCGAAGGTCATCTGGTGGTTCATCCTGAACCTCTTCATCGTCACCTTCCGGTCACCGAAGACCGCGAAGGCCTATGCCAAGATCTGGCGGACGGAGAGCAATGAATCGCCTCTGCGCTATTACACGCGGCAACAGTCGGAGGCACTGGCGGCGCGGTTCGCGGATGACAGTGCCGTCATCGTCGACTGGGCCATGCGCTATGGGCAGCCGTCGATACCCGATCGGCTGACAGCGCTGAAGGATGCCGGGGCCGAGCGCATCCTGGTATTTCCCCTCTACCCCCAGTACAGCGCCACGACGACGGCGACCGTCGTGGACAAGGTGGCGGACACGCTGCGCGGGATGCGCTGGCAGCCGACCATCCGCTTCGTGCCCCCCTATCACGATGATCCTGCCTATATCGACGCGCTGGCCGCGTCCGTGGACGCGGCGGGTCTCGGGAAGGACGGCGACACCGTGCTGCTCGCGTCCTTCCACGGTCTGCCGCAGGCCTATTTCGAGAAGGGCGATCCCTATCACTGTCATTGCCACAAGACAGCGCGGCTGCTGCGGGAGCGGCTGGGCATGAGCCCGGAACACCTGCGCCTGAGCTTCCAGAGCCGCTTCGGTCCGAAGGCCTGGCTGGAGCCCTATACGGACGTGACGCTGCAGGAACTGGCGGCAGCCGGACACACGGACGTTGCAGTGCTCACACCCGGTTTCGCGGCGGACTGCGTCGAAACGCTGGAGGAGATCGCGATCGAGGGTCGTGCGACCTTCGAGGCGGCGGGCGGCAAGCAATTCCGGATGCTGCCCTGCCTGAATGACAGCGCTGATCATGTCGACATGCTGGAAGCCATCACGCGCCGGGAGCTTTCCGGCTGGCTCTGACCCTGGGCCGTCGGGATGACGGGATGGCCGAAATGCGTGGATGGTGGTGTGCCGTCTCCCTGCTTGGCGCTAGAGTTGCCCCGTCCGGGCAACAGGGGAGGGCAGGATGAGCGAAACATCGTCAGCGTTCAGCGCCGAGGATTTCGACTACGATTTCTGGAAAGACGCGGAGAAGCGCGCGGGCTGGGATGATCTGGAACCGGGGGAGGTGGTGGAATCGAGACCCGTCACCATCACGGCGGACATCATCCAGCGCTATGCCCGCTCCATCGGGGACATGAACCCCCTCTACTTCGACGAGGAATATGCGAAGACGACGCGGTTCGGCGGCCTGATCTCGCCGCCCAGCATCCACGCGCTGTTCCTCTTCGCCTGTACCACGCATGACCATTTCATGCGCACGCCGGGCACGGTCAACATGGGCCAGAACTGGTGGATCCAGCACCCGGTCAGGCCCGGCGACACGATCACCCTGACGGCGCGCTGCCTCGACAAGGTGATCCGCAAGGGCAACACCTTTGCCATCCACGACAATGTCTTCCGCAACCAGCACGACACGGTCGTCTGCTCCGGTCGCGGCTGGACCATGCGTCCGTATTGAGGGGGGGAGAGCATCATGACAGCAGAATTCTCGTATGCGGACATTGCGGTCGGGCACAGTTTCGACGGCGTGAAGGTCGACGTGACGCGGGAGATGATCAAGGAGTTCGCCATGGCCTCCTTCGACAACAACCCGCTGCACTGGGACGATGACTTCATCGCGGAGACGACCTTCGCCAACGGCAAGAAGTTCGACACCGTGATCGGCCACGGCCTGATGACCTATTCCTTCATGGTCCGGACGATGACCGACTGGCTCTGGCCCGACAATGGCAACCACCGTCGGCTGGAGACCCGGTTCCGCAGCCCGGTCTATCCCGGCGACACGATACAGGTGCGGGTGGAGGTGCAGGACAAGCGCGAGACCCGCAAGGGCAAGTGGCTGGTCTGCGGCCTGACCGTCACCAACCAGCGCGGCGAGACCGTCTCCACCGGCGATGCCCTGGCCGAGATCCTGAACTGAGACAGCCCCCGCGCCGCCGCCGCGTGCGCGTGGGGTGTTCGGCAAGCGGCAGTCCCGCGAGCGTCGTGCCGTGGGGCGGGGCATCTGCGCCGCCACCCCACGGACGCCGTGCCCGGACTTGATCCGGGCACCCATGGTGCCGCGCTGGCGTGGGAGACTGGGCTCGCGGATCAAGTCCGCGAGCGACGTGGTGAGGCGGGCGTCGGAGAGTCCGTGCGACCACCCCACCGACGCCTTGGCGGGTCAGGCGTTTCACTCCCCACCGACGCAGTACCCGGGCTTGACCCGGGTACCCATGGTGCCGCACCGGCGTGGAAGACCGGCCTCTCGGATCAGGTACGCGAGAGTCGTGATCGGGCGAGTGTCCGCGTGCCCCTCAGATGTCCACGTCCTGCACGAAGCGGGCGTTCTGCTGGATGAACTCCATGCGTTTCTCCGGCTTGCGGCCCATCAGCCGTTCGACGAGGTTGATGGTGTCTGCGCGGGCTTCCGCCGGGATGTCGACGCGCAGCAGCTTGCGCTTCGCCGGGTTCATGGTGGTGTCGCGCAACTGCTGTGGTGGCATCTCGCCCAGACCCTTGAAGCGGCTGACCTCCACCTTGCCGCGGCCACTGAACTCATCGGCCATCAGCTGCTCGCGGTGGGCGTCGTCGATGGCATAGACTGTCTTGCCCCCCTGGCTGAGACGGTAGAGCGGCGGGCAGGCGAGGTAGAGCCGCCCGAGATCGACCAGCCCCGGCATTTCCTGGAAGAAGAAGGTCATCAGCAGCGCGGCGATATGCGCCCCGTCCACGTCCGCGTCCGTCATGATGATGACCTTGCCGTAGCGCAGGTCATCCTCGTTGAAGCGGCTGCCGGTGCCGCAGCCCAGCGCCAGACTGAGATCGGCGAGTTCCTGGTTCTGCGCCAGCTTGTCGGCGCCGGCACTCATCACGTTCAGGATCTTGCCCCGCAGCGGCAGCACGGCCTGGGTCTCGCGCTTGCGGGCGGACTTGGCGGAGCCGCCCGCCGAATCGCCCTCGACGATGAACAGTTCGGTGTCTTCCCGTTCGCGGGCGCTGCAGTCGGCCAGCTTGCCCGGCAGGCGCAGCTTCCGGGTCGCGGTCTTGCGTCCGACTTCCTTTTCCTTGCGTCGCCGCAGCCGCTCCTCCGCCCGGTCGATGGCGTTCTCCAGCAGCCGCTCGGCCACCTTTGGCGCGGCGGAAAGGAAATGGTCGAAGTGATCCTTCACCGTGGCCTCGACCAGCCGCGCCGCCTCGGGCGTCGCCAGCTTCTCCTTGGTCTGGCCCTGGAACTGGGGGTCGGGGATGAAGACCGAGAGCAGCGCCGTGGTCCCCGCCAGCGCATCGTCGGCGGTGACCTGGGCCGCGCGCTTGTTGCCGGTCAACTCGCCATAGGCCTTCAGCCCGCGCGAGATGGCGGACCGGAAGCCGTTCTCGTGACTGCCGCCCATGGGGGTCGGAATGGTGTTGCAGTAGGAACTGGTCCAGCCATCGCCGTACTCCAGCCATTGCAGGGCCCATTCGACGCGGCCCCGATTGTCGGGCAGCTCGACACGTCCCGCAAAGGCCTCCGGCGCGACAAGGGTCTGTTCGCCGAGCGTGGCCACCAGAAAATCGGCCAGCCCGCCGGGGAAGTGCAGCACCGCCTCCGCCGGGGTGTCATCGGTGGCGAGCGCCGGATCGATGCGCCAGCGGATCTCGACGCCCGGAAACAGATAGGCCTTCGAGCGCGCCATGCGATAGAGCCGCGATGCCTTCAGCACCAGCTTGTCGCCGAAGATCTGCGGGTCCGGGTGGAAACGGATGCGGGTGCCGCGCCGGTTCTGCACCGGCCCGAGCGTTTCCAGCGGCCCCTGCGGGAACCCGCGGGAGAACGACTGGCGATAGAGCTGCCGGTCCCGCGCCACCTCCACCACCATGTCATCGGACAGGGCGTTGACGACGGAGACGCCGACACCGTGCAGGCCGCCGGCGGTCTGATAGGCGCCCTGTTCGAACTTTCCGCCGGAATGCAGCGTCGTCAGGATGACTTCCAGGGCGGACTTGTCGGGAAACTTCGGGTGTGGGTCGACGGGAATGCCGCGCCCGTTGTCGTCAACGGTCAGACAGCCCTCCGCGTCCAGCGAGACCTCGATCCGGGTGGCGTGACCGGCCACCGCCTCGTCCATCGAATTGTCCAGCACTTCGGCGGCCAGATGATGCAGCGCACGGTCATCGGTGCCGCCGATATACATGCCGGGGCGCTGGCGGACAGGCTCCAGCCCCTCCAGCACGCGGATGTCCTTGGCGGAATAGTCATTGCCGCTTGGCGCACTGGCCGCAGGGGCAAAGAGATCAGTCATGTCATTCATCGATTCGGACCGCAGATACAGGATGCGGCACCATATCAGGCGTGAACAAAAAATCGAGCCACGAGATATGGGCTTCAGGGCTTTTCTGAGCCATGGCCGCACCGGATCGGTGCAGCGCCCCGGTGCGGCCCCTGTTCAGCGATCAGACAGGCGCCGGTTCAGCGCAGGCCGTCCTTGCCCTCCGCCTCCGCTGCCGTCAGACCGCCGACACGGGGCAGGGGACGACCGCTGTCGGTGACCGCGACCGCCACCAGGATCTCGTTGGCGCGCGGGGCATCGGACAGCATCACCTCCATGCCGTCGAAATGGCTGCGGACATAGGCAGCACCCTTGTGGCCCAGAGGCACGTCGAGAACCTGGCCCGGACCGCCGCGCTTCTTCGAGGAGGGCACCAGGGCGGCACCCTTCTCGACCGCCGCGCGCAGGGGCTTGCCCAGGCGCGGGTGCAGGATGGCCGCGGCATGTTCCAGCTCGCCATCGACGCCGACCAGGGCCGCCTTGCCGTAGCTTTCCGCCTGCGCCGGGGTGATCCCGAGCGCCGTGACGCAGCGGTCGCCCAGCAGGCCGCCCAGTTCCTCACCGATCGCCATCAGAGGCTCCAGGTCCTCCTCGAACCGGCCCGCGAGGGGGTTCGCGATGACCGCGACTGCCGCTGCCTTGCGTGTCGGCGGGCTGATGGTCTGCCCCATCTCCTGATGAATTTCCTCGATGAAGACAGCGATCTTGCGGATTTCGGCGGCCATTGTGATGCTCCCCTGACAGTCGGTGACTGTGGCTCGGGGGAAGGGTCAGACGCGTTGCATTCCTTGTCAAGCAAGGCGCGGTCGGTGTCTGTCGGCGGTGCCTGCGGCGGTGCGTCATTTGGTCCGTTAGGCTCGCGTTGACCGTATCTGGCTCGGGAGCTTAGGTTTCGCCCGCCTTCCACCGGGGCCGGTTCGCAGTGCGTTGAGTATGAGGGGTCTGGTGGAAAGTGCCTGACAGGGTCCGGTCTGACCGGGTTTGAGGCGGGGGCCATGACTTCCCGGATCGCGGGACACTCCATGTATCGGGGTGCTATCCTTCGGATGTGAATGTGTCGGAAGGTGTGGGGCATGGTCGAGAACCCTGATGGGCGGCGCGCCGGCGACAAGGATCGCAGGGATGCGCTGGAGGCCCGATTGAAGGCCGCGCGACAGTCCGGGCCGGATGGCCGGGACCGGGCGCGGCTGGAACGTCGGGAGAGATCAAGGGCTGACGGGCTGGCCTGGCGGATTTCGGCGGAACTTGTGGCCGCCTTTCTGTTTTGCGGTTTCGTCGGTTACTGGATAGACGAGTGGTCGGGAACCCGACCGGCCTTCCTGATCGTCGGGCTCTTGCTTGGCGGCACGGTTGGTATAAGAAATGTGTATCGGGTCGCGCGGAACATCTCCGCGGAGGCCGAAGGAACAGAGGACAGATAAAGTGGCAGCAGGCGGTCACAGCCCTCTTGAGCAGTTCGAGATCAAGCAGCTCATTCCGCTTAACGCGGGCGGCGTCGATATCTCTTTCACCAATTCGGCCCTGTGGATGGTCATTGCCATCGCGGCGGCGACGTTGCTGCTCACCATGGGCATGCGCGGGCGCGCCATGGTGCCGGGGCGGCTGCAGTCGCTGGCGGAACTGTCCTACGAGTTCATTGCCAACATGATTCGTGACAATGCGGGTTCCGGCGGCAAGCCGTACTTCCCGTTCCTGTTCACGCTGTTCTTCTTCATCCTGTTCTGCAACCTGCTGGGCATGATCCCCTACAGCTTCACGCCGACGAGCCACATCATCGTCACCTTCGGCATGGCGCTGGTCGTCTTCATCGGGGTCACCATCATCGGTTTTGCCAAGAACGGGCTGGGTTTCATCCGCCTGTTCGTGCCGTCCGGCGTGCCGATCCCGCTGCTGTTCATCCTGGTGCCGATCGAGATCATCTCCTACTTCGTGCGCCCGATCAGCCTCAGCCTGCGTCTGTTCGCCAACATGATGGCCGGCCACACGATGCTGAAGGTCTTTGGCGGTTTCGTGATCTCGCTGGGTTTCGTCGCGGGCTGGGCCCCGCTGGCCTTCCTGGTCGCGCTGACCGGTCTGGAGATCGGTATCGCGATGCTGCAGGCCTACGTCTTTACCATCCTGAGCTGCCTGTATCTGCATGACGCCCTGCATCCTGGGCATTGATCTGGCAGTCGGGAACTGAAACAACAATTCGCATCAACCTCAATCTGGAACGAAGAGGGTTAGTACAATGGAAGCAGAAGCCGCAAAGCTGATCGGTGCCGGTCTGGCCACCATCGCGCTCGCAGGTGTTGGCGTCGGTATCGGCAACATCTTCGGCAACTTCGTCGCGGGCGCCCTGCGCAATCCCGGCGCAGCCAACCGCGTGTTCGGCAACGTCCTGCTGGGCTTTGCCCTGACGGAAGCCGTTGCGCTGTTCGCGCTGGTTATCGCGTTCCTGATCCTGTTCGCATTCTGATCCGCGCTCCCCGGTCGGGGAGCCTTTCGGAACGAAGACAGGATACCGGGCAGTCATTGGACTGCCCGGGGACAAGTGTACCAATGAACGAGGCGTAATCGGTCATGCCGCAGCTAGCAGCAGAAACCTTTGCTTCGCAGCTTATCTGGCTCGCGATCACCTTCGTGGTCCTGTATCTCATCATGTCCCGGGTGGTCATCCCGCGGATCGGCGGGATACTGGAGGATCGCGAGGCACGCATTCGCGGTGATCTGGACAAGGCGGAAGAACTCAAGGCCGACGCTGACAAGGCCATGGCCGAGTATGAATCCCGCCTTGCCGAGGCCCGCGCCAGCGCGCACGGGATCATCGGCGAGATGAAGGCCGAGATGGCTGCGGAGACGGAGAAACGTCGTCACGAGATCGACGCCGACCTGTCGAAGCGTCAGGCAGAGGCCGAGAGCCGGATCGCGGAACAGCGTGAAGCGGCTCTGGGCTCGCTGGATGAGGTCGCCAGGCAGGCCACTGCGGCCGTGCTGGAGCGTCTGACCGGCAAGTCCGATCAGGATCGTGTCGCCTCCGCAGTTGCTACGGTCGGGGAGGGTCGCTGATGTTCATCAGTGCCGCGATGGCTGCGACCGAGGGTGCGGAGCACGCTGAAGGTTTCTTCGAGGATCCGACCGTGTGGGTCGCTCTCGCCTTCATCCTGTTCATCGCCCTCATCATCTACCTCAAGCTTCCGGGCAAGATCACGGCGCAGCTCGATACCCGTGCTGACCGTATCCGCAACGAGCTTGAAGAGGCCAAGCGTCTGCGCGAGGAGGCCCAGTCCCTCTACGCCGAATATCAGCGCAAGGCCGAGGACGCCCTCAAGGAAGCGGACCGGATCGTTGCCCACGCCCGCGAGGAAGCCGAGCGGGTCGGCGAGAAGGCGCGCGCTGATCTGGAGGCCTCGATCGAGCGTCGCCGCCAGCAGGCCGAGCAGAAGATCGCCCAGGCCGAGCAGCAGGCACTGGACGAGGTGCGGGCGAAGGCGGTGAACATCGCCATTGCCGCAGCGACCGACATCCTGAAGGAAGACATGCAGGGTGCGAGCGGTTCGGCGCTGATCGACAGTTCCATCGACGAACTGGGCAAGCATCTGCACTGATCCAGCCGCAGGCAGGATTTTTCCGAAACGCCGTCGGGTCCCGATCCGGCGGCGTTTTGCTTTTGCGACCATGGCCGGCGTGGGAACCGACGGACCTGGAGCGGCCCGTAGTCAGTTGGAACGAACTATCTGCCAGACACACCGAATGGCGGACGGGCCGGGCCCGTCGCGGCACCGAGGCATCCGGCGAAGGTCGCATCGAACCCCAGATCACGCACGGTCAGCCAGGCACCCTGCGCCTTCAGGGCCGGGACGCTGCCCGTATCTGCCCGCACGACCCAGGCGCTGAGGAACGGCATGGCGCGGACCGGTGTCGCGCCGCTGTCGATGATCCGCTGCACGGCCTCCAGCGTCGGGGGCCTGTCCCCGAATCGCACGATCATGCGACCGCTGTAGTCATCCGGGGCTGCCAAGAGCCAGAACAGGAACGCGACGGCCAGCGCGGACAGGCCAAGGGCACCTGTCAGGGCCAGGAAATCCGTCCGGAGACTGCGTCGGGGACTGTCCATATGTCCGATATGCGCAATGCCGGGGCCCACGTCCAGAGCCGTGGCGGGTATGACGAATTTGTTGCAACGCAACAAAAACGACGAGGCTCTTGTTGTAGCCGAGACACGGACACTGTATACCCCGCGCCATGACAGACATTTCGCGCCGCAACATTGCCATCATCGCCCACGTCGACCATGGCAAGACAACTCTGGTGGATCAGATGTTCCGCCAGTCCGGAACCGTACGTTCGCATCAGCAGCTGGCGGAACGGGCCATGGATTCGAACGATCTGGAGCGGGAGCGCGGGATCACGATCCTGGCCAAGTGCACCTCCGTCCAGTTCGGCGACCACCGTATCAACATCGTCGATACGCCGGGCCATGCCGACTTCGGCGGCGAGGTGGAGCGTATCCTGAACATGGTGGACGGCGTCATCCTGCTGGTGGATGCGGCGGAGGGGCCGATGCCCCAGACCAAGTTCGTCACCGGCAAGGCCCTGGCCCTTGGCCTGCGCCCCATCGTTGTCGTCAACAAGATCGACCGGCCCGATGGCCGCCCCGACGAGGTGCATGAGGAAGTCTTCGAACTGTTCGACGCGCTCGGCGCGAGTGATGAGCAGCTCGATTTCCCGATGCTCTATGCCTCGGGCCGTGAAGGCTGGGCCTCCGACGATCCCGAGAAGCGTGGTGGAGACCTGACGCCGCTGTTCGACATGATCGTCGCGCATGTGCCGGCACCTTCCGGCAATCCGGACCAGCCGTTCCGCATGCTGGCCAGCCTGCTGGATTCGGACCCGTTCCTGGGCCGGACCCTGACCGGGCTGGTGCATGACGGGCGCATCCGCACCAATACCAACATCAAGGCGCTCAGCCGCGACGGCAAGACCGTGGAGACCCTGCGGGTCACCAAGCTGCTGGCCTTCGAGGGGCTGGAACGCAAGCCCATCGACGAAGCCGTTGCGGGAGACATCATTGCCATCGCCGGCGTGACCCAGGCAGGCGTTTCCGACACGCTGGCCGACATCTCGGTGACCGAGCCGATCGATGCCCGCCCGGTCGATCCGCCGACCCTGGCCGTGACCTTCGGCATCAATGATTCGCCGCTGGCGGGCCGCGATGGCTCCAAGGTGCAGAGCCGCGTGATCCGACAGCGCCTGTTGCAGGAAGCGGAAGGAAATGTCGCCATCCGCATCACGGAGACGGCGGACAAGGATGCGTTCGAGGTCGCGGGCCGTGGCGAACTGCAGCTCGGCGTCCTGATCGAGACCATGCGGCGCGAGGGCTTCGAGCTTTCGATCTCCCGCCCGCGTGTGCTGTTCCAGACCGGCCCGGCAGGTGAGCGCCTGGAACCCATCGAGGAAGTGGTCGTCGATGTGGACGAGGAATATGCAGGCGTGGTCGTCGAGAAGATGGCCGCCCGCAAGGCGGAGATGACGGACATGGTGCCTTCCGGCACCGGCAAGACCCGCATCACCTTCCACGCCCCGTCACGCGGCCTGATCGGCTATCACGGCGAGTTCCTGACCGATACGCGCGGCACCGGCATCATGAACCGCGTGTTCCATGAGTTCCAGCCGTGGCGCGGCCCGATCCAGGGCCGCCGCAGCGGTGTGCTGATCAGCCTGGAAACCGGCAAGTCGGTGGCCTATGCGCTGTGGAACCTGGAAGAGCGCGGTTTCATGTTCATCGGCTCGGGTGAGGACATCTATGACGGCATGATCATCGGGGAGCACGCGCGCCCCAACGATCTGGAGGTCAATCCGCTGAAGGGCAAGAAGCTGTCCAACGTCCGTGCCTCCGGCAAGGACGATGCGGTGGTTCTGACCACGCCGCGCCGCATGACCCTGGAACAGGCCATCGCCTACATCGATGACGATGAGCTGGTCGAGGTGACGCCGAACCACGTGCGCATCCGCAAGCGCTACCTGGACCGCCACGAGCGCAAGAAGTCGGAGCGCCGGGAGGCAAGCTGACCTACAGCCAGCGGCGCACCCGCCTGCGGTACTCGGCATAGGCCTCGCCAAGCGCGTTTTCCGCCGCCCGTTCCTCGTAGGGAATGTACCACCAGTTGGCGGCGGCGAAGAAGGCAGCGACCGGCAGCAGGGCCGCCGCGGCGTCATAGACGACGGCGGCGCCGAACAGGATCAGGAAGAAGCCGAGGTACATCGGGTTGCGGGTGAAGCGGAAGGGTCCGCCCGTGACCAGCACGTCCGGGTCCCGGAAGGTGTTGATGTTGGTCCTGACCTTCCTGAAATGCCCTGCGCCCCAGAAGATCAGCAGGATCCCGGCCACGATCAGCAGGTAGCCGATCTCGCTTGCGCCGGGACCGAGCATGCCCGGAACGGGCATGAGCACGGAGAGCAGCACCTGCACGATCAGCAGGATCAGTGTCAGCAACGGCGGCAGCAGCCATTTCATGTTTCATCTCCTCCGATGTACTGGAGGGTCATCCCGCCATGGGAGCGTGTAACAGGGTAGCCGGGTTTCGTTTCCGTTTGTATCCCCGCGAGGGCCGTGTCTATCGGGCGCTGGGGAAGAACAGCTGCTGACCGTTCACGCGAAACGCGGCGATAGCGGCCTGTCCGGTGGGGGACAGCAGCCAGTCGATGAAGATCTGGCCATCACTGGCCCTGACGCCCGGATGTACCTCAGGGTTCACCAGAATGACGCCATAGGGGTTCTGCAGGGCCGGGTCGCCCTCCACCAGGATGGCATGATCGCCCTTGTTGCCGAAACTGACCCAGGTGGCGCGGTCGGTCAGGGTATGGGCGTCCATGCCGATGGCAATGTTCAGGGTTGCCCCCATGCCGGAGCCGCTTTCCCGGTACCACTCGCCACCGTCCCCGGTCGGGTCCAGCCCGGCCGCGCGCCAGAGTGCCAGTTCCTTCTTGTGGGTCCCGGAGTCATCCCCGCGCGAGACGAATTTCGCGCCGGTGTCGGCGATACGTTTCAGCGCCGCCGTCGCGCCCGGCGATTCCCCCAGACCGACGGGGTCCGCACCTGGGCCGACGATGACAAAGTCGTTCACCATCAGGTCGTGACGTTTCACGCCATGGCCATCCGCCACGAAGGCATCTTCCGCTGCCCGCGCGTGGACGATCAGCACGTCCCCGTCGCCATTGCGGGCATTGCGCAGTGCCTGACCGGTGCCGACGGCGACAACGCGCACCTCGATCCCGCTCTCCGCGGTGAACTGCGGCAGCAGCCAGCCGTAGAGGCCGGAGTTCTCGGTCGATGTGGTGGACTGAACGACGATGAACCGCTCACTCGCCTGCGCCAGCGGGGCCAGAACAACGAGGGTCAGCAGAAGAAGGACGCGAAGGATCACAGCAGCAGTCTCCCGGCCAGATAGGCGGCGGCCTCCGCCGTCTGGGGTTCGTCGAAGAAGCTGCCCGCTGGTGTCTGCTCCGTGACCCGGCCCCGGTTGAGGAAGACCACATCGTCAGCCAGGCGCCGCGCCTGCCCGACATCATGGGTGACAAGGACCACGGTCACGCCCCGCGCCTCCGCCTGTCGGATCAGGGTCTCGATCATGCGGGTGGCATAGGGGTCCAGGTTGGCGGTGGGCTCGTCGAGCAGCAACAGGTCGGGATCGGCGGCCAGGGCGCGCACGATGGACAGCCGTTGCTGTTCCCCCGATGAAAGCACGCGGGCGGACCGGTGGGCCAGCGCGCGAAGCTCCGCGAGGTCGAGCAGATCCGTCAGCATGGCCGCACGTTCCGCCCTCGGCACCCGATAGGTCTTCAGCGCATGGCGCAGGTTGCCGGCAACGGAGCGGCGCAGCAGCACCGGGCGCTGGAAGACCGTGGCGATCCGGCGGCGACCGGTCAGTGTCACCGGTCCCGACGCATGGCTGAGCGTGCCCACGGTCGGCTGCAGCAACCCCTGGATCAGGCGCAGGCACAGGGTCTTGCCCGCGCCGTTCGCGCCCATGATGGCCGTCAGCCTTCCGGGGCGGATGCGCAGCGAGACATCGTCCAGCAGGGTGACGCCATCAATGGTGTAGCCAACCCCGTCCATGGCCACGGGCAGTACCGAATCCGGTCCCCGTGCCGGGGTCAGCGTGCGGCGACCGCTGGTGACAAGCGCATCAGACATGCCGTGCCACCCCCTGTGTTCCGCGCAATGCCATCAGCGCGCCATTGACGGTCAGCGCGATCAGCATCAGCACCAGACCCAGCCCGACGGCGATCGCCAGATTGCCCTTCGACGTCTCCAGCGCGATGGTCGTGGTCATGACGCGGGTGACATGGTTGATGTTGCCACCGACCATCATCACCGCCCCCACCTCCGCCGCCGCACGGCCGAACCCGGCCAGCGCCACGGTCAGCAGCGACAGCCGCGCGTCATAGAGCAGGGTCAGCACCGCGCCCATGGTGGTGATGCCCATGCTGCGCAGCTGCTCGTCATATTCCTGGTGCATGTCGGCAATCACCTGCCGCGACAGGGCGACAATGATCGGGGTCACGAGCACGGTCTGGGCAATGATCATGGCCGTGGGGGTATAGAGCAGTTCCAGCGGCCCCAGCGGACCGGCCCGTGACAGCAGCAGATAGACCAGCAGCCCCGCCAGTACCGGCGGCAGGCCCATCAGCGAGTTGGTGGCCACGATCAGCGCACCGCGCCCCGGAAACCGCGCGATGGCCAGCAGGGCACCCAGCGGCAGACCGATGAGGCAGGCAAGCGCCACCGCCGTCAGGCTGACCCGCAGGGACAGGGAGACAATCTCCCACAATGCGGCGTCACCGACGGCGATCAGACGGAAGGCCTCTGCGATTGCGTCACCCATCTTGTGGTCCGCTGCTTGTGTGTGCGTGAAGTTCCCCTGTTTCTCTCACATTTCCGCATGGTCGGCCACGCTTCCGAATGCGTCGGCATCGGTCCCCTGTGCGACGGACATGCCTGTTCTCCTGTGGACAGAGAAGTCCGCGCGGCCTTCAATATCGGCTGCTGATGCCGGGGAGGATGGATCATGGCGCTCGTGACACGACAGGATGACAATGGGCTGGCGATACTCAGTCTCAACAGGCCGGAGGCGCTGAACGCGCTGTCACCCAGCCTGTTCGTTGAACTGGACGCCCATGTGCAGGCACTCAACGAACAGTCGGAGGAGATCGGCGTCGTGATCCTGCGCGGGGAGGGACGGTCGTTCTCCGCCGGCAATGACCTGAAGGCGATCCAGAGCGGTGACGTGCCGCCGGTACCGACCTTCCAGTCCTCCACCATCGACCTGATCGAGAACCTGCCGCAGCCGGTGATCTGTGCCGTGCAGGGGCACTGCTACACCGGGGCGCTGGAACTGGCGCTGGCCGCGGACCTGATCGTTGCCGGGGAATCGGCGAAGTTCTGCGACACCCACGGCAAGTGGGGCATGTCGCCGAAGTGGGGCATGAGTCGTCGCCTGCCGCAGCGGGTCGGTGTGCAGCGGGCCAAGCAGATGATGTATTCGGGCGCTCCGGTCTCCGGCGCGGAGGCCGTCGCCATCGGTCTGGCGCTGGAATGCGTGCCCGACGCGGACCTGCTGGGGCATGTCACGGCGATGGCCCGGTCGTTCCTGGAGAATTCCTGGTTCACCCTGCGTGCCGACAAGATGCTGGTGAACCAGGGTCAGAACCACGGCCATTGGGGCGCCCTGGAATTCGAACGCCGCAACAGCCCTGGCCGCAGCGCCGAGGTCGAGGAACGGTTGAAGGCCTTCGGGAAGGGCTGAACTGCCGCCGCCTGAATGGCGGCAGCGGTCCACATTCTGATCACATCACCGGCCCGCTCCCCTGCGTGCCGGTGGTCTCTGGCTCAGCCCTGTGCGGCGTTGATGGCGCGCCAGATGGCCTGGGGCGTGGCCGGCATGTCGATGGTCGTGACGCCCAGATCGGACAGCGCGTCGATGATGCCATTGATCACCACCGGCGGTCCGGCGACGCAACCTGCCTCGCCGCAGCCCTTGGTGCCCAGCATGTTGGACTGGCAGGGGATCTCTTCGCGATTGAAGGTGAAGTAGGGCACGTCGTCGGCGCGGGGCATGCCGTAGTCCATGAAGGAACCGGCGACCAGCTGCCCGTCCTCGTCGTAGACCGCATGTTCCAGCAGGGCCTGGCCGACACCCTGCACGATGCCGCCGTGGACCTGGCTCTCGACGAACAGCGGGTTCACCACGCGTCCGAAGTCATCCACCACCGACCAGCGGTCGATGTTGACCCGGCCCGTCGCCGGATCGACCTCGATCTCCGCCACGTGGCAGCCGTTGGGATAGGTGATCGGGTTCAGCGCCGTGGTCTCGCGCGTGTCCAGGGTCTCGATCTGCCCGGCCAGCGCCATTTCCTTGGCCTTCTCCGCCAGATCGACAATGTCGATGGCCCGGTCGGTACCGACGACGCGGAAGTTGCCTTCCCCGAATTCGATGTCCACCGCGCTGGTCTCGAACAGTTCCGCCGCGGCTGCCTTGCCCTTGTCGATCACCGTGTCGGACATCTTGTTGATTGCGGTGCCGGTGGAGACCAGCGAGCGGGAGCCGCCGGTGCCGCCACCGGTCGGGATCGCGTCCGTGTCGCCCATGATGATGCGGATCCGCTCCGCATCCAGCCCCAGCCGGTCGCTGACGATCTGGGTGAAGGCGGTCTCATGCCCCTGACCGTTGGACTGGGTGCCGACGAAGATGGAGACCATGCCGTCATCCTCGAACCGGATCGCAGCCGATTCCTCGGGCATGCCTGCGGTGGCCTCCACGTAATAGGCGATGCCGCGTCCGCGCTTCCAGCCACGGGCCTCGGACTCGGCCCGACGGGCGGCGAAACCGTCCCAGTCGGCTTCCTTCAGTGCGCGCTCCATGATGCGCGGGAAGTCACCGGAATCGTATTTCTCCCCCGTCGCGGTGGTGTAGGGCATCTGCTCCGGCTGCACGAAGTTGCGACGGCGCACCTCCTCCGGCCCGAGACCTGTCTCCGCCGCGATCCGGTTCACCAGCCGCTCGATCAGATAGATCGCTTCCGGCCGGCCCGCACCACGATAGGCGTCCACGGGCGTCGTGTTGGTCATGACGCCATGCACGTCCAGATACATTGTCGGCACGTGATAGACGCCGGGCAGCACCTTGGCATGGGCCGCCGTCGGAATCAGGCAGGACATGGTGGACAGGTAGGCGCCCAGATTGGCGGTGGTATGGACCCGCAGCCCCAGGAACTTCGCGTCCGCGTCGATGGCCATCTCGGCATAGGACCAGTGGTCGCGGCCCTGCGTGTCGGTCAGGAAGGCTTCCTGCCGCTCGGAGGTCCAGCGCACGGTCCGCTTCAGCTTTCGCGCGGCATAGGCCGACAGGATGTGTTCGGGATAGAAGAACAGCTTCATGCCGAAGCCGCCGCCCACGTCCGGCGTGACGATGCGGATCTGATCCGCCTCGATCCCCAGGCACCCGGCGAGCTGGCGCTTGATGCCCCAGCCACCCTGCGTCGGGGTATAGACGGTGACGCGATCCCCCTCCGCATCCCAGGTGGCGATGGCGACCCGGGCTTCCATCGAATTGGCGACGACGCGCTGGTTGATGACCTCCACCCGCACGACCTTGTCGGCCTTGGCGAAGGCTGCTTCGGTCTCGGCCCTGTTGCCATGCTCGAAGTCGAAACAGAGATTGCCGGGCGCCGATTCGTGCAGCAGCGGCGCACCGGGTTCCTTGGCGGCGCGCGCATCGGAAACGGCGGGCAGCGGATCATAGTCCACCATCACCGCGTCGGCGGCATCCCGTGCGGCGGCCATGCTCTCCGCCACCACGAAGGCAATGCCGTCACCCACATGCCGGGCCTTGTCCACGGCCAGCGCCAGATGCGGCGGCTCGGCGCGACCGGAGCCGTCCTTGTTCTTCACCGGCCAGAGGCTCGGCAGTCCGCTGACACCGGCGTCGACCAGTTCCTGACCGGTGATGATGTCCACGACACCGGGCATCTGCTTGGCGTCTTCCACATCCACCGACAGGATGGTCGCGTGGGCGTGTGGCGAGCGCACCACCATTGCGTAGAGCTGGTCGGGGAACTGGTGATCGTCCGAATAGTTGCCGTGTCCGGTAATGAAGCGCACATCCTCGACGCGGCGCACAGCCTGCGCGATACCGAACTTGGTCATGTCTTGATCCCCTCAGAGCAGAAACAGGCGCGGCCCCGCAGACTCAGCCGACGGGGCCGTTCGTCCTGATGTTAGGTATGACGCGCGTTTTGGCAAGCCCGCAGAGACAGACGCGCAGGGTCAGCGGCGGCGCGTCGTCAGGAAGACACCTGTCAGGATCAGGGCCACACCGGCGGCGTGGAACGGCTGCGGATGCTCGTCCAGCAGGATCACCGAGCCGATGGCGACGAAGGCCGGGGCCAGATGGATGAAGACACTGGCGCGGTTGGCACCCAGCAGCTCGATCCCCCGGTTCCAGAACATGTAGGCGAGGACAGAGGCAAACAGGCTGACATAGAGGACGGAGGCCAGCGCCACGACGTTCAGCGGCACGAAGCGGTCCAGCACCACCATCTCGTGCACATAGAACGGCAGCAGCACCAGGTCGCCCACCGCGAAGGTCACGGCCAGGAAGCCCAGGGGCCCGACGGCGGGCCGGCTGCGCAGCAGCGCCGAATAGCCGCCATAGCAGATCACTGCGGTCAGTACCCAGAGGTCACCGGGATTGAAGCGGAGTTGCGACAGGTAGGCCGGATCGCCCCGGGCGATGATCGTCGCGACACCGGTCAGGGAGACAAGGATGCCTGCCACCTGCCAGGGGCCTGGCCGGTCCCGGAACAGCAGGAAGGACAGCACCGCGATCCAGACCGGCATGGTGGACTGCAGCAGGGACGCGTTCAGCGCCTCCGTCCGTGCGACGCCGATATAGACCATGGTGTTGAAGCAACTCACCCCCAGAACCGACAGGATCAGGATGATCGGCCAGTTGGCGCGATAGACCGGCAGGTCGCGGCGGAGCTGTGGCCAGGCGAAGGGCAGGATCATCAGCAGTCCGACCGCCCAGCGCCAGAAGGCCAGTCCCACCGGCGGCACAGTCTCGTGCACCATGCGCCCGATCAGGAAATTCCCGGCCCAGAACAGCGGCGTCAGCACCAGCAGCAGGTATGGCAGATCGAACAAGCGGCGCACGGACCCGGTCCCCCCTGACGGTCAGCCTTGCGGCGGGACTGATCGCAGCTTTTCAGTCCCGCCGCAAGATTGTGTCCCGCCTGTCAGACCAGCATGGAGAACAGGGCCGTCGCGATGCCGAGGAAGGAGAAGAAGCCGACGATGTCCGTCACCGTGGTCAGGATGATCGACGACGCTACCGCCGGATCCTGCTTCAGCTTTGCCAGGATGATCGGCACCAGTGCGCCGGAGGTTCCCGCCGCCACCATGGAAATGATCATGGATATGACGATGACCAGCATCAGCCCCGGACTGCCGCTCCAGATCAGCACCCCGACACCACAGGTGATCGCGATGCCGATGCCGTTCATCAGACCGGCCTGAACCTCCTTGCGGGTGACGCGCACCCAGTCGGCAACCCGGATCTCCCGCAGGGCCAGCCCCCGCATGGTGACCGCCAGCGCCTGTGCCCCGGCGTTGCCGGACTGACCGGCGACCACCGGCAACAGGATGGCAAGGGCCGTGACCTGCGCGATGGTATTCTCGAACACGCCGACGACCGATGCGGCCAGGAACGCGGTCAGCAGGTTGATCTGCAGCCAGGGCTGTCGCTTGCGCACGGCGAAGAAACTGGTCGAGAGCGCATTCTCGTCACGTCCGCCGCCGACCATCATCTGGGCCGCTGCCGTGGCGTCCGCCCGCACCGCCTCGATCATCGCCTGGTTGCCCACCAGGCCGATGGGGCGCCCGTCGGGGCCGATCACCGGCAGTTCACCGATATGCAGCTTCTCGAAGGTCTCGGCGATGGTGGTCTGCGGGTCCATTGGACTGAGGGCCGCAGGCACGCCCACGCTCAGCTCCGACAGTTCCTGAGCCGGATCGGCGAGCAGCAGCGCCTTGCACTGGACACGCCCGGCAAGCACACCTGCATCGTTGGTGACGAGGATGGAGACAGGCCCGTAGTCCGGCGTCTGGCGCAGCAGACGGATCGCCGAATCGACACTGGCGGAGCCGCGCAGGATGATGACGCCGGTCTGCATCAGGTTGCCGGCCGTTCCGGGCGGGTAGCTGAGGATCTCGTCGATCTCCCGCCGGATGCCGTCGCTCAGCCCCCCGAGGATGCTTTCCTGGCGCGACTTCTCGAACGATGCCAGCAGACGGGCCGCGTCACCCCGGTCGATCTGCTGGACCAGCAGGACCACTGTCTCGTCGTCCAGCAGGGGGGCCACGGCGGATGCCTGACCGGATGATATGTGCCGCCAGCTTGCGACCAGACTTTCCGGTGGCAGTGTCCCGAGGGCCGTGGCGACCTGATCCGCATCGAGCTCATCCAGCCCCGCTGCCGCTTCGCGCGGGAAGCTGCGGGCGTAGGCCCCGACCAGATGCAGCAGGTCCGAATCCGGTGCGGCAGTCCCGGCGACGGTCGCGTTCATGCCCGTTCCTCCCGTCCACTGTCCGCCGTCCGGCCGGCAAGCAGGGCCGTCATCGTTCCGGTCAGCCCGGTTTCCAGCAGCACCATCGTATCCAGTGCGGAGCGATCACCGGAGCTGCCGGCGCTGGCGGCCGTGCCCGCCATCATGGCGCGGCGCAGGTCGCCATAGCCGATGCAGCCCACCAGGCGTCCACGCCGGTCTACGGCGGGCCGAATCTCATGCTCCAGCCAGTCCTCGTCCTCCGCCGCCATGTGGACCGCCGCTGCAGCGGGGATCGCGGAAACATCCGTGATCGGCAGATCGCCGATCAGCGCGTCCGGCGTGGCGCGCATCAGGTCCAGCGCCGACAGGGCGCCGGTGGGGCGGTTCGCGCCATCGACCAGATAGATCGGTGCCCAGCCGACCGGTCGCGCACGCCGTACCCGGGCGGTCACTGTCTCCACCGTTTCGGCCCCGCGTGCCCTGGCGACTTCCGTCGCCATCAGGGCACCGACGGAGGACTTCGGCTGGCTCATGACCAGCGCCACCCGCGCACGCAGGGTCTTCGGCAGGCTTTCGAGCAGGGCCGCCGCATCTTCATCGCTCGCCTGTCGCAGCATGCGCCCGATGTCCGACGGGGCCATGCCCCGGATCAGCGTGGCGCGATCCTCGTCCGACATGCCGAGCAGCACGGGAACCGCGCGGAGCGGGTCGAGATGGTCGAGCAGCTTGCGCGCGCTTTCCCGGTCGAGCCGCCCCATGGTTGCGCCGATGCGCGCAGGCTCCCATTCCGCGACGGCGCGGGCCGCGGCGCTGGGGTGCTCGATGATGAACTGCCTGACGACATGGGTGAGCGTGTCACTCATGATCGACCTCCTGGCCCAGGATGGTGCTCGACTGTTCCAGGAACGCCTTGGCAGGAACCGAGACCCGGCCCTCCGCTGTCTCGATGATCATGGCGGTGGCTGTCAGGGCGAGGATCGTGCCTTCATGCTCCCCGACGCGGATACGCTCCCCCACCCGGTAATCCGCGCCCAGATGGCGGGCGCCGATCAGGTTGGCGACAAGGGTGCGTGCGCCCAGCGCGAACGCCAGCGCCGCGCCACCGAGTATGGCGGCCAGCACGATGCCCACCACCGTGATGACGATGGTGACGTCGATACCGACCTGATCCACACCCACGATCAGCAGCATCCCGACCGTCACGGCCTGGATGGTCCGGCCCGTGACCTCGCGCTGTGTCGTGGAGAGGGTGGTCAGGGCATTGATCGAGATCCGGTAGGCCAGATTGCCCAGCACCAGTCCGGCGGCGATGATCAGCAGGCCGGAGAGGATGCTCGGCAGCCAGATGATCAGTTCCTCCAGCCAGGCGGAGAGAACGTCGAGGCCCAGCATGCTGCCGGCGGTTGCCAGGAACAGGACCAGGACCGCCCAGTAGACGACATCCGCCAGGATGCGCCCTATGGGCCTGCCGCCCGCCACGTCGGAAAGTCCGAGAGGCATGCGGTCGGTCAGACGGCTCAAGCCGCCGGACAGCTGCAGGGTGATCGCCCGCAGCAGCCGTGCGACAAGCCAGCCGACAAGGGCAAGCACGACCGCAGCGACAAGGTTTGGCAGAAAGGCGATAAACTGTGCCAGCAGGCCCGAAAGTGTCTCCAGCACTGACTCCGAAAGTCCGGACATCTTTTCCATGTTCGGCAAATTTCCTTGAACAGGTTTTTTTACGCTACTTCTTGATGGGCATCGGGTTAGCGTTGCGTGCATCAGACTGCACCATTGTTTCGTGTCGCTGTCATTTGAATTCGTGTCGGATACAGAACACCCGACGCCAGGGATCGGAGGGGGGAGAGACCGGATGGCACGCATGAAGAAGGCTGATGTGGAGGTGTTCTTCCAGCGTCTGTCGGACGCGGATCCGGAGCCGAAGGGGGAACTGGACTACGTGAACGCCTACACGCTGCTGGTGGCCGTGGTTCTCTCGGCCCAGGCAACGGATGTCGGGGTCAACCGTGCGACAGGTCCGCTGTTCAAGCGTGCCGACACGCCGGAGAAGATGCTGGCGCTCGGCGAGGACACGGTGCGCGATCACATCAAGACCATCGGTCTCTACCGCAACAAGGCAAAGAACGTGATCCTGCTGTCGCAGCAGCTGCTGGATCGCCACGGCGGTGAGGTGCCCGATACGCGGGAGGAACTGGAGGCACTCGCGGGTGTGGGCCGAAAGACCGCGAATGTGGTGCTCAACATCTGGTTCGGGCAACCGACCATCGCTGTCGATACGCACCTGTTCAGGGTCGGCAACCGCACCGGGCTGGCGCCCGGCAAGACGCCTCTGGCCGTCGAGCTGCTGCTGGAGAAGCGGGTGCCGAAGCAGTTCCTGCGCCATGCGCACCACTGGCTGATCCTGCACGGGCGCTATGTCTGCAAGGCGCGCAAGCCCGAGTGTGGCCGCTGCCGCGTCATCGACGTGTGCCAGTTCAGGGAGAAGACGGCAGAGTAGGGGAAGGTTATCTTCTGCGACCTGTTCTGTCCTTCTCCCCACCCGACTGCCTACGGGAGTCCCTGGTGGGGGACAGGGATGGATCAGCCAACGGTCAACGCATCCGGGGAGGGACATGCAGCATGGTCAGGACGATAGAGGATCACGGTGGCAATGATCAGGGTGGCCGGCGGTTGCGGGAATCCTTCGGACGCTGCTTCGAGGATTTCGTGGTTGGCGATATCTACGAACACCGTCCCGGTCGCACGATTTCGGAGGCGGACAATACCTGGTTCACCTTGCTGACCATGAACCAGCATCCGCTGCACTTCGACCATGCCTATGCGGCGAAGTCGGAGTTCGGGAAGCCGATCGTCAATTCCGCCCTCACCCTGGCCGTGGTCACGGGGCTCAGTGTTTCGGACGTGAGCCAGAAGGCGGTGGCCAATCTGGGCTGGACCGACATCCGCATGCCCGCGCCTGTGTTTCACGGTGATACGCTGACGGCGGAGTCGGAGGTGCTGGAGATGCGGGAGTCCGCCTCCCGCCCCAATGACGGGATCGTCACGGTGGAAACGCGCGGCTTCAAGCAGGACGGCACACTGGTCATCGCCTATCGGCGCACCGTTCTGGTGCCGCGCCGGGGGCACGAGATCGACTGAACAGCCCTGGGGAGGGGAACAGGACATGAGTGAGACAGATCGCGAGATTGTCGGGCGCTCCGGCGAGTCGATCAGTGAATCGGACGAACGCCAGTTGCTGGACTCCATCGACCGCTGGCTGGAGCGCGATGTGCGCGACCGGGTGCTGGACCTGGAACACGCCGACGAATATCCGCACGAGATGGTGGCGCAGATGCGCGATCTCGGGCTGTTCGGTGCTACCGTCGGGCGCGAATGGGGGGGGCTGGGGCTGCCCGCCCAGACCTATTCCCGCATCGTCAGCCGGATCTCGGAGGTCTGGATGTCGCTCACCGGCATCTTCAATTCCCACCTGATGATGGCGGCGGCGGTGGAGCGTTTCGGCACCGAGGCACAGAAACGGCACTTCCTGCCCCGCTTTGCCAGTGGTGAACTGCGCGGCGGCCTGGCGCTGACGGAACCCCACTGCGGCACCGACCTTCAGGCCATCCGCACAAGGGCCGTGCGCGATGGCGACGACTACGTGATCAATGGCGCCAAGACCTGGATATCCAACGGGATAGAGGGCGGGGCCGTTGCCCTGCTGGTGAAGACGGACTGGGACATCGAGCCGCGCCACAAGGGGATCAGCCTGTTCATCGCGGAGAAGGGGCCGGGCTTCAGCACCGGGCGCAAGCTGAAGAAGCTTGGCTACAAGGGCATCGATTCCGCCGAACTGGTCTTCGAGGACTATCGCGTACCCGCCGACAATCTGATCGGCGGCGTGCCGGGCCAGGGCTTCCGTCAGACAGTTGGCGGGCTGGAACTGGGGCGCATCAACATCGCGGCACGTGGCGTGGGCGTGGCCCAGGCGGCGCTGGACCGTGCCGTCGAGTACGCCCAGGTGCGCGAGACCATGGGCAAGCCGATCGCGGAGCATCAGGCGATCCAGCTCAAGCTGGGCGAGATGGCCACCCGCTGCCGCGCCGCGCGCCTGCTGACGGAGGACGCGGCCCGCGCCTATGACCGGGGGGAGCGCTGCGACATGGAGGCCGGGATGGCCAAGCTGTTCGCATCAGAAACCGCGCTGGAGAACGCCACCGAATGCATGCGCATCCATGGCGCCTATGGCTACAGCCAGGAATATCACGTCGAACGCTATTTCCGCGACGCGCCGCTGATGTGCATTGGGGAGGGCACCAACGAGATGCAGCGCATCATCATCGCCCGCCAACTGATCGCCCGGAACCCGGCGTAGGGTTGGGGGAGACGGGCTGGCGCCGCTTCCCAAGAAAGGAGCCCGATCAGAAGTTCAGCAGCTTGCCGGGGTTCATGATGCCGTTGGGGTCCAGCGTGTGCTTGATCCGGTGCATCATCTGCAGTTCCACGGGTGACTTGTAGCGTTCGATCTCGTCGCGTTTCAGGCGGCCAAGGCCGTGCTCTGCGCTGATGGAGCCTCCCATGCGGTGGACGATGTCATGGACGACATGGGCCACATCCTCCCACCGGTCCAGAAACGCCTGCCTGTCGCCCCCCTCCGGCTGCAGCGGGTTGTAATGGACGTTGCCGTCGCCGATGTGGCCGAAGGCGACGGAGCGGAAGCCCGGCACCACGTCCTGCAGTGCCGTGTCGGCGGCGGCGATGAAGTCGGGCATCAGCGGCACCGGCACGGAGACGTCATGCTTGATCGACCCGCCACCGAGCTTCTGCGCCTCCGACAGGCTTTCGCGCAGCGCCCAGAGCGCCGCTGTCTGTGCCTCGGACTCGGCGACGACGGCGTCCAGCACCAGGTCCTTCTCGAAGCCGAGTTCAAGGGTGCGTTCCAGCGCGGCGCGCAGGGCGCCGTCGCCCTCACCGGACGAGAATTCCATCAGCACGTACCAGGGATGGGTGCCCGCCATCGGGTCACGCGCATCGGGCAGCAGTTGCAGTGACAGGTCGAGACCCAGCCGGGGCATGATCTCGAAGCCCGTCACCTGCCCGCCGGAGACGGACTTCGCCAGGCCGAGCAGTTCGACCGCCGCGCGCGGGTCGGGCAGGGCGGCGAAGGCCACCTGCCGGTCGGCGGGTTTCGGGAACAGTTTCAGGACGGCGGCGGTGATCACACCCAGCGTGCCCTCCGCGCCGACGAACAGGTGCTTCAGGTCATAGCCGGTATTGTCCTTGCGCAGGCCGCGCAGCCCCTCCCACAGGGTGCCGTCAGGCAGCACGACCTCCAGCCCCAGCACCAGATCGCGCATGTTGCCGTAGCGCAGCACGGCTGTGCCACCGGCGTTGGTGGAGAGATTGCCGCCGATCTGGCAGGTGCCTTCCGACGCGATGCGCATGGGAAACAGCCGGTCGGCCGCATCCGCCGCGGCCTGCACGTCCTGCAGCACGCATCCGGCCTCCACCGTGATGGTGTCGTTCAGCGCATCCACGGCCCGCACGGCCTTCAGGCGGCCCAGCGACAGGATCACCTCATCGCCATTGCCGAAGGGGATGGAGCCGCCGACGAGGCCGGTATTGCCGCCCTGGGGCACCACGGGCGTGCGGGTCTCGTTGCAGATGGCCAGCACCTGCTGCACCTCCGCCACCGTGCCTGGCCGCACCACCAGCGGGGAGAGACCCTGCCACTTCTCCCGGTGTTCCGTCGTGTAGGGCAGCATGTCGTCCGGCCGGTCGACGAACCCCTTCGGCCCGACCACATTCTTCAGCCGTTCAAGAACTCCAGGCGCCAGATCATTCACGAAACTGTCCTTCCCTCATATTACCTGTCCCGGAAGCCGCGCGGATCATGGTATGGAATGCCACCGCTCAACAGGACAGAAACATGATCATAGACAACATTCCCGTCGGCAAGAATCCACCCTGGGACATCAATGTCATCATCGAGATCCCCATCGGCGGCGTGCCCGTGAAATACGAGATCGACAAGGCGTCGGGGGCGATGGTGGTGGACCGGTTTCTCCACACCTCCATGTTCTACCCCTGCAACTACGGTTTCATTCCGCACACGCTGGCCGATGACGGCGACCCGGTGGATGTGCTGGTGGCCGGCAATGTCCCGGTCGTGCCGGGCGCCGTGGTGCGATCCCGCCCCATCGGTGTGCTGATCATGGAAGATGAGGCCGGGCTGGACGAGAAGCTGCTGGCCGTGCCGCATGACTCCCTGCATCCCTATTACTCCAACGTCGAGAGCTATCGGGCGCTGCCGCAGATCCTGCTGGACCAGATCGCCCACTTCTTCGAGCACTACAAGGATCTGGAAAGCGGCAAGTGGGTCAAGGTCCAGCGCTGGGGCGAGGCAGGCGAGGCCTGCAAGCTGATCGAGAGCGCCATCAAGGCCGAAGGCTGAGGAGTCTGTCTGACTGACCCCGGCCAGCCCTCTCCCCCTTCCCGACCACCCATTAGGATAATCCCGTGGGTGGTCGGGAGGGGGAGAGGGCTGGCCGGGGCCCGCAAACGACTCCTGCACGCCGTCAGTCGCGCTGCTCCGGCAGCGGTTCCAGTTTCACGGTGCAGCCCCTGAATCCGATGACCGAGGCGCGGTTGCCGCTGCGCGTATCGTCCCAGTAGGGATCGCCATCGGCGAACTGCACCTGATATCCCCAGCGCGCCATGGCGCTTTCACGGATGTCGATGCACCAGTAGATGCCTGTCGGGACCAGCCGGATGGCGTAGAGGCCGTCGAGGGGGTCGGTGAAGAACCAGACCTCGAAATCCTGGCCCATCTCATGCGCCCGGGCCTTGACCGACGGGTACTCGCCCCAGCGGGCGCGGTCATGTTCGTAGTGCCGTGCCGCCGCGCCATTCGATGCGGCGATGATCTGCCGGTCGGTCATGCCCCAGTCGGCATATCGCCAACCGGCGTGGGCGCCGGTCGTGGCCAGCAACAGGCAGGCAGCGACAAGCAGGCCACGCATCAGCCGTCATCCAGTGACTGGTAGATCGGCCAGCGCCCCGCGGCCATCGCGTCAAGGGACGGGGCGGGCTGACCCAGCCGGTCGCGGTAGATCCAGAGCGCCGACAGCACGTCACGGGCGAAGGTCCGGGTCTCGGCGGAGCCCATCATCTCCAGGAACAGCAGCGGGTCCTGCTGCACGTTCGTATTGGTCGACCAGCGGGCGGCATTGCCCGGCCCGGCGTTGTAGGCGGCGATGGCCAGAAGCAGGTTGTCCTCCGGCTTGACCGCCTTCAGGACGTAGCGGATGTAGGCCTGTCCCAGCCGGATATTGAGGTGCGGATCATGCAGCGCACTGTTGGTCGGGCGCGGCTGCCCCGCGATACGGGCGACATAGCGGGCCGTGGTGGGCATCAGCTGCATCACGCCCCGCGCGCCGGCGCTGGAGCGGGCAAGCGGGTCGAAGCCCGACTCCCTGCGCGCGATGGCATAGACCAGCGCGCGGTCCACATGCACCTCCGGTGAGAGGGGCCATGCCGGGGCCGGATAGAGCGCGGGATCATGCCGCTCCCCGTGGCTGTTCAGGCGTCTGCGGGCAAAGCGCAGGGCCGTGGCGGGCGCATCGATGTGCGCGGCCAGCCGCAGGACGGCGTCCAGTCCGGCACGGTTCGCGCCGTCCGCCATCAGCCGCAGTTCCATGTCGGCGCGCACGATCTGCCCGACCTCTGCCAGTGCCAGCGCCCGACGTACCCCCGGGAAGGCCAGCATGGCCGAGAGCTGCTCCTGGGGCAGGCTGGGCGGCTTCCAGTCGAAGCCGGGTTGCCGCGCCAGCAGGCGGTTGGCGATCTGGCCATACATGTCGCGGGGGGAGGCGCTGGCCCGGCGCAAGGCCGGCAGCACGTTCAGGAAGTCGCCTGTCGCCAGTGCGGATCGTGCACGCCAGACTCCGGCGGCGGATTCGAGTCCGGTCAGGGGATCGCCATCCTTGCCCAGCGCCAGGCCGAACGCCGCATGGGCCTCTTCCTTGCGGCCCTGGGCCCAGTATCCGATACCGGCCAGGAAAGCCCCCTTCATCTGTCCGGGACCTGTGCCCCGCATGGCCAGGGTGGCGGCATTGATCGCCTTGTCGACATATTCGGCCGTCAGATAGCCGCGCGCGATCAGTGCATGGGCCAGCGCCCGTGCGTCCGAGCCCATGCGCCACCCTTCGCGTGTCTCCATGGTCTTCAGTGCCCGTGTCGGGGCATTCCGGTAGACCAGTCGGCGGATCGACCGCAGCATCAGCCGGTCGTGGCGAGACAGGTTGGCCACATTCTGTCGTACCGTATCGGGCTGACCCGTCGCGGCGACCTCGCCGGTGAGCCGCAGCGGTCTCGGGCTGGGCGGTTGCAGCGCCTTCCAGCCACTGGCCGGGCGGCGGCGCTCCGCCAGCCTGTAGACCTTGTCCGCCAGCGGGTGGTCGGCGTAGTCGCGCATCCATTCATGCAGTTCGCGATAGCTGGAGCGCCAGGCGGTGGGATGCATCAGGCGCTGATAGCTGACATGGCCCATCAGCAGCGGATCCTCCAGCTGGCGGATCAGCTTGCTCGCCTCATTCCAGCGCCCGGTCTGCTGCAGCACGAAGATCTGGCGATAGCGGTCCTGATCGGCGGTGCTCAGGATGGTCGGCAGACTGACCTCCGCCGCCCGCGCCGGTGCCGCTTGCAGGACCACGATCATGGCCATGACCAGCACGAGCCATCTGGCCGGCCAGCAGCGGGTATTGACGGAGAGGTAATTCTGGCGCGACCTGTTCATCGGCGCATTCAAGTCATAGTGGGGGGCGGGGGCAAGCCTGCCGCTAGGTCATCTGTGATGAACAATCCATGGGGAGATGGAAAAAATGGTTGAACTGGCAGGCTTGCGGGACCGGTTGAGCGTACCTGTGATCGCGGCTCCGATGTTCCTTGTTTCCGGGCCGGAGCTTGTGATTGCGGCGGTTCAGGCCGGCGTCATGGGATCGTTTCCGACGGCCAATTGCCGGACCGTGGAACAGCTGGATGACTGGATGTCGCAGATGATGGCTGCCTCGGGTCCGGCGACTGCTCCGGTGGTGCCGAACCTGATTGTTCACCGCACCAACAGCCGACTCGCCGATGATCTGGAGGTCATCTGCCGCCACAGGCCGGAGATCGTCATCGCCAGCGTGGGCAGCCCGGCACCGATCATCGACCGTATCCGTGACTATGGCGGGCAGGTCTGGGCCGATGTGGCCTCCATGCGGCATGCGGAGAAGGCCATCGCCGCAGGGGCGGACGGCCTGATCCTGCTGACGGGCGGTGCGGGCGGACAGACCGGCTGGGCCAATCCCTTCGCATTCGCACGCGGTGTCCGCGCGATCCATGACGGACCGATGGTGGTGGCCGGGGGTGTCTCCGACGGTCGGGCCATCGCGGCGGCGGAGGTCCTGGGTTTCGACTTCTGCTACATGGGCACGCGTTTCATCGCGACGGAGGAGAGCATGGCGGTGCAGCGCTACAAGGACATGCTGGTGGCCGCCAGCCTGGACGATGTGCAGCTTACCGACGCGATCACCGGACTGGACACCAGCATCCTGCGCCCGTCGCTGATCGCGGCGGGGCTGGATCCGAAGAACCTGCCCGCGCGCGACAGCATCGAGATATCGAAGGACATCAACCCCGATGCGCCGCGTCGGTGGAAGGACATCTGGTCCGGCGGGCATTCGGTCGAGGGCGTGCACAGGGTCCAGCCTGTCGCCGAACTGGTCCGGGAGGTCGCGAACCAGTACCGGCAGGCGCGAATGCATCCAGGACGCTGACTGGCGCCCGCGCGGCAGCAGAAAAGCGCTTCCCTTGCCTGGGCAATTATGTGCCTAGTGTTCCTGTTGTAGCGGGAACGGAGTGGGTGACATGCATGACACGTCCGGGTCGGGGCGTCGGTCGGTTGCCACCGGGGGCGATCAGGATATCGACTTCGATGACCTTCTCCAGATTCAGGTGGTGACACTGGGCAACAAGCTCGGTCTTTCCATCCTGCGGCGCGCGCTGGCGCCAAAGAACCTGTCGATCCGGGAATGGCGGGTCATCGCCATCATGTTCGTCTTCGGCCCCGGCATGGCGCGGCAGATCTCGGAGCTCACGGCGCTGGATCCTGCCCATGTCAGCCGCACGATCCATCAGTTGAAGAAGCGCGGCATCGTGACGTTCCACGAGAACCCGAATGACAAGCGCCAGATCATCGTCGACCTGACGGCGGAGGGCGCCGCACTGGCGCGGGAGTTGCTGCCGCAGGTGTCGGAGATCGCGCACGCGGTCCGCAGCATCTTCACCGATGAGGAATTCGCGCAGCTGATCAGTTACCTGCAGCGGGCCAACGACCACCTGGATGTCATGCTGTCCAGCGACCCGGACTGACCGGATCGGTATTGCAGTCGGGGCTTTTCCAAGGGTAGAACTCCGCCGTTGCTGGGGCGTCGCCAAGTGGTAAGGCAACGGGTTTTGATCCCGTCATTCCCAGGTTCGAATCCTGGCGCCCCAGCCAACATCCCGCCAGGCCCGTGATGCACGACTTGCGCTGGATCAATTCCGCAGTGGAATTTGTGTGCATCAATCGACGCCGCATTCACCACCACGCAGGAAATTGCCATGGCCTCCATCTCGTCCATCGTTCGCAAGCATGTCGATGCCGCCATCGCGGAAGCGGCTGAAACAGGTTACTCGCGGGAGGAAGTCGCCCGTTCGATGCTGTCCTTCGTGACCAACATCTACAAGGAAAACCGCTCCACCGACGAGATCGCGGCGGAACTGCGCCACGAGATCGACAATCTGGACCCGGATGCCGAACACGCCTTCATGCGCCCCTGATACCGCAGGGTATCCCTCTCCCGGCTGAACCGGTGCTGGAAACATGCTGTCGGGAGATGTAACAAGTCTCTTCATGACAGATTCGTGACGCTATTCGGGGGCTTGGCCGGTGAAGACTGATTGGGACTACAGCGATCTTGCGGACGCCTATCTGAAGCGACCGGATTACGCCGACACGGCGATTGATGCGATGCTGCGCCTGGCGGATGTCGGCGCGGGGGCAAGGGTGTGCGACGTCGGTGCGGGTGTCGCCCATCTGACGATCAAGCTCGCCGAGCGTGGGCTGAAGGTCGATTCGGTGGAGCCGAACGATGCCATGCGCGCGAATGGCATCAAGCGCACCAGCACGATGACCGATGTGCGCTGGTTCGAGGGCACCGGGGAGGCGACCGGGATGGACGGCGGGGCCTATGACCTCGTCACATTCGGCAGCTCCTTCAATGTCTGCGACCGGCCGAAGGCGCTTGCGGAGACGAAACGCATTCTGGTGCCGGGTGGCTGGTTCGCCTGCATGTGGAACCATCGCGAACTGGATGATCCGATCCAGTCGCGGATCGAAGGGATCATCCGCGACGGTGTGCCGGGCTATGGCTATGGCACCCGGCGGGAAGACCAGACCAATGTGATCGAGGCCTCTGGCCTGTTCCGCAGTGTCGTGACGGTGTCAGGCAAGGTGGTGCATGAACAGTCGAAGGTCGATTGCGTCGAGGCCTGGCGGTCTCATGCCACCCTGGAACGGCAGGCGGGCGAGAAGTTCCATGACGTCGTCAATGCCATCGAGGCCTATCTGGATGGCCTGCCGGGTTCGTCGATCATGGTGCCCTATCGTACCAATATCTGGGTCGCTCAGTTGAGCTGACGGGGCAGATGCTGCATTTCTCCACCAAGGCGGAAACACTGGAAACACTCCGCGGGGACCTGACCACGGCGTCGATCGCGCCACAGGTCCATTTCACGGTGGTGGAGTGGCAGCAGAACCGGAACGCGATCCTGGAGACCCTTTCCGCCCGACTGGGGCCGGTTGCGGTCATCGTGCGGTCCAGTTGCGGGCGCGAGGACGGTGAACAGGCTTCGAATGCCGGTGCCTTTCTGTCCCTGCTGGATGTTGCGGAGGATGACCGGGCTGCTGCGATCGACGAGGTGGTGGCAGCCTATGGTGTGACGGACGGGGCCGATCAGGTGCTGGTACAGCCGATGCTGCGCCAGGTTGTCCGGTCCGGCGTGGCCTTCTCCCATGATCCGAGCACGGCAGCCCCCTACCGCATCATCAACTGGGTCGAGGGCACCGACACAACGGCAGTTACCGGCGGCAAGCATGTGCGTACCTGGCAGCAGGCGGCATGGTCGAAAGTCGACCCGCCCGCCGAACTGGAGCCGGTGCTTGTCCTGCTCGACGACATGCTGCTGCGCTCCGGTGGTCGCCCGGTTGACCTGGAGTTCGCCGTTACCCGCGAAGAGGGCGATGGGGAGAGGCTGTGGCTGTTGCAGGCGCGGCCGTTGATCCTTGACCGACCGGCCCAGGACCCCCTGGAACAGGCGCGTCTGCTGGGCCATGCGGCGGAACTGGTGGCGCGCGGCATGCGCCCGCATCCGTTCGTGAAGGGGGGCAGGACCGTCTTTGGCGTCATGCCTGACTGGAATCCGGCGGAGATCATCGGCCTGCGGCCCCGACCGCTGGCCCTGTCTCTCTATCGCGACCTGGTGACGGATTCGATCTGGGCGTATCAGCGTCACAACTACGGCTATCGCAACCTGCGCAGTTGCCCGCTGATGCTGCACTTCCACGGCCTGCCGTACATTGACGTGCGGCTGTCCTTCAATTCCTTCGTGCCTGCCGCGCTGGATGATGGCATCGCCGGACGGCTGGTCGATCACTATGTCTCGCGTCTGCTGGCGGAGCCGACCCTGCACGACCGGATCGAGTTCGAGATCGTACTGTCCTGCTATTCCCTGGACATCGCCGACCGCACCCGCGCACTGCGGGAAGCCGGGTTCACCGAGACCGAGACCGGTCAGATCGCGGATGCGTTGCGTGATCTGACGAACGGGATCATCGACCCGGAAAAGGGACTGTGGCGCACCGACGCCGCCAAGCTGGAGACGCTGGAGCGGCGGCGGGAGGAACTTCTGGCCGCGGACACAAGTCCCGTGGATCGCATCTACTGGCTGCTGGAAGACACCAAGCGCTATGGCACCCTGCCGTTCGCGGGCCTCGCACGGGCCGGGTTCGTTGCGGTCCAGCTGTTGCGCTCCCTGGAGAAGGTCGGCGTCTTCTCGCCGGAGGACACGGATGCCTTCCTGCAATCCACCTCCACCGTGACAAGCCAGATGGCGGCGGATCGCTCCCGCCTGTCGCGCTCTGTGTTCCTGCAGAAGTACGGACACCTGCGCCCCGGTACCTACGACATTCTTTCCCGTCGCTACGACGAGGCGCCCGACCTCTACTTCAACTGGTCGGAGCGGCCGGAACCGGTCGATGCGGCCCGGCCCTTCAGCATCAGCCTGCCGCAGATGAGGGAGATCGGGCGGCTGCTGGACGAGCATGGTCTGCAGATCGATCCGGTGGGCCTGTTCAATTTCCTGCAGGCCGGAATCGAACTGCGGGAACAGGCGAAATTCGCCTTCACGCGGAACCTGTCCGACATCCTGTCCCTGCTGCAGGACTTCGGTGAGAGCCATGGCTTCAGCCGTGATGACCTCTCCTATTGCGACATCACGACGATCAAGGAACTGCAGATCGCGGCCCTGGGCCCGAAGGAAGTGCTGGCCCGCAGCATCGAGGGCGGGCGCGCGCGCTATGCGGAGACGCTGACGCTTTCGCTGCCGCCCCTGATCCAGCGACCGGAGGACGTCTGGGGCTTCGAGTATCCTGCGATCAACCCGAACTTCATCACCCGCAGGCAGGTGACGGCGGAGGTTGGCGATCTGGAGCAGCGGGACGCACTGGCCGGATGCATTGTCTGCATCCCCAATGCCGACCCCGGCTACGACTGGCTGTTCTCCCGCGGGATCGCCGGTCTTGTCACCGCCTGGGGCGGGGCGAACTCGCACATGGCCATCCGCGCCGGGGAACTGGGGCTGCCCGCCGTCATCGGCGCGGGTGAGGTCAATTTCGAGAAGTGGTCGACCGCGCATCGCCTGCATATCGACTGCGCGGGGAAACTGGTCGAGATCATCGCATGAGCCGGCAGCCTGTCATCGCCGTTACCCAGCGTATCGACGATTACCCTGACCGGGGGGAGCGCAGGGACGCCCTGGATCAGGCACTGATACACTGGCTGGCGGACGCGGGCTTCACCGGCCTGCCGGTGGCAAATTCCTGGACTGGCGAGCAACTGGGCGACTGGCTGGCAATGGTCGACCCATTGGGTGTGGTCCTTTCCGGTGGCAATGACATCGGCACCTGTGCGGACCGGGATGCGGTCGAGCGCCATCTCATCGCCTGGGCGCTGGACAATCGGCGGCCGCTTCTGGGCATCTGCCGGGGCATGCAGATGCTGGCCGTGGCGGCGGGCGGACAACTGAAACAGGTTTCAGGCCATGTCCGGACCCGGCATCAGCTCGCGGCCCCTTTCGGTGATGTGAACAGCTATCACGACAGCGCGCTGGCCGGATGCCCGACCGGGTACGGCGTGCTCGCCAGATCAGCCGATGGCGAGATCGAGGCCATGCAGCACGCGACCCACCCGGTTGTCGGCTGGATGTGGCATCCGGAGCGGGAGAGACCGTTCGATCAGGGTCATCTGGACCTGGCACGGGCACATTTTCATCAGACAGCAGTGGGGACGCCGTGATGCGCGCCATCATCCTGGCCGCCGGTCGCGGTAGCCGCATGCAGACACTGACAGAGGAACAGCCGAAGTGCCTGACCGAGTTGCATGGCAAGCCGCTGCTGGCGCGACAGATCGAGGCCCTGCGCGGTGGCGGTATCAGCGAGATCGGCATCGTCACGGGCTACAAGCGGGAGAAGCTGCAGCCCTACGGGCTGGTCGAGTTCCACAACCCGCTCTGGGAGACCACAAACATGGTTTCCTCGCTTGCTGCCGCTGACAGCTGGCTCACCGAAGGGCCATGCATCGTCAGCTATTCGGACATCTTCTACGAATCCTCTGCCGTCGAACTGCTGCGCGGGAGCAAGGCGGATATCGCCATCACGCATGACCCGGACTGGCTGGAGGTCTGGAGCAAGCGTTTCGACGACCCGCTGGAGGACGCTGAGACGTTCCGGCTCGACGGCGACCGCGTGGTCGAGATCGGCAACCGACCGCAGACGGTCGCGGAGGTCGAGGGCCAGTACATGGGCCTGCTGCGTTTCACGCCGACCGGTTGGGCGGAGGTGCAGCGCATCAGGTCGGAACTGCCGGAGGCGGAACGGAACCGCACCCACATGACCGGCCTGCTGGGGCGTATCATTGCCGCCGGTCGGGTGCCTGTGCGCGCGCTTGCCTACCGCGATGGCTGGGGAGAGATAGACACGGCGACGGACCTGGCGAGCTACCAGTAGGCCGCGCTCACTTCCGCAGCAGCGACAGGACCTGCACGGTCAGATCATCAATGCCCACCCCGGAGTCCCAGCGCAGGTGCAGATCGGGTGCGGTGGGATAGTCCACGGCGACATCCAGTCCGGACACATCGGTGATCTCGCCCGCGTCGAACCGGCGATAGATGCCCTTGGGATCACGCCGCCTGAGTTCCGCCAGCGGTACATCCAGGAATATCTCGGTATATCCGGGCAGGTTCTGCCGGTTCCAGTCCTGAACCTCGCGGTAGAGGGAGATGGTCGCGATGACGACAGTCAGACCCTGATTGCTCAACATGCCGCACAGGCGGCCATAGCGCAGGGCGAGATCGAGTCGCGCGGCACGGGTGTGGCTTGCCGCCGACGTCGCGGTCGGCCCGAAGACGGCACGCAACTCGTCCCCGTCCAGCAACACGACAATTTCCCCCGACTGGCGCAGCCCGTCCGCGACAGGCCCGGCGAGAGTCGACTTGCCTGCACCGGACAGGCCGGTGATCCAGATCGTGCGACCGGTCTTCATGCTGCAGGGTCGCGGTCGAGGCGAAGATGGGCCAGCGGGCGTCGGACGGACCGTCGCAGCGCCAGCAGTTCCTTCAGGACCAGTGCTGTCTCCACCAGCCCCAGTCGCCGTGCGAAACGCTTCAGACCCCTGTCATGGGCAATGGTATCGGCGCGGAACCATTCCATGTGCGAAATCAGGATCCAGAGGAAACCAGCCAGCGATGTGGTGCCCACCGTTGCCGGGTCCGCATAGCCTGCGCTCCTGAGGAAAGGGCGCGTGAACCATTCGGCGAACCGGTACTCGTTCCGGCTCAGGCCTTTCTGCGTCCCGATGGTGGCGGGATAGATCAGCGCTGCACGCTTGTGTTCGAAGGTCGGAATGGGTGCACCGTCGGCACTGTTGCCGAGCCACGGAATGTCACAGACCGATGACGCATGCAGCGCCGGATCGTCGCTGATGCCGAGCCAGAGGGCCAGGCGGCGCAGGATCCCGTCGGGATCCTCGTGCAGGGTGTTCAGGTCAAGCAGTCGAAGGCGGGACTCGTCGGACAGCTGCGCGGCCACCGCCTCCATGTTGCGCCAGCATGTGACTGACCAGCCCCGGACGTTGCGGCAATAGTTGCGAAACGACGCATGTCCCGTCCGCCGGTCGAGGGTCAGGAAACTGAGGCCGCTCTCGATGGGGTGGCGGCAGGTTGCCAGGATCCGGGTCTCGGGAAATGCGCGCAGGATCGCCGGCATGTCGCCTGCAATGGCGCGATTGTTGTGATGCTGCAGTACCACGTACCGCAGACGATCCAGATCCTGCCCGCGAACGACGGCCCACGCCACGGCGAGACTGACGTAGAGGCGCCTCTCCTCGGCGCTGTCGTTCAGGGTTTCCCAGGCCAGCCGGAAGGCATCCTCGAACTGCGGGCGGCGCTGCCGGAACCAGGTCGCCAGCGCATCGGCCATGGAGGCGTCTTCGCCCGCGAAGCTCCGGCCATCATGGAATTCCGGATGGGCATCGAGCCATGCCGAGATGTCCTGGCCAGCCGCCCTGAAACTGTCCGCGTGATGCCAGTGCTGTGCGACCTCCGAAAAGCAGACGACCTCCGGGTGGCCGTCGAACAGGGACTGGATCAGGAACGAACCGGATCGTCCAAGGGGCGAGATGACGATCAGGTTCAGGCGGTCGGCGGCATCGCGGATATCCGCGCGTGCTGGCAGTGCGTCCATTGCCGTCCCGTCAGGACTGGCGGTCTTGTCGGAGGTCAGGCTGCTCATTCACGGTGTCCGCTATCCTGCTGGCAGATCCCCGCTGGCGACGGATACGCAGTGTCGTGAAGCAGAGGCCTCGAATCTGGTCTCCAATCTGGAGGGAGAATCGGAATTGATCAAGGAACCGTCTTGCGGGCCAGGCAGGGGGCCGGACGCGGGTCAGGCAGCGAATACGCTGTCGGATTCATCCTGTTCCAGATCATCCGCACGGCGGCGCGGGGCGTCTTCAGGGGGGACTGTGCGTCGACGACGGTCGGGTCCGAAGAAATCATTGGTGCGGACAAAGGGGCGGGCATTCTCGATCACGGCTGTCAGGCGCTGGGCAAGTACCGCCACCGAAAGGGGTTTGGCCAGAAATTCGGTGACACCGGCGTCGCGCGCGCCGATCACGCCGTCATGGTCACCAGCGCCCGAGATCATGATGATCGGCAGGAAGGGGTGGGGACTCTTCTCGTCGTTGCGCAGGTAGTGGACCAGTTCGATGCCCGACATGCCGTCCATGCGATGGTCCAGCAGCAAGATGTCGGGTACCGCCTGCTTCATGCGGCGCAGCGCCTGGTTGGCATCTGCGGCTTCCTGGACCATGCTCACACGCAGCGTCTCGAGTATGCGCACGATCAGCGCCCGCATCTGCCTGTTGTCATCGACGACCAGGATGGAGATGCTGCTGAGGTCGAGTTTATCCTTGCCCATCACATGGCCTCAGACATTGCCTGCTACGGGCATCGGGGGCAGGGCCGCAAGTGCGTCAAGTATGGGCGTGGCGTCGAGGGTGCGTCGGCGATCACCGGAATCGAGACCATGACCATCACGCCGGTCAGGACCGAAATAGGTCTTGGTCCGCACGAAGTTGCGCGGGTTCAGGATCACTTCCGACAGGCGGGTGGAAACCAGTGCCGCCGACAGGGGTTTCACGATGATGTCGTGGACACCGGCGTTGCGCGCCTCGATGATCGTGCGCTTGTCGGCATAGCCGGTGACCATCAGGATCGGCACATAGGGGTTCGGGCTTTCCTCGCTCCGGCGGACCAGACGGGTGAAGTCGGTGCCGGAGATCGGCTGCATCCGGTTGTCGATGATGACGATGTCGATGGGCTGGGAGCAGAGGATCTGGAAGGCGCTCACGCCGTCTTCCGCCATATGCATGGTCCGTACGCCCAGCGCCCGCAAGATCTGCACGATGATGTCCCGGATATGGCGGTTGTCGTCCGCCACCATGACCGAGAGCATGCTGAGATCGAGGTACTTCAAGGCGTCACCACAGACAGGTCCACGGTACGCGCGCCCATCCGCGCATACACCGTGAACCCTAGTACTGAAGGCTTTCGCTTTGGTTAATCAGCCTCAGCGCGGGCTGCGCTTCGCCAGAATGCGCTGCAGGGTCCGGCGATGCATGTTCAGCCGCCGCGCCGTTTCCGACACATTGCGCCCGCAAAGCTCGTAGACCCGCTGGATATGCTCCCAGCGCACACGGTCGGCGGACATGGGATTCTCCGGCGGTGCCGGCTTTTCCCCGTCGACGGCCAGCAGGGCATTCGCCACATCATCTGCATCGGCCGGCTTGGCCAGATAGTCGATGGCGCCGGCCTTCACCGCCGCGACGGCGGTCGCGATGTTGCCATAGCCGGTCAGCATGACCGCCCGCGCCTCGGGACGGACCTCATGCAGGACACCGACGATATCCAGGCCGTTGCCATCCTCCAGCCGCAGATCGACGACGGCGAAGGCGGGACGCAGGCTGCGCACCATGGCGATGCCCTCCTCGACCGTCTCTGCCGCCTCCACATCGAAGCCGCGTTTTTCCATGGCGCGGGCCAGTCGCAGACGGAACGCCTTGTCATCATCGATGATCAGCAGGGAGCGATCCTCGAGGTCATTGATGTCGAGCATCTCCTCGTCACCGTCCTTCGCCATACGCATGGTCCCCTTCTGCGTCGTTGGGTGCCGGATGCCGGACGGTCCCCCGTCAGCCCCACGTACCCTGCTCAATAATGCCATGGGGCCAGCGAATGGCAACGCGTGCGCCACACGGTACGCCATTCTCGACCCGGTTGCTGAAGTCGACAGTCGCCCCGGAATGACCCAATAGCGTTGTCGCGATGAAAACGCCAAGTCCCATGCCGCCGCGCTGCCGTCTTGTGGTGGTATAGGGTTCGCCCAGTGTCTTCAAGACATCCTGCGGAAAGCCGGGTCCGTCATCCTCCAGCAGGATGGTGATTTCCGGCGTGTCCCAATAGATTTCGATGCGTACCTGTCGCCTGGAGAAATCGACGGCATTCTCGGTCAGGTTGGCCAGACCATGCAGGACTTCGGGACTGCGCGGCACCTCCGGCGGGTGGCCGGTCTGCGGCTCGATCACGATACTGACCTCTGCGGTGCCATAGGGCTCGACCGCCGCTTCCACCAGCCCGACGATGGTGGTCTTGCGGAAGGTATCGTCCCCGTCGCCTGGTCGTCGTGAGAGTTCAGCCAGGATATCGCGGCAGCGCTCCGTCTGGCTGACCAGCAGGTCGATGTCCTCGGTCAGCGGGCTTCCCGTCTCCAGGTCGCGCTGCAGTTCCCTGGCGACCAGGTGGATGGTGCCGAGCGGGGTGCCGAGTTCGTGCGCGGCGGCGGCGGCGATTCCCCCGACCGCGCTGAGCTGTTGCTCCCGCGACAGCGCCAGTTGCGTGGCGCGCAGGGCGTCGGACATGCGCTTGGTCTCGAAGGCGAGACGGCCCGCATAGGTCGACATGAAGGCGATCCCGAGAGCCAGCGCCATCCAGATCGCGCCGACATAGAGCGTCGGAAAATGCAGCCCCGCGCCGGCCCACGGCAGAGGCAGGTACCAGAAGGCCAGCAGACTGGTGAAGACCAGCGCCAGCAGGCCGAGTGCCGCCGTGCTGAGCACCGACAGGATCGTCGCGGAGATCGTCACCGGAACCAGGATCAGGATGACGAACGGGTTCGTCAGACCACCTGTCATGTACAGCAGGGCCGCCAGTTGCAGCAGGTCATAGGCCAGGAACAGCGCCGCCCCCCGGTCCGACAGGCGCGCCGTTGCGGGATACTGGACCGCAAGGACGATGTTCAGCACGCCGGAGGCGAGAATGGTCAGCAGGCAGGGCAGAAAGGGAAACTCGAAATCCAGCCCGAAGCGGATCAGCAGGACCGAGAAGCTCTGGCCCAGCACGGCGATCCAGCGGATCAGGACCAGGGTCTGCAGGCGCACGCGTCCGGATCCGCTGACACCTGGGCTGGTGCCGACGACAAACAGGTCCTGGATTGCCATCTGTCGGTCGTTCATGCGGGATTCTTCCGCCGAGGGTCAGTTCTGCTCCGGCGGAAGATAGCCCGTTTCGGGTCGCCCGCAATCAGGCTTTCATGAAACTGCCATGCAGACCGGCGGGCAGTGCATAGGGCAGGGTCGCCACCGCGACGGGGCCGGAGGACAGATCCGTGGCGTCGAATATCTTCAGCCGGGTGCGCGCCGCCGCGTAGTCCAGCACCGTCTGCAGAACCCAGCCAGCCGCTGAATCCGAATCGCCGCCGTCAGCGGGAACCAGAATCGCCTCCTCGGCGATCTCGGTCGGACCATGGACGAAGGCGTCGATGCGCCCTGTCGCCTGATCCACCATCGCCGTGGTGGAGAACAGGGGGTGATCCACCCCGGCATCCGGGTCGGCGAGCAGCAGGACCGCGCGGTCCGTGCGACGACCGATGCGGCCCGGATGCACCTGCGGGAACTCCGTCGCGGGGCCGTCGATCAGGGGGGATTCGCTGAAACTGCCCTTCGCAGGGTCGATCCTGGCGCTGCGATAGCTGGCGCCGGTGCCCGTGGGGGCCTCCCCGTTCATCACCTGGCGGAAAGCCTCCGTGGTCATGGACGGATCGGCATAGTGGCAATAGTCGAAGCGGATGATGCCTGCCGCATCCTCCCAGGCATTGCCGAAATGATAGACCCAGAAGGCGGGCAGCTCGACGATCCGGCGGCGGCTCGGGTCATCCTTGTCGATGATCAGGGCCTGACCGCCGGTCTCCGGCTGCCAGACATGCCTTTCCAGGAACGTCGCCCCTGCTGTCCCGTCATAGCGCCAGGGTGTCAGGATGAAGACGACATGCCGCTCCGTGATCAGGAAATCATGCACCATGGGGGTCGGTGCGACGTCCAGCAGGTGCAGACTGTGCAGCCCGCCATCCGGATTGACCCGGTAGAGCACGATCTTGCCCGCATATCCGGCGTAGCCGAAGCTCCAGAGTGTGCCGTCCCGGTCCAGCCGCGGATGCGCGGAGAAGGGCATGCCGCGCGCCTCCGGTGCCAGGGTGACGAAGTCCCGGAAGGCCAGCGTCTGCGGATCGAGCTCGATGGCCGATCCACCCTCCCAGAGCGCCAGCAGGCGACCCCCATGCCGGATGATGCTGATGTTGCCGGGGTTGAGCGCATCGGGTGAACTGATGGCGGCACCGTCGACGTCGGTGTCGAAGGCGTCGTAGAGGGGCCGGAACGCGGCCTGCTCCGCCCGCCACTTCGGGGTGTCGATGATCCGCCCTTCGTGGCGCACCGTGCCGTCGGCCAGGCGGAAGCGGTGGACCAGCCCGTCGCCGTCGAACCAGTGGCGATAGCGATGGCCGAAGACCTCGTGCCCCGCAGGACCGTTGCGGCAGAAGTCCCCTTTCAGGTCGGCGGGAATCTGCCCCTCCACGTGTATCTCGCTGCTGTCCGCGGCAACGGTCGGTGCCTCCAGCGTCTGCCAGCCCAGCAGCCATGGCCGCTCCCGCAGGCCGACCTGGAAGTTGAGTGCCCGATGGCGCATGGCATTGGCGTCGGCCAGCGCGGCACCGGAGATGCCGCCGATCCCGAGTCCGGCGACGGCGATGGAGGTCATGAACGTGCGTCGGTCCATCATGATGCGGTCTCTCAATAGGTCAGCGGTGCGCGGGTGGTCACGGTACCCTCGACGGGCACCGTCACGGCAACATCGTCGAAGAAGGGCGGGCCGAAGTTCGCCCGCGCCGCATTGCTGAATGCCACACCCTCCGTCGGAATGCCCAGCAGGTTGCTGTCCAGTTCGCCATTGGCGTTGGCATCGTGAAACACGGCAACGCCATAGCGCCCGGCTGCAAGGTCGGGAAAGCTGAAGGTCATCGTGCCGGGGGCGGCGACACGGAAGCTGGCCGCCGTCTCCTGACCGGACTTCAGGAACTCCGATCCCTCCGCGTAGAGGGCAACCCGCAGGTGGCCGTCACTGCCGACGATGTTCTCCACCGCGATGCGCAACTCGCCCGCATGCGCCATGGCAGCGGGCAATGTGAGCATCGTCACGGCAAGCATGGCAGCGCGCGCGGACCGCGCGGCGCCGGTGCGGCGGGATGATGAAGGCATGACAGAAGTTCGTCCGAACATGGGCTGGTGTCCTTTCGCCGATGAATGTACCTCTTGGCGTCGACAGATTTCGCGTGTGACGCCGAGGGGTGAAGCCTCTCCTTCGGCAAATGCGTCCCGGGTTTCGTGAAACAGGACACTGTGCACTTGGCGCTTCGTGAATGGGAACGGCTGAAAGCGATCCTGCTGGAGGGGCTGGCCGTCGGGGGCGTCTGGTTCCTGGCGGTGATGATCGGTCCGTTCGGCACGTTCAGCGCGCTCACACCCCTGGAACTGATCCAGTACTGGGGTATCAGCATCGCGCTCAACTGGCTGCAGATTCGCCTGGCGCATTTCTTCCTGCACCGCCTGCTGGGCGAATCCAGATTCTGGCTTCCGACGGTGGGGGCCTGTGCGTTGGCATCGGTGCCGGCAACGTTCGAGGTCATCTGGCTGGAGAGCACCTTCCGACCGGAGACGGTGGAACACATCGGTTTTCTCTGGCTCTATCCGCAGGTGTTCGTCCTGTCGCTGGCGATCACGATTCCCATCATGCATTTCTTCATGAGCCGTTCGGCGCCGGCAACGGCTTCGGATGAAGCGGCGCTGTCGGCGCAGGGCGAGGATGCGCAGGGTGATGATGCGCAGGGGAACGGAACGCTGGTGGCCAGCGCGGCACCGCGATTCCTGCTGCGTGTGCCCACCCGCCTGGGCCGGGACCTGCTCTGCCTGCAGGCGGAGGATCATTACGTCCGTGTGCATACGGCACTGGGCGACGACCTGGTCCTGCACCGGTTCTCCGACGCCGTGGAGGAACTGGACGGGCTGCGGGGCCTGCGGGTACACCGGTCCTGGTGGATTGCCGAGGACGCGGTGCAGGATGTCGTGCGGCGCGACCGCAAGACCTGGCTGCTGCTGCGCAACGGGCTGGAAGTGCCGGTCAGCCGTACATATCTGCCTGCGGTCAGGGAGGCCGGCTGGTCATGAACACGAACACCGATGAGGACGAGCGCCCCTTCTGGGAGACGACACGTCTGGAGGACATGACGCAGGGCCAGTGGGAATCGCTCTGCGACGGCTGCGGCAAGTGCTGCCTCTACAAGCTGGAGGACATCGACACGGGTGAGATCGTCTTCACCAATGTCGCCTGTCGCCTGCTGGATCATGAGAGTTGCCGCTGTGGCGACTATGCCAACCGCTCCATCGTCGTCCCCGACTGCCTGACGCTGGACACGGAGAACGTCGGCAAGCTGCGCTGGATGCCCTCCACCTGCGCCTACCGCCTGCTCTACGAGGGCAAGCCGCTGGAACCCTGGCACCCGCTGGTCAGCGGCGATCCGGACAGCGTGCACTGGGCGGGAATTTCGATCCGGGGCCGCTGCATCTCCGAAGACGAAGCCGACGAGGACCTTGAGAACCACGCGCTTGACGGGGAGCCGTGATCGCGGCGCGTCACCAGTTGGTTCCTGACACGTGAAAGGCTGGAATGATGAATGCACATATCGAGAATCTGGACCGGATGCTGGCCGTCTGGAACACCTCGGATTTGTCGGAAAGGGCCGCGCTGACCGACGCCGCGCTGGAACACAACGTCCACTTCGTCGACCCCAACCACAACATCATCGGTCGCAGGGCTTTTTTGGCGATGGTCGAACAGATCCAGAAGCAGATCCCCGGGGCACGCTACACCCGCACCAGCAATGTCGACTTGCAGAACAATCACTGCCGGTATCACTGGGCCATACACCAGGGCGACAGCCTGCTGATGTCAGGCTTTGACGTCACGGAAGTGAATGACGCCGGAAAGATCGTGAAGGTCATCGGATTCTTCGGTGAACTCGAACGCTAGGTTCCGCTGCCTGACCGGTGCCTCACGCCACCTTGCGGTTGGCGTTCATCTCGGCCAGTTGCTGATCGACCAGGCGGCCCTGGAACAGGGACAGGCCGATGGAGCGGCCGAACTCGAAGGCTTCCTCCGAATCGCAGCGGCACAGGATGACGCGGGACGTACCGGTGCGGCGGATGGCTTCGACCAGTTCCTTGCGCCGCTCCGCCCCGCCGTCTTCCAGTGCGTCGGCGGACCAGATGAGTTTCTGCATGTCCAGGCCCAGCTTGCGCTTGTCCACCAGCGGGAAGGTCAGGTGGGTCAGCCCGTCGACGCAGATGCGGTAACCGCGATTGCGCACGAAATCACGCGCGAACATGAAGCTGCTGACGTCGGCGAACAGGTCGCTCGGCTGCACCTCCAGCACGATCGTCTTGCGCGTCAGGGCGCGCAGGCGGTGATCGAACTCCAGGAACTCCGGCGACAGGATGGTGCCGATGTTGATGTTGATGGAGGTGGAGAGCGGCACCGCGTTCTCGATCTCCGGCAGGGCCTTCAGGATGCGCAGGTCCAGGTACTGGGTCAGATAGCTGAACAGATAGGCATTGGCGGTCAGGTTGACCTCCGGCATCACCATCCGGTTCAGGTCACCGATGGAGACGAACAGTTCGTTGAACACCGGGCGCAGCGTCCCGTCCGGTGCCATGGCGCAGATCGGCTGGCGCCGCATCAGGGAGGTGATGTCCATCGACGTGATCTGCTCGACCAGGCGCCCCAGATGTTCCGGTCGCATCGGGACCTTCGGCGGCTGCTGGTTCTTGCGGGCCTTGCGCCGCTCCGCCTCGATCAGGCGTTCGTTCTCTGCCTGCTGCTTCAGCGAACGGGCGAGGGCGACGAAGGCATCATATTCATCGTCCAGGTCATACCAGGTGCAGAATTTCCCGGTGTCATAGGCGTCATCGTGGGTCAGGGGGTCTTCGTTGAACAGATAGCGCAGGCGGGTCACGACCTCATCGACCTCGGTCGGGGTCGCGCCGCGGGCAACGAAGATGAGATCGTTGTTCGACATCATGAAGAGCTGGCCGTCGAAGCGCTTGGCCAGCAGTTCGAAACTGTTGGCAGCAATACGCATGTGGTGCGCGCGCCGGTAATGCGCCCCCAGCCGCGACAGGTGGATATGGACCGCGATGCGATCATCCGTGTGCCGCGCCAGTCGCTCGGCAAAGTCCAGCAGCCGGATTTCCTGGTCTGTCCGCGCCTTCATTGACTCACTTTCCGCGTTTCGGGTTCTGCGCCCGGTTCTGCCTGAAACGGAACCGTCGCACAGGTGGCTTTAGAACTGGTTAACCGGCCGACAATGGCTGCGGCGGGATGCATCAGGGATTGACCTGCGGCCCGGCTTGGCTGATGCCTGTCGGACAACCCAATTCACTGGAGGCATAGCCACCCATGCGTGTCCTGTTCCTGCACAACAATTTTCCGGCCCAGTACCGGCATGTGGCGACCAGTCTGGCGGCGGAGCAGGGGCACCAGCTTGTCTTCGGCACCCAGGCGAAGAACGGCGAGATTCCGGGGGTGACCAAGGCGTTCTACAAGCCGGCGCGGGAGGTGCGGGCGGAGACGCATCATTATGTCCGCAACCTGGAAAGCGCCGTGCTGAACGGCCAGTCGGTCTATCGCATGTGCATGGACCTGAAACGCCAGGGCTTCGTGCCGGACCTGGTCTGCGGCCATTCCGGCTGGGGTCCGACGCTGTATGTGAAGGATGCGTTCCCCGACACCCGTGTCCTGAGCTACTTCGAATGGTTCTACCACGCGCATGGTTCCGACGCGGACTACCTGCCGGAGAGCGAGATTTCCTCCGACGATGAATGCCGCATCCGCACCCGCAACGCCGCGATCCTGCTGGATCTGGCGAACTGCGACTGGGGCCTGTGTCCGACGCTGTTCCAGCGCGACCAGTTCCCGAAGATCTTCCACAACAAGCTGACCGTGCTGCATGACGGCGTCGATACGGATTTCTTCAAGCCGGACCCGGATGCGGTGATGAAGGTCGGCGATCTGGACCTGAGCGGCGCGAAGGAGATCGTCACCTACGCCACGCGCGGGATGGAGCCCTATCGCGGCTTCCCGCAGTTCGTGGAGGCGGTGGCGCAGTTGCAGAAGGTGCGGCCCGACATGCACGCGGTCATCGTCGGCCAGGACCGGGTGGCCTATGGCCGGAAGCTGCCTGATGGCCGAACCTTCAAGCAGAAGATGCTGGAGGAACTGGAACTGGACATGAGCCGGGTCCACTTCACCGGACTGCTGCCCTATGGCGAGTACCTGAAGGTGCTGCAGGCCAGCCACGCCCACGTCTACATGACCGTGCCCTTCGTGCTGTCCTGGTCGCTGATCGAGAGCATGGCGACGGGGTGCCTCATCATATCCTCCGACACCGAGCCGGTGCGGGAGGTCATTCGCGACGGCAAGCAGGGTCTGCTGGTGGACTTCTTCGATGTCGACGGGCTGGCGCAGCGGATCGCGGAAGCGCTCGACAACCGGGAAGCGCTGAAGCCGCTGCAGGAGGCGGCGCGGGAGGTGGTGCTGAAGAACTATGCGCTGAAGGACACGCTGCCCAAGCATGTCCGCCTGCTGAAGGCGGTTGCCTCCGGCGCGCTGCCGCCGGTCCTGTCCCCGCCGAAGCCCCCGGCCCGGCCCGGCCCGGCCGCCGCCGCCGTCGCTGAGCCAGCCATGACATCGAGTCAGCCATGACACACAGGGCCTCCGGTTTTGCCAGTCCGACGCGACCGGTGATCGTGGATGCCCCGCAGGCCCTGCTCGACCTGACCCGCGCGCAGGCACCGCACTGGCCGGAAGCGGAGGGCGCGGACGATGCTGCTCATGTCACCGCCCTGACAGCGGACGATGGCTCCGTCCGGTTCACGGCCAGCAGCTACGCGGCACCGGATGTGGTGCTGCCGCCGGGCCTGCTGGCCGCCAACGGGCTGATCGGCACCGTCATCGGGGCCTTCACCGCGGCCGATCCGGACTGGATCTGCCTGCATGCGGCGGCAGTTGCCCTTGGCCACGGCGAACGGCGGGGCCTGACGGTCCTGCTGGGGGACACGATGGCGGGCAAGAGCACCCTGGCCATGGCCCTGGCGGCAGGAGGCGCGCGGCTCTGGTGCGATGACCGTCTGCCGCTTTCGCGGGACATGCAGGGTCTTGCCCTCGGACTTCGGCCCAAGCTGCGTCTGCCCCTGCCGGACAGTGCCCCGTCCCGGTTCGCCACCCTGGTGGAAGCGCGCGGTATGACACGGGAGGGGAGCATGGTGTATCTGGCGCTGGAAGAGGAGATGCAGGCGACGTTCGGGGAGGTTCTGCGGGTCCGCCGGCTGATCACGCTGGAGCGGTCAGGGCAGGCGCAGGCACCGAAACTGACGCCGGGCAGTATTGGCGAGACCGTGAAACGTCTGGTCCCCGTGACCTTCGCCCCCCATCTGGACCCGATGACCCGGCTCACCCGGCTGCGCCAGGTAGCAACGGCCTGCGAATGCCGGCATCTGGCCTATGCTGACAGCTTCGAGGCGGCGGAATTCCTGATCCGGGAGCCAGACGAATGAACCATTGGGAACGTGTCGCGGGCGTATCCGAGAACCCGATGGACGATGACCTGTTCCTGGTGGCGCCGGTCAGTGGCGAGATCGTTCATCTGGATGCCATGGGGGCCGCGATCTGGCGCCTGCTGGAACAGCCGCAGAGCCTGGAAGAGATTCAGGCGACCTTCGCCGCGGCCTTTCCCGATGCGGCGGCGGAGCGGCTGCAGGGTGACCTTGCGGTGGCCCTTGAAACGCTGAAAGCCGCCGGACTGGTGCGACAGTCCGACGGCTGATCAGGGAGGGGCAGAAAGAGAAGGCTTGCGGGCCGGTGCCTCAGGCGGCGGCTTCCGCTTCTTCCGGGTCACGCAGCACATAGCCGCGTCCCCAGACGGTCTCGATGTAATGGTCGCCACCGGTCGCAGCCGCCAGTTTCTTGCGCAGCTTGCAGATGAAGACGTCGATGATCTTCAGTTCCGGCTCGTCCATGCCACCGTAGAGATGGTTCAGGAACATTTCCTTGGTCAGCGTCGTGCCCTTGCGCAGCGAGAGCAGTTCCAGCATCGCGTATTCCTTGCCGGTCAGGTGGATGCGCTGGGCATCGACCTCGACTGACTTGGTGTCCAGGTTCACCACCAGCTTGCCGGTGCGGATGATCGACTGGGCATGACCCTTGGAGCGACGGACGATGGCATGCACGCGGGCCACCAGTTCCTCACGCTTGAAAGGCTTGGTCAGGTAATCGTCGGCGCCGAAGCCGAGACCCTTCACGATGTCGCCCACGTCCATCATGCTGGACAGGATCAGTACCGGGGTCGAGACCTTTGAAAGGCGCAGCTTCTTCAGCACGTCATAGCCGTGCATGTCGGGCAGGTTCAGGTCCAGCAGGATGATGTCGTAGTCATACAGCTTGCCCAGATCCAGGCCTTCCTCGCCCAGATCGGTCGAGTAGACGTTGAAGCCGTCTGACGACAGCATGGTCTCAATGCCACGCGACATGGCCATATCATCTTCGATCAGCAAAACGCGCATCGCACCGTTCCTTCCTTGACCGCATTAACCCCGTGCGAAGGATAATCTTCCATTAATCCTAACGAAGGGTTAACCGCGTTAACACTTGTTGATTCTCATTCCGTGACGTCAGTCGTGACGATTGTCCGCGGTTTCGCAATTCCCGTTCCAGTTTTGTGTCGGCCGTCAGGAAATGTCAGAAATCTGTCATTCAGGGATGACAGATCGATTTTCGGGGCGCAGACTTTCAGGTGACAGGGCCGGGTGCCCAGATGTCACCCGGTTCTACCCACCGAACGACGGAAGGGAGTACCTCGTGTCATCCAAACCAACACTAGACCAGATGAAGCGTCGCCATGCGGAGCTTGAGGCCAAGATCTCCGCTGAGGAGGCTCGCCCGGCACCGGATGAAGCGCTGTTGGCGAAATGGAAGAAGCAGAAACTCTCGCTGAAGGATTCGATGCTGGAGCGACACGCGGCCTGACCGCGCGCATCGACGACTGACCGACCGAGGGCCCTGTCAGGCAACTGGCAGGGCCTTTGTGTCACAGCGCCTGGTATCGTCGGCATTCTGTCCGTGTGGCGCCGCAGACGGCAGCGCAGCCTGCCCCCGTTGCGTCCGCCACATGGTGCAAGTGCATCTGCATCCAAGCAAGGTTGCCGACAAGTGCACTACCCTGTTCGCAATTCAGTGAACCAGCAGTCTGCAGGGGGACGCATGTCACGCTTGACGGTGGGAATCGACGTCGGAGGCACATTCACCGATTTCGTGGCCTATGACCCGGAAGGGAAGGAAGTCACGGTCTGGAAGAATCTTTCCACGCCGGACAATCCGACGGACGGCGTGCTGCAGGGGCTGCAACAGCTCACCGGCAGCATCCGCAACCTGCGCCTCGGCACCACCGTGGCCACCAATGCGATCCTGGAACGGCGCGGCGCGCGGGTCGGCTACGTCACGACGAAGGGCTTTCGCGATGTGCCCTTCATCCAGCGCGGCAACCGCAAGCACCATTACGACGCCAGCTGGGTCAAGCCGAAGCCGCTGATGAAGAGGCGTGACTGCTTCGAGCTTGATGAGCGGATGCTGGCCAGCGGCGCGGTCCACAAGGCCATCGACCCCGCCGAGGTGGAAGCCATGGCAGCGGAGATCGCGGCCAGGGGCGGGATCGAGGCGATTGCCGTCAACCTGCTGTTCTCCTATGTCACCCCCGATCACGAGATCGCGGTGCGCGACATCCTGGCGAAGGCCCTGCCGGACGTGCCGGTCTCCATCTCCTATGAAGTGCTGCCGAAGTGGAAGGAGTACGAACGCGCCTCCACCACAATTGCGGATGCCTTCGTCAAGCCCATCGTCAGCCGCTATCTGACGGACCTCGGCACGCGGCTGAAGGAGCGGGGCGGCGTCGAGAATGTCGCCATCATCAAGTCCAATGGCGGTGAGATGACCACCGACGCGGCGGCCGCATCCCCGATCCACATGACGGTCTCCGGTCCCACCGGCGGCGTTGTCGCGGCGCGCCATATCGCGGCGCAGCTTGACGTGGGGAATCTCGTCACCTTCGACATGGGCGGCACCTCCACCGACTGCTCCACGGTCGTTGATGGGCAGGAGAGCTTCACCACCAACTTCGAGATCGAGTTCGGTGTGCCCATCCAGGTGCCGATGATCGACATCCGGACGATCGGTGCAGGCGGCGGTTCCATCGCCTGGATCGACAAGGGCGGCATGCTTCGGGTCGGACCGCAGAGCGCCGGCGCCAATCCAGGCCCGGCCTGCTACGGCTTCGGGGGCACGCAGCCCACCGTGACGGATGCCAATGTCATTCTGGGACGTATCAGCCCGGAGAACTTCCTGGGCGGAACCATGGCGCTGGACATGGCAAAGGCGCGGGCGGCGATGCAGACCATCGCCGAACCGCTGGGGCTGGGCGTGGAGGAAACCGCGCTGGCGGTGCTGCGCATCGTCACCAACAACATGACCGGTGCGCTGCGGTCGGTGCTGACGGAGCGCGGTCTCGATCCGCGTGACTTCGCGCTGCTGGCCTTCGGTGGCGCCGGGCCGCTGCATGTCGCCGATCTGATGGGAGAGGCGTCGATCCCGACCGGCGTCGTGCCGAACCATCCCGGCCAGTTCTCCGCCTTCGGCTTCATCATGACCGACGCGCGGGTCGATCTGGAGCGGACGGTGCAGATGACCTCCAGCCGCTTCGATCTGGACCGCGCCAATGAGGTCATGGGCCAGCTCGTCAGCGATGCGCTGGGCAACCTGAAGGCACAGGGCTACGAGCAGGGCCTGAGTGTCAGCCGTACGCTGGAACTGCGCTACCTCGGCCAGAACTACGAACTGGAAGTGCCGGTGGAGTTCGAGACCTTCGACGCCGAGACGGTGCAGAAGGCTTGGTCGACGTTCCACGCGCTGCACAAGTCGCGCTTCGGCTTCAATATCCCGCGGGAGGTGATCGAGGTCATTACCTTCAAGGTCACCGCGATCTCGGTACGGGAGACGCCGACCCTGCCGACCCTGCCGAAAGCCGCGGGTCTGCCGGAACCGACGGCTCACCGGCAGGTGCACTATGATGACGGTGCCATGCAGGCCGCTGTCTATGATCGTGCCAGCCTGGGTGATGGTGCGGTGATCGAGGGACCGGCCCTGGTCGAGGAACCGGCTTCCGTCACCGTGCTGCGCCCTGACCAGACGCTGACGGTCGACGGTCACGGCAACCTGATCATCCGCAACCGCTGAACAGAGGAGACGAGGCCATGGGAACGTCGAAAGCCACAGATTTCGTCACCATGAACATCATCGAAAGCTCCATGATCTCGGCGTGCCGGGAGATGGGGATCACCCTGATGAAGACGTCCTATTCGACGATCTTCAACGAGGCGCTGGACTTCACCTGCGCCATCGCCAGCGCCGAGGGCGAGATGTGGGCCGTGGCGGAATTCTGCCCGGCACAGATCGGCGGCATGCCGCTGATCATCAGCTCCAGCCTGAAGGAAATCCCGCTGGACACCATCCACCCCGGCGACGTGATCGTCCACAACGACCCCTATCGCGGCGGCCTGCACACGCCGGAGCACACGCTGTTCTGCCCGGTCTTCGTGGATGACCAGCTTGTCGCCTTCACCGTCGCCATCGGTCATGTGGCGGAAGTCGGCGGCATGGTGCCGGGCGGCTTCGCCTCGGAAGCGACCGAGATCTTCCATGAAGGCATTCGCGTGCCCCCGGTGAAGATCAAGAAGCGCGGCGAGGATGTGGAGGAAGTCTGGAAGCTCTGGCTCGCGAACGTCCGCACGCCCCGCTACAACTACGGCGACATGCGCGCCCTGATCAGCGGTGTCGAGGTGGGCGCGGAGCGACTGGCCCAGACCATCTCGAAGTATGGTGTGGATCACTTCCGCAAGATCTGCGCCGACCTGATGGACTATTCTGAGGCCCGGATGCGGGCGGAGATCCGCGACCTGCCGGACGGCGCCTATCCGTTCCATGACTTCATGGACAATGACGGTGTGACCGATCAGGAAATCCGCATCAACGTCGAATGCTTCATTCAGGACGACGAGATCGTGGTCGATTTCGAAGGCAGCTCGCCACAGGTCGGCGGTCCCATCAATGCCACGCTCGGCGTGACCTGGTCGGCGGCCTACAATGCGATCCTGCATCTGACGGATCCCTCGATCCCGAAGAATTCCGGCTGCTTCCGGCCCATTCACGTGCTGGCACCGGCGGGGACCGTGGTCAATGTCGACTATCCGGCACCGGAGGTCGGTGGCAATACGGAGACCCATCCCCGTATCGCCGGGGCGGTCATCGGGGCGCTGGCCCCGGCGTCGCCGGAGCGGGCCTTCGCCTCCGAGGGCGGCACGCACCTGAACTTCGTCTTCGGTGGTCAGGACAAGGCGAACGACGAATATTTCGCCTGCTATGACATCGAGGTCGTGGGCTGGGGCGCGACGCGCCACGCCGACGGCAATGACGCCACCGACGCGATCAACGGCAATTGCCGCGTGACGCCGGTGGAGGTGTTCGAGACCCGCTACCCCTGGCTGACGGAGGAAGTCAGCCTGATCCCAGACTCGGGCGGGGCGGGCGCAACCCGTGGCGGACTGGGCACCCGGCGCATCTGGACTTGTCTGGATGCGGAAATCACCTGCAGCCAGCTCACCGACCGGCATGTGCATCAGGCCTGGGGCCTGAACGGCGGCGGCTCCGGCACGTCCGGCATGACGCTCTACATGGCGGCGGGAAGCAACGAATGGCAGAACATGATGCAGGCCTTCGGCAAGGCATCCACCAGCAAGTGGTCCAACGTGGTCATCAAGCCGGGTGACCGGGTGGAGATCGTGACACCGGGCGGCGGCGGCTACGGCAGCCCCGCAGAACGTGATCCGGAACTGGTGCAGGAAGACGTGGCCGAAGGCTATGTCACGGCAGAACGCGCGAAGGCCGACTATGGCCTCGGCGCCGGGGGGGATTGATCCATGCGTTTCTCGGACACCGGCTACTACATCGAACGCTACATCAAGTGCGGCAACTGCGGCGTGCTGGTCTATGACGAGGGCGTCAAGGCCAGCGACCCGAAGCTGGAAGGGCAGACCTTCTGCTCCGACTGGTGCGTCGACTGGCGGACACAGCGCGTGAATGGCAACAAGGCCCCGAGGATCAAGACGGGCTGATCCCCACCCCGACCTTCCCCCGTCGAGGGGGAAGGGGCAGGATTTCGCTGGTGTGGCAGCCTGTTCAGGCCGCGTTCATCGCCTCAGGGAACACCTTGGCGGCGAAGCGGGGGTAGCATTCGGCGATTTCCAGGGAAATCTGCTGGCGGATGATGTCCAGCGTTGCGCGGTCCGGCAGGATGGTCTCCGGCACATGCTCCGGCACATCGATGTCGAAACCGGTATTGTCCAGCACTTCCTCGACCGTATGGCCGGGATGGACGGAGACCAGGTGGAACTTCCGCCGGTCCTTGTCGAAGCCCATCTGGCAGATCGGAGACACCATCGCGTAGGGCCCGCCTGTGCGATAGACCTCCGGATCACTGGTGCCCGGGGTCGAGATGAAATCCACCTTCTCCACGAAGACGCGGCGGGTGTGTTCTTCCCGGAACAGGATGACGCGCGGCACCAGATAATAGAGGTAGGCGGAACCGAAGGAGCCGGGCCAGCGGATCTTCGCCTGCGGATAGTCACCGATGCCGACAAGATTGATGTTGGCCTGACCGTCGATCTGTCCGCCACCCAGGAAGAAGGCATCCAGCCGTCCCTGTGCGGCCCAGTCGAACAGCTCGACACCGCCGTTCGTCATCAGGTTGTTCGCGCGGCTGCCCAGCACATTCACGTGCATGGCCCCGCCTGACTGATGCCGTGCCAGCAGGCAGCCGCCGCCGGGAATGGGAGAGGATGCGCCGCTGGATACCAGCCGACACCCTTCCAGCAGGCGGGCGATGATGGCGATCAGCAGCTCTTCGGTACGGATCTCGTCGGGTGCGGGAAAATCACTCACAGGCTCACTCCGCCGCTGCGGCGCGGGAATCGCCGGTCACGAACTGGTCGAGATAGTCCTGGAAGCCTTCCGCGGAGCGGGCGGCGGCGACGTAGGACGTCATGTGGGCCTCATCCGCCGGGTATTCGTCCCAGAAGGCCAGCGGCCATGCGCCCTTCCGGGCTTCCGCCACGCCACCGACATAGAGCGCGGGCAGGGTGCCCGCCGCCGTCTCGTCGTCACGCAGCAGGTTGCCGTCGACGATCTCCTCCACCGTCACCAGTGTCTGGCGCGACGCTCCGGCCAGCGCCATGACCTCGCGGCGGATGCCGATGTAGACGTTGCCGTGGCGATCCGCCTTCTTGGCATGGATCAGCGCGAAGTCCGGCCGGATGGCCGGCAGCAGGACGATGGGATCTTCCTCGTCACTGAAGGGGTTCTGCGCCACTTTCCAGTCGTCGCGGTTGGCCAGAACGTCGGAGCCGATCATGCCACGCAGCGGCATGTAGGGAATGCCCTTCTGCCCCGCCTGGATACCGGCATGGATCGCCGGGCAGGTCGCGTCCTTGATCTTCAGGCTGCCGTCGCCGATGGCGGCCTGGAACCGCGGCGCGCCGCCGAACTCGCCCAGGGTCACGGCGGAGGTCTCGATGGTCTTCACCGCGCCGGCACCGATCAGAATGTCGCCCTGCAGGCCCGTCACCGGCAGGCAGACCAGGTAGAGGTCGCGCACACCACGGCGGACCATGGCCCGTGTGAGTTCCATGGCGATGCCGGTGTAATCCGCAGGCACCACGATCTTCGCTCCATCGGGGATCAGAGCCGCCAGACTGTCGACTGAGTCATGAACGATACCGGTCATCGCATATTCCTCCCATTTGAAGTGTTGTTTGTATCAGATCGGCAGGGGCGCGAACAATGGCGCATCGCGGCATGGCCACGCACGGCCTTGAGCATGGCGGAGTCGGAGTTGTGCTGACCGTTCCGCCCCTCTCCCCCTCCCGACCACCCACGGGAGTATCCTTAACGGGTGGTCGGGAGGGGGGGAGGGGCGGAACGGTCCACCATCAAGTGCCCCCGGCTCAGTGCCGGAAGTGGCGCATCCCGGTGAAGGCCATGGCCAGACCGGCCGCGTCGGCGGCGTCGATGACTTCCTGGTCACGGACGGAGCCGCCGGGCTGGATGACGGCCTTCGCGCCTGCATCCACTGCCGCCAGCAGGCCGTCGGCAAAGGGGAAGAAGGCGTCGGAGGCCACGACCGAGCCCTCGGTCCAGCTTGCCGTGTCACCGGCGGCTTCCCGCGCCTCGTCGGACTTGCGCGCGGCGATGCGGGCGGAATCGACCCGGCTCATCTGCCCCGCGCCGACACCCACCGTGCGCCCGTCGCGGACATAGACGATGGTGTTGGATTTGACGTGCTTGGCGACGCGGAAGGCGAAGATCATGTCGCGCAGTTCCGCCTCTGTCGGCTGGCGCTTCGTCACCACCTTCAGATCGGCGGCGGCGATGCGGCCATTGTCGCGGGACTGGGCCAGGATACCGCCCGCCAGCGCCTTGAAGGCCATGCCGGGTGCCGCCGGATCGGGCAGCCCGTCAGTCAGCAGCAGGCGCAGGTTCTTCTTGGCGGCCACCAGCTTCATGGCTTCCTCGCTGGCGCCGGGGGCGATGATGACCTCCGTGAAGATTTCGGTGATCTTGCGGGCCGCATCCGCGTCCAGCGGCCGGTTCAGGGCAATGATGCCGCCGAAGGCACTGACCGAGTCACAGGCCAGCGCCCGCTCGTAGGCTTCCAGCACCGTCGATCCCACCGCGACACCGCAGGGGTTGGCGTGCTTGATGATGGCCACGGCGGCGCTCTCCGCCGGGTCGAACTCCGCCACCAGCTCGAAGGCCGCGTCGGTGTCGTTCAGATTGTTGTAGCTGAGTTCCTTGCCCTGTACCTGGCGGGCGCTCGCCACGCCAGGGCGCGGATCGCCGCTGGGGTAGAAGGCGGCGATCTGGTGCGGGTTCTCGCCATAGCGCAGCGACCGCGCCGGACCTGCCGACAGGGCGAAGCGATGCGGCATCCCCTCCGCGGACTGGCTGAACCAGCCGGTGATCGCCGCATCATAGGCGGCGGTGCGGGCATAGGCGCGGGCCGCAAGGTCCTGGCGGAACGCCAGCCCCAGCCCGCCCTGGTCCTGCCATTCGCTGATCAGCCGGCCATAGTCCGCCGGGTCGGTCACGACGGCCACGAACTGGTGGTTCTTGGCGGCGGAGCGGATCATGGCAGGGCCGCCGATGTCTATATTCTCGATCACCGTGGCACGGTCGGCGCCGGAGGCCACCGTGGCCTCGAAGGGGTAGAGGTTGATCACCACCAGGTCGATCCCGGCGATGTCATGATCCTGCATGGCCTTCTGGTGGTCGGCATTGTCGCGCAGCGCCAGGATGCCGCCGTGGATCTTCGGGTGCAGCGTCTTCACGCGCCCGTCCATCATCTCCGGTGATCCGGTATGGGCACTGACCTCGCGCACGTCGCAGCCCATGTCGGACAGGGCACGGGCGGTGCCGCCGGTGGACAGGATCTCCACCCCCTGCTGCTTCAGGAACCGGCCCAGCACGTCCAGTCCGGTCTTGTCGGAAACGGAGATCAGCGCGCGCTTCGGCACGATGTTCGTTTCGGTCATGGGATCAGGTCTCCTGCGTCGCTTGTTCGATAGGACAAGATTTGGTGGGATCGGCGGTCAGGAATCGCTGCCGTCGATCAGGGTGAGTGCCCATTGCACGGTGATGTCCGTGCTGTCCAGATCGCCACTTGCCACAACCTGCTGACTGCGGCGCGGCGACCCGTCGCCCAGATAGACGCTGTCCTCCAGTTTCAGGTCCGCGCCCGCGACCCGGATCCGCCAGCCACGCCCGGACTTCAGGCGGATCAGCGCTGCGTTGCCCCCCTGGGCCAGCACCGCGCTGGCATCCGGGTGCAGGTGAAAGCGCACGGCGAAGGGCACATGGTTGGGCTTCCGTCGGTCCGCGACCTCCAGCCGGTCTTCCCCGCGCAGGTCGCGTCCGTCGCGATCCAGGTACAGCCGTCGCCGATGCACCACACCGAACCGTTCCTGATAGCCGGTATGCATCATGTCCAGCCAGGTTGCGTCCGCCGATTCGGTGCGCAGCGCCTCGGCCTCCAGCCGCCGTCGCCGGCGCCGTCCGGCATCCGGTACCCCGACCGCGTTGGTGTCGGCGATCGTCAGTGTCGAATGTGCTGCGGTGGAGGCCAGTGCCCGCTCCCATTCCGGCGACGGGGGGCGTGCCGCGCCGCCGTTCACCACCACCCGCTCCCGCCGGTGGCTCATCTCGAAACTCAGCAGTCCCGCGAAGCCGACGCCCGGTTCGGGGGCGGGGCCACCGAAATCCGCGATCAGTGCGGTATTGCCCCCCTGCAGGCGCTCGAAGCCCGCCTTCGGTGCCGACAGGTTGGGTTTGCCGCGAATGCCGGAACGGCGGATCGTCTGCTCGATATCCGCCGCCGTGCCTTCGGTCGCGCCATTGAACAGACCCAGCCCGCCATCGCCGTGCCGCAGCATCCGCAGCGTCGGGGTCATGCGATCGATGGCATTGATCAGCGGCTCGGGCGGGGGTTCGCCGATGTTCATCATCGTGCGTTTCAGCAGGATCAGATCCTGCAACACATGATGCAGCACCTGTGGATTGCGGGAGATGTGTCCGCCATCGGAAAGCAACTGCCGCCTGATCTGGTCCGTCAGCAGCACCAGACCCTTCTCGGTCCAGTTACGGCTCTCCGGCAGGCAGAGACCGATGAAGGCGAGACCCGTCGCCGCGGTCACCGCCTGAACCCCGTTTGGTGTCTTCTCCGCCACCCGCGCCAGATGTCGCGCCTGCCGGGCCATGGACCTGAGCAGGTCGGAGCGGTAGGTCAGTTCCGCGTTCTTGAACAGGATATCGGCATGCAGGCACCAGCTGATCAGCCGCCGCGCCAGAATGTCGGAGCGCCAGTTGAAGGCATCATATTCGGCATTGTGCGTCAGCCATGATCCGGCGAGTGACCGCGCCGCGCGGGTTGCCGCTTCTCCCCCCGCCGCCTGAAAGTGGCGCAGCCAGGCAAATCCCTGCAGTTCCGCCTGCCAGGATTCCGATGCGGTGACTCCGACCCAGGGCGGGCCGGACCCGACCTCCACCAGTTCTCCGGCCAGATCGAAGCGACCGCGAAACAGCTCATTGGCGCGGGCCGGGTCGCCGGGCCAGAGATTCTCGGGATAGTAGGCGAGGCCATGGGGGAAGCGACCGCGCAGCGACATTTGGTAGAGACGGCTGCGATAGACAAGGTCTCTGACGCCGCTCATGGCTCGCAGGCTCCTCAGTCGTCGGTGCTGGTCCGGGCGAGTGCCGTGGACGACTTCTCTTTCAGGGTGGCGATGTTCCGGGCGTAGTGGTCGGGGCCATTCTGGAACGCGGCTGTCCCGGCCACCAGCGCGGTGGCCCCTGCGGCGACAACGTCCGCGATGGTGTCGGCATTGACGCCACCATCGACCTCCAGCGTGATGTCCAGCCCGGCGCCATCGATCAGGCCGCGCAGGGTGGCGATCTTCTCCAGCTGGCTGGCGATGAACTTCTGGCCGCCGAAGCCCGGATTGACGCTCATCACCAGGATCAGGTCCAGCTGGTCCAGCAGCGGCTCGACCACCTGCCACGGTGTGCCGGGGTTCAGCGCCAGTCCCGCCTTCAGCCCCAGACCGCGGATCAGTTGCAGCGTGCGGTGGGTATGGGCACCGGCCTCCGGATGCACCGTGATGATGTCGGCACCGGCATCGGCGAAGGCCTGGATGTAGGGATCGACGGGGGAGATCATCAGATGCACGTCGAAGGGCTTCGCCGAGTGCGGGCGCAGCGCCTTCACCACATTGGGGCCGATGGTCAGGTTGGGCACGAAGTGTCCGTCCATCACATCGACATGGATCCAGTCGGCACCGGCTGCATCGATGGCGCGCACTTCCTCGCCCAATTTCGCGAAATCGGCGGAGAGAATCGATGGTGAGATGATTGCTGAGTTCATGGGTAACCCCCTACCAGCTTCCCCCCGTTGCGGCAACGGCGGCGCGCGCCGGATCGGGGTGGAAACGGCGATTTGATCAGTCGGCGCGCTGCATCACCGTGGCAAAGAACCCGTCCATGCCGCCCTGTCCGGCCATCAGGCCGGCGTGGGTGCGCAGGTCACCGGCTTCGGTCATGGCTTCCTGTCCCAGCCCCAACGCGGCCGGATCGATCGGGACGCGCGTGAATTGCGGGAACTCCTGCAGCAGCCACTCCGCCTGCGCCTCGCCTTCCTCCGGTTCCAGCGAACAGGTGCAATAGACCAGTCTGCCGCCCGGGCGGACCAGCGCCGTGGCCTTGCCGATCATCATCCGCTGCTGTTCGGCGATGCCCTGGACATCGCCCTCCGTGCGGGTCCAGGCGATTTCCGGGTGACGTCGGATGGTGCCGGTGGCGGAGCAGGGGGCGTCCAGCAGCACCGCGTCGAAGCCATCGTCGTGACTGAACTGGCGCAGATCGGCGCGGACCACGGTCGCCTGCATCCGCAGACGGTCGAGGTTGCGTTGCAGTACCTCCAGACGGCGGCCCGACCGGTCCATGGCCGTGACCTCCGCCCCCAGCGCGATGGCCTGTGCCGTCTTGCCGCCGGGTGCCGCGCAGGCGTCCAGCAGGCTGCGCCCCTGCAGATCACCGAACAGCCGCACCGGCAGGGTGGCGGCGGTATCCTGCACCCACCATGCGCCATCGGCGTAGCCCGGCATCTCCGGCACGGCGACGTGGCTGCCCAGCCGGACACTTCCCGTCGAAAGCAGCTCACCGCCCAGCCGCTCTGCCCACCCGGCGGCATCCTCGCGCACGGTCAGGTCCAGCGGTGTCGGCGTGTCATCGCGGTGCGCGGCGGCCAGGGCGTTGGCATTACTGCGCCCGAGATGCGCTGCCCAGCGCTTCCAGAGCCAGAGCGGCGTGTCCCGGCGTGCCATGTCCGGGCGGGTCAGCCGGGCTGCGCCCTGGCGGTCGACCTTGCGCAGGATGGCGTTGACCACGCCCCGGAACTTGCTGCCTTCGGGCAGCATCTCGACATGTTCGTTGACGACCGCATGGGCAGGGCTCTGCAGGAAGATGATCTGGGCCATGCCGGAGAGCAGGATCAGATGCGCGAACCGCCCGGAGCGGGGCAGGGGGCGGTCCAGCAGGTGTTTCAGGTGCTGTTCCAGCGATCCCTTGTGGCGCAGCGTGGCCAGCGCGATCGTGTGGGCGAAGCGTCGTTCGCGGGCTTCCATCCCGCGCACGGTTTCATCCAGGACCTCGTCCAGTCCGGCCGAGGTGTCGAGCACGCGCGAAATCAGGGTGATTGCCGCCTGCCGCGCCGAGGGTATCGGGGAATCGACGGATGTTTCCTGATGGCCACTCACCGCCAGGGGCCACGGCGTCGGGCTGGCTGCTCGGTCACGGGAACAGCCCCCGCCGGACGCGGTCCGGACGGTCCGGATCGAGCCGGTTCGGAACTGGATGGTCCCGACATGGTGCGCGCCAGTTCCTGCAGCGCCGCCACCCGGTTGGCCGTGGACGGATGCGTCGAGAACAGGTTGTCGGACTTCTTCGTATGCAGCGGGTTGACGATGAACATGTGTGCTGTGGCCGGATTGGCCTCTGCCTTGTGGTTGTCGATACGGCTGCCCGCCTCCAGTTTCTGCAACGCGCTGGCGAGCCAGAGTGGATTACCACAGATCTCCGCCCCGTGCCGGTCGGCGACATATTCGCGGCTGCGGCTGATTGCCATCTGCACCACCATGGCGGCGAACGGGGCCAGCAGCGCCACCAGCAGGGTGCCGATACCGCCCAGCGGGCTACGGTCGTCGGAGCGGCCGAACAGGCCGGCGAACATGGCGAAATTGGCCAGCATGCCGATGGCACCGGCGATGGTCGCGGTGATGGTCATGGTCAGCGTGTCACGGTTCTGCACATGCGCCAGTTCATGCGCCATGACGCCCGCGATCTCGTTGCGGTTCAGGGTACGCAGCAGGCCCGTCGTGGCCGCGACGGCGGCGCGTTCGGGGTTGCGACCGGTGGCGAAGGCATTCGGCTGGTCGTTCTGGATGATGTAGACCTTCGGCATCGGCAGGTTGGCGCGCCGGGCCAGTTCCTCCACCAGCCCGTGGAACTCGGGCGCGCTATGCCGGTCGACCTGTTTTGCGCGGTACATGCGCAGCACGATCTTGTCGGCATTCCAGAAGGAGAACAGGTTCATCGCGAAGGCAAAGACCAGGGCAATGACCACGCCTCCGGAGCCGCCCATGAGCCATCCCGCCACAAGAAAGATGGCCGTCATGGCAGCCAGCAGCAGTGCAGTCCGGGCATAATTCATCGTGTTTCAGGATCTCCGTCGTAGGGCCGCAGCCATTGCAAGCGTCCTTGCACCTGCTATCTAGGGAAGTCAGAGGATATCTAGGCAGGAAGCCGACCCCTTCAAGCCAGACGGAAGCGGAGAGCGACGATGACCGACAAGGATCGCAGCACGGACAAGGCCGGAACCGACGAGGATGCCTTCGAGGAGACCGAGGCGGGCAAGCTGCGCCGACGTTCCGCCGCCCACAAGCTGTCACAGACACCGGGGGAGCGCGATGGCCGCGACGGCCCCGAGCCCACCCGCTATGGCGATTGGGAAAAGAAGGGGATCATCAGCGACTTCTGATGGTTGATGGTATCATGAAATCCCTTGTTTCGCTGTGCCTTGGCGCGTTCCTGCTGATCGCCGGTCTGTTGCCTGCGCAGGCCCTGACCGAGGCCGAGCAGAAAACGGTGCTGCAGGCCCAGGACTGGCTGCAGTCCGTCGAGACCCTGTCGGCGCGGTTCGTCCAGGTCGGTGGCGGGGGGCAGGCCGTCGGCACGATGCTGCTGAAACGCCCGGGTCTGATCCGCTTCAACTACAGCCCGCCCGCCAAGGTGCTGCTGGTCTCCGACGGGGTCTTCGTCTCCTTCATCGACTATGAGGTCGGACAGGTCAGCCAGTGGCCCCTGTCGCAGACACCGCTGTCGTATCTGGTGCCGGAACAGCTGGACCTGATGGCGGAGGCCGATATCGACCAGGTCACACGCACCGGTGGCCAGGTCAGTTTCCGGCTGCGCGACCCGGACAACCCGGAGCAGGGCACGATCACGCTGGAGTTCGCGGAACAGCCCTATCGGTTGACCGGATGGCGTGTCGTCGATGCGCAGGGGCAGGAAACGGCGGTCGCCCTGGCGGATATCGTGACCAACATCGACCTGCCCCTGGGCAGCTTCACCTTCCGCGCGCCGCAGCGGCCCTGGGACAACGACCGTTGAGACCGCTGGTCGGCATACTCTCCTCCTGGCGGGAACCGGGCGAGATTCCGCTGCCGCTGCATGCGACCGCTGCGACCTATGTGTCGGCCGTCCGGTCGTTTGCCGGTGCCGAGACCGTGCTGATCCCAGGATCGGAGGACCCGGATCAGGCGAAGATCCTGCTGCCGCGTCTCGACGGTATCGTGCTGACCGGCGGTGCAGCCAATATCCAGCCGCATCTGTTCGGTCAGGAGGAGGAGCCGGAGAGCGGCGTTCGCGATCCGGGCCGCGATGCGACGGCCATCGCCCTGACCCGTGCGGCGCTGGAAGACGGCGTGCCGCTGCTGGGCATCTGTCGCGGCATCCAGGAAGTGAACGTGGCGCTGGGCGGCAGCCTGCACCAGCACCTCAAGGATGTGCCGGGCCGCTTCGACCATCGCCGCCCGCGTGAAAAGCCGTTCGAGGAGCAGATCGTGCCCCGGCATGACATCTCGATCCTGCCCGGCGGGGTGCTGCACCAACTGGCCGGAACGACCGAGACCCGCATCAACAGCCTGCATGGCCAGGGGATCGACCGGCTGGGCGCGGGATTGCAGGTGGAGGCAACCGCACCGGACGGAACAGTGGAGGCCGTGACCTTCCCCGGCGCGCTGGGGTGGATGCTGGCGGTGCAGTGGCACGCCGAGGTGCAGCCCGAGAACTATCCTCTGCATGCAGCGATATTCAGGTCCTTCGGGGCGGCCTGTGCCGCATTTCTGGAAAGGCGGCAGGGATGAACATCGAGGAAGCCGCCGAATGGCTGCGTGCCGGCCGGATCGAGGAAGTCGAGTGCCTGATCGTCGACATCACCGGCGTGCCGCGTGGCAAGGTGCTGCCGATCTCCCGCTTTCTGAAGGCGGTGAAGGACGGCTCGCTGCGGCTGCCGGAGTCCGTGTTCCTGCAGACCGTTTCCGGTGACTGGCTGGAGAGCCGGATGCTGGACCCGCGCTACCCGGATGTGGTGCTGGTGCCCGACCTCGCGACGCTGCGCATCCTGCCCTGGTACAATGAACCGACAGCGCAGGTGATCTGTGATGCGGTCACCATGGACGGGGAGCCGCTGATCTTCTCCCCGCGCGAGGTGCTGCGCCGGGTGGTCAGGCTCTATGCGGACAGGGGCTGGCGGGCCGAGGTCGCACCGGAACTGGAGTTCTACTTCGTCGCCCGCAACACCGACCCGGATTATCCCTTGCAGGCCCCCATCGGCCGTTCGGGAAGGGCGGAGACCGGCCGCCAGCCCTACAGCATCGATGCCGTGAACGAGTTCGATCCGATCTTCGACGACATCTACGACTTCTGCGAGGCGCAGCAGATCGAGATCGACACGGTGATCCACGAGGAAGGGCTGGCCCAGGTCGAGGTCAATATCGACCATGGCGACCCGATCAGGATCGCCGACCAGGCCTTCCTGTTCAAACGCACGGTGCGGGAGGCGGCGATGCGCCATGACCTCTATGCCACCTTCATGGCCAAGCCGCACGAGAACGAACCGGGCAGCGCCATGCATCTGCACCAGAGCGTGCATGATCTGGAAACCGGCCTGAACCTGTTTTCCCTGCCCGACGGCAGCGACAGCCCGCTGCTGCTGCATCACATCGCCGGGCTGCAGAAGTTCCTGCCGGCGGCCATGCCGCTGCTGGGGCCGAACGTGAATTCCTACCGCCGCGTGGTGTCGGACAGCGGTTCCACCGTCAATACCCACTGGGGCCACGACAATCGCACCACCGGCATCCGGGTGCCGCGTTCCGGCATCACCAGCCGACGGGTCGAGAACCGGGTACCCGGCGCGGATGCCAATCCCTATCTCGCCGTCGCCGGATCACTGGCCTGCGGCTATCTGGGCATGGTGGAGGAACTGGAAGCCAGTGACCCGCTGTCCATCGATGCTTCCGAGCGCAAGCTCAGCCTGCCACGGTTCCTGTCCGACGCGCTGCAGCGCCTGCGCTATGCCGCACCCCTGCGTGAAGTGCTGCACGAGGACTTCGTGGCCGCGCTGATCGACGTGAAGGAAACCGAAATGGAAGCCTTCAACCGCGTCATCAGCGCCTGGGAACGCGAGCACCTGCTGCTCCACGTCTGAGCCGGGCCCGACCGCTTCCCTCCTTCCCCCTCGACGGGGGAAGACCGGGATGGGGGTGAGGCGGCGCAGCCGAAACGGGGTTGATCCATCGTGCGGCAGCCTGCGGCTTCACCCCCCATCGACCGCCAGGCGGCCACTTCCCCCACAGGGGGGGAAGGAAAAAAAGGCTGCTTCAGCGAGAACGAGAACCCGGCGTGTTACGGTCGCATCGGATAGAGGCGGGGGCCGGTCAGGCCCTTCAGCCGTTCCGAACTGACCTCCAGCCAGCGGCAGAGCATGGGCCGGGTCTCGCGCGGGTCGATCAGTTCGTGGAACGCGAAGGACTCGGCGCGCGGGAAGGGGGACTGGCGCGCGGCCAGCATCTCTTCCAGCTCCAGCCTGCGGGCATCCGGGTCCGGGTGGGCCGCGATCTCCCGCCCGAAGGCGACGGCGACACCCCCTTCCACCGGCAGGGGGCCGAACTCGGCCGACGGCCAGGCCATGACATGGCACTGGCTGGCATAGTGGGCCGCAGCCGCGACGCCGAAGTTCTTCTTGATGATGACCGACGCCCAGGGGACCTGGCAGTCGGCGGCGGCGAGCACGGCGGCCGTGCCGGGTCGGATCGTGCCTTCGGCCTCCGCCTCCGGCCCGATCATGAAGCCGGGTTCGTCCACCAGCGCGATGATCGGCAGGTGGAAGGTCTCGCAGAGTTCGATGAAACGCTTCACCTTGCGTGCACCGGCGGCGGACATGGCCCCGGCGTAATAGCGGCAGTCGTTGCTGTAGATGCCCACCGGCTGGCCGTTCATGCGCGCCAGTCCGACGATCTGCCCCGGTCCGTACTGACGACCGGTCTCGAAGAAGCTGTCCTGATCCACCACCATGGCGATCAGTTTCCGCATGTCGTAGGCCTTGCGACGGTCGCGCGGCACGATGCTGGCCAGCCTGTCGTCGCAGCGATCGACCGGATCGCTGCAGGCGATGGTCGGCGGCAACTGGTCGACGTTGGGCGGCATGTAGCTCAGGAACTGGCGGATCTGGCGAAAGGCGTCATCCTCGTCCACCGCACCATTGTCGATGGCACCGCTCTTCAGGTGGACCCGCGCGCCGCCCAGTTCCTCCTTGTTGATCCTGTGCCCCAGGGCACGCTCCACCACCGCCGGACCGGCGACCAACACCTGTGCCGTTTCCCGTGTCATGACGGAGAAGTGGGAGGCGACGAGTCGCGCGGCGGGCAGGCCCGCGACCGGACCGACAGCGGCGGCACAGACCGGGATCGTGCCCATGGTGCGGGCGACCGACAGGAACCTGTGCGGAGTATAGGGCGGCTCCCCCACGGGTCCGGAACTGCCGCCGCCCTTCTTGCCCCCGGCGCCTGCGACGGAGCCGCCACCACCTTCATGCAGGCGGATCAGCGGCACGCGGTACTGCAGCGCCATCTCCTCGGTATAGATCGACTTGCGCAGGCCCGCCGGGTTGGGCGAGCCGCCGGAGACGGTGAAATCCTCCCCCCCCACGATGCAGGTCCGGCCATCCACCTTGCCGAAGCCGAGGATGAAGTTGGCGGGACTGAGGCTCTCGAAGTTGCCGTCCGCATCGGTCTCCGCCGCCCCGGCACCCATGCCCATCTCGTGAAAGCTGCCCCGGTCGAGCAGGCGGTCGATGCGTTCGCGCAGCGTCAGGCGGCCCTTGTCGTGCTGGCGCCTGACGGCCTCCGGCCCGCCATGGGCCTTCGCCATCTCGCGGCGCTCGTGAATCGCCGCAATGCGTTCTCCCCAGTCCGAATTGGACGGAGGAGTCCTGTCGCCCTTGCTCACAGTCCCAGGACCAGCTTCGCCATGATGTTGCGCTGAACCTCCGACGCACCGGCATAGATGGTGGCGGCCCGGCTGTTCAGATGCTTGGCCATGACGCCGACCGAGTGATCCGGCCCGACGGGAATGGCGTTGGAGAACGGGGTCCGCGTCTCCGGTTCGTAGGGGTTGGCGTAGTAGCTGATGGCCTCCACCGTCATCGCCGCCGTGGCCTGCAGGCATTCGGAGCCGCGCAGTTTCATGATAGACGATGCGGCACCCGGGTTCTGCCCGGTGGTCAGCGCGCTCATGGTCTTCTTCTCGAAGTATTCCAGCGCCACGACCTGGGCCTCCAGATCGGCCAGTCGGGAGCGGAAGTCCGCGTCCTGAATCAGGGCCTCGCCATTGCCGGCCGGTTCCTCTGCCGCGATCTTCTTCAGCTTCTCCAGCATCGCATGCAGGCTGGGGCTGTAGGCAGAGCCGCCGCGTTCGAATTCCAGCAGGTACTTGGCGACGGTCCAGCCCTCGTTCTCCGGGCCGATGCGGTTGGCCACGGGCACCCGCACATCGTCGAAGAAGACCTGATTGACCTCGTGATCGCCGGACATGGTCAGGATCGGATCGACCTTGATGCCGGGCAGGTCCATGGGGAAGACGATGAAGCTGATGCCCTGCTGCGGCTTGCCTTCCTTCGAGGTGCGGACCAGGCAGAACATCATGTTCGCGTGGTGCGCGCCGGTGGTCCAGATCTTGGTGCCGTTGATGACATAGTCGTCGCCGTCACGGTCGGCGCGGCACTGCAGGCTGGCCAGGTCGGACCCGGAACCGGGTTCCGAATAGCCCTGGCACCAGATGTGCTCCCCGCCATGGATCTTCGGCAGGTAGGTTTCCTTCTGCTCCGGCGTGCCGAACTTCATGATGACCGGCGCGACCATGCGCACACCCATGGCGAACAGACGCGGCGTGCTGGCGCGCTGGCATTCGGAATCGAAGATGTAGCGCTGCATCGGCGTCCAGCCGGTGCCGCCATGCTCGACCGGCCAGAACGGCGCGATCCAGCCCTTCTTCGACAGGGCGCGGTACCAGTCCATCGAGCCCTCGAAGTCGGAAACGACCCCCGCGGTCAGCCTGCCGGCTTCCTTCGCGTTCTCGGTCATTGCGGTATCGAGAAAGTCGCGTACCTCGCTGCGGAACGCTTCTTCCTCCGGTGTCAGCGACAGATCCATTGTCGTCCTCCCTCGACGCTTGAGACTGTTGCAGACAGGTATAGCGGAACTGCGCGCGGACCAGAAGCCCGACGCGCGGGGGTGGGGGCTGCGCGGCGGGCTTCGGCTTGCGCTGCAATCGGGGCCGCGGACCGGTCTAGCGTCCCGTCATCTTCCAGCGGCGTACGGCGCGCCCGTCCCAGATCAGGGACTTGCCGCGACTTCCGATGGGTTCGGGGAACTGGCCCGCCCGACGGTAACGCCAGATCGAGATGCGGCTTCGTCCGGTAATTTCGGTGATTTCACGGAGCGTCACGGGCGCGACGGGGCGCAGGCGGCGGGCCGGGGGCATCAGCCCGCGTCCCCGCAGCTGTCCCGTCGTTCGCTCAGCGCGGGCAGGTCCTCCATGATGAGGCGGCAGGCCACATCGTGGCGGCGAAACAGTTCCGCGATCCGTTCCACGTCCGCGCGCTGCAGCCAGATGCGACCGCCGCGCACGGATTCCAGCGTCACCTCGTTGCCGCACTGGATCACGGTCACAAGTTCATCATTCTCGTCGCGGTACTGGGTGGTGAGTTCAAGCATGATGGGTTCCATGGCCTGTCCGTTCCTGTTGCATCCGGTATCATGATCGGCCCGCAGCCCCGGCTGCGTGACCCTGATGTGCTTCAGTCCCTTCAGACCTGACGTCGGCGCAGGGCGGCGAGGTCGCTGGAGACGGCGCGGATGGACGCCCGTCGCTGCAGATCATCCAGATCGGTTTCGATGGGCGTCAGCAGGTTGTGGAACGCGTCATCCAGGGCCTCTGAGAACTGCAGCTGCAGTTCGGTGCGGCAGGCGTCATCCAGGTCGGATTCCTGCACCGGTTTCAGTGCGGCCTGCAGGATGTCCATGCGTTGCTTCAGCAGCCGCTCCCGCTCCTCGATCAGGTCATTCAGGGTCATCGCGTGTCCTCCTGATGTTTCATGCAACCAGTATATCGGTAAAAAGACCGAATGCAATGTCTAAGAGGAAAAATACCGAATTCGGTTTCCGGAGCCCACCCGATGCTTGATCCCCCGCATCCGCTCGCGCATTGTCGCGCAATGGATGGGGAGGGCCGAGAATGCTGAAGAAGATTGGTGTCGTGGGTGCCGGGCTGATGGGCGCGGAGATCGCGTTCGAGTTTGCCCGTGCGGGCTATGACGTGCTGCTGAACGACCGCAGCGACGAACTGCTGGAGGCGGCGCGGACGCGGCTGAACGGCATATGGAACAAGGGTCTGGCGCGCGGGTTCTATTCGGAGGACGCGGGCTCGCCGCTGGATCGGATGAGTTTCAGTGCCGATCTGAAGAGCTTCGCGGACCGTCAGATCGTGTTCGAAGCGGTCTTCGAGGATGAGCAGGTGAAAGGCGACGCCTGGGCGCTGCTGGACGGGATCTGCGACGCTGACACGATCTTCTGCACCAATACCTCGACCATCGCCATCTCGACGCTGGCGGCGCATGTCTCGGTGGCGCGGCGCCCGCGGTTCGTCGGCACGCACTTCTTCTCGCCCGTCAGCCGGATGAAACTGGTGGAGGTGATGCCGGGCTTCGAGACGGATGAAGCCGTGGTGGAGGAGATGTTCGGCCACCTGAAGGCCGCCGAGAAGCATCCGATCCGCATCAAGGATGTGACCGGCTTCGCCGTGAATCGCCTGCTGCATGTCTTCATGATCGAGGCGGTGCGGCTGGTGGAGGAAGGTGTTGCCACGCCGGAGGACATCGACACTGCCTGCAAGCTGGGCCTGGGCCACCCCATCGGGCCGTTCGAGCTGATGGACGCGGTGACGCTGAGCCTTTGCGAACAGGCGCAGGAGATCATGCACGGGTCCTACGGAGAACGGTTCCGCCCGCGCCCGCTGCTGAAGCAGAAGGTCCGCGCTGGCCACAATGGCCGCAAGACCGGGCAGGGCTGGAAGAGTTACGACTGATTTTCTGCCTGTTCCATCCCTCTCCCCCTCCCGGCCACCCATTTCAGGATACTTGCGTGGGTGGCCGGGAGGGGGAGAGGAATGGAACAGGCCACGAAGAACGCACAAGGGGAGACGACGATGGACATCAAGGGCAAGGTCTGTGTGATCACCGGCGGCGCGGGCGGTATCGGTGCCGCCATGGCGCGGAAGTTCCACGCGGAGGGGGCAAAGGCCGTCGTGGTGGCGGACCTGGACATGGGGCCGTTGCAGAAGGTGGCGGATTCAGTTGGCGGTCATGCCGTACAGACCGATGTGACCAGCGAGGATGCAATCCGTCATCTGGTGGCGGAGGCGGAGCGGCTGGCCGGTCCCATCGACATCTTCTGCTCCAACGCCGGTATCGCGCGGCTGGGGGACGAGACCGTGCCCACCGCCGAATGGCAGCTCAACTGGGACATCCACGTCATGTCCCACGTCTTCGCGGCCCGCGCCGTGATCCCGGGCATGATCGAGCGGGGCGGAGGCTATCTGGTCAATACCGCCTCCGCCGCCGGGCTGCTCTCCCAGGTGGATTCTGCGACCTATGCCGTCACCAAGCATGGTGCCGTGGCCTTCGCCGAGTGGCTGTCGATCAACTATGGCAACAAGGGCATCCGGGTCTCCTGCCTCTGCCCGCAGGCCGTGCGCACGCCGATGATCGGCGACGGGGAAGGGGTGGCCAGCGTCGACGGCATCGTCGAGCCCGATGACCTGGCCGCCGACGTCGTGGCGACCATGGCGCGGGAGGAATTCCTGATCCTGCCGCATCCGCAGGTGCGCGACTACATCCAGCGCAAGACCGGCAACTACGACCGCTGGATCGGTGGCATGCGCAAGCTGCTGTCCAGGTTCGACCAGCGCTGAGAGGGCCGGAAATGAGCAGTGCCCTGTTTTCGCCGATCAGGCTTGGTGATGTGGAATTCGCCAACCGGATCGTCATCTCCCCCATGTGCCAGTACATGGCCGTGGATGGTGCCGCCACCGACTGGCACCTGATGCACTATGGCAATCTGGCGATGAGTGGCGCGGCGCTGCTGTTCACGGAGGCGACGGCGGTCAGTGCCGAAGGGCGCATCAGTGCCCAGTGCCTCGGGCTCTGGACCGACGCGCACGAGGCGGCGATCGATCGTTTCATGCGGTTCAGCCGGGACAATGGCGGGCCGGACCTGAAGATCGGGATCCAGCTGGCCCATGCCGGTCGCAAGGCCTCGGTGCATCGCCCCGCCGATGGCGCACAGCCGCTGACGGCGGCGGAGGGGGCCTGGCAGACGGTTGGTCCCAGCGCCTTGCCCTACGACACCGGCTGGCACACGCCGCAGGCCATGGACCGTGCGGCGCTGGACCGGGTGAAGGCCGACTTCGTGCAGGCCGCGGAACGCTCCGCCCGGCTGGGCTTCGACGTCTGTGAATTCCATGTCGGTCACGGCTATCTGCTGCACCAGTTCCTCAGCCCGTTGAGCAACCAGCGCAATGATGAATATGGCGGCGATCTGGCAGGACGGATGCGCTACCCGCTGGAGGTGTTTCAGGCGGTGAAGGCCGTATGGCCCGCCGGCCGCCCGCTGGGTGTGCGGGTCTCGGCCACCGACTGGGTCGAGGGCGGCTGGACGGTGGAGGAAACGGTGGCCTTCGTGCAGGCCCTGAAACAGATCGGCTGCGACTTCGCCGACATCACCACCTCCGGCGTCGATCCGCGCCAGAAGATCCCGGTCGGGCCGGGCTATCAGGTTGAGTTCGCCGAGACGGTGAAACGTGAGACCGGCATGACCACCATGGCCGTCGGCATGATCAATGATCCGGACCAGGCGGAGGCCATCATCCGTGACGGCCAGGCCGACTTCGTCATGCTGGCGCGCGGCATGATGTACGATCCGCGCTGGGCCTGGCACGCGGCGGAGGCGCTGGGTGCCACGGTCGCCTATCCCGCGCAGTACGCCCGCGCCGAACCCTCCCGCTGGCCCCAGGCCTTCGCCCACCGCCGCGAGACCGCGCCGGACACGATCGGTGACATGCGGCAGTTGAAGTAGAGGGGGTGGGGAAGAGCGCGTGTCCGATTGCTCAGGTCAGAGGTGTCGATCCACGTCCATGCGCTGATGCAGGATGCGCATGATCTCCAGAGTGGTGTCGGCCTTTCGGTAGAACAGGACATGGGAACCGGCTCTTAGCTTGAAATAGCCCTCACGGACGTCGGCGCGGCTACCCGATACTGAGCCATCAGCCAACGCCAGGATCGCGGTCATGATCGTGCCATGGTAGCGATCCGCCTGTTCAAGCGACCAGTTCTCGAAGGTGTAGCGCCAGATGTCTTCCAGATCGGTTCTCGCGAGCGGAGAAAGCCGGTAGCCCGGATCGCTATCCGGCATGCTTCTTCCGCATTTCCTCCAGGAAGGCATCGCTGTCGAAAGCTTCTGGGGGACCGGATTCCTCTGCGGCGATCAGGGCGTTCTGCAAGGCTCGGACCCTGGTTTCATGTTCCTCCAGCAGCCGCAGACCAGCCCTGACCACATCGCTGGCGGAGCCGTAGCGACCGTCCCGAACCTGACTGTCAATGAAGCCGGTGAAATGATCACCAAGCGAGACCGAGGTATTGCGTGCCATCGTGTGCTGCTCCTGAAGCTTTCCCGATAGTACCAATAATTGGTAAAGCACCATAGCTTCCGCTATGGCGGCATGGCTACCGCGCGCCAGTGGACAGTCGCATCCGGGCGTGCGGCGCGTTAGGATCGCCTGGCAATTCCTGGGGAGGACGTCATGGACGAATCGCGCATTCCGGTACTGGTGGGCAGTGGCCAGTTCACGCAGCGGGAGCCGGATCCGGCGCAGGCGCTGTCGCCGATGGATCTGACCGCGAAGGCGGTGCAGGTGGCGGCGGAGGACAGTGGCGCGGGGGCCGCGCTGATGGCGGCGCTGGATACGGTGATCGTCATCCGCGCCTTCTCCGACACAAGCTGGCGCTTTGCCAGCCCCTTCGGCAAGGTCACCAACCCGCCGAAATCGCTGGCCGCCCGGGTCGGCGCGGAACAGGCGAAGCGGCTGGTCTATACCTGGGCCGGGGGCAACATGCCCCAGTACTGCCTCAACCGGCTGTCGGAGATGGTTGTGCGCGGCGAGGTGGAGGCCGCGCTGGTCGCCGGGGGCGAGTCGCTGGCGACGCAGAAGGCCGCCCAGCGCGCCAAGCTGGACCTCGACTGGAGCGAGGACGCGGGTGGCGAGTACGAGGCCTGGGGCGTCGAGAAGATCGGCTGGTCGGACGTGGAGGACATCCACGGTGCGCGCGGCGCGATCTTCGCCTATCCGATGATCGAGAATGCCATTCGCGGCAATCTGGGCCGCACGATCCCCGAACACCAGAAGGCGATGGGGCAGATGCTGGCCCACTTCGCCGATGTGGCCGCGCAGAACCCGCTGGCCGACCGGCGCGACGGCTTCACGGCGGAGCAGATCTCGGAGGTCCGGCCCGACAATCCCTATATCGGCTTTCCCTACACGCGGCTGATGAACGCCAATGCCTTCATCGACCAGGGCGCGGCGGTGGTGCTGACCAGCGTCGCCAAGGCGAAGGAGCTGGGCATACCGCGGGAGAAATGGGTATTCCTGCATGGCTGCGCCGATGCGCATGACCACTGGTATCTGAGCGACCGGCGCGACTTCCATTCCTCCCCCGCGATCTCCCGCGTCTATCAGGAAACCTTCCGCATGGCGGACACGACGCTGGACCAGATCGGCGCCATCGACCTCTACAGCTGTTTCACCTCCGCCGTGCAGATCGCCTGTCAGGAAATCGGCCTCAGCCCCGACGACCCGCGCGGGCTGACGGTCACCGGCGGCCTGCCCTACTTCGGTGGACCGGGGAACAATTACGTCACCCACTCCATCGCGGAGATGATGCAGCGGGTGCGGCAGCAGCCGGGCATGAAGGGGCTGGTCACCGCCAACGGCAACTATGTCACCAAGCATTCCGCCGGGATCTATTCGACCGACATGCCGGAAAAGGTCTTTGCACCCGTTGACCCCGCGACCTATCAGGCCGAACTGGACCAGGTGCCGCATCCGCCCTTCACCGACCTGGCCGAGGGCGCGGCGGAGGTCGAGACCTATACCGTCATGCATGACCGCAAGGGGCCGACCTGGGGTCTGCTGTTCGGGCGGATGGATGACGGGACACGGTTCGTCGCCAATACCACCGATGACCCGGACCTGCTGGCCGACATGATCGACACCGACTGGCTGGGCCGGAAGGGCCGGGTCGGCAATGACGGTCGCCAGAACATCTTCCACCCCGCGTGAGCCAGACGGTCGCGCCCGATGCCCTGCCGGAAACGGTCACCCGGGGTGCGCTGACCGCGCTCGCGGGCACGTTCCTGACCCAGGGGGCGGCGGCCTTCGGCTTCATCGCCTTCAGCCTGCTGGCCCCCGGACTGGCGCTGGAGACCGGGCAGGACGAGCGGGACTTCGGCCTCGCCTTCTCCTTCATCTTCCTCGGCTCCGCCCTGGCCAGCCCGCTCTGCGGGCGGATGATGCGCCGCTTCGGCAGCGTCGGGACCATGGTCATCACCCTGTCGGGCATGGCCGCTGTCGCCCTGATCGCCCTGTTCGGCACCTGGGCGACGGTGATGCTGGCGGCCTTTCTCTACGGGCTGTTCTATGGCCCCTACGGCCCTGCCAACATCACGGTGGTGACGCGCAAGACGCCGAAGCGCCGGGTCGGCCTGTTCCTCGCCATCCGCCAGAGCGGGGTCTCGCTGGCGGGCGCGGGCGGCGGCTTCATCCTGCCGCCGATCATGGTCGCGGTGGGCTGGCAGCTTGGCGTCTGGGCGATGATCGGGGTGCTGGTCGCGGCCATCGTCATGACCCTGCTGTTCGCGCCGGTGTTCCGTGTCACCGCGGAACAGCCGACGATGCAGACCGAACTGCACCGCACCTTCCCGCGCCGTCTTGCCGCCAGTTTCGTACTGCCGCCGAACCTGCGCCTGCTGGGTTTCATCGCGGTGCTGCTGGCCGTGATCCACACGACGCTGTTCACCTTCGTCTATATCTACCTGCTGGAGGATATCGGCCTCTCACCGGTGCTGGCCGGACAGTTCTTCGCCATCATCCAGCTGGTGGCCATCGTCGGCCGACCCGTCATGGGCTGGCTGTCGGATCGCTGGGGGCGGCCGGAACTGGTGCTGCTGGGCATTGCCATGGCCGCCAGCACGTCGGTCGTGCTCGCCATGATGATCTCCCCCGATACACCGATCTGGATGCTCTATCCGGTGGCCCTGCTGGCGGGCCTTTCGGGCAATACCTGGTCACCGATCTTTGCCATGATCGTCGGGCGTCGCGCGCCGGAGGGGCAGTTGGCGGAGGTCACGGGACGGGCCTATTCGCTGGCCGCCCTGGGCTGGACCGCATCGCCGCTGATCATGTGGAGCTTGATCGAGCTTTCCGGGGGATACATGGTGCCGTTCGGCACAGTTGTCGGGCTGGGCATCATCGCGACCATCGCCATTCTGCGCGACATCCGCAGAAGCGCGGCCTGAGCACCGGAAAAGAAGAAACCAACAGGGGGAACGAGAAATGGACGTAGCAGGCAAGAAGGCCATCGTGTTCGGCGGCACCTCGGGCATAGGTCTGGCCGCCGCGAAGCAGCTTGCGGCGCTGGGCGCCGAGGTCATCGCCGTCAGCCGCAACCCGGATCGTGCAGGTGACCTGCCCGCCGGAATCACCACGAAAAAGTGCGATACGCTGGACCGCGACGCGCTGCAGGCGCTGTTTGCCGAGTGCGCGCCCTTCGACATCCTGATCAGCGCCGCGACCGGCGGCACCCGCGCCGTCGGGCCGTTCATGGAAATGGACATGGACGGCTATCAGGCATCCTTCGCCAAGCTCTGGGGCTATACGAACGTGGTGCGCTATGGCGCCGGTCACATGACCGACCATGGCTCCATCGTGCTGGTCAGCGGCACCCCGGCGCGCAAGACCAAGCCGGGCCAGGTCGCCATCGGCTCCGTCGGCGGTGCCGTCGAGGCCATGGTCCGCGCCGTGGCCCCGGAAATCGCGCCGAAGCGCCTCAACGTCGTCTCCCCCGGTGCCATCGATACTCCGATGGTCGCCCTGGAAGGCCAGGCCCGCGAAGACCTCTACAAGCAGATGACGGCAAGCCACGTCATCCCGCGCGCGGGAACGGCAGACGAGGTCGCCCAGGCCATCACCTTCATGGTCCAGAACGACTTCGTCACCGGCACCACCATCGACGTGGACGGCGGCTGGCTGCTGTCGTGACGATCTAAGGTTGCGGGGCGGTGGATGGTGCCCGCCCCGCTACTTTGCCGCCAGCCACCCCGCAAGTATCGCGCGGATGGTGGTGACGAAGGCGAGGGGCTGGTCGAGCAAAAGGTGGTGCTGGGCCTTCGGCACGCCGACGATGGGGGCGGAGGGGCCGAGGGTGCGGCGGATCCAGTCGATGGTCTCGGGCTGGATCAGGGCGCTGTCCTCACCATAGACGAAGGCGCGGCGGCCCTTCATGCCGGCCAGATACTCGTGAAACGGCTCTCCGAAACGACGGTTCTCCATGGCGTCGCCATCGAACTTCCAGCACCAGCCCTCCGCGTCCTGTTTCAGGGAGCGGCGGGCAATGTGCTCCACCAGAAAGCCATTGTCGCAGGTCTGTTCCGGCATCAGGCGGAAGCGGGCGAGGGCGGTCTCGAAGTCCGCGTAGTGGCGCTTGTTGCCCATCCTGGGGCGTCGGTGCTCGTCCTGGTCCTGCAGTTCCGGCGGGCGCACGGGCGAGTCGGCGATGATGATACCGCCCAGCCGCTCACCATGCTGCTGGCCCAGCCGCATGGCCATCAGGCCGCCGAAGGAATGGCCGACGACAAAGGCGTCCGGTCCCAGCCCGGCATCGTCGATGACCGCCAGCATGTCCTCGGCCCGGCTGTCGGAATCGTAGGACTCCCGCCTGCCGCTGTCGCCCATCCCGGCCTGATCCATGGCCAGGACGTGATAGTCCTGCGCCAGCATCGGTGCGATATGGCTCCACCAGTGGCCGTGCCCGCCGCCGCCATGCACCAGCAGCATGCCGCCGAGCGGGGTCCGTCCCTCCGGCGGTGACCACCTGAGATACTGGATGTCACAGCCGTCACTGTTCACGCGATGCACGGTGCCGGGTCGGGCCATTGCCTCCCGGTACCAGTCCGGGGCGGGAGCCTGGACTGTCAGGTAATCAATCTCTGTCATGCCTCATGATTAGGCTGGATTCCGGCGTTTGGGAACGTGCGGTGCCGGTACCACGCAATGCTGTGGGCGCATGGCCGGTAGTGCCAACAGGTGACGGAGCAGGCTAGAATGCCGGTCGGGCGAGGGAGGCTGCGTCCGTTTGCATGATCTGCCAGGGGAGAGAATTGATGGCGAAGATCGAGTTCTATTTCGACTGTTCCAGTCCGTGGACCTATCTGGGGATCAGCCGCATCGGCGATCTGGCCCGGCGCAACAATGCCGAACTGCACTGGCGGCCGGTGCTGGTCGGCGGCATCTTCAATCAGGTGAACGAGCAGGTGTACCAGAACCGCGCCAACCCCGATCACCCGAAGTACCAGTACATGCGCAAGGACCTAATGGACTGGGCCGCGATGCAGGGGGTGCAGATCGGCTGGCCGAGCATCTTCCCCGTCAATGCAGTGAAGGGGATGCGTGCGGCGATCCATGCGCTGGATGAAGGCAAGGCGGAGGCCTTCGCGATGCGGCTCTGCCATGCCTACTGGGGCGAGGATCGCGACATCTCGCAGGATGCGGAAGTGGCGCGTGTCGCCGCCGACGTGGGGCTCGACGGCGATGCCACCGTGGCCGCGACCGCGGACTCGGCGATCAAGCAGCGGCTGAAGGACTATACCCAGCAGGTGGTGGATCGCGGCGGCTTCGGCTCCCCCACCATCTTCATCAACGACAGCGACATGTTCTTCGGCAATGACCGCATGGACCTGATCGAGTGGGCCGTGCAGGGCCGCCCCGCCGGCGGACCCCGCCGATGAGCGGGCCGCTGCTGATCGAGCGGAAGGGGGATGCCGAATGGGTCACCCTGAACCGCCCCGACGCCTACAACAGCCTCAGCCCCGACATGATCGACGCACTGCTGGACTATTTCCAGGGGCTCTATTTCCGCCACGAGGTGCGGGTCGTGGTGCTGCGCGGTGCCGGTCGCGGCTTCTGCGCCGGTCTGGACCTGAAGCAGCGGATGGCGAGCAACAGTCCCGCCGATGACCAGCGCTCCAGCGCCGATGGCCTGCGGTCGCAGCGCCGGATCTCGGAGATCGTCATGCGGATGCGCCGGGCGCCGCAGCCCATCGTTTCGCTGATCCATGGCGGCTGTTCCGGTGGCGGGTTCGCCATCGCGCTGGCCAGTGACATCCGCATTGCCGGACGCAGCGCCAAGATGAACGCGGCCTTCATCCGCCTCGGCATCTCCGGCTGTGACATCGGGGTCTCCTATTTCCTGCCGCGACTGGTGGGGGTGACGGTGGCGTCCGAACTGCTGATGACGGGCCGCTACATCTATGCCGACCGGGCACTGGCGACCGGGCTGGTGTCGGAGGTGGTCGAGGATGACGAACTGGAGGCGACCGGAGAGACCATGGTCGCCGATCTGCTCAATGCCTCGCCGCTCGGTCTGCGCCTGACCAAGGAATGCATGAATTTCTCGACCGATGCGCCGAGCCTGGAAGCGGCCGTTGCCATGGAGGACCGCAACCAGATCCTCTGCGCCCAGGGCCCCGACTTCCAGGAAGGCGTGCGCGCCTTCATCGAGAAGCGGCCGCCGGTCTATACGGGGACATGAGCATGACAGAGCGACAGGATGTGACGATCCCGGCGAACGGCGTCGAGCTGGCCGGATGGTTCTACCCGGCAGGGCAGGACGGGGCAGCGGCGCCGACCGTGGTCATGAGCCATGGTCTTTCCGCGATCCGGCGCATGAACCTGGATGCGGTTGCGCGCGACCTGAATGCAGCCGGTCTCGCGGTGCTGCTCTACGACCACCGCAGTTTCGGCGACAGCGGCGGCAACCCGCGACAGGAAGCCGATCCCTGGGCGCAGGTCCGTGACATGCGCGACGCCATCAGCTTCGCCCAGACCCTGCCCGGCGTCGATCCGGCGCGGCTGGGCATCTGGGGCACCAGCTATTCCGGTGGCCATGTCCTGACCGTGGCGGCACTGGACCGGCGGGTGAAGGCCGTGGTTTCACAGGTCCCCTTCACCCACGGGGAGCGGACGTTCGGAAGCTGGGTGCCGGAGAAGGCGCGTGCCCGGCTGATGCAACGTTTCATGGATGATCGCGCGGCCCGTTACGCGGGCGCGGAACCGGAAACCGTGCCTGCCGCGATCGAGGGTACGGAGACGGCGGAATGGGTGGCTGAAACGGATGTCGAGGGCAAGTACGTCAACGCCCTGACCCTGCGCAGTCTGGAGATGCTGCGGGAGTACGAGCCCCACAGTTTCGTTTCACGCATCGCGCCGACGCCCTTGCTGATGGTGATTGCGGAGAACGATACCCAGACGCCGACTGCCTGGCAGAAGGAAGCGTTCGAACTGGCGGGAGAGCCGAAACAGATGCTGGGTCTGCCCTGCCGCCACTATGATCCCTACAGCAGCCATCGCGAGGCTGCGGCGGGCGCGGCGCGGGACTGGTTCATGGAGCATCTCTGAGAGGCGGGCGCGCTAGGCTACCAGGAGCATCCGGTCTCCAGCATCGCCTCGATATCGAAGCGCGGCCAGGGGCGGGCCATCAGGAATCCCTGGCCCAGGGTGCAGCCGGAATCGCGCAACTGGTCGAAATGTTCCTGCGTCTCGATCCCTTCCGCCACCGTTGTCAGGCCGAGGTCGTCCGCCATGTGGATGATCGACCGGACGAGACGCCCGCTGGTGGTGTCGTTCAGCATGTTGAAGACGAAAGACTGGTCGACCTTCAGGGTGTCGATGGGGAAGCGGTGCAGGTAGCTCAGGCTTGAATAGCCGGTGCCGAAATCGTCGATGGCAATGGAGACGCCCAGTCCCTTCAGTTCCGTCAGGGCAGCGACGGCCGCCTCCGGATCGTGGATCATCAGGCTTTCGGTGACCTCCAGCTTGATCTGCCCGGGCGACACGCCGGACTTCTGGATGATCGCGGAAAGGCGCGAGATCTCGCCCGGTTCGATCAACTGGCCACTGGAGACATTGACGCTGACGAAGGGGATCGGCTTGTCCGGCCAGCATCTCTGCCAGACCGGCACCATTGCCGCGTGATCGGCCAGCGCCTTCTGCAGCGCCCAGCGCCCCATCTCGACGATCATGCCGGTCTCCTCGGCCAGACCGATGAAGTTGCCGGGGGAAACCTGCCCCCGCTTGGGGTCGTTCCAGCGCATCAATGCCTCATATCCGGCAATGGTGCTGTCGGCCATGGAGATGATGGGCTGGTAGTGAAGCTCGAACTGCGGGGTCTCGACGGCGCGGCGCAGTTCCCGTTCGATCTGGACCCGGCGCAGAGCAATGTCGCGGACTTCCTCGAACGCCCGGCGCCGTGCCTCCTGCATGGCCTGGGGCACCATCTCGTTGGTGCCGGTCATGGAACGGGACGCGTCCGTCAGGCGCTCCACGATCATCTGGATCATCAGACGCATCACCGGGTCGGCGTTCTCGATGGGTTTGGTCAGGCGACCGCGGCGTACCACCAGCAGGCGTGTGCGCTCCCGCGCCAGGGCGCTGGCGGATCGCGGTGTGTTCGCGATCAGGGCCATTTCGCCGAAGATCTCGCCCGGACCCAGCGCGGCGATCAGCTTCCGGTCGCCTTCGGACTGAATCGATATCTCGATCAGGCCTTCCTCGATGATGAACGCATCATCGCCCCGGTCACCCTCCTGAAACAGAAGGGTTCCCGCATCGACGTCTCTGGCGTGAATGAACTCCGGCATTCATACAACATGGGTTGGAATGGTTGCCAAACCGTGAGTCTACACGCCTGTTGTGATAGCGGCCACCTAATTGCGCGGTATTATGTGACCACCGGCACGCGGCATCTCCGTCAGAACCTGAAGACGCCATAGCCGGGTTCCTCCAGCGGCGCGTTCAGCGACGCGGTGATGGCCATCCCTAACGCATTGCGTGTGTCCACCGGATCCAGGATCCCGTCATCCCACAGTTCCGAGGTGGCGTAGTAGGCGGAGAGCTGGTCCAGATAGGCGGAGCCGGTTTCCTCTCTCAGCGCCGCGATCACCTCGGCATCGACTTCCTGGCCACCACGGCGCATCTGTGCCGCCTTCACATCCGCAAGCGTGTTCACCGCCTGCTCTCCGCCCATCACGCCGATCTGGTGATTGGGCCAGCTGAACAGCAGGCGTGAATCGAAGGCACGGCCGCACATCCCGTAATTGCCCGCACCGAAGGAGCCGTGGCACATGACGGTGAACTTCGGCACCCGGGAACAGGCCTGGGCCATGATCATCTTGGCACCGTCCTTTGTGATGCCCTTCTGCTCGTACTCCTTGCCGATCATGTAGCCGGTGATGTTCTGCAGGAAGACGATCGGGGTGTTGTTTTGGTTGCAGAGTTCGATGAAATGGGCGCCCTTCAGGGAGCTGTCGTTGAACAGCACACCATTGTTGGCAAGGATGCCGACCTTCCAGCCCCAGATGTTGGCATAGCCGCAGATCAGGGTCTGGCCATAGTTCGGCTGATATTCATGGAAGCGGCTGCCATCGACGATGCGGGCAATGACCTCCCGCATGTCGAAGCCCTTCTTGATGTCGTCAGGCAGGATGCCATACAGCTCGGCAGGGTCGTAGTAGGGGGCCTCCACCGCATCCCGCTGGCAGTCCCACTTCTTCGGCCGGTCCCACTGGTCGACGATCTCCCGCCCGATGGCGATGGCCTCGTCCTCGGACGACGCCGCGTAGTCGCAGACACCGCTCATCGACGTGTGCATGTCCGCGCCGCCCAGTTCCTCGACGCCCACTTCCTCCCCCGTGGCGGCGCGCACCAGCGGCGGGCCGCCCAGAAACACCGCGCCCGTTCCGCGCACGATGACATTGTAGTCCGACAGCGCCGGGATATAGGCACCACCCGCCGTACACTGCCCGAAGACGAGGGAGAGCTGTTTCACGCCCATCTTCGACAGCTTGCACTGGTTGCGGAAGATGCGTCCCGCCATGTGCTTGTCGGGAAAGACCTCCGACTGCAACGGCAGGAAGCCGCCGGCTGAGTCACACAGGTGCACCACCGGCAGACGGTTCTCGATGGCGATCTCCAGGCAGCGGACGATCTTCTTCACCGAATGGGGATACCAGGCTCCGCCCTTGATGGAGGAATCATCGGCATGGATGATGACTTCCCGCCCCGAGACCATGCCGATCCCGGTGATGATGCTGGCCCCCGGCGATTCCCCGTCATAGGCGCGGTTCGCGGCGAGCGTGGACAGCTCCAGGAAGGGGGTGCCGGGGTCGAGCAGCTTCTCCACCCGTTCCCGTGGCATCATCTTGCCCTGCTTCGTCAGGCGCTGGACATCGCGTTCCGGGCGGACATGCCGTGCCTTTTCCTGCATGGCATGCAGCTCGTCGGCGAGGCGGCGGTTGTGCACCGTGTTGCTGCGGAATGTGGCGTCACTGGTGGAGAGTGCGGATGATATGCGGCGCATGGTTCAGCCCTCCTCCGCCAGCGGTTCCAGACGGGCGACGGCGGCATCCTTGTTGAATGTCTCACCCACGGCGAAGAGCACTTCCGCCAGCACGCCATCGCGCGGTGCGGCGAGGGTGGTCTGAAGTTTCATGCTCTCGATCACCATGATCTTGTCGCCGCGCGAGACAGAGTCCCCGGCAGCCTTCAGCACCTCGATCACCGATCCCGGCATAGGCGCACGCAACTCGTCCGAGCCACCTGCACTTTCCTGTGCGGCGGCAACCGGGTCTTCCACCCGGACCCGAAACGTGCGGCCATTGAGCCGTACCCAGGCCAGGTCGCCGTCGCGCGCGACCTGCGCGTTTCCGGAAACCGTACCGGTGACCGTGCGGGTGTCATCCACCCGAAGTACGGCCTCCGGCTTGCGCGCAACGATATCAATGGTGTGCGTCGTGCCGTCCAGATCCAGACGAAACGTCATCCGTGCCTCCCTCTCCTGCCCCGAAAGAGGGTAGCGCGAGCGGTCCGTCCGCAACAACCGTCAGATTTGTCTGGCGGCCATCGTGGAATCTCGTGCCTGACGGGTGTCAGTCGGCGGCATCCAGCTGCACGGGTGGCTGGTTCTCGCTGTTGGCCAGCATCTTCTCGTCCGAGGTGCGCAGGATCGCCTCGTAGACCTTCGGCGGATAGTTCGTCATGTGCGGCCCCGGTGCGTCGATGCCGGGCTGCGGTACCGGCGGACCATCGTTGCGATAGTCGGAGGACTGCTTGTAGCGGGCCAGTTCAGCGTCACTGATGCCGCACAGGCCCACGACCTCAGGGTCGATCCAGGCTTCCGCGTTGATCGGTTCGGCAGAGCATGAAAGCTCCAGCGACAGGTTCTCCGGTCCGGCAAAATAGATCGACATGCAGAACCCGTGATCCTTCGGCCCGATGACCGGCACACCCTTCGACCGCAGCCGGTCGCGCATGGCGAGCAGTTCCTCCACATCCGCGACCCTGAACGCCAGGTGCTGCATCGTGCCCCTGGCGCAGTTCGCGCCGGGATTGCCTGCGTGGGTCTGGCCCAGTTCCACGGGGATCTCACCGATCTGTGGATTGTGGACGAAGGCGACCGAGCTCTCGTCGTTGAGGCGCAGGAAGCCATGGAAGGTGTTCTCGACCCCATGCATCCAGTAGAGCGCGACCAGTTCCATGCCCAGCTTGTCGGTGAAGAACTCGATCTGTCCCTTCATGTCCGCGGTGGTGATCGCGATGTGGTGCAGTCCGCCAACCTTGTTCATCATGCCTCTCCTCTATCACCCGCGACAGCGTAGCATCACCGGGTAGTGGTGTCAGATGCGGCCCGAACCCGCCGAGCGGGATTTGATTCACATCAAGCATTGTTGCCGACTGCTGGGCCATGGTTCACCAGCAGGAACAGGTGAAGGGGGCGGTCATGCAGGATGACGAGGATACTGTTGCGGAGGATGCGTCCGGCACCGGCGCAGAAAGTGGCGTTGCTCCGGCGAAAGGTTCAGGTGCGCTTGTCCGTTCGAACACCGGGTCGCACCGGGTGGCCGAGATGCGGCACGATCCGGCCACGGTCCGGCGGTTGTTCGAGACCGGTGAATATCCCTATCGCGGCAAGGTCAAGCGACCCGACTACGAACGCCACAAGGCCGAGCTGCAGGTCGAGCTGCTGAAACTGCAGGAGTGGGTGAAGAACACCGGCGAACGTGTCCTGGTCCTGTTCGAGGGGCGGGACGCGGCCGGCAAGGGCGGCACCATCAAGCGGTTCACCGAGCATCTGAACCCCCGCGGCGCACGGGTCGTTGCCCTCGACAAGCCCACGGAGCGGGAACAGGGGCAATGGTACTTCCAGCGCTATGTGCAGCATCTGCCCTCTGCGGGGGAGATCGTGATGTTCGACCGGTCCTGGTACAACCGGGCGGGGGTGGAGCGGGTAATGGGGTTCTGCGAACCGCGCGACTATCTGGAGTTCATGCGCCAGGCTCCCGAGTTCGAGCGGATGCTGGTCCGTTCCGGCATCAGACTGTTCAAGTACTGGTTCTCGGTGACGCGGGAGGAGCAGCTTCGCCGCTTCAAGGCGCGGGAGCGGGAGCCGCTGAAACGCTGGAAGCTGTCGCCCATCGACCGGCTGTCGATCGACAAGTGGGATGAATACACGGAAGCCAAGGAAGCCATGTTCTTCCACACCGACACGGCGGACGCGCCCTGGAACATCATCAAGTCCGACGACAAGAAGCGCGCACGGCTGAACTGCATGCGCCACTTTCTCAATGCCGTCCCCTACGACACCAAGGACCGCCACGTGGTCGGGCATCCCGACCCGCTGATCGTCGGATCGGGCGAATATGTCATCAAGGGCGGGGCCATGCCGGGTGGCCCGCGCAACTGACCCTGATCAGTAGGCCGGCGGCACCGGGAACAGCTTGAACCCGAGCAGGGAGACGATTCCGTCCTGGATGGTCAGGGGAAGGGTGACGGTGCGGTTGCCTTCCTTGTCTGTCTTCTCCAGCGCCGACACGGCCATGCGCAGGCCGACACGTGCGATCTCCGACATGCGTCCCTGCGCGGTCAGGGCATCGATGAACTGGTCCGCGCCATGCACGACAAAGGTCATGGCCCCTTCGGGACGGCGGTTCAGGTCCAGGGCGACCGTACCGTCGCCACTGACCCGCAGGCGGTCCGTCAGGAAGGCAATGCGTGAGACGTCGATGACGCCGGACGCGTCGCGCCAGGCATCCAGGGCCGCAGGCGTCGTCCCGGCGGGCAGCGGGCGCAGCAGGACGGAAAGCGCGGCCTGCTGATAGGTGTCGCCGATGGGAACCAGGCCAGCGGTCAGCACGATGTCGTCGCCGGTCAGCGCCAGGTTGGTGCTGTCCTTCGGCCGCTCAGGGGCCTGTCCGTCATTGTCGCGGTAATGGAACTGCAATCGCCCGGCCTGGCGGACAGGGCTGTCGCCATCCGCCACCATCTCGTGGACGTCGGTCGCGATGGTCTCCAGGTGGCCGGCATCGCTGAACCGCACGGAGATGCGGGTGTCGGCGCTGCGGATCACCGCGGCCTTCCGACCGTCATGGGCGTTCCAGCCCAGTTGCTGCGCGCCCTGAGGCTGCAGGATCACGTGCCGCAGGTTCCAGGGCTGGAAGTAGACATCCAGAGCGCCCGCCGACCAGGAGGGGGCCGCGGGCTGCCGGGGGAGGGATATTGCCGGCGTGTCGACGGTCAGCAGCAGGCGATAGGGAAAGCCCGAAACCTCCACCGGGCCGTGGCGCACATCGACGCCCTCCGCCCGGCGGTCGGCAACCCAGCGGTCAAGACCTGCCCGCAGCCCTTCCGCCAGATGGTTCCAGTAGAACCAGTAGCCAACACCCCCGCCGAGCACGAGCAGCAGGACGAGCGGCCCGATCCAGCGGCGGAGGAAGGCGCCCATTCAGGTCCTCAGCAGTTCGTTGATGGAGGTCTTGGCGCGGGTTCCCGCATCGACCTTCTTCACGATCACGGCGCAATAGAGGCTGGGTGTCGGCTTGCCGTCGATCACTGGCCCGGGCAAGGCGCCCGGCACGACAACGGAATAGGCTGGCACGCGACCGCGATGCACCTCGCCGGTCTCCCGGTCGACGATCTTGGTGGAGGCACCGATGTAGACGCCCATGGACAGCACCGCGCCTTCTTCGACCAGCACGCCCTCGGCCACTTCGGAGCGGGCACCGATGAAGACATTGTCCTCGATGATCACCGGCTCCGCCTGCAGCGGCTCCAGCACGCCACCGATACCGGCACCGCCGGAGATGTGGCAGTTCTTCCCGATCTGGGCACAGGACCCGACCGTGGCCCAGGTATCGACCATGGTGCCACTGTCCACATAGGCACCCAGATTGACGAAGCTGGGCATCAGCACGACACCGGGTGCGATGTGCGCGCTGCGCCGCACGATGCAGTTCGGCACGGCGCGGAAGGCGGCCTTGCGGAATTCCGCATCGCCCCAGCCGGCGAACTTGCTCGGCACCTTGTCGAACCAGTTCGTCATGTCACCGGGACCGCCACTGATCGGGGTCATGTCGTTCAGGCGGAAGCTCAGCAGCACCGCCTTCTTCAGCCACTGGTTCACCACCCAGGTGCCCTTCACCTTCTCCGCCACACGCGCCTCGCCGGAGTCCAGCGCGTCCAGGGCCTGGTTGACCGCTTCGGGAACCTCCCCCGTGGTCGTGGTGTCAATGCTGTCCCGGTTTTCCCAGGCGGCTTCGATGGTCTTTTCCAGTGCGTCCAGGCTCACGTCTGCCCCTCCGGTGTGAAAATGTTCAGGGTGCGACCGCCAAGCGGTTGCAGTTGGCGCGGAACCTAGCCGGTTCTGCCGGGAAGGAAAAGACGGCCCGGAAGGGATTTCGGCCGTTTCATGCAAACCGCCATGAAACGGAACGGGGCCGGTCGGGTTTCCCCGACCGGCCCCGGTCGCATGATCTGTCGCGGCAGGATCAGACGAGACCGATGAAGTCGTCCTCATCCAGGCAATCCGCCCGGAAATCCTTCAGCGTGATGGATCCGCCACCCTCGACCTCGATCACCGTGTCCCGGCCCCACCAGCCGGAGCGGGAGATGTTGAGGTCTTCGAACGACAGGTTCAGGTTCGACATGTCGATGCGGTCACCCTGATAGCTGGAGAAGTCGGTGATCGTGTCGTCACCCTTGTTGGCGAAGATCGTGTCATCGCCGGCATCGCCAACGGCCACGTCATTGCCTTCGCCGCCGATCATCTCGTCGGCACCATCGCCACCGATCATGGTGTCGTCGCCGTCACCGCCGTCGATCAGGTCATCGCCCTCGCCGCCGTCGAGCGCGTCATCGCCGACGCCGCCGTCCAGTTCGTCGGCACCTTCATCACCGAACAGGGAGTCGTTGCCGTCGGCACCAGCCAGGATGTCGTTGCCATAGCCGCCGTGGGCAACGTCATCACCTGCCTCGCCGCGCAGCACGTCGTCGCCGCCGTCACCGAAGAGTGTGTCATTGTCATCACCGCCGAGAACGGTGTCGTTGTTCTCGCCACCCGACAGCAGGTCGTTGCCCGCGCCGCCGTCGATGGTGTCCTCACCGCAGTCACCGGTCGCCACGTCGTCGCCGTCGTTGCCGCGCACATCGTCGTCACCCAGACCACCGTCCAGGGTGTCGCTGCCTTCGTCACCGAACAGGGTGTCGTTGCCCGCGTTACCCGTCAGAACGTCCTGGCCCTGACCACCGGTAACAGAGTCGTTGCCGTCGTTACCGGCCACGACATCATCGCCGTTATCGCCGCGAACGGTATCGTCGTCCTGATCACCATTCAGCGTGTCGTCGCCGTCACCACCACGGAGGATGTCCTGACCGGCACCGCCCTCGGCAAAGTCATCGCCGAACAGCAACTGCAGGATATCGTCGCCCAGGCCGCCAAAGGCGATGTCGTTGCCGTTGCCGCCATTGATCGAGTCGTTGCCGTCGCCGCCGTCCAGATCGTCGTCCCCGTCCTCACCGAACAGGGAGTCATCACCGCCGTCGCCGTTCAGGATGTCGCCATCCTCACCGCCGAACAGCAGGTCATTGCCCAGCCCGCCGACCAGGTCGTCCAGGCCGCCATTGCCGCGCAGGGTGTCGTTGCCGTTGCCGCCATTGGCAAAGTCATTGCCGTTCCCGGCGGTCACATTGTCGTCGCCGTTACCGGATTCGATGGTGTCGTCACCGTCATTGCCGCGCAGGTTGTCGTTGCCGTTGCCGCCGTCGATGTCGTCATTGCCGTCGTTGCCGTTGATGGTGTCATCACCGTCGCCACCGACCAGGTAGTCGTCGCCCTCGTCACCCGACAGCGTGTCATTGCCGTCCTGGCCCAGCAGTTCGTCCGCGCCGAGGCCACCGAACAGATCGTCGTCGTCGGTACCGCCCTCGACGTAGTCGTCGCCGTCCTCGCCACGGACCGTGTCCTGGCCATTGCCGCCAAAGGCCTCGTCATTGCCTGCACCGCCATCCAGCAGGTCGTCGCCGTCATTGCCGACCAGGACGTCGTCGCCGTCACCGCCGAACAGTTCCTCGTTGGCATCGTCACCGGCAACCGTGTCGTTGCCGCCGCCGGTCTTCACAATCTCGATGGATTCCAGCGTGTCGTTACCGAAGTCGTCGCTGCTGGCGGTGCCATCGTCGTTGCCGTTGGCGCCCAGATCGACGGTCACATCGCCATCGGTGTCGCGATAGTCGACCTCGTCACGGCCCGCGCCACCGGCGATGTCGTCATCGCCCGCGTCGCCCTTGATCGTGTCGTCGCCATTGTTGCCGCGCAGGTCATCGTCGCCCGCGCCGCCGGACATGGAGTCGTTGCCATCATCACCCTGGATGACGTCATCGCCGCCGCCGCCGAACAGCCGGTCATCATCGTCACCGCCGCGCAGCACATCGTCGCCGCCACCACCGTTGATGTTGTCGTTGCCCTCGTCGCCGCGCAGCGTGTCGTCACCGGCAAGGCCGCCGATGCTGTCGTCGCCGCCGCCGCCAAAGATCCGGTCGTCGTCGTTGGTGCCCTGCAGGCTCTCGTCGGTCCCGTCACCATTAATGGTCGCAAAAGCAATGCGCTGGCTGGCATCAAGGCCAATCATCTGTGCGAGTAGTGACATGCCGAACTCTCCTACGTCTGTCCCGTTTCTGGACAATTTCGCATCTTGCCCCTCCGGAATGTCGCGCTTTCGGACAGCGCAACCCCTTCCAGACCCTGATGACGGGATGGTTGCCAGTTTCGTACCAGCAGCCCGAAGCCATGAGACTCTTGTCCCGGTTCACGATCATTGAAGCGCAAGAATCTGAACAAATCGTATAAGTATTTGATTTAATAGAGAAATATAAAATGATACGGAAATTTGAGACGGATTTTAGGAAATCCTGCCGGGTGTGCGTCGCACGTGCCCAAGGCACGCGAGGCCCCGGGTGTCGGCATGCAGGACACCTGATTCTCGCATTTTGCGGATTGCCGGTCTTCAACTCTGGGTAGCATGGTCGCACACGCAGCCGGACGAAATGCCCTCAGCGATCCAGCGTGATCGCAGGACCGTCCGCAGCCTCCAGATCCACGTCGAAGGTGTTGAGCAGACGGCTGACCATCATGTAGCAGCCGATGCCCATGGTCAGTTCCACCATCTGCTGATGGTCCATCCGCTCCGCCAGCGGCCCGAAGGTCTCGTCGCTGGCGCGCACGTTGGCGACCACATCATCGGTGTAGCGCAGGACCAGGGTCTCGATCTCGTCGAACACGTCGGTTCCGGGCCAGGATGCGATGGCAGCGATCTTTTCCGCCGCGCCGCCAACCGCTGCCGCCATCGGTTCATGCTGCTGGATCTCGTAGGGGGCGCCGGACAGGTGACCGACCCGCAGGATGGCCAGTTCCAGCAACCACTTGTCCACCGCGGACTTGCGCAGCAGGGCATCGGAGAAGGCAATGAAGCGCCTGAACTCGGGTGCGGCATGGGCCAGCATGCGAAAGACATTCATGGCAGGAAGCTGCTGCAGCAGGTCCGCGACCTTCTCCGGCGCGGTGGCCGGATCGACATAGGGTATGCGTGCCATCTGCCTCTATTCCCCGGTGAACACGGGGCGGCGCTTCTCGCGAAACGCATTCACCGCTTCCTGATGATCCTTCGACCGGTTCGAGAGTGATTCATAGGCCAGTGAGGTATCCATGATGCTGTGGGCGAGCTGTTTCAGCCCGATATTGACCGAGACCTTGGTCCAGCGGATCGCCTGTGCTGCGCCATTGGCCAGGCGGGACGCCATGCGATCCGTGGCCTCGTCCAGTTCGCCGGCCGGGACCGCGTGGTTGATCATGCCCATCGCCACCGCGTCCTCCGCGGTCATCAGCTTGCCGGTCATCAGATATTCCTTGGCGCGGGCATAGCCGATCAGCTGCGGCCAGATCACCGCGCCGCCGTCACCCGCCACCAGCCCGACCGAGACATGCGGGTCGCCGATGCGTGCACTGTCGTTGGCAATGATGATGTCGCAGAACAGGGCGATGGTGGCACCCAGGCCGACCGCATCGCCGTTCAGGCGGCAGATGATGGGCTTCTCGCAGTCCAGCAGGCCGAAGATGATCTTCTTGGCCTCGAAGACCACGGTATCGAAGCCGAGAGGGTCATCGACGCCCGACTGCATCCAGTCGATGTCACCCCCGGCGCAGAAGGCCCGCCCCGCGCCGGTCAGCACGATGATGTCCGCCGGGTCGGTTGCCACGTCATAGAAGACATGACTGAGTTCCGTATGCAGGTCGCCGTTGACGGCATTCAGCACGTCCGGGCGGTTCAGGGTCACGGTCAGGACCTTGCCGTCCCGCTTGAAACTGATGGTCTTGTAGTCTTCGAATTTCATGATTGTGCCTCCCCAGTCACAAGTGGAGTATCCGGCGCATTGCAGGCAAAGGTCAATCGGCGGAGGGCAAGGCAATGGGCAAGGGCGGCAGCGACCAGTGGAATCCCGATCAGTACATGAAAGGCGCTATGGGCGACCTGCGCACCCGGCCCGCCGTCGATCTGCTGAACCGGGTGATGCATGACGGGCCGCGCCGCGCCGTAGACCTGGGCTGCGGGCCCGGCAATTCCACCCGGCTGCTGAGCGCGCGCTGGCCCGGCGCTGAAGTCTGCGGCGTCGACAATTCCCCGGCAATGCTGAAGAAGGCTTCGGCGATCGACACCGGGATCGCATGGCAGCTTGCCGACATCGCCGACTGGGAACCGGTGGGCGACACCGACGTGATCTTCGCCAATGCCTCGCTGCACTGGGTGCCGGATCACGCCCACCTGTTCACGCGGCTGGCCCGATCGCTGCCGTCCGGCGGGATACTGGCCGTGCAGATGCCGAACAATTTCGCCGCCCCCTCGCACAGCCTGATCAGCGAGATTGCGGAGCGGCCGGAGTTCCAGGCGGCGCTTGCGGGCCGGCTTCTGGGAGATTTCGTGCAGCCGGCCTCCTTCTACCACAGTCTGCTGCGCGCCCTGCCGGGCCAGGTGGATGTCTGGGAGACGGAGTACCTGCAAAGCCTCACCGGCGATGATCCGGTACTCGAATGGGTACGCGGCACGGCCCTGCTGCCTGTGCAGGAGAACCTGTCTTCCGCAGACTTCCAGACCTTCACCGAACTCTATCGCGCGCGGCTGCGACAGGCCTACCCGATGGGCGATGACGGTGTGACCGTGTTCCCGTTCCGCCGCATGTTCATCACCTTCACGGCTGACTGAGCTGCGCCAGTGCCCGCATGAGGATTTCAGCCTCCGGGGCTGACAGACGCGCGAACAGGTCCTGCTCGTAGGCGCGGGCCATTGGCACGATCCGGCGGTAGATCTCCTGCCCGCTGGCTGACAGCGACAGTATGGTGCGGCGTCGGTCCTCTTCATCGGCACGCCTGTCCAGATGTCCGTTGCGGAGCAACTGTGCAACGGCGCGGGAGACCTGGACCTTGTCCATGGCACTGCGGGCCGCGACCTCGTTGGCGGAAATGTCGGGGAACCGCCCGAGGACGGCCATCACCCGCCACTCCGGGATGCTGAGATCGAATTCTTCCCTGTAGCGGCGCGCAAGCCGGCCGCTGACCGCGTCCGTGGCCACGGCCAGGCGGTAGGGCAGGAAGTTCGGCAGGTCGATGACATCAGGATCAGGCATTGAATTTAGTTTCAAATGAAACTATTGTCCCGTCAACCCCTGACGCGGCATCGACTGATGGAATTGCGTGCGCGCAACGGTCAGGCAACGAACGGTTCAATTCATGTGGAGGAGAGCGGACATGGCTGATCTCTGGGAAAACCCGATGCAGACGGATGGCTTCGAGTTCGTGGAATTCACCGCGCCGGAGCCGGAGAAGCTGGGCAAGGTGTTCGAGATGCTGGGCTTCGTTGCCGTCGGACGGCACCGTTCCAAGGATGTCACCCTGTACCGGCAGGGCGATGTGAACCTGGTCGTGAATGGCGAGAAGTCCGGTTTCCCCCGCTCCTTCGCGGCGCTGCATGGCCCCAGTGCCTGTGCCATCGCCTTCCGCGTTAAGGACGCCGCCGCTGCCTACAGGCGGGCACTTGAACTGGGCGCCTGGGGCGTCGAGACCCACGCCGGGCCGATGGAACTGAACATTCCGGCGATCAAGGGGATCGGTGACTCGCTGATCTATCTGGTCGACCGCTATGGCGCGAAGGGTTCGATCTACGATGTGGATTTCGAACCGGTGGCGGGGGCCGAGGTGAAACCGGCGGGTGCGGGCCTCACATATCTGGATCACCTGACCCACAATGTGCACCGCGGGCGCATGGACGAATGGTCGGAATTCTATGAGCGGCTCTTCAATTTCCGCGAGATCCGCTATTTCGATATCGAGGGCAAGGTGACGGGGCTGAAGTCCAAGGCCATGACCAGCCCCTGCGGCATGATCCGCATCCCGATCAACGAAAGCTCCGACGACAAGTCCCAGATCCAGGAATATCTCGAGGAATATCATGGCGAAGGTATTCAGCACATCGCCTTCGGCACCGACGACATATACGCGACGGTGGAGCACATGCGGTCGCTGGGCGTGCCGTTTCAGGAGACTCCCGCCACCTACTATGAGGGTGTCGAGGGCCGCGTACCGGGCCACGGCGAGGATCTGGCCCGGATGCAGGCCAACAATATCCTGATCGATGGCGGCGAAGGGCAGGGCGGTGGCCTGCTGCTGCAGATCTTCACCCAGACGGTGATCGGCCCGATCTTCTTCGAGATCATCCAGCGCAAGGGCAACGAGGGCTTCGGGGAGGGCAACTTCAAGGCCTTGTTCGAATCCATCGAACTCGATCAGATAAAGCGCGGATACATCAAGGATGGAGCGACCTCGTGAGACTTGCCTCCCTGAACGAAGGCCGTGACGGTCGCCTGGTCGTTGTCAGCCGTGATCTGACCCGTGCCGCACCCGTGGCCGAGATCGCGCCCACCATGCAGGCGGCGCTGGACAACTGGGACCACGCGGCGCCGCTGCTGGACGCCACCTATCACTCGCTGAACGTCGGCGGCGCGCGCGACGCCTTCGACCTCGACCCGGCGCAGCTCGCATCTCCCCTGCCGCGGGCCTACCAGTGGGCGGACGGATCAGCCTACGTCAATCATGTGGAACTGGTGCGCAAGGCCCGCGGTGCGGAATTGCCGGAGAGTTTCTGGACCGACCCGCTGATGTACCAGGGTGGCTCCGACACCTACCTCGGACCCCGGGAGGACATTCCGGTGGCGTCGGAGGATTTCGGCATTGATTTCGAGGCAGAGGTTGCGGTGATCACCGGCGACGTGCCGATGGGCGCCACGCCCGAGCAGGCCGGAGAGCACATCCGCCTGCTGATGCTGGTCAATGACGTTTCCCTGCGCGGGCTTATCCCCGGTGAACTGGCCAAGGGCTTCGGCTTCTTCCATGGCAAGCCGTCCAGCGCCTTCAGCCCCGTAGCGGTGACACCTGACGAACTGGGGGATGCCTGGGATGGTGCGAAAGTCCACCTGCCGCTGCTCTCCACGCTGAACGGTGATCTGTTCGGCAAGCCGGAGGCGGGCCAGGACATGACCTTCAGTTTTCCGCAACTGATCGCCCACGCGGCGAAGACCCGGAAGCTGTCGGCCGGCACCATCGTCGGATCGGGCACCGTTTCCAACCTGGACCCGGATGGCAGCCCCGGTCGCCCGGTGGCGCAGGGTGGCCTCGGCTATTCCTGCATCGCCGAGATTCGCATGATCGAGACCATCAGGGATGGCAAGCCCGCCACATCCTTCATGCGTTTCGGCGACCGGATCCGCATCGAGATGCAGGACGGCGAAGGCCAGTCGATCTTCGGGGCCATCGACCAGAAGGTCGTGCAGGCCTGAGCCGGGACGCCTGCTGTTTGCTTGCAGCGCGAACGCTGAAATGCCCCTTCCCCCGCAAAGGGGGGAAGCAGGCACGGTTGCTATCCCAGCAGCACGTTGTGACTGCCGCGCGGCAGGCGCAGCACCATGCCGTCGAGCTTCTCCGCCAGCAGGACCTGACAGCCGAGGCGTGAGGTTTCCTGCAGGTCGTAGGCGAGGTCGAGCATGTCCTCCTCCTCTTCCCGTGGCTCTGGCAGGCGGTCGTACCATGGGTCCTGCACGATGACATGGCAGGTCGAGCAGGCCATGCAGCCCTCGCAGGCCCCCTCGATCGGCACATCGAAGCGATGGGCCACCTCCAGCAGGGATTCGCCGGGCTTGCCTGTCGCCTCGATACGCTTTCCGTCCGCCTTGACGAAGGTCACCCGAACAGTTCTCTGGTCGTTCATGCTTTCTGCCTGGCCTTTCCGATGGCATCACTGAGGATATCAATGGTGCGGTCTATCTGATCCTGATCGTTGGTTCGTGCCAAGCCGATACGCAACGAACTGCGGATAGCGGTTTCGCTGAGGCCGATGGCCTGCAGCACGTGTGACGGGGCGGAAGACACGGAGGAACAGGCCGACCCGGTCGAGATGGCCACCTCCGGTGCCGCGCGGATGATGTCATCGGCGTCGGCGCCCTCGACGCGGAAGTTCAGGTTGCCGGGCAGGCGCATCAGTTGCGCGCCGTTGATGTGCAGCCCGTCCACCCTCTCCGACAGGCCGAGCCAGAGCCGGTCGCGCAGACCACGGATCACGGTCATGTCGTCCGCCAGATGATCCTGCGCCAACCGGCAGGCCGCCCCGAAGCCCACCGCCAGCGGTGTCGGCACCGTGCCCGACCGCAGCCCGTCCTGCTGCCCGCCGCCTGCCATCATCGGTCGGATGGCCGTGCGTGCGGCCTCCGACAGGACAAGCGCGCCGATGCCCTTCGGTCCATGCAGCTTGTGTGCGGTGATGCTCATAAGATCGACACCCAGCCGGTCGATGTCGATGCGGATGCGGCCCAGGGCCTGTGCCGCGTCGCAATGCATCAGGGCACCATGCGCGTGTGCGGCGCGGGCAATGTCCGCCACCGGCTGGATGGTGCCGATCTCGTTGTTGGCCAGCATGACGGAGACCAGTCCCACGTCACCGCCCGACAGTTCGGCGGCGACCGTCTCGGGATCGATGCCGCCACCCGGCTCGACCGCCATGACGGTGACCGGCCACCCCTCCTGCGCCAGCCGCCGCGCGGTCTCCAGCACACAGGGATGTTCCACGTTGGTGGTCAGGATGCGGCGGTGTTCGGGCGGCAGGCCGGCGGCGATGCCGGTCAGGGCCCAGTTGTTCGCCTCCGTCGCGCCGCTGGTGAAGATCACCTGATCGGGTGACCCGCCAAGCAGCTCCGAGATCTCCATCCGCGCCAGATCGACCGCGGCCTCCGCCGCCCAGCCATGCTCATGGTGGCGCGAATGCGGGTTCCCCGGCCGTTCCGTGAACCACGGCAGCATCTCCGCCAGGACATCGGGGTCGACGGGGGTGGTGGCATGATGATCCAGGTAGATGGCGTCACTCACGCGGCGCGTTTCCTGTTCCAGAGATCGCTCCAGGCAGAGAGCAGGGCGTCGATATCCTCAGCCGTTGTCGTCCAGCCGGTCGAGATGCGGATCGCCTCGGTCGCGGATTCCTTGCTCCGCCCCATGGCTGTCAGCACGTGGGACGGTGTGACCTTGCCGGAACTACAGGCCGATCCGGCACTGACCGCGATCCCGGCCAGATCCAGCGCCATGACCTGGGTCTCTGCCGCGACGCCGGGCATTCGCACACATGTCGTGTTAGGCAGCCGTGCCACCCCTTCAGCCATGATCTCGACCGGGGGGCAGGCCGCGCGCAGTCCCGCTTCCAGGGCCTGCTGCATCTGTTTCATCCGTTCGATGCCGGCCTCGAGACCGGCCAGCGTCGCCTCGGCTGCCGCACCGAAACCGGCAATGCCGATCAGGTTCTCCGTACCCGCCCGCCGCCAGCTTTCCTGTCCCCCACCGACGATCATCGGCGTGATCTGCAGGGAGGGACGGACGATCAGGGCGCCAACCCCGGCGGGGCCACCGATCTTGTGCGCGGACAGGCTGATCATGTCCGCCACGGCGACGAGGTCGGCCAGCATCATCTTGCCTGCGGCCTGAATGGCGTCGACATGCAGCAGCGCACCGGTCTCGCGACAGATCGCGGCGACCTCGGCAATCGGCTGCACGACACCTGTTTCATTGTTGGCGGCCATGACGGAGACCAGTGCCGGTGCGTCATCATTGGAAACCAGCAGCGTGCGCAGGGCGTCCAGGTCGACACGCCCGTTCCCGTCAACGGGAACAATGTCGCCGTTCAGCCGTTCCGCGGTGCGCAGGCTGGCGTCGTGCTCGACCGCCGAGACCAGAACCCGCCGGTCCGGCCAGGCCGACAGCGCCCAGTTGCTGGCCTCGGTCCCGCCACCGGTGAAACAGACGTCCGCGGCCCGACAGCCAGCCAGTGCCGCAACCTGACGGCGGGCCTTGTCCAGACGCGCGCGGGCGGCACGGCCCTCCGCGTGCACGCTGGACGGATTGCCTGAACTGTCCATGACGGCCTGCATCGCCGCCCTGGCCTCTGGCCGCAGCGGTGCGGTCGCGTTGAAATCCAGATAGTGCCGTTGTTTCAGCATGGTGCCAGATCAGCACCGGCGCGCGGTGCGGTCAATCTTCACCACTGGAAATGACGCGCACCAGCGGCTCGGCATCCTTCGCCTGCTGCGCTTCCAGTTCGTCCACCCGTGCCCGCAGGGCCTCCATCTCCGCCAGCATCGCCGACAGCTTCTGGGCCATGGGATTGGTGGAGCCATCCGTCGGCATGCCGTAGGCGGCGAAAGTCGGCATGTGATCTTCGGGGTTCTCCACCAGTCGCGGCTTGGACTTGTTCACCACTTCGGCGGGGATGCCGACCACGGTCGCGCCCGGCGGCACTTCCTTCACGGCCACGGCATTGGCACCGACGCGTGCGCCCTTGCGGACGATGATCGGACCCAGCACCTGCGCACCGGAGCCGACGATGACGTCATCCTCCAGCGTCGGATGCCGTTTCTGGCCAACCTGCGCCGCGGAGTTCACGGACGGCGCGACGCCGCCCAGCGTCACGTCATGGTACAGGGTGACATTGTTCCCGATCTCCGCTGTCTCCCCGATCACGACACCCATGCCGTGATCCACGAAGAAGCCGGAGCCGATGGTGGCGCCCGGATGAATCTCGATGCCCGTCAGGAACCGCCCGATCTGGGAAAGCCACCGCCCGGCCAGATGCAGTTTGCGCTGCCACAGCCAGTGCGCGGCACGATAGATCAGCACGGCATGAAAGCTGGGGTAACAGAGCGCGACTTCGAGCATCGACTTGGCGGCGGGATCCCGCGCCATGATGGCCTTGATGTCAGATCGCAGAGACTGCCACATGGCGTCACTCCCCGGTGCATTGTTCCGGATGCGGAACAGCACCCGATACCAGCTATATATTCTACGCATTTTGTTCGTCAAACCACCACTGGCTCACGGACCGGTGTCCGGAAAGCTGGAATCGCTGCGACAATGGGCGTATATCAGGCGCCGCCCCGCGGATTCCTGCGCTGTGCCCACAGCATTGCAGGCGATGCCCCCAAATCTGTCTGAGGATCATTCAGTCCCCATGCCCGAAGTCATTTTCAATGGACCGGAAGGTCGCCTCGAAGGTCGCTACCATCATGTCGAGGACGAGACGGCGCCGATTGCCCTGGTCCTGCATCCGCACCCGCTCTACGGCGGCAACATGAACAACCGCCTTGTCTACAACATGTTTCAGCTCTTCAAGGCGCGCGGCTTCGCGGTGCTGCGGTTCAATTTCCGGGGTGTCGGCCGCAGTCAGGGTGAACACGACCAGGGCATTGGCGAACTTTCCGATGCCGCCTCCGCCCTCGACTGGATGCAGCAGATCAAACCGGATGCGCGCGCCTGCTGGATCGCCGGCTATTCCTTCGGGGCCTGGATCGGCATGCAGTTGCTGATGCGCCGCCCGGAAGTGGAAGGTTTCATTTCTGTCTCCCCGCCCGCGAACATGTTCGATTTCACTTTCCTTGCCCCCTGTCCGTCATCGGGCATCATCGTGCAGGGCACGGAAGACGATCTGGTGCCGGAACCGGATGTGCAGAAGCTGGTGGATCGCCTGAAGACGCAGAAGGGCATCATCATCGACTATGAGAAGATCGATGGCGCCAATCACTTCTATGAGCAGGAGATGGATGAGGTCGACCAACTGGTCGGCAGCTACGTCGATCGCCGCCGCGCCGCGATCGAGGGGCTCTGAGTCACTTGCAGACGGTCATTCCGCCGCTGATCTCTGACCCGGCCATACGACTTCTCCGCCGGGCATGGGATGTGGCACACCTGTGGTGCCGGGCAGGCTGAGCGGCAGGTCCCGCCATGCCCTGACGGCCAGGAAGGCGAAGGCCTGGGCCTCCACCGCATCGCCGTCATGGCCGATGGCCTCCACGGGTTCCACGGGCACGCCCAGAGCTTCCGCCAGACGTAGCATCAGTGTCGGATTGTTGCGCCCGCCGCCAGTGACCAGCCAACGCAGCGGCGGCTGCGGCAGGTGCGGCAGGGCACGCGCGACCGATTGCGCCGTGAACGCCGTGAGTGTCGCCGCCCCATCCTCGGTCGAGAGTCCTTCCGGCCAGCTTTCGGGCTGGAACGCTTCCCGGTCCAGTGACTTTGGCGGCGGTCGGTCGAAATAGGCATTGTCCATCAGCCCGCGCAGCCAGTCCGCATCCACCTGACCGGCCGCCGCTGCCTTGCCGTCCGTGTCTCGGCCCGTACCGGTACGCCGCGCCATCCAGTCATCGATCAGGGCATTGGCGGGGCCAGTATCAAAGGCAAGGATTTCATCCGCCCCTTCGCCAATCCAGGTGACATTGCCGACCCCGCCCAGGTTCAGCACGGCCAGAGGCCGGGGCAGACCGGCGGTCATGGCGGCATGGAACAGCGGTGCAAGGGGCGCACCCTCCCCACCCGCTGCCACATCCGCCTTGCGGAACTCGGTGACGACCGGCAGGCCATAGCGATTGGCAAGTGCCAGGGCGTCACCGATCTGCACGGTCACCCGTCGCGATGGATCGTGGAAGGTCGTCTGACCGTGAAATCCGATCAGTTGCGGACGGGCGTCCGAAAATTCCGCCAGAAAGCTGTCGATGGCACGGACATGGGCCGCCGTCACGGCCGCTCCCGCCGTATCGGAGGCGACGGGCTGGCCGAAGTCGGCGCGGATCGCCGCCTGTTCCTCCGGCAGATAGCCGTATCCGGAACGGGGCCCGAGTTCGGCAATGGTTTCGCCATCGCTGGTCAGCAGCGCCACGTCGACACCATCGACGGAGGTTCCGCTCATCAGTCCAAGCACGGTCATGGGGGCATCGCTTCCGGTCATGGGGGGAGTGTGCTACAGCCGCCACCGAACGCCAAGGCAGCTTCGCCACGGCAGGACGATCCAGTACCCGAAGGCAACACGATGACCAGTCCCGATACCGCTGTTCGCTCCGACTTCCTGAATGCCATGCACAGCCGTGGCTATGTGCATCAGTGCACCGATACGGCAGGACTTGATACCGCGCTGAACGAAGGGGTGGTCCCGGCCTATATCGGGTTCGACTGCACGGCGGACAGCCTGCACGTCGGCAGCCTGGTGCAGATCATGATGCTGCGCTGGCTGCAGAAGACCGGCCACAAGCCCATCGTGCTGCTGGGCGGTGGCACGACGCGGATCGGTGACCCGTCAGGGCGCGATGCCGCGCGGCAACTGCTGACCGATGAGGATATTGCCCGCAACATGGCTGGCATCCGCAAGGTGTTCGAGAAGTTCCTGACCTTCGGCGACGGGCCGACCGACGCGATCATGGTCAACAATGCCGACTGGCTGGACGGGCTGGCCTACATTCCGTTCCTGCGGGATGTGGGCAGGTATTTCTCCGTCAACCGGATGCTGAGCTTTGATTCGGTGAAGCTGCGGCTGGACCGGGAACAGTCGCTGACGTTCCTGGAATTCAACTACATGATCCTGCAGGGCTACGATTACCTGGAACTGTCGCGCCGTGTCGGCTGCCTGCTGCAGATGGGCGGATCGGACCAGTGGGGCAATATCGTCAATGGTGTCGAACTGACCCGCCGCATCGATCAGCGCGAGATCTACGGCCTGACGTCACCGCTGATCACCCTGGCCAACGGGCAGAAGATGGGCAAGACGGCGCAGGGTGCGGTCTGGCTGAACGAGGACCGGCTCAGCGCCTATGACTACTGGCAGTTCTGGCGCAACACGGCGGATGCCGACGTCGTCCGCTTCCTGAAGCTGTTCACCGAACTGCCCCTGGACGAGATCGAGCGGCTGTCTCGGCTGGAGGGGCAGGAACTGAACGAGGCCAAGAAGCGTCTCGCCGACGCCGCCACCACCATGGTGCATGGTGCCGCCGCTGCCGCTGCTGCCGCCGAGACCGCCCGCAAGGCGTTCGAGGAAGGTGACAGCGCCGACGGCCTGCCGACGCTGGATGTATCGGCGGCTTCGGTCGCGGAGGGCGCGGCCCTGATCGATCTGATGATCGGTGCCGGAATGGCGAAGTCGCGCGGTGAGGCCCGGAAGCTGATCCGCGGTGGCGGGGTCCGCCTGGCGGACGAGAAGGTTGCCGATGAGGGGCTGACCCTGAACGCGGATGCCTTTGGCGGCGGCAGCGTGAAGCTCTCCGTCGGCAAGAAGCGGCATGTCCTCGTACGGATTGCCGACTGATCCGGCCGATCCGCCTCCGCCGTAGCCCGGACTCAATTGCCGGATTCGGAAAATTTTACCTGATTGCCCTGGCAAGCAGCGCCGCACCCGGCAGCAACTGCCGGGTGCGGTCCGACTGGATTTCGTTCGAAAAACAGGAATAAATCAATAAAAACAAAAGGAAAGACGGTTCTGGCATAGTTGGCACATAGGTTGAAATCAGTTCGGTACACGGCGCCAAGGCGCTCAACAGGTGTACCGGGGGACCAGAGAAGAAGGTCCCCACGAACAGGAGAAGACCTAATGACACTTTCGGTGAACACCAATGTCAGCGCGATGGTGGCCCTTCAGCAGCTCAACGCAACCAATCGCGATATGGCGGAGGTTCAGACCCGTATCAATACCGGCCTGAAGGTTGCCGGTCCGAAGGACAATGGCGCGGTCTATGCCATCGCCCAGAACATGCGCGGCGAGATCGCCGGGTTCGAGGCGGTGAAGACCGCCCTGGACAACGCGGTCAGCGTCGTCGATGTGGGACTGGCCGCCGGGCAGACGATTTCGGACCTGCTGATCGAGATGAAGGAGAAGGCGGTTGCCGCCCTGGACTCCAGCCTCGATACCTCCAGCCGCAACGCGCTGCAGAACGATTTTGCAGCCCTGCGTGACCAGATCGGGACCATCTCCGGCAATGCCGAGTTCAATGGCTTCAACATGCTGGACGGCTCTGCCTCCTCCATCGCCGTGTTGGCCAATCCGGATGGTGATACCATCACCGTGACGGCCCAGAACATGACCACCGGCACCGCCGGACTGGCTCTGTCGGCCCTGTCGCTGGCGACCGCAACCAACGCAGCGGCCGCGCGCTCCGCAATCGACTCGGCCATCGATACGGCCAACCAGCAGCTCGCCCAGCTGGGTACCCGCGCCAAGTCCATCGAGATCCATCAGGGTTTCGTGGACAAGCTGATCGACAGCCTGACCTCCGGTGTCGGCAATCTGGTCGATGCGGATCTGGCGAAGGAAAGTGCCCGATTGCAGGCCTTGCAGATCAAGCAGCAGCTTGGCACCCAGGCGCTGTCCATCGCCAACCAGGCGCCGCAGAGCATCCTCGGCCTCTTCGGCTAGGCCCCGGCGCCAGCCAACTGAAACGGACAGGGCCTCGGCAATCGCCGGGGCCCTTTCGATTCAGCCCGGCAGGCCTGCCGCCACCTGCCGCAGGGCGTCCGCTGTCGCGGCATCGGCAGGCAGAAAGGCCTCGATGGCGATCTCCGACAGGGTGACATCGACCGGTGTGCCGAACATCGTCGTCGTGCTGAACAGCGACAGGACCGCGCCACCTTCCGTGCGGATCCGGAGCGGCACGACATAATCGATCATGTCGGCGGGGAATGCGTCGGCTGCATCATCCGTTTCCTCCGGCACCGGATACCCGGCCAGTTCCTCGAGCAGGGCCTCCAGCTCCGTGTCCGCGCTGGTGTCGATCTGCTGGCGCAGGCGGTGCAGCACATGTTCGCGCCACTGGCCAACGTTGACGATGCGGGGTGCCAGTCCCTCCGGGTGCAGGCTGAGACGCAGCACGTTGCATGGCGGTTCGAGCAGATGTGCGGCCACGCCCTGCAGCATGACCTGCACCATCCGGTTGGCCCGCAGCAGGTTCCAGTGCCGGTCCACCGCCAGCGCCGGGTAGGGGTGATAGCCCTCCAGCACCAGCTCGACCGCCTTGCGCGCAGGCTCCAGCGATGGATCGTCCAGCGCCCGTTCCGGATAGACCGGCGCAAAGCCGCCTGCCGTCAGCATGACGTTGCGCTGTCGCAGGGGCACGTCGAGATAGTCACTCAGACGCAGCACCATTTCCCGGCTGGGTCTGGCCCGTCCGGTCTCCATGAAGCTCAGGTGCCGTGTCGAGATCCCCGCATCACAGGCGAGATCGAGCTGGCTGAGGCGCCGCCGCTGCCGCCACGCGCGCAGATGCTGGCCGAAATCGGAAACATGCTTGTTCATGGCGCAGAGAATAGGACCCGGAACGCGCGGGACCAATGACCTGACGGGTAATTGAGAGCATACGGCGCCCTTCGTCATGTTTCGGGGCAGGGAGGCCGGGTGCCGGTCTTCCGCGGCCAGATTGGCCTGATGGTTCATCAATGAACGGGAGCTTTCGATGACACCGAAACAGAACGACTTCCTGCGCCGGGCCCTGCAGATCGACTTCGGCATTTCCCTTGTCTGCACATCTGCCCTGATTGCCGCGTCCGTGCCGCTGGCGGAGCTGGCGGGTCTGCCGCATCTGCTGGTGCTCGGTACCGGACTGGTCTTCGTGCCCTTCCTGATCCTGCTGGGCTGGGTGCTGCGCTGCCCCACGCCGCCGCGCCAGGGCGTGCAGATGGTCATTGGCCTGAACGTCGCCTGGGCCGTGGGAACCATCATCTTCCTGGCCAGCGGAATCGTGGCGCCGACGGTCTATGGCTACCTGCTGATCGCGGGCATCGGCGTTGCCGTAGCCGTCTTCGCGGAGATGGAAATCGTCGGCCTGCGCCGGGCGCTGTCGGCTGGTGGTGCCACGCGGACTGCCACGACCTCGTGAACCGCATCCGCGTTGGCGGCAAGCGATAGTCTTTCGAAAGTTCGCCGCCTCAACGTTGGGGGGGCCGATCCTGGCAGCCACCCTCGCCAGGTGCCCCTCCAGCATTCCGGTCTCGGCACCCGCATCCTGGAAACAGGAAGCCGATCTTCCGAACAGCTTTCGCGTGTTTGGAATTGAAGCGGACTCAATCTTCATGGAATGCCGCACTGATCCTGTACACTGGTTCTCGGGAAGGTCTGAGTTTCGGGGCCAGCAAGGCAGTGCAGTATAGGAAGATGACAAGTGGATGATGTGGGTTCTGTCGGCGGACAATGGCAATTTGAAGATTTTCAGATTTTCCCGTGGCATCCGAGTTTCAATACCGGGAACGAGATAATTGATGATCAACATAGAAATCTGGTCATTCTTCTGAACAGGCTGGCATACAGCCTGATTCAGGACGAAGATATCGAATTGGACGATCAATATAGGGCGCTCCATGATTATGCGAGCGTGCATTTTCATGATGAAGAAAAAATCTGGATGGAGCATTTCGGAGATGACCCCTGGTTCATAGGGCACCGGAAATCACACGAAAATTTCCTGGTCAGACTTGAGGATATTCGAAATAGATTTGCGGATAAATCTTCGGAGCAGGAAGTCGAGGAAATAGTAAGATTCCTGATACGCTGGCTGGCTTCGCACATCATCGAAAGCGACAAGAAGATGTACTTTGTCATTTTGGATATGGATAGCGGCTATTCCATTGAATCAGCAAAGCGAAATGCTGAAATTAAAATGGGAGGAGAAATACAGGATCTGATCGATGCTGTATTGAATATGTATGAAAATTTGTCGAAGACAACTCTTTACATGATTCAGGAGCGCAATTCTCGAATCAGGACCGAAGAGATGTTGAAGGCGGCCTACAGAAAGCTGGAAGTGATTTCGGTGACGGACCAGTTGACCGGACTGTTCAATCGCCATCAATTGGATAACATGATTGACAGGGAAATCAGGCGGGCGGCGCGAAACAAGGAGCGCGTCGCCTTGTACATGATCGATATTGATTATTTCAAGAAGTACAATGATTTTTATGGGCATCTGGCAGGTGATGAGGCCCTCAAGAAGGTTGCCGATACATTGCGACAGACCTGTGCCCGGCCAGGCGATTTTCTGTTTCGCTTCGGAGGGGAAGAATTCTGTGTCGTCATAATGCAGGCAAATGAAGAGAGTATCATTCCCTTCGGGAACCGAATTCGGGCCGCAGTCGAGGCCCGTTCAATTCCACATGAGACAAATCCGAACTCGAGATTTCTCACAATATCGATTGGTGCGGTAACCTGGATCCCGAAACCGGGTGAGGAAATCAAGGAATATTTTGAACATGCAGACAGGGCTTTGTATGAATCAAAGAGAAAAGGAAGAAATTTTGTAACCATGAACGTGTGATATTTGTTCGAAGTAACTATTTTGTTTTATTTATATGTCTAATTTTCATGAATTTCACATGATTTGTAGCATTGTGAATTCGGGTATTTTTCATCAAGGCGTTGATGTTGTTTCTGTCAGGCCCGTTTGAGTTGGGCAGGTTCATGCGTCCCGGATCAGCCGGTACTGGATCCGCATCGCCGACATGCGGCGATAGAAGCCCAGGATGTCGCGGGCGGGACCTGTCAGCCGCTCGTAGCCGGAGATGAAGGCGACGATGGTCCCGATCTCCGACTGGCCCTGGATCACCAGCCAGCCACCGACCATCAGGATGGCCAGTGGACCGAGGTGTCCCAGAAGGTTGTTCACGAACTTCATGAAGTGTTTCAGCAGGAAGATTCGGATGCGCAGGCGGTAGATGCCGTCGATCAGATCGTGCGGGTCGGTGTCGTTCTCTTCGTCGCTGCCGATCTGGTCGCTCAGTTCCCGCAGCCGTGTCGTGCGTTTCTCCTACAGCCGGTTGATGCGTTGCTGCATCAGGGGAACGATGATCAGGGCGGGAATGAAGAAACCGATGGCCACGACGGCGACCAGCGGATCGACGATCAGCATGTAGATGATGACGCTGGCGACCATGCCGCCCTGCAGCAAGGGAAAGGACAGGCTCTCGCCCACGAACCCGCCCAGGCGCTCCGCCTCCGCCGTGACGATCGCCTGTCGGGTGCCGGGTTCCTCGCCTGAGGCGGGATCGTCGACGAAGCGGTTGCGCAGGCGGCGGATCACCCCTTCCGACACCTTGTTCTGATAGACATTCAGAACGTATTTCAGGGCGCCATGGGTCAGCAGCGCGGCCAGATAGATTCCCCCCAGCAGGAACAGTAACCGGGTGGCGCCATTGGCGATGGCATCGTCGACGATGCGGCGCTGCAGTTCGATGGGAACCAGCGACAGCGGGAAGACCACCAGGGTCAGCAGGCAGAGCCGGATCTGCTGTCCCGCGCCCACGGCCCAGACATAGCCATAGAGATTGCGCGGCATCTTCGACAGCGGCTGGCCGTCGATGCCGGGAAGGGCGGAGCGATAGATCCGGTTCAGTTCGGGGTCGGACAAGCTGTCAGCGACCGCGATAGGTTTCGACGTTCTGATCCGGCAGCCAGACCCCGGCCGGGGGTTCCCCGGTCTGGTAGAAGACGTCGATCGGGATACCCCCGCGCGGATACCAGTAGCCGCCGATGCGCAGCCAGACCGGTGCGATGCAGTCCACGATCCGGCGCGCGATCAGGATCGTGCAATCCTCGTGAAACGCACCGTGATTGCGGAAGGCGCCGAGAAACAGCTTCAGGCTCTTGCTCTCCACGATCTCCCGGTCCGGCACATAGTCGATCACCAGACGCGCGAAGTCGGGCTGTCCGGTGACCGGGCAGATGGACGTGAACTCGGGCGCGGTGAAACGCACCAGATAGGGGTGGCCGACATGTGGATTGGGCACCGCATCCAGTACTGCCTCGTCCGGGTCGTCCGGCAGGGGGCTTTGCTGTCCCAGGTGTTTCAGATCGTCCTGCATGTTTCCGCCGTATCCTGATTGCGCATCCGGTTCCGTCCTGCCAGCAGCTGTGGCAATGTCCGCCCCCATGATTCCGCGACTTGTTCTTTTCGACTGCGATGGCACGCTGGTGGACAGCCAGGCTGGCATTGTCACGTCCATGCAGACCGCATTCCTCAGCTTCGGCTTGATTGCACCACCGCCGGAGGGGGTCAAGCGCGTCGTGGGCCTCAGCCTGGATGTCGCGGTGCGCCGGCTGGCACCGGAGCTGGGCCAGTCCGACGCCTTGCGGGTCGCCGCGCTCTACAAGGAAACCTTCCGCAACCTGCGGCTTTCCGGCGAACTGCAGGAACCGCTGTACGAAGGCATCAAGGCTGCCGTGCTGGAACTGGACCGGCCCGACACGATTCTGGGCGTCGCAACCGGCAAGAGCCGCAGGGGCCTGTTCGCGGTGCTGGAGCGGCACGGCATGCGGGCGCGGTTCCAGACCCTTCAGACGGCCGATGATGTGGCGGCGGGCAAACCTGCGCCCGACATGTGCCTGAAGGCCTGCGCGGAGACCGGTATCGAACCGGCCGCGACCGTGGTGATCGGGGACACGACATTCGACATGCAGATGGCACGCCGTGCGGGTGCGACGCCGGTCGGCGTTGCCTGGGGCTATCATGGGGTGGATGAGTTGCGGGACGCCGGTGCGGCTGAAACTGTCGCGCACCCGCGCGACATTGCGCTTGCGGTGCAGCGCATCCTGCCGGGAGAGGATGCGGCATGAAACGGTTCTACAAGTCAGTCGGGACGGAGGTCGCGGACGGTGGTCATGCCGTGCTGCTGGACGGTCGCCTGATCCGCACACCGGCGCGCAGGCCCCTTGTGGTGCCCAGCCTGACCCTGGCGGAAGCCATCGCGGCGGAATGGGATGCCCAGGGGGAGGAGATCGACCGTCGCGCCATGCCGCTGATGCGCATGGCGGGTACGGCCATCGACGATCTGGCAGGGATGCGCGACCAGACAGCCGATGCCGTCGCGCGCTACGCGGAGACGGACATGGTCTGTTTCTGGGCCGCGGAACCGCAGAAGCTGGTGGAACGCCAGCAGGCAACGTGGCGGCCATTGCTCGAATGGCTGGAGCAGGCGTTCGACGCTCCCCTGGCCGTGACCTCCGACATCCACGCGCAGCAACAGCCACCGCAGAGTCTGCGCGCCCTGCACCAGCATGTGCACCGCCTCGACAGCTTCCGTCTGGTGCCGCTTTCGGTGGCGACCGGCACTGCCGGATCACTGGTCATCGGGTTGGCGCTGGTCATGGGACGCATCAATGCCGAGCAGGCTTTCGACGCCGCACAGCTTGACGAAACCTTCCAGATCGAGGAATGGGGCGAGGATGACGAGGCGCGGCGGCGCCGGGCGGGTATCGTGACTGAATTCCAGGCGGTGGAGCGGTTCTGCCGTGCCCTGGATGACGCAGACATGCCGCCCGCCGGAGCCGCTGGCACTTCGTGACCAATTACCTATGATCTGAAAATTCAGATTCGCGAGACAGAACAACGGGCGGGGAGCATTCGATGCAGGATATCGTTCAGATGCTGGAGGAGAAGCGGGCCAAGGCGCGCGCGGGCGGCGGCGAGCGCCGGGTGCAGGCGCAGCATGCGCGTGGCAAGCTTTCCGCGCGGGAACGGATCGAGTTGCTGCTCGACGAAGGCTCGTTCGAGGAATGGGACATGTTCGTCGAACATCGCTGCACCGACTTCGGCATGAGCGAGAACAAGATCCCCGGCGACGGCGTGATCACCGGCTATGGCACGGTGAACGGTCGGCTGATCTTCGTCTACTCGCAGGACTTCACGGTCTTCGGCGGCGCGCTGTCGGAGATGCATGCCCGCAAGATTTGCAAGATCATGGACAAGGCGCTGCAGGTTGGCGCGCCGGTCATCGGCATGTGCGATTCCGGCGGCGCCCGTATCCAGGAAGGCATCGACAGCCTGGCGGGCTACGCGGACGTGTTTCAGCGCAATGTGCTGGCCTCCGGCGTCGTGCCGCAGATCTCCATGATCATGGGGCCGTGCGCCGGTGGTGCCGTCTACAGCCCGGCCATGACGGACTTCATCTTCATGGTGAAGGACACGTCCTACATGTTCGTGACAGGCCCCGACGTCGTGAAGACGGTGACGGCGGAGACCGTGACGGCGGAACAGCTCGGTGGCGCGATCACGCATACCACCAAGTCCTCCGTTGCCGATCTGGCCCTGGACAACGACATGCAGGCCATCGCGCAGGCGCGCCGGTTCATCGATTTCCTGCCTGCCTCCAACCGCGAGGAAGCGCCTGTCCGTCCCACGTTCGACGATCCGGAACGTCAGGAAGCCTCCCTCGACACCCTGGTTCCGTCGAACCCCAACAAGCCCTACGACATGATGGAACTGGTGGAGAAGATCGTCGATGAAGGCGATTTCTTCGAGATCCAGCCCGGCTTTGCCAAGAACATCATTGTCGGCTTTGGCCGCATGGAGGGGCAGACGGTCGGTATCGTCGCCAACCAGCCGATGGCGCTGGCCGGGTGCCTGGACATCGACTCCTCCAAGAAGGCCGCGCGCTTCGTGCGCTTCTGCGACTGCTTCAACATCCCGCTGGTGACGCTGGTCGATGTGCCCGGCTTCCTGCCCGGCACCTCGCAGGAATATGGCGGTCTGATCAAGCACGGGGCCAAGCTGCTCTATGCCTATGCCGAGGCCACCGTGCCGAAGGTCACGGTGATCACCCGCAAGGCCTATGGCGGCGCCTACGACGTGATGAGTTCCAAGCATCTGCGTGGTGACGTGAACATGGCCTGGCCGAACGCCGAGATCGCGGTCATGGGTGCCAAGGGGGCGGTGGAGATCATCTTCCGCGCCGACATCGGCGATGACGCGAAGATCGAGGCGCGGACGGAGGAATACCGCAAGACCTTCGCCAATCCCTTCATCGCCGGTGCACGGGGCTTCATCGACGACATCATCATGCCGCACAACACCCGCTTCCGGATCATCAAGTCCCTCAGGATGCTGAAGACCAAGAAGCTGGAGAACCCCTGGAAGAAGCACGACAATATTCCACTCTAGGAAGCAGGCGGGTTGGGGTTGGTCAAGGTCGGCCAACCCGCCGTCTCCAATTCCCGGCGTTTGCCTTCTGACAGCGTCTCTTCCTGAGAAGCCCTTCAGCCCTTGCGCGGTCGCGCCACACCACCGCCGACAGCCGTGACACCCGCCGCAACGTCCTGAACGACAACGGCCCCGGCACCTATGGTGGCACCGTCACCCACGGCGACACCGGGCCGCGCCACCGCCCCCGCACCGAACAGCACGCGCGCGCCAATGCCGACATTGCCGGCCAGATGCGCACCGACCGCGACATGGCTGCAGTCGCCGACCTGACAATCGTGGCTGACCGTCGCGCCGGTGTTGATGATCACGTGGCGACCCAGCCGCACGCCGGTCTGCAGCACCGTGCCGGCGAAGATCATGCAGCCATCATTGATCACGGCCGACGGCGAGACCCAGGAAAAGGGGTGGATCAGGGTCGCGAACGCGCACCCGTCCAGGGCTGTCGCCAGTCTGGCGCGGGCGTCATTGTCGCCGACGGCAACCAGCCATTCGGCGTCCCGGGACCTGTGTTCGGCGGGGTCCCCGGCCAGCACCGGCACACCCGGCAGGGTCTTGCCCCACATGGTGCTGTCCTGATCCAGCAGGCCTGCGACCTGCCGCCCTGCGGCCTGTGCTGCCTCGACACATTCGCGGGCATGCCCGCCTGTCCCGATGATCAGCAGGGGCGGGGCGGTCATGCGGGCGTCAGTCGCTTTCCAGGGTCAGGCGCAGGCCGTCCCGGAACACCATCTCGGCCGGAACATCGAAGGCCGCCATGGCGCGGGCCGGATCACCGATGGAGGTCCGGATATCGCCGGTGCGGGCGTCCGCATGGGTGATGTCGGCCGTTGCTCCGCAGATTTCCGCCACCATGTGGGCCAGTTCCAGCACCGATGTCGATTTGCCAGTGCAGACATTGTAGACCGCACCCGCGCCGCCGCCCGCATCCATGGCCGCGACCAGATGCCGGACCACATCGCCGACGAAGACGAAATCGCGAACCTGTCCGCCATCCCCGAAGATGGTGATGCCCTGACCGGCCTTGATCCGGTCGGTGAAGATCGCGATGACGCCGGAATAGGGGGACTTGGGGTCCTGGCGCGGCCCGAAGACATTGAAGAAGCGGAAGCCGGTGTTCGGTACGCCATGAACACCATGCGCCACCCGGCCATGCAGTTCGCACCCCAGCTTGTCCGCGCCATAGGCGGAAAGGGGTTTGGTGATCGCATCCTCGTTCAGCGGCACATTGGCATTGTCGCCATAGACCGCGGCGGATGAGGCGTAGATTACCGGTATGGCCTTGCCGTCCTTAGCCGTACGGGCGGCGTCGAAGACCGTGATGGTGCCGGTCAGGTTGGTGCGGTGGCTGGCAACCCACTCCTCCGTGCAGCGCTGTACGGAGGCGACGGCGGCGAGGTGGAAGCAGCCATCCTTGCCGGCCAACTGACGCTCCATCAGCGCGGCGTCGGAAATGTCCCCGACGACGATCTCCGCGCCTTCCGGCACGTTCTCCCGCTTGCCGGTCGAAAGGTCATCGACGATGGTGACCTTGTCGCCGCGCTTCATCAGGAATTCGGTCAGATGCGAGCCGATGAAGCCGCATCCCCCGGTCACAAGCCAGTGTGCCATCGCATCAAGTCTCCCGATCTGTCTTGGGGCTCAGAGGCCCAGCGTAGTGCGCACCGCCTCGATGAACTGGTCAACCTGGATCGGCTTCGCCAGATAGGCATCCGCGCCGGTTTCCAGCACCTTGCTCTCGTCCCCGGCAGTCGCCATCGTCGTCACCACGATGATGGGCACGTCCTTCAGCGCCGGGTCAGCCTTCATCTGGCGGACCAGATCCAGGCCGGACACGCCCGGCAGCATGACGTCCATGATGATCAGGTCGGGCGTTTCCTCCGCCGCCAGTTCCAGGGCTTCCTGCCCGTCATCGGCTGTCACCACGTCACAATCGAGCTGCTGCAGGGCAGAAGCATAGACTTCCTGCACCAGCATATTGTCCTCAACGACCAGAATACGCTTTTCCATCTGCTCCCCAGTTTCCCAATGCGCAGTCGGCGCTCAACCCAGACCCGGGTATGCGGCGCGGACCGCGGCAGCCGTTTCCGGCGCCATGTCTACCAAATCCTGTGCAAGAGTCAGGCCTTCCTGCTCGTTGCCCTGCTTGACCGCGATTTCGCAGGCGCTTGCCTTTTCCTTCATGGCCCCGAGGCCGACGGATCCGGAACTGGATGTCAGGTCATGTGCCTGCTGGCGCACCCCCTCCATGTCCCGCGAATCGATAGCTGCCTGCAGGAGCGCCACCTTCTCCTGCATCTGTACCAGAAACTTGCCGAGGAGCATCTCCACCAACTGGTCACCCAGACTGGATTTCAGCGCCTCGAACGCCGTCGCATCAAAGTGTTCTGACATGGCCGTCACATCTCCAAATTCCAGAGCCGCCAATCATGGTGACGCTACCCGAACGGCATGCAGAATGCGAGACCTGCAATCCGCACGGCGGTGTCGCTACTCATGCGCACTTGATCCAACCAGCGGGTACACCTAGTTTCGCGCAACATGTGCAGGGAAACTGACTGAGGCGAGAAGGGGATGGCGATGCGTTTCGAAGGCACCAGCAATTATGTGGCGACCGAGGATCTGATGGTAGCGGTGAATGCCGCAGCCACCCTTGAACGGCCTCTGCTGATCAAGGGCGAACCGGGAACCGGCAAGACAGTGTTGGCGCACGAAGTGGCAAAGGCGTTCGACGCCAACCTGATCGAGTGGCATATCAAGTCCACCACCAAGGCCCAGCAGGGCCTGTACGAATATGATGCGGTCTCGCGGCTGCGTGATTCCCAGCTGGGTGAGGAGCGGGTGAAGGACATCCGCAACTACATCAAGCGCGGCAAGCTCTGGGATGCCTTCACGGCGGAACAGCGCCCGGTGCTGCTGATCGACGAGATCGACAAGGCGGACATCGAGTTCCCGAACGATCTGCTGCTGGAACTCGACCGCATGCAGTTCTTCGTCTACGAGACCGGCGAGACCATCGTGGCGCAGCAGCGCCCGCTGATGATCATCACCTCCAACAACGAGAAGGAACTGCCGGACGCGTTCCTGCGCCGCTGCTTCTTCCACTACATCCGCTTCCCGGATACGGAGACGATGCAGGAGATCATCGAGGTGCATTATCCGAACATCCAGTCCGAACTGGTGTCGGAGGCGCTGAAGATCTTCTATGATATCCGCGAAGTGCCGGGGCTGAAGAAGAAGCCTTCGACGTCGGAGCTGCTGGACTGGCTGAAGCTGCTGATGGCGGAAGACCTGTCGGCGGAGACGCTGCGCAGCCGCGACCCGAAGAAGCTGATTCCGCCGCTGCATGGCGCGCTGCTGAAGAACGAGCAGGACGTGCATCTGTTCGAGCGACTGGCGTTCCTCGCCCGTCGGGAGCAGAACAAGAACTGAGGTCACATCGTCACTTCGCGCGATGAACGGTCCGATCAGGAGGTAACTGCATGTTCGTGAACTTCTTTCTGGAACTGCGCGAGAACAAGGTGCCCGCGACGCTGCGCGAGTACCTGACCCTGATCGAGGCCGTGCAGCGCGGGGTGGCGGGCTACAGTGTCGAGGATTTCTACTACCTGTCCCGCGCCACGCTGGTGAAGGACGAGAAGAACCTCGACAAGTTCGACCAGATCTTCGGCAAGTGCTTCAACGGCCTGGACTTCGTGTCCGACCAGGTGGAGCAGGAAATTCCCGAGGAATGGCTGAAGAAGCTGGCCGAGAAGGTACTGACCGAAGAGGAAATGGCGGAGATCGAGTCCCTCGGCGGTTTCGAGGAACTGATGGAGACCCTGAAGAAGCGCCTGGAGGAGCAGAAGAAGCGCCACCAGGGCGGCAACAAGTGGATCGGCACCGCCGGCACCTCGCCATTCGGCGCCCACGGCTACAATCCGGAAGGTGTCCGCATCGGCCAGAAGGAAAGCCGCCATCGCCGGGCGGTGAAGGTCTGGGACAAGCGCGACTTCAAGAACCTGGATGACAACGTCGAACTGGGGACCCGCAACATCAAGGTGGCCCTGCGTCGCCTGCGCCGCTTCGCGCGCGAGGGCGCGGACATGGAACTGGACCTGCCGGACACCATCAAGTCGACGGCGGAGAACGCGGGCTTTCTGGATCTGAAGATGGTGCCGGAGCGTCGCAATACCATCAAGGTGCTGCTGATGCTGGATATTGGCGGCTCGATGGACGACCACATCCGTACCTGCGAGGAGCTGTTCTCGGCCGCGAAGACCGAGTTCAAGCATATGGAGCACTACTACTTCCACAACTGCCTCTACGAGAAGCTGTGGAAGGACAACAAGCGCCGCCATTCGGAGTTCGTTGATGCCTGGCAGGTGCTGCACACCTATCCATCGGACTACAAGGTCGTCTTTGTCGGTGACGCGACCATGAGCCCCTACGAGATCGTCTATCCCGGCGGCTCCGTCGAGCACTGGAACGAGGAATCCGGCGAGGTCTGGATGAAGCGTTTCCTCGACATCTATCAGCGCGCCATCTGGCTGAACCCGGTGCCGGAGAAATACTGGGACTACACGCCCTCGATCAAGCTGATTCAGGAACTGATGGGCAACCGCATGTTCCCGCTGACGCTGGAAGGCCTGGAAAAGGGCATGAAGGAACTGTCGAAGTAGGTTTCTCGGTGCGCTGGCACGCCCTCAGCGACAGGCAGAGGCTGATGCAGGGGCAGTTCCAGCCGCCGCAGGCCCGAACGGATTCTGGCTCATGAAGAAGTTTCTCGTCAATTCCGCCGTCATGCTGGCGTCGCTGCTGGTCGGGCTGCTGCTGGTCGAGGGGCTGGTCCGGCTCACCGCCGAGCCCTGGCTGGAACAGCGCATGGCCGAACTGAACCCGGACGGCGAGAATGCCGGCTTCGGGTCCGACACCAATTGGTCCTACGAGAGCAAGGACGGCAATTTCCTCAAGTTCCGGGCGGGAAGCGAGGTGGCGGTCAGCCACTTCGAGTACGACCTGACCGCGCATATCGACGAGATGTCAGGCCGTGTCACCGTGCCGACACCAGAGGCCGGCGCGCCCGTCGTGCCCCTGCTGGGTGATTCCTTCGTGTTCGGGATCGGCGTCGCGGATGACCAGACAATCGCCTCGCGGTTGGCGGGAAGGCACCGCGAATGGCGGTTTCTCAATCTCGGTGTGCCGGGCACGGCGCTGGCCGAGCACCTATATTTCCTGCGCAACCGGCATCAGGAGATCGGCAGCCCCGACCGCTATGTCTTCTTCGTCTATACGGGCAATGACCTGCTCGACCTTTTCAGAGGCGTGCCGGGCGAAGCGGCGCCGGAACGAAAGGTCGATGTCGTCGCACACGCCAAGGAAGCCAGCTCGTCCCAGCGCTTCCTCTCCCGTGTCAATGCGTTCGTCTACTACAACCCGGTGCTGAAGCGGTCCTATGCCATCCAGCTTGTCCGCCGCTATCTGCTCAACACGCTGAACGCCAGCGCGCAGGACGACGGCGGCGTACCCCTCGTGCATCCCTCGATCCTGATGCTCGACGCACGGCAGCAGGTCATGCAGCAGCAGGCTGCCGACTTGCTGGCGGAGCAGTTCCGGCGTCTGGACGAGATGCAGGACCGGCTGGGGTTCGCGTCGCTGGTGATCGTCGTGCCGAACGTGTTTCAGCTCGATGCCGAGCGACTGGGGGGCATGACGGAGCGCTACGCGATGGGCCCGCAGGACGTGGACGTCATGACCCCGAACAGGATCATCGCCAACGCCGCGAAGGACCATGATTTCGCGTTTCTCGACACGACGGACTGCATCGCCTCAAAGGGCGATCCGAAGGAACTCTACTATCTGCAGGACGACCATCTGCGGGACGCCGGTGTTCGTGCCCTGGCCGATTGCATCGATCCGGCCATCAGTGAATTTCTCGCGGCACCGGGCGGCTGATCCCTACCGGAATGCCTTCCGCGCTACTGCTGTCACCACGCCCCAGGCCGCATTGACCGACAGGCCGGTGATCAGGCCCATGACCGGATCACCGGTGGGTTCGATGCCCTTCATCGGGAAGACCACCGCGACGGCGATCAGGGTGGGACCCACGGCGCCGAAGATGGCGACCAGGATCCAGTACTTCAGGCCGCGCCCGAACCAGGGCGCGATCAGGCCCAGCACGATACCCCAGACACCACCCCAGAAGGTGATGGAGACAAGCTGCGGCACGCCGAACGGCTCCACCGGCTGCATGGGGAAGGGGGCGAAGGGGGCGATTCCGGCATTGTGCAGCAGCATCAGCACGATCTGATGCCCGGCCAGCACACCGATGCAGCCCGCGATGAACCAGAGCAGCAGCGCGCGGGGGGAGCGCATGATCAGCCCTTGCCTTCCGCCGGATACCAGTTGGGTTCCCGCTTCTCCAGGAAGCTGGCCAGACCCTCGTCCGCTTCCGGCGTCAGGCGCTTGGCGGCGTGGGGGCGGACCATCTCCTCCATCTCCAGCGCGGAGAAATAGAGCGCTGAATATTTCAGGATCGACTCCTTGGACTGCGCCAGGGCTTCCGGCGGGCAGTGCAGCAGGGCATCGATGATGGGGGCTGCCGTCGCATCCAGATCGGCGGCGTCACAGACCTCGTCCACCAGTCCGATCTCCATCGCCCGCTCACCGTTGAACCGTTCGCAGGTCAGCGAATAGCGCCGCGTCCGCCCCGGACCCATGCGGGAGATCAGTTGCGGGAAGATCGGCGCGGCCATCAGGCCCCAGCGGGCCTCCGTGATCGAGAAGATGGCATCCCGTGCCGCGACGATGATGTCGCAGGCTGCCGCAACCCCTGCGCCGCCGCCGAAGCAGCCGCCGTGGATCAGGGCGATGGTGGGCTTCGGGAAGGTGGTCAGGCCCTGCACCGCATGGGTCGTGTTGCGCGATACCTCCGCGTTGGCGTTCCAGTCCTTCACCCGGACTTCGCGGATCCAGGACAGGTCGGCGCCCGCCTGGAAATGCTTGCCGCGGCCCCGGATCAAGACCAGCCGACAGGCGTCGTCCGCCGCAAGCCTGCCGAAGGTCTCCAGCAGGGCGCTGATCATCTCGCCGTTGTAGGCATTGTTGCGCTCCGGCCGGTTCAGCCAGACCGTCGCCACGCCGCGTCCGTCAATCTCCGTCTCGACGACACTCATGCTTCGTTCTCCCCTTGTGTATCCGCCTTGCCGATCCAGTCCGGGAAGGTGCCGCTCGCCGGATCGAAGATGGCGTTCATCCGCCGCAGCCGCTCGATCGGTGCCAGCGTTGCCGCGATCAGCGGGTCATCCGGCACAGCGGTGGCCAGCTTCGATCCCCCGACATCCCCCGCCAGCGCCCCCAGCGCGCTGTCGATCTCCGCCTCGCTCAGGGTGCCCTTTGCCCGCAGACTGCCAATCAGGGCGGCTACAGCCAGCAGCAGCCCGGCCGTCTGGGCATCTGAAACGTCGGCATCACTGGTCATGGTGGCTGGTCCCGTTCCGGTGGCGGGTAGGAATGACTGGTGATCCCGACAGGATTCGAACCTGTGACCTACTGATTAGGAATCAGTTGCTCTATCCTGCTGAGCTACGGGACCACGCAGGGCGGAACCTATCAGTGCTTCGGGGCCGCGAAAAGAGCCTCTGCGCAGGCGCAGGGCAGATGCGCCTGCTCAGGCCAGCCCGCCCATCAGCAGGGCGGCGAGCATGATGAAGCCCATGCCGATGTTGGACTTGAACTTGGCGAGGCAGTCGCGGCTGTTGTCGATGTCGACGCGCACGACCTGCCAGACCAGGTGGGCCACGACGGCGGCGAAGCCCAGCAGGAACCAGTGGCTGAAACCGGCCTCCCGCGCCGCCAGCGCCCAGAGCACGACGGTGAGCCCGTAGAAGATCCAGAGTGCCGGGCGGGTGCGGTGGCCCAGCTTCCGGGCGGAGGATTTCACGCCGATCAGCGCGTCGTCCTCCTTGTCCTGGTGCGCATAGATGGTGTCGTAGCCCATGGTCCAGAAGAAGCCACCTGCATAGAGCAGCAGGGCGGGCAGTTCGACCGTACCCACCGCGGCGGCATAGCCCATCACGGCCCCCCAGTTGAAGGTCAGGCCGAGCCAGGCCTGCGGCCACCAGGTGACCCGCTTGGTGAAGGGGTAGACGACCACCAGGAACAGGGAGAAGACGCCGAGCCATATTGCCGTCTGCCCGAGCTGCAGCAGGATCACGAGGCCCAGCAGCGCCAGGAACGCGGCCCAGAGCACGGCCTGCTTCGCTGTCACCTGACCCGACGGGATCGGGCGCAGCCGCGTCCGTTCGACCTTGCCGTCGAAGTTGCGGTCGGCGATGTCGTTCACCGTGCAGCCCGCACCCCGCATGATCAGCGCGCCCAGCCCGAACAGCACGAACAGGCGCAGCGTCTCCAGATCCAGCACCGGGCGGGCAAGGATGATCGACCACCAGCAGGGCCAGAGCAGCAGCCAGGTGCCCACCGGCCGGTCGAAACGTGCCAGCTTGAACCAGGGCTTCAGGAATTCCGGCGCATGGCGGTCAACCCAGTTGTCGCCGCGCGCATCGGCGATGATGCTCATGCATCAGCCTCCGTAGCTGCTTCGACCGCCGCCGACGCCTGCTGATCCGTTTCGAACAGCCAGACATCGGTGGAGCGGACGTCATTGTCCTCCAGCTCCCGCGTCGTCGGCACCGCATAGTGTGCCAGCCGCCGCATGCCGCCACTCGGGCGGTAGGTCCGGCCGGGGTCCCCCATGATGACGGGGGTCCCGGCGGCGACCAGGGTGCGGAACCAGTGTTCGACCCGTCCCGCGAGCGGCTGTTCGTAGCAGATATCGCCCGCCAGCAGAACATCCGTGTCCGGCAGGGGCTGTCCGACGATGTCATCGCCGCGTGTTGTCACGACGACCTTGTTGGCAGTGGCGTTCAGTTCCGTGGCGGCAAGGCTGAAGGGATCGACATCCACGGCCAGCACCGACTGGGCGCCGGCAATGGCCGCCGCGACGGCCACCAGGCCCGACCCGGCGGCGAAATCAACGACCCGCTTGCCCTGCACCACCTCCGGATTGTCCAGAATGTAGCGTGCCAGGGCCTGCCCTCCGGCCCAGGCAAAGGCCCAGAACGGTGGCGGCAACCCCTTCTCCTGCAAGGCTTCTTCGGTCAGTTGCCACAGCGGCACGGCCTCCGTCGCCAGATGCAGCCGTACCTCCGGCACCAGTGGTGACGGCAGCAGGGCGGTGTTGGCGCGGATGAACGCGGTACGGTCGTGGATCGATTCAATCATCCGCTGCTTATAGCGTCGCAGTCACGTTACTGCAGCTTTGGTTGAAATCGGGGGCGCGACGGTTATATTCCCGGCACTTTCATCAAGCCCGCCTGGTGCGGGTCACCTGATCTCCGTGCATGGAGCGACCAAATGCTGATTTCCCCGGCCTACGCGCAGGCCGCCGGAGGCGGTGGCGACATTTTCTCCGCCATCCTGCCCCTCGTCCTCATCTTCGGCGTCTTCTATTTCCTGCTGATCCGTCCGCAGCAGAAGAAGATGAAGGAGCATCGCTCCATGGTGGAGAACGTGCGCCGCGGCGACACGGTCGTCACCGGTGGCGGCATCATCGGCCGCGTCACCAAGGTCAAGGACGAGGCCACGATCCAGGTCGAGATCTCGGAGAATGTCCGGATCGATGTCGTCAAGGGCACGCTGACCGAGGTGCGCACCAAGTCGCAGCCCGCCAGCGGCGATGCCAAGCCGGCAGCCCCGGCGAACGAGGACAAGGGCGGCCTGCTCGGCAAGCTCGGCTTCAAGAAGTAAGCTGACGCGACCATTCGCGTTCCCTGCATCGTGACGTAAAGGCAGCCGATCAAGCTCATGCTCTATTTCGCCAAATGGAAGATTGCGGTTATCGCTGCCGTCTGCCTGATCGGCCTCGTCTTCACGGTGCCGAATTTCCTGACGTCGGAGACGCGACAGTCGATCCCCGACTGGCTGCCGAACCAGTCGATCAATCTCGGCCTCGACCTGCAGGGCGGCTCGCATCTGCTGCTGCAGATCGACCGGGAAGCGGTGCTGCGGGACCGGCTGACGGATCTGGCGGAAAGCATGCGCAACGACCTGGGCGAGATCCGCCCGCGTATCCGCCGTTCCGGCTTCCGGGTCGGCGACCTTTCCGTATCGTTCGAAGTGCGTGACACGGATCGCATGGAGGAAGTGCGGGAGGTCCTGCGCGGTCTGGTGACCCAGATCGGTGGCGGCATCTCCGTCGGTGCCGGCGGGCCGGACCTGCAGATCACCACGGACGGCAACCGCTTCATCGCGACGCTGACCGAGGCGGGGATCAATGCCCGTCTGTCGTCGGCGGTGCAGCAGTCGATCGAGATCGTGCGCCGCCGGGTCGACGAGACCGGCGTCAACGAACCGACGATCCAGCGCCAGGGTGATGATCGCATCCTGATCCAGCTGCCCGGTCTTGATGACCCCGACCGTGTCAAGCGACTGCTTGGTCGTACGGCCAAGATGACCTTCCATCTGGTTGACCTGAGTGCCGATCCGAACGCCGCACGGCTGCCGCCGGGCACCATGGTGCTCTACGAGGAAGACGGCGAGGCCCGTATCCCCTGGGCCGTGCGCAAGAAGGTCGAGGTCTCGGGCGAGCATCTGGTGGATGCACAGCCGAACTACCAGGACGGTCGCCCGGTGGTGTCCTTCCGCTTCGACGCTGTCGGTGCACGCAAGTTCGGTCAGATCACCAGCCAGAACGTCGGCCGTCCGTTCGCCATCGTGCTGGACGACAAGGTGATTTCGGCGCCACGGATCGAGAGCGCGATCCTTCAGGGCTCCGGCATCATCACCGGAGGATTCTCGGTTCAGGAGGCCAACGATCTGGCTGTCCTGCTGCGTGCCGGTGCCTTGCCTGCGCCGCTGACCATTCTGGAGGAACGCACGGTCGGTCCCGATCTCGGTGCTGACTCCATCGCGGCGGGCGAAACGGCGGCCGTCATCGGTTTCGCGGCGGTCGTGTTCTTCATGTTCCTGGCCTATGGCCCCGTGTTCGGCATCGCGGCCAATACCGCGCTGGTGACCAATCTGGTGCTGATCATCGGTGCGCTGTCCGCGCTGCAGGCGACGCTGACCCTGCCGGGCATCGCCGGTATCGTGCTGACCATCGGCATGGCGGTTGATGCCAACGTGCTGATCTTCGAGCGCATCCGGGAGGAACTGGCGAACGGTCGTTCCCCGTTCAACGCGGTGGAGGCCGGTTACCGTCGTGCGCTGACCACCATCGTCGATGCCAATGTCACCACCGGGTTCGCCGCAGCCGTGCTGTTCGCCATGGGCTCCGGCCCGGTGCGCGGCTTCGCGGTGACGCTGTTCCTCGGCATTGTCTGCTCCATGTTCACCGCCATCCTGCTCAGCCGGATGATTGTTGCGCTCTGGCTCCGCCGGAAGCGCCCCAATGTGCTGACGGTCTGAGGAGGATACGCCAATGTTTCGTCTGAAACTCGTTCCCGAGAAGACCAGCCTGCGCTTCATGGAACGCCGCAAGATAGCTTTCGTGCTGTCCGTGCTGCTGATCCTGGGGTCCATCGTCATGTACTTCGGTCAGGGACTGAACCGGGGCATCGACTTCGAAGGCGGTATCCTGGTCGAGGTCAAGACCGAGGGGCCCGCCGACCTGGCCGCCATGCGTGGCCTGATGAACGGTCTCGGCCTGGGGCAGGTCGCGCTGCAGGAATTCGGAGAGCCTGACGATGTGCTGATCCGCGTTGAACGCCAGCCGGGTGGTGCGGAGGCGCAGCAGACAGCGGTCGATACCGTCAAGGCGGCGCTGGATCCCGAGTTTCCCGGCATCAGCTACCGCCGGGTCGAGTTCGTCGGGCCAACCGTATCAGGTGAACTGGTGGAGGCGGCGACGATTGCCGTCCTGACATCCGTCGTCATCATGCTGATCTACATCTGGCTGCGGTTCGAATGGCACTTCTCCGTCGGTGCCGTCATTGCGCTGGTGCATGACGTGGTGATCACGCTGGGCATGTTTGCGGTGACGGGGCTCGAGTTCAATCTGGCCTCCGTCGCGGCGATTCTGACCATCGTCGGCTATTCGATCAACGACACCGTGGTGGTCTACGACCGCATCCGGGAGAATCTGCGGAAATTCAAGCAGATGCCCCTGCCGGACCTGCTGAACGTTTCCATCAACGACACGCTCTCGCGGACGGTGATGACCTCCGTCACCACCCTGCTGGCACTGGCAGCCCTGTTCATCTTCGGCGGTGAGGTCATTCGCGGCTTTGCCTTCGCCATGATCTGGGGTGTGGTGATCGGTACCTATTCCTCCATCTTCGTGGCGGCACCGGTTCTGATGGTGCTTGGCCTGAAGCGTGGCACGCGGGACGCGGAGGACGAACAGGGCGACAAGGCGACTGCCTGACAATGGACATCACCCCGGCCATACCCGCCGGTCGCCAGGTCATCGACGGCTATGGCGGTGGCGGTTTCCGGATCAGTCACCAGCGGCGTGAAGGCTCGGTACTGGTGTTCCCGACCGAGACCCTGCCGTGGTCCGTGCCTGCAATGGGGGATCTGACCGCCGATCACTTCCGCCCGGTTCTGGATCGCGCGGCGGCGGTCGAGGTGCTGTTGCTCGGCTGCGGTGCATCCATCGCCTTCCTGAAACCTGATCTGCGTGCGTTGCTGAAGGATCACGGCATTGTCGCCGACCTGATGGACACGGGCGCTGCCTGCCGGACCTACAACGTGCTGCTGTCGGAGGATCGCAGGGTCGCCGCTGCCCTGATCGCGGTGGAATGACCGACGGCGGAACCAGCGGCGCCGCCACCGGTCCGCACGGCCTTGACCCGCTTGCGGCGGACCTGCGTGCCGGTGATGCCGACCGGTTCTATACCGCCATGTTCGCGGCACCGGCTCCACGCAAGCGGCTGCTGGCTCTCTACGCCTTCAACCTGGAAGTGGCACGCACGCGGGAGCGGGTATCGGAACCGATGCTGGGCCAGATCCGGCTGCAATGGTGGCGGGAAGCGCTGGACGAGATGGCGGCGGGCAATGTGCGCAACCATCCGGTCTGCGTGGCGCTGAACGACTGGCTGGGGGATGACATTCCGGCCGGAATCAGGACGCGGCTGGACGCAATCCTGACGGCACGGGAACTGGATCTGGAGGACAGTGCCTTCCCGACGCTCGACAGCTTCCGCGACTATGCTGCCGCGACCGGGGGGACCTTGCTGGAGCTGGGGCTGTTTGCGGCCGGGGCGGCTGAACGCGGAATCGAACCCGTCGCCCGCCATGTCGGGACCGCCTATGCGATCACCGGCCTGATCCGGGCCATCCCCTTTGCCGGGACGGTCGGGCGGATGCTGATTCCGCAGGACGTGCTGGCGCGTGTCGGCGCGACGGACAGTGCGTCACGGCGCGACCCTGAACGGATGCGCAAGGCGGTGAGCGTGCTCGCCGATCAGGCGGCGGAGTCGCTTGTTGCCGCACGGCAGGCGGCGCGGGGTATCCGAGTTGTGGGGGCGGCGCGGCCCGTGCTGCTTCATCGCGCGCTGGCGGAGATGTACCTGAACCGCATCCGCCGCGCGGAACATGATCTATCAAGTCCGCGTCTCGATCCGGATAACTTCAACCGCATCTCCCGGCTGCTGTTCCGAAACTTCCTGCGGAGATACTGATTCTGTCGTAGACAGGGGCATTCGCCCGCAGTCGGCCAGGCGCACACCGGGCAATTTCAGTGATGGCAGGCAGGTGCGGCATGGCGCGCGCGACGGAACGGATCGAGATCATAGAACTGGTGCGCGGTCTGGCCGCGCTGGCCGTGGCCCTGTTTCATTTCGCCAACCAGCTCACATCGGGCGTTTCCGTGTTCCTGACATCCTGGGGCTGGCTGGGCGTCGATGCCTTCTTCATCATCTCGGGCGTGGTCATTCCCTATTCGCTCTACGGCATGAACTACCGGTTCGGCATGTTTCCGCGTTTCATGGCCAAGCGCATCGTCCGGCTGGAGCCCCCCTATGTGATCAGCATCCTGCTGACCATCGTCCTCTGGCATGTCTCGACCATGATGCCGGGGTTTCAGGGCTCTGACCCCGACTACACGCTCGGCCAGATCCTGTCGCACCTGTTCTACCTGACACCCCTGCTTGGGTACGAATGGCTGGGGCCGGTCTACTGGACGCTGGCCTATGAGTTCGTCTTCTACATCACCATGGGGCTGACCTTCAGCTGGCTGATCGGCCGTTCGGTCCTCTACACCATGGCTGCAGGCGGGCTGGCGCTGCTGGCTGTCTTCCTGATCTGGGGAAAGGTGGACTACCGCCTGTTCGAGTTCCTCGTCGGGTTCCTCATCATGCGCTGGTACGTGCTGGAGCGGGAGCGCACGCTGACCGCAGTGCTGATCCTGGCGACACTGTTCGCGATCTACTGGTTCGGCGGGCAGAAGACGATCATCGTTGCGGTCCTGACCGTCGCGACCATCTGGTTGCTGCGGAGTGTCCGGGTTGACCGGCGCCTGCTCTGGCTCGGCACCGTGTCCTATTCCCTGTACCTGACCCACGTGCTGACGGGGGGTCGTGTCGTCAATCTGATGAAGCGCTTCGTCCAGGACCCGGCGCTGGATCTGGTCATCATCGGCGCGGCAACGGCTGTCGCGCTCGCCTTCTCCTGGCTGTTCTGGCGCCTGATCGAAGTGCCTGCCCTGCGCCAGTCACGCAGGATCCGTATCGGAGACTAGACCGGTCCATCAATGATGGAGGCATCACCGGCCCACTCCAGATGCAGAAGGGGCGGGAAACCTTCCGGTTCGCCCGCCCCCTCGATGTCCTGAACAGGTCGCCGCGATCAGTTGCCGCCGGTGACTTCCAGCATCTGGCCGCTGACGTAGTTGGAGAGCGGCAGGCAGAGCATGACCACCGCGCCAGCAGCCTCTGATGGCTTGCCACCGCGACCCATGGGGATCATGCGGTTGGCGGCTTCGATGTTCTGCACCGGCACCCCGATGGGGACCTTGTTGCCCTCTACCTCGATCATCTTCTTCTCGTCGGTGGCCTCGGTCAGGCGGGTCTCGATCAGGCCGAAGGCGACAGCATTGACGTTGACCTGATAGCGGCCCCATTCCTTCGCCAGCGTCTTGGTCAGACCGACGATACCGGCCTTGCCTGCGGAGTAATTGGTCTGCCCGGCGTTGCCGCGGGTGCCGGAGACGGAGGAGATGTTGACGACCTTGCGGATCACCGCCTCTCCCTGCTTCTCGACCTCTTCCTTCGACTTCACCCGGATGAATTCGGATGCGGCCTTCAGGATGCGCCACGGGGCCTTCAGATGCACGTCGATCATGGCGTCGAACTGGTCGTCGCTCATCTTCTGGATCACCGCGTCCCAGGTGTAGCCGGCGTTGTTGACGATGATGTGCAGGTTGCCATAGGTCTCGATGGCCGTATTGACGAAGCGGTCGGCGAAGCCGTCCTCCGTCACGCTTCCGGCGCAGGCTATGGCCTGACCACCCGCAGCCTTGATCTCCGCCACGACCGCGTTGGCCGGTGCCTCGTCCAGATCGTTGACCACCACAGACGCGCCGAAGCCCGCGAGTTGCAGTGCCACTTCACGCCCGATGCCCCGACCGGAGCCCGTAACCAGTGCAACCTTTCCGTCCAGCATTCCCATCTGATCCTCCCCTATGATGCGCTGAATTCCATGGCATTCTTGTAGCCCGAGTAGCCGGGCTGGTCGATGGCGACCTGGCGAATGACGCATTCGCGCAGATGCATGGCAAGCCCGGGATGGTCAAGCGCGATGGAGCCGTCGCGCAGGCCATCCACCAGCACCTGCAGCAGTTCGGCACGTCCGCCGTCACGCCCCAGAAGCCGTTTCAGGCCTTCATGTTCCAGCCGCCGACTCTCCGGCCCCAGTGCCGCGTCGCGCAGCACGATGTCCAGCGAGTTGGCGGCGACACGGGCGAGAAAGCTGGTCCGCCCCTCCGTCGCCTCCATCACGTCGGCGCGCAGGAAATCGCGCACGCTGGTGGTCAGTTCATCGGTGCGCGGCATGTTGATGTCGTCACCGTCGCCGCCCTCGACAGCCACGCCGGGCGGGCCGGGAATGATGAGATTGACGCAATCGATCTGGCATTCGGAGGTGCGCCGGGCGATGCCGGGGCGTTCCACCGTCCTGTCGGGACCGTTGCGCCAGCGGTCCGCCATGCGCAGGCAGCCGACCGCCCACCAGAAGGAGCCGAAGACCTCCCAGAAATGCACGTGGTCACGGTTGACCGGCTGTCCCGAGACAGCCTCGTAGCCCGCGAACAGGTCGTCGTAGGTGCCGAAACCGCCGACCGGCAGGTGCGAGACACCGAAGCGCCAGGAATTGGTGCAGATCCAGCCGAGATCCCGCATCGGGTCGCCCAGGGTTGCCACTTCCCAGTCCAGCACCGCGACCACGCCGGTTTCGGGCCGGATCATCAGGTTGCCGTTCCGGAAATCGTTGTGGACCAGCGCGATCCGGTCACTGTCGGGCAGGTTCTCCAGCATCCAGCGCGCGGTATAGTCGATCATCGGTTGCGGGCTGCCGAAGGACTGGTAGTCCTGCCAGAACTCGCGGATGTAGGATTCCGGCGTCCAGCGCTCCAGCCGGTCGGCGATGCCTGCTGACGTCACATCAAGGGCGTGGATACGGGCCAGGATCTCGCCGCACTGGCGTGCCAGGATCGGCCGTGTGCTCGCAAAGGTATCGGACCGGGCGATGCGGGCACCCAGGGCCTCGCCCTCCAGCCAGTCCATGAAGAACCCGGGGCCCATGCCCTCGGTCCCGTCAAGGACCGCCACCACCTCCGGCTCCGGCACGCCGGCCTGCCGGGCAAGCTGCATCAGCGCGGCCTCCACATCCAGACCGGGACCGGTGCGGTCCACGCCCGGATCACCGCCGCCCGGCGCACGGCGGAACGCCAGCAGGCGGGTGCCCTGATCGGTCTCGATCTCGACGCGATGGGTTTCCTGACTGGCCCCGCCGGAGAGGCGATCACAGGAGACCAGCCGCCGGAATCCTTCGATCCGGCGGCTCAGATAGCTCTCGACAGCCTCAGCCAGTTGCATTGCCGAAGCCTCAGATGGCGGCAGCCTGCATCCGCGCGGCCGGGCTGTCGGCGGTGCTGCCGGAAACCGTGCGGCCATCCTTGATCACCGCCAGGTGGCGGGTGCGGTCGGCGGCGGCGGTGATGTCGTCCACCGGATTGCCGGGCACCAGCAGGAAGTCCGCCACGGCACCGTCGCGGATCACGCCACGGTCTCCGGGCTCGACCAGTTCCGCCGCATTGGACGTGCCCGCGATCAGGGCATCCAGCGCGGGCATTCCGGCCTCGGCCATGTAGGCCAATTCCCAGGCATTGGCACCATGGATGTTGAACGGTGTGCCGGCATCGGTACCCATCGCCACACGGCCCCCGGCGGCGATGTAGTCCTTGAAGGCCTGCAGATGGATGTCGTAGACGCGCTCCGACTTCTCCACGGCCCATGCCGGGATGCCCTTGTCGCGGTTCAGCAGGATGTTCTTCACCGCAGCCAGCGTCGGCACCAGGAAGACACCGCCATCGATCATCGCGGCGATGCATTCCTCGTTCATGAAGATGCCATGCTCGATGGAATGGATACCGCCCCGCACGGCGTTCAGGATTCCCTCCGCGCCCTGCGCGTGGCTGGCGGTGCGCTTTTGGAACCGGCGGGCCTCCGCGATTCCGGCCTTCATTTCCTCGGCGGTGTAATGCGCATCCTCCGGGTTCACGCCGGGCGTCATGACGCCGCCCGTGGCCATGATCTTGATGACGTCGACGCCCTTGTGGACATTGGTACGCACGGCCTTGATCACGTCCTCGACGCCGTCGGCCACCAGGCCCCAGCGGTTGCCATGCCCGCCGGTCATGCAGATCATCCGCCCCGATGCCCGCATCACCGGACCGGGGAAGCGCCCGGCATTCAGCGCATCGCGCACGTCGAGGTCGATGTAGTCCTTGCCGCCGCAATCGCGCACGGCGACGATCCCGCCTTCCAGCGTACGCTTCGCGTGCTCCAGCGCGCGCAGGCCGACACCGGAGGCAGTCAGGCGATCCACGCCCTCCGCCGGATTGGCCTCCGCCCCATGGCAGATGTGGACGTGGCAGTCGATCAGACCGGGCATCAGGGTGGCCCCGGTCGTATCGACAGTCTGCCCGGCAAAGCCCTCGAAGGAAGCGGCGGGCGCGACCTTCGTGATGCGGCCATTCTCCACCAGCACTGCCTGGCCCTCGGTTGGGGTGTTCAGTCCGTCGAACACCAGTCCACCGGCATAGAGTGTTGCGTCGTCAGTCATCTGCTTGTCTTTCCCTTGTCTCAATCGTAACCGGGGGCGGAGCGTGCCACGCCGCCGTAGGCGTCAAGCACCCGGCCCAGCCATTCGGCAATCGGGTCATCCTCCTCCAGCAGCCGGAAGGGTGAGATGGCCCTGGCCCAGAGGAATGGACCGGCGCACATGTGATCGGCAAAGGCGGGTGCTTCGCCCGCGACCCAGGGCTGGTTGCGCAAGGTCAGGCGCAGCGGCATCAGCGCCTGGCGAAAGCCCTTCACCCGTTCCTCGCGCCCGGCCTGCACTTCCTCCAGCGTCTTGCCGAAACGTTTCTCCCGGCTCTCGCGGAAATAGGGCTGATCAACCGGATCGAGATGTTCGTGGATGTCGTGCAGCACCAGTTGCGCCACGCCGCCGGTCAGCACGGCCTCCGTCCAGGACTTGATGAACCGGGCTTCCGACCGTCCGTTCGGGAACAGGGTCGGCCTGTCCGGATAGGTGTCATCCAGATACTCCGCGATGGCCCAGGAGTCGGTCACCACCGTCTCGCCATCGACGATGGTGGGCACGGTCTTCGCGCCCAGCGACTCGATGGCTTCCCGGTCGGTGAACTTCCAGGCAACGGCCTCGACCTCCAGCCCCTTGTGCGCCAGCGCCAGTCTGGAGCGCCAGCAGAAGGGGCTGAAACGCCGCTCCGGCTCCGCACCGCAAAGGTCGAACATCCTGATAGTCATCTTTCGCGATCTCCCCTGGTCATCCGCTCCGGTCAGGGCAGCAGCCGGGCAATCTGGCGATTTGCCAGCACCAGCCGCGCAATATCCACGCCGCCGGATGCCCTCAGCTCGTTCATCACCTGATCAACCCGTTGCAGCCCCGATGCGAACTCCGACTCGAAGCTCGCCAGCGGCGCATCCTGACCGGTCGCGAAGGCCTGCACAACCAGCCTGCGCTGTTGCGTATAGCTGTCATCCACCAGCATCGCGACGGCCTGCCGGTCCCAGGCACTTTCCATGTTCAGGCCGTTCGCCTGCGCCCGCAGCCAGTCGAGACCAAGGCGCCCGCCGAGTGCGAAGTAGGCGGCGGCAACCGTACGCATCTCCTGCCCGACGCTTTCCGCCGCATCAACGATATCCAGCGTGGTGGCCAGCGGTGCCAGGGCCGCGACCTGACCGGCCAGGTCGTCGGGGACGCCGTCGGCCAGCAGGCTCTCCCGCACCCGCTCCCAGTCGGCGCGCTCCATCGGACCAAGCTGCTCGGCCAGGCTGCCTTTCACCTGATCGATGGCCGGGCGGAACCGCTGCGCCATCCGTGCACTGTCGATGGGACGCACGGCATTGCGCAGGAACCATTGTCCCGCACGCTCCATCAGGCCCTGCACCATGTTCAGCATGCGGGTCTGCACGGCGGCAGGCACCACATTGTCCAGCGCGTCGATGGCATCCCACAGCGGCTGCAGATCGAAGATGTCACGCACCGCCATGGTCACGCGGGCGACGTCGGCGGCGCTGACCCCAAGGTCATCCTGCGCCAGCCGGGCAAAGGCCGGTCCCGCGCGGTTGACGATGAAGTTCGCCACCTGGGTCGCAATGATCTCCCGCCGCAGGCGATGCGCCTTGATCTCCGCCACGTATTTCTGCTGCAGGTCGTGGGGGAAATAGGTGACCAGATCGGTCTCCAGCGACGGCTCTTCCGGCAGGTCGCTTTCCAGCAGTTCGGTCTTCAGCGCCATCTTGGCATAGGACAACAGCACCGAGATCTCCGGACGGGTCAGTCCGCCGGTACGGTCCGCCAGTTCGTCATCGGCGGGCAGGAACTCGACCTCCCGGTTCAGCAGGCCGGTGCGCGCATAGGATCGCATCATCCGGCCAAGCGGCCCGACGTTGCCGCGTCCAGCGCTCTCCGCCAGGGTGATCGCCTGGCCCTGCACATAGTTGTCGCGCAACACCAGTGCCGCCACATCGTCGGTCATTTCCACCAGCTGGCGGTCGCGCTGCTTCCGCGTCATCTCGCCCGCACTCTCGACGGCGCCGAGCAGGATCTTCAGGTTGACCTCATGGTCGGAACAGTCGACCCCGGCGGAATTGTCGACGAAGTCGGTATTGATGCGCCCGCCCTCCTGGGCGAACTCGATCCGCGCCCGCTGGGTGATGCCCAGGTTGGCCCCTTCGCCCACGACCTTTACCCGCAGCTCGTCGGCATCGATGCGGATCATGTCGCTGGCGCGGTCGCCGACATCGCCATGGCTCTCGTCGGTGGACTTGACGTAGGTGCCGATGCCGCCGAACCACAGCAGGTCCACAGGCGCGCGCAGGACGCCCTGGATCAGCTGGAACGGGCTGAGTTCCGTTTCGGCAATGTCCAGCGCCTTCTGTGCCTCCGGCGTCAGCGTGACACGCTTGGCCTTGCGGTCGATCACCATGGCGCCTGCCGACAGCTTCGCCTTGTCATAGTCTTCCCAGCTCGACCTCGGCAGGTCGAACAGCCGCTGCCGCTCCGCGAAGCTGGTGGCGGCGTCGGGTGTCGGGTCGATGAAGATGTGGCGATGATCGAAGGCGGCGATCAGCAGCGTCTGCTCCGACAGCAGCATGCCGTTGCCGAACACGTCACCCGACATGTCGCCGACACCCACGGTGGTGAAGGGCTGGGTCTGGATATCGGTGCCCATCTCGCGGAAATGCCGTTTCACGCATTCCCAGGCACCACGCGCGGTGATGCCCATCTTCTTGTGGTCATACCCGGCGGCACCGCCGCTGGCGAAGGCGTCGCCCAGCCAGAAGCCGTAATCGACCGCAACCTGATTGGCGTAGTCGGAGAAGGTGGCCGTGCCCTTGTCGGCGGCGACCACCAGATAGGGATCATCGCCATCCCGGCGCACCACGTCCTTCGGCGGCACGATTGTGCCTTCGACGATGTTGTCGGTGATGTCGAGCAGCGATGAGATGAAATTGCGGTAGCAGGCGATACCCTCCGCCTGAATGGCCTCCCGATCCCCTCCGACCGGCAGGTTCTTGGGCACGAAGCCGCCCTTCGATCCCGTCGGCACGATGACCGAATTCTTCACCATCTGCGCCTTCACCAGACCCAGTACCTCGGTGCGGAAATCCTCCCGCCGGTCCGACCAGCGCAGACCGCCACGGGCCACCAGTCCGCCGCGCAGATGCACGCCCTCGAACCGCGGGCTGTAGACAAAGATCTCCCGCAGTGGCCGGGGCAGGGGCAGGTCATCCAGTGCCTGGCTGTCGAACTTGAAGGAGGCGTAGGTGCGGGCGCTGCCGTCATCCAGGCGCTGGTAGAAGCTGGTGCGCAGGGTGGAGCGGATGGCGTTGAGGAACCGGCGCAGGATGCGGTCCTGATCCAGGCTATCGACGTCGTTCAGCAGCACCTCGACCGATTCCACGATGGTCTGGGACAGGTCATCACGGTCGCCGGCAGTGGCCGGATCGAACTGGACGCGGAACAGTTCCACCAGCAGTTCGGTGACAGCCGGGTTCGCGGCCAGCGTATCCTCCATATAGGCTTGGCTGAACTGGATGCCCGCCTGGCGCAGGAACTTGCAGTAGGCCCGCAGCATGGTCACTTCCGGCGCGGTCAGGCCCAGGCCGAGGATCAGGCCGTTGAATCCGTCATCCTCCGTCTCGCCATTGAAGATCCGCAGGAATCCGTCCTCGAAACCGGCCTTGGCTGCCGACAGCGCCAGGGCACGGCCCGAGACACTCTCCATGCGGAAATCGTGAATCCAGCACAGGGGGTCGACCGGGTCGCCCACGGGATAGGTCTGTTCTGACAGGACCCGCAGCCCCAGGTTCTCCAGCATTGGCAGCACGTCGGACAGGGCCAGTGCCGGTCCCCTCCGGAACAGTTTCAGGCGCACCACATCATCGTCATCCTCCACCTTGCGGTAGAGGTTGATACCGAGACGGTCCACGGCGGAGCGCTCGATCCGATCGATGTCGATCCGCGCCATGCCGGGCGAGAATTCCTCCCGGTAGGCAGAGGTGAAGGCGGTGCCATAGCGCTGCAGAAGGCGTGATGCCGCTTCCTCCCCATGGGCGTCGGTCAGCACCTCGGCCAGGGCGTCGTCCCAGGAACGCGCCTCCTCCACCAGCCGCTGTTCCAGCACCGCGTACTCGACCCCGGCACCATCCGGGCTGCCACCGACGATGACATGCAGCCGGGCCAGCGCGGAGTCGCCGATCTGTGTGTAGAAGGCTGAAATGCGGCCCCCCAGGCCCTTCGCCAGTATCTTCTCGAACTTGCGCCGCAGCTCGGAATCGTAGCGGTCGCGCGGAATGAAGATCAGGCAGGAATAGAACCGCTGGAACCGGTCGCGACGGACGAACAGGCGAATACGCGGGCGTTCCTGCAGCGCCAGAATGGCCAGCGCCGTGTCGTGAAGTTCATCCTCGGAGACCTGGAACAGCTCGTCGCGCGGATAGGTGTCGATGACATTGACCAGCGCCTTGCCGGCATGGCCGCGGCGGTCGAAACCCGACCGCGCGATGACCCGGTCGGCCTTGCGTCGCAGGTAGGGAATCTCGCGCGGGGTCCGGTTGTAGGCCGCGGAGGTGAACAGGCCGACGAACCGGCGTTCCCCCACCACGTCGCCCTTGGCGTCGAAGCGCTTGATGCCGATGTAGTCCAGGTAGACCGGACGGTGGACCGGACTGCGGAAGTTGGTCTTGGTCACGATGACCAGTTCCGGTCGCTGCAGGAATTCGCGGACTTCCGGTGACAGGGTGGGGCCGCCGGAATGGCGGTTCATCACCCGGCGTTCCGAATTGCGCAGCAGGCCCAGGCCGGTGCCCTGCACGATCTCCAGCCGCTCGCTCTCCTGGCTGGCCTCATAGTCGTACTCGCGGTAGCCGAGGAAGGTGAAATGGTCCGCGATCATCCATTCCAGCAGGGCCTTGCCTTCGGCCACTTCGGTTTCTTCCAGCGGTGGCGGGTTCTCCTCCAGGTCACGGATGATGGCGCGGGCATTGTCTATCATCGTCGGCCAGTCACTGACCGACACGCGCACATCGTCCAAGGTGTTCGACAGGGTCTGCTGGATCGCGGACAGCGCGTCCGGGTCGCTCAGGCTGCCGATCTCGACCTGAATGTAGCTCTCCCGAAGCGTGGTGGCATTCTCGTCCGGCTGACAGAGATTGCCGTCCGCGTCGCGCGTCGTCTCCATGACCGGATGCGCCAGACCGTGGATCTGATGGTCATTCTGGTTCAGGGCCGAAAGGATTGAATCGACCAGGAAAGGCATGTCGTCATTGACCATCTCGACGATGGTGTGGGGCGAACTCCAGCCATGTTCGTCCAGCCGCGGATTATAGACCCGGACAAGCGCCCGCCCGGGCTTGCGCTTCCCGGCGAACTTCCAGAATGACAGCAGCGACGCGTAGGCATCGTCGGGATCACGCGGCTCCGTCTCGTCCGTCGTCATGTGCGGCGCCATGTGTGCTGCGAACGCGATCAGCGCCTCCGCCTCGTCAGGCTTCAGGCGCTGCCTGCAATGGGCTGTGATCTTGTCCAGAAGTTCGCTGGCTATCGCTTCAGCGGTCGGATCCATTGCTTGCTCTCCCTCGGCACGTTGCGGCTTTCCCCGGTAAGGTGCCGTCTGTTCCTGACGCGCCTGTGACGGGCGCCTGATCTGTGCGCATCGCCACTAAACCACACTACATCCACGAAGCCGAGTATTGACCGGGCGGCAATGGCAACCGACACTGGATCCCGAGGGGCTGGATCGAACACCGGGAAAGTGGTGCGGCTGCGCCATGGAGCCGCCGTGCCGACTGTCCGGCTACTGCAACAAATACCGGTCTAGATCCGGAATATTCACGAGGGCCGTCGGGAAGACGTGCCCATGCTCTTGAGGGGGATCACAAATGGCATCAGGTAACGCTGCGCTGCAAAATTTCATGGAAGGCCTGGAGAAGCGCAATCCGGGCGAACCCGAGTTCCACCAGGCGGTGATGGAGGTCGCGGCCACCATCATTCCGTTCCTGGACAACAATCCGAAGTATCGCGAGATGCAGATCCTGGAACGCATGGCGGAACCGGATCGTGTCATCTCCTTCCGCGTCTGCTGGGAGGATGACGAGGGCAACATCCGCGTCAACCGTGGTCACCGGATCCAGATGAACAACGCCATCGGCCCCTACAAGGGCGGCCTGCGGTTCCATCCGTCCGTGAACACGTCGGTTCTGAAGTTCCTTGCCTTCGAGCAGACCTTCAAGAACAGCCTGACCGGTCTGCCGATGGGCGCCGGCAAGGGTGGCGCCAACTTCAATCCGAAGGGCAAGTCGAACAACGAGATCATGCGGTTCTGCCAGTCGTTCATGACGGAACTGTATCGTCATGTGGGTGCGAACGTTGACGTGCCCGCCGGTGACATCGGTGTCGGCGCGCGCGAGATCGGTTACATGTTCGGCCAGTTCAAGCGCATCACGAACTCGTTCGAGGGCGTGCTGACCGGCAAGGGCCTGGAATTCGGTGGCTCCCTGGTCCGCAACGAGGCAACGGGCTACGGCGCCGTCTACTTCCTGCAGAACATGCTGAAGGCAGCGGGCAACGACGTGTCCGGCAAGGTTGCCGTGGTGTCCGGTTCGGGCAACGTGGCCACCCATGCCGCCGAGAAGCTGATGCAGCTTGGTGCCCGTCCGGTGACCCTGTCCGACTCCGGTGGGTACATCCACGACCCGGCCGGTTTCACGCAGGAGAAGCTGGACTGGATCAAGGAACTGAAGAACGTCCGTCGTGGTCGCATCAGCGAATATTGTGACGAGTTCAGCGGCACCACCTTCCACGAGGGCAAGCGCCCCTGGGAAGTCCCCGCCGAGATCGCCATGCCCTGCGCGACGCAGAACGAGCTCAACCTCGACGAAGCCAAGATGCTGATCAAGAACGGCGTCGTGGCCGTGTCGGAAGGTGCGAACATGCCGACGTCGAACGAAGGCGTCGACGCGTTCCTGGATGCCGGGGTGATCTTCGGTCCGGCCAAGGCGGCCAATGCCGGTGGCGTTGCCGTGTCCGGTCTGGAAATGAGCCAGAACTCGGCCCGCATCAGCTGGGGTGTCGACCAGATGCAGGAGCAGCTGCGCCAGATCATGGAAGACATCCATGGCCGTTGCCAGACCTACGGCAAGGACTATGGCCGTGAGGGCATGACCGACTATGTCGCCGGTGCCAACATTGCCGGCTTCGCCAAGGTCGCCGACGCGATGATGGCATTCGGCGTGGTCTGATCCGCCTGTCGGAACAGCACATGCTGACGGAATTGCGCCCGGTCCCGATCCTCGGGGCCGGGCGTTTTTCATTTCCATGAACGCCGCACGCCAGTTCGCGATCGCGCTGGCCATCCCGGCCAGCGGCAACATATTCGCCAACGCCCTGTTCTCCGCGACATCGGGGGAGCCAGGGTATCTGCTGTGGACCCTGTTCTATGACGGCACGGTCCTTGTCGCCCTCAACATCCTGCTGGCGCGCCGGTTCCTGTTCCGGCCCGTTGCGGGGCTGATCGCGGGCGACGACACACCGGAGGCACGGCTGGCGCTGGAGCGGCTGCCGCTGCGAACGGCCATGTGGGCCGTCGGGTTCTATATGCTGTTCTTCCCCATCGGGTTCTTTCTCAGCCCCCTGGCCGGTTCCTACGGCGGCAACTTCGATCTGCCGCTCGACTATGTCTATTTCGTCTCGCTGGTACTGGCTGCCGTGGCGGGATACCTCGTCTTCTTCCTGCTCAACACGCTGGTGACCAGGATCAAGCTGCACCTCTTCGCCACACGCGGGCTCATCCTGCCCGGCGGTGGCGGCAACCTGCGGCGGCGGATGATTGTCGTCATCAGCGTCATCTCGATCATGCCGCTGCTCCTGCTCATGACCGAATTCTTCTGGTTCGTCCGTTACCGTGACGGTGGCGGGCTGGATCTGCCGATGGAGAATGCCATCATCATGGACATTGCCGTCAGCTTCCTGCTGATCGGCATTGTCATCGTCTTTCTGCCCCTCTCGCTCACCCGGCCCATCGAGATTCTGGTGGCGGCAGTGGAACGTGTGGCACGGGGCGACCTGACCGTCCGTGCGCCGGTGACCTCCAACGACGAGATCGGTGCCCTGACCACGCGGTTCAACGAGATGGTGGACGGGCTGAACGAACGTCAGGCGATTCGGGAGACCTTTGGCAAGTACGTGCCGGAGGCCGTGGCGGAGCAACTGATCCGGGACCCCGGCGTGCTGGCGGGCGAGGAACGTATCGCCACCATCATGTTCACTGACATCCAGGGGTTCACGGGCATTTCGGAGCTGCTCAGCCCGGCGGAGACCATCGCCCTGCTGAACGACTATTTCGAAGTGGTTCTGCAGCCGATCCGGGCCGAGGGCGGGACCGTGAATGCCTTCATCGGTGATTCGATCTTCGCCAGTTTCAACGTACCGGTTCCCCACCATGACCACGCCGCCCGCGCCATCCGTGCCGGACTGGCGATCGAACAGGCGCTGGAGGGGAAGCGGTTCGGCCCGGGCAGGGACATCCGGCTTGTGACCCGCATCGGCATCAATACAGGCACGGTGGCCGCAGGTGCGGTGGGCGGCGGTGACCGGCTCGGCTACACGATCATCGGCGACAGCGTGAACGTCGCCTCGCGGCTGGAAGGGCTGGCCAAGGAGATGGGCGGCCCGATCCTGGTCAGCGGCACGACCCGCAGCGCGGCGGGCGATTCCTTCCGCTTCGAAGAACTCGGCAAGGTCCCCATCCGTGGCCGTGCCCGCGAGATCTCGGTCTGGCGGGTGCTGGCATGATGTCAGGTAATCCGATCAGCCGCCATGCGGCCTGACCGGATCGCGCCCTCGATGGTGGCGGGCAGGCCGCGTACGCTCCAGTCTCCGGCCAGCAGCACGTTGGGCACCGTGCAGTCGGGGCCGGGACGCCGCGGCTCGTTCGCGGGTGTCTCGGCGAAGGTCGCACGGCGTTCCTTCACGACCCGAAATGCGGGCAGGGGCATCGTCCGGTCGCCCAGTGCGATGGCGACTTCCGGCCAGATCCGGCGGGCGAGTGCTTCTGCGGTATCATCGGCGAAGCGATCCGCCGCGCTGACCGTCACGGACGCCAGACCGTCGCGGCAGAACAGCCATTGTGCGACCCCACCGGTCAGCCCGGTCAGCGGTGGCATCTGTGCGGTATGGCCAGTGGCATCGAAGTGCAGGTTCAGGATCATGCGGCTGCCTTCCGGGACCGGGACGTCCGGCAGCAGATCGGGCAGGTTCCATGAGGGCACCGCCAGGATCACCCGGTCGTCGGGACCAACGGCCAGCGTCCGGCGCGATGTCTCGATGGCGCTGACGGCCCCGCCGGTCGGGGTGCGCTGCATCGACCGGACCCGCTCACCGAAACTGATCTCCACGCCCCTGTCGCGCAGGCATTCGATGGCCGGATCGATCAGCGTATCCGCCAGGCTGTCGCGCACCGTGACCGGACGCGACCAGCGTTCACCGCGGGCGAAGGTGAGGCGGCAGGTGGCTGCGAGCAACTGCGCGGAGGCTTCGTCGGCTGCCGTGTTCAGGGCCGCGACGGACAGGGGCTCCCAGAACCGCCGCCACAGCCATGTGTCCCCGGGAATGCAATCGGCGACCGTCGCGTCCGGTCCCGCCAGCAGCAGCCGCAGCCCCGCCAGCCAGTCCCGCAATCGTGCCCCGGGCACGGATCGGGATCGCCGCAGGACCCACCACGGCACCCGGCCGGCGTTGGGGCGGACTGTCCAGCGCGCGCCGGTCACCGTGTCGATGAAGGGATAGGCTGCGGGTTCGCCGATCGTCACCCGGTCCAGCGCACCAACCTCCGCCAGATAGTCGAACACAGCCTCGTTGGCGGTCATCATCAGGTGGTTGCCATTGTCGATCACGCGTCCCAGCGCCGGATCGTGGAAGCTGCGGCATCGCCCGCCTGCGGCAGGTGCAGCCTCCAGCAGCGTGACGCGGCGCCCGCGCGCCGACAGCCGCAGTGCGGCGGCCAGTCCGGCCAGCCCGGCCCCGACGATGATCGTCTGCGGGCCACTCATCAGACCGTCAGCGCACGAAGGGCCAGTCCCAGCTTGGCGAGGCGGGAGAGGCGCAGCCGCTTGGTCGGCTCGGCAAAGCCGCGCCGCTTCAGCCTGGCAAGGTGGCTGCGGTAGATCATGTCCATCAGCAGGGCCGGGCGCAGCTTCCGCCGGTCCAGCCGGGCCGACAGCGTGTCGGCGTCCCGGAAGCGGCTCTCCGCCTCCGCCAGCAGTTCCTCACAGACCAGCCGTACCGCCGGATGGGACAGGGTTTCCTGCGGCGTGGTGACGGCGATGCCGTGGTGGGCCAGCCGGTCAGCGGGCAGGTACAGGCGGCCCGCCGCCGCATCCTCCCCGATGTCACGCAGGATGTTGGTCAGTTGCAGCGCATCCCCCAGCGCCAGCGCATATTGCGTTGCGCGCGGTTCCCCGAAAACCTGGACCGACAGCATGCCGACCGCGCCCGCGACGCGGCGGCAATAGAGGTGCAGTCCGGCATGGTCCAGCGGCGGTGCTGCGCCGAAATCCATGTCCACATCCATCAGCATGCCGTCGATCAGGGCGTGGAATTCGGCTTTCGGCAGGTCATAGCCCTCGACCGCGGCGGCGAGCGCAATAGCCGTCGGTCGACCCGGGCGCGCGGCGTAGAGCGCCTCGATCTCCTCCGACCAGTCGGACAGTGCCTGGCGCTTCATGCCTTCCTCACCCGGCTCATCGGCGATGTCGTCGATCTCCCGGCAGAAGGCATAGATCGCGTACATCGCCCGCCGCCCGGCAGGGGGCAGGGCGCGCATGCCCATGGCGAAGGAGGTGCCGGAGCGGTCCACGACCATGCGAACGTGGCGATCCGCCTCCGCAAGGCTGCTCATGCGCGGGATCCGAAGGCGCGGGTCAGGGCGAAGCGCCCGGCAGCCAGAACGGAGACAAGCAGGGCCGACGGTTTCGAAAGCCGGGTGCGCTGGCACAATGGATCGCGGTTCCGCAGCCGCCTTGCCATCCGGCGCGCCAGCGCATGAATCACCGCCGCCTCCGCCCCCAGCCGCGCGCTCTTCAGGCTGTGCGGCAGCGGGCGTGATTTCTCCAGCAGGGTGTCACAGAGGTCGAGGCAACGGTCGAGAACCGCACGCAGGGCAGGTGAACTGCGACCGGCCAGCAGCGATGATTCGTCCGTCCCCGAATCCTGCAGCCAGTCGAGAGGCAGATAGACCCTGTTCATGCGCTGAAAGTCTTCCTTGCAGTCCTGCAGGTGGTTGATGATCTGCAGGGCATCGCAGAGCGGGTCGGAAAGGGCATGGCCACGCCGGTCCTCGCCATGCAGGTCGAGAAGGTAGCGGCCCACGGGGGAGGCAGAGAGTCTGCAGTAGTCGCGCAGTTGTTCGATGTCCCGACAACGGTCCTGACGGGCATCGCGGCGAAAGGCGGCCAGCAGGTCACGTGCATGGGTGTCGGTGACCCCTGTCGCGAGCAGGCTGCGGCGCAGCCGGTCCGCCACGGCACAGGCTGGCAGGTCGCTGCCATTGATCAGGGCGGCCTCCAGCGCGTCGAGCCGCTCAAGCTTCGCAGGGGCTGTCAGATCAGGGGCGTCGGCAATGTCGTCGGCGGTGCGGGCGAAGGCATAGAACGTCGCGACGTGTGGCCGGAGTCCGCGCGGCAGCAGCACTGATCCAACGGGAAAATTCTCCTCCCGTGCCTGCGCGGCGGGGTCCACCTGTCGGGACATCTGCAGCTCAGCCGTCATTTCGGTCCCGTTCCCCCGATCCGTCGCACCCATGTCCGACCTGCAGGGGTGTACAGGAAGCAAGGGTGATGGAGAAGGGTGCGCATTGGCGGCTGTTCAACTGTTGGCACCGATGGGCGAAGCCGATTGATCACGGCACCCGGCCCCTATAGTCTCTGCGCCAACAAAGACATCAAAGTGTCAAACTCAGGGAGGAAACACATGTTTCACAAGACGCTGAAAGGCGTGGCGGCGATTGCTGTTGCGCTGGGAATGGCCGGGGCCGCGCAGGCCGGCAGCCATTCCGACATGGTCGACGGCCCGGCCGTCACCTGGAACCATTCCATCTGGGGCAAGCCCCGGGCATTCACGGCCGGCCTGGAATACATCGTGGCCGAGCTGGACCGCCGGACCGGTGGCAAGTTCCAGCTGAAGCTGTCCTACGGTGGTCTGTCCAAGCCGCGCGAGAACCTGGATGGCATCCAGCTCGGCGCGTTCGAAGGGGCGAACTTCTGCAACTTCTACAGCCCGGACAAGACGCCTTCGTCTATGATCTTCTCCCTGCCGTTCCTGCCCATCGGTGACTGGAACGTGCGGATCAAGGCATCGGACGCCTTCTACCAGCATCCGCATGTGAAGAAGGAAATGGCCAACTGGAATGCCGTGATCTACATGGCCGGCATCCTGCCGCAGTATGAATTCCTGGGCCGCGGCAAGCCGCCGAAGTCCCTGGAGGACTGGAACGGCATGCGTGTCCGCGCCGGTGGCGGTGTCGCCCAGGCAATGGAGAAGCTGGGTGCCACGCTGATGAGCGTGCCGGCGACCGAGGTCTACACGCTGCTGGAACGCGGCACGGTTGATGCGGTGTCTTTCCCCTACACCTATGCCCATGCGGCCTACAAGGTGAACGAGGTTGCCGACTGGTTCACGGGCAATTTCCAGCCCGGCACGGCTGACTGCCCGACCGTCTTCAACATCGACGCCTGGAACGCCCTGCCGCAGCAGTATCGCGACCTGCTGCTGGAGCTGAAATGGCCGGCCTACGAGAAGATGCGCGAAGCCTATGAGGCGGCTGACAAGGTGAACATCCCGATGTTCCAGAAGCAGCTGACCGAAATCCGCTTCACCAAGGACGAGCTGGCCACCTTCCGCAAGGAAATCGGTGAGCCCCTGTGGAAGGAAGCTTTCGTCGATGCCTACGGCGACAAGATTCCGGCGCAGGAACTGCTGGACTTCCTGCTGGCCGAAGCCGAAAAGGCTGCCGGTTCCTGAAGGCAGTGACATGATTCGGGGCGGGCTCCTGGCGGGTCCGCCCCTTTCATTTCCTTGAACAATTTCAGAACGATATAGCTGTTTTCGTTTCCCGGGGAGGGGCGAGCATGGACGCAACGCAGGGCGAGTCCAACATGGGCCAGCTCGATCGTACGCTGGGCCGCGTTGAGACGATCTTCAACCTGGTCGCGGCCTACTCCATTGTCTTTCTCATGCTGCTTGGCGTTTCGCAGATTTTCCTGCGTACCGTCGGCTACCCCATGTGGGGCTATATCGACTTCGTCGAGCAATCCATCGCGGTCTTCGCCTTCATGGGTATCGCCTATTGCCAGCGGGCTGGCGGTCATGTGCGCATGGATCTGGCTATTCGTGGTCTCAAGGGACGGTGGCTCTGGCTGGCCGAATCCCTCGCGATTGTCCTGTCCCTGATCGTTGTCGGTGTGCTGATCGCCTATGGCTATACCCACTTCGAGCGCGCCTTCGAGCAGGGTGACTCCACCATTGATGCCAATTTCCCGGTCTGGCCGTCGAAGCTGATCGTGCCGGTCGCCTTCAGCCTGCTGTGGCTGCGCCTGCTGCTGCAGCTGATCGGCTACATGCGCCTGTTTCTCGATCCTTCGAAGACGCCGGTCGGCGTGCCGACGATTCCGACAATCGAGGATGTGGCCCGTCAGGACATCGAGAGCACCGGTGACGAGGACAGGGACAACAATGCCGCCAACCGGGGAGCAGGCGCATGATCACCGATCCACTGACAATCGGCATCATCGGCATGGTGGCGCTGCTCTGCCTTATCGCGCTTGGTATGCGCGTCGTCTTCGCCTGCGCCCTGGTCGGCATGGTCGGTATCATCGCGGTGCTCTACGCGAAGCCCAACTTCGATCTTGCCAAGGCCTTCATGGCCGGGGCCGGGCTTGCCGGGCTCACCCCCCATTCCAAATCGGTCGCCTATACGCTCAGTGTGCTGCCGATGTTCATCCTGATCGGTTATCTGGCGTTTCATGCGGGCATCACCAAGGCGGTGTTCGAGGCTGCGCGGCGCTGGATCGGCTGGGTGCCGGGCGGACTCGCCGTGGCCAGCGTGTTCGCGACCGCCGGCTTCGCCGCGGTCTCCGGTGCTTCCACCTCCACGGCGGCGGTCTTCGCCCGGATCGCGATTCCGGAAATGCTGGCGGCGGGGTACGACAGGCGCCTGGCTGCAGGCGTGGTCGCCGCGGGCGGCACACTGGCATCACTGATTCCGCCGAGTGCGATCCTGGTCATCTACGCCATCATCGTCGAACAATCGGTTGGCGCGCTGTTGCTGGCCGGTTTCCTGCCCGGACTGTTCTCCGCTGTCGTCTATGCCCTGCTGATCATCTACCGTGCCTGGCGCAATCCGGAACTGGGCCGCCCGATCCGGGGCTATACCTGGAAGCAGCGGTTCGAGAGCGTGCCGGGTACCACGCCGATCCTGCTGGTCATCGCGATCATCATCGGCGGTATCTACCTCGGCCTCGCGACACCGACCGAGGCGGGCGCGCTCGGCGCCTTCGTCGTGCTGGTGATGGCAGCTGTCCGGGGCATGAAGTGGCATCAGTTCCAGGACGCGATCCTGGAGACGGCCAAGCTGACGGTGATGATCTTCTCCATCATCTGGGGCGTGCTGATCTTCGTGCGCTTCCTCGGATTTGCCCGTCTGCCGGAGAATTTCGCCAACTGGATCGTGACCCTGCCGCTCGATCCCTGGACCATCATGATCCTGATCCTGCTTGCCTATGCGGTGCTGGGCATGTTCATGGATGCCATCGGGATGCTGCTGCTGACCCTGCCTGTGGTCTATCCGGCTGTCGTGGCGCTTGGCCCGGGGCTCGGGTTCGATCCGGGCAGCAACGATGTTGCCATCTGGTTCGGGATCATTGTCGTGAAGATGGTGGAGATATGTCTGGTCACGCCTCCAATCGGTCTGAACTGCTACGTCGTCAACGGCGTCAGACCGGACATACCGCTGTCGGATGTCTTCAGGGGTATCGGCCCCTTCTTCATCGCCGACGTGCTGACGGTTGCCGGTCTGGTGGCGTTCCCCGCCATCATCACCTGGCTGCCCAACCAGATGCTCAACTGATCCTGCATCCGTCCGGCCCGGCGTCATGAGCGGACGCCGGGCGGACCTGGAACTCGTGGCGCGGGGTCTTGCACAGAGCCGGGGCCGTGCGCGGGCCCTGATCGAGGCTGGCAAGGTCACGCTGGACGGCCAGACGGTCGGTCGGGTGGCGGAGATCGTGGAGCCTGAACAGGTTCTGGCCCTGTCGGAGCCGGATCATCCCTATGTCAGTCGGGGGGCGCTGAAGCTGGTGGCGGCGCTGGACCATTTCCGGATGGATCCGACAGGCTGCAACTGCCTGGACATAGGTGCTTCGACCGGCGGCTTCACGGATGTCCTGCTGCAACGTGGCGCGCGTCATGTGACTGCCATCGATGTCGGACGGGACCAGTTGCACGAGAGTCTGAGCCAGCGGCCGGATGTTACCTCGCTTGAGGGGATGAACGCCCGCGAGCTGACCCTGGATGACCTGCCGCATCAACCGGACCTGATTGTCTGTGACGCCAGCTTCATCAGTCTGACGCTGGTCCTTGCCCCGGCGCTGGCGCTGGCCGCGCCGGGTGCACGGGTGATCGCGCTGGTGAAGCCGCAGTTCGAGGCCGGGCGTGCAGCCCTGGGCAAGGGCGGGGTGGTACGTGACGCGAAAGTGCGCGATGAGGTGCGCCAACGCCTGACGGAATGGCTGTCGGAACAGCCGGACTGGCATGTGCTGGGCAGCATCGAAAGCCCGATCACGGGCCCGAAGGGCAATATCGAATTTCTGCTGGCGGGAGAGCGCGGCACATGAGTGAAGTGAGAATCGAAGGGCTGGGCAGTGCCGGTGACGGTATCGCCGCGCTGGACGGCCGGACCGTGCATGTGCCCTTCACCGCGCCGGGCGACGTGGTGGTGATTGAACAGCCGCGTGCGCCGCGCAAGCCGAAGGGCCGGGGCAAGGGGCGACCGGAAGCCGCTGCCGCGCCACGGCCCCGTGTCGTGAAACAGGTCTCGCCGGGTCCGGACAGGGTGGAACCGGCCTGCCCGCATTTCGGGCGCTGCGGGGGCTGTGCCCTGCAACATCTGTCGGCGGATTTCCTGGCGGACTGGAAACGGGACCAGGTCGTCGCCGCGCTGGAGCGGCGCGGGATCAGCGATGTGGCGGTTGATGAAACCTTCCTGGGCGGGCCGGGACGCCGCAGGCGCGTGAGCCTGACCTCGCAGGTCGGCGGGCGGAAGTCCGTGGCCATCGGGTTTCACGAGCGTGGCAGCAGGAACCTGGTCGACATCGGACCCTGTCCGGTGCTGGAGCCGGCGCTGGAAGCCCTGATCGCGCCGCTGCGGTCCCTGCTGGCGGCGCATCTGGCGCCACAGGAATCCGCCCGGATCTCCATCAACATGACCGACAGCGGTGCGGACATGCTGCTGGAGGCGGAGATGCGGCAGGGGGCGGACCTGTTCATGGATCTGGCGGAATTCGCCGAGACCCATGATCTGGCGCGCCTGACGCTGACAGGCAGGAACGGTGAAACGCCGATCGGCGCACGGCGTCAGCCGGTGCTGGAATGGCCGGGTCTGACTGTCGCGCCGCCGCCGGGGGCCTTCCTGCAGACCGACCGGCTGGTGGAAGCGGAAATGCGCCGCCGCGTCGGTCTGGCGTCGGCGGGTGCCGGTTCTGTCGCGGACCTGTTCTGCGGTGTCGGCACCCTGACCGCAGGCATACCGACGGGCGCGGAGGTGCTGGCCATCGACAGTGCGGCCGACGCCGTGCAGGCATTGCGCACCGGGGCGGACAAGGCGCGACGCACCAATATCACCACCAGTGTCCGCAACCTGACACGTGATCCCTTGAGCGCGGTCGAGATCGCCCCGCTGGATCTGGTGATCCTCGACCCGCCCGCGGCGGGCGCGCGGGCGCAGGTGGAGGTGCTGGCGGGGGCGGGGGCGCAGGTGCCGCGCATTGCCTACGCGTCCTGCGCGCCGGGAACATTTGCCCGGGACGCCCGCATCCTGATCGATGGCGGCTACCGTCTTGTTTCGCTCACGCCGTTCGACCAGTTCCACTGGTCCCCCGAAATCGAACTCTTCGGCCTGTTCGAACTGGCGTGATGGCCCGATCTATTCGGCCAGGACCTCCAGACAGCCGGATGGGGACAGCAGGGCGTCGGCACGGGCCTTGTCGGTTCCCTTCAGGCGGCCGTAGAGGCTGCGCAGGCGACTGAGGCACTTGCCCTGATAGCGGAACGGCGCCTGTGCGTAGGGCCGGCCAAAGATGGTCATGCGCACTTCCTCCGCGCCGCTCTCCAGCGCCTCCGCATTGGCGGCAAGGAAGGGCAGATAGGCCTGACCGCAGAGCGCGAGCAGGTCATGCACGGCCTGCGGCAGTTCGGCATCCGACGTGCCCCAGTCCCCTTCCAGTCCAGACAGGTCATCGGTCTGGCGAATCCAGTGGACCACGGTCGGGGCGCGGCGGCGCATCTCCGTCATCGATGTCGGGTCGTCGGCCAGGGTGCGCAACTGGCCGAACAGGCCGAAGTCGGCGATCGAGGGCCGGGTGCCGAACAGGTAGTTGCCAAGCCCAACATGGGTTTCCAGCGCATCAACGGTGCGGGCAAATGTTTCCTCGATGACCGGGCGATTTTCCTCCGTGCAGCCGACGATCGGCATGCGGCTCACCTGGCGCTCGCAGATGTCGCGGGCAAAGGCGCGGCGTTCCTCCAGCGGGGCGGCGGCCGGGACATTGTCGGAAGCGATCCACCAGGATGCGAAGTCCCGGTCGGCGGCATAGAACCAGCGATAGTGGAACATGGCCTTGGTCAGCCATTCATCGGCCATGTCCTCGATCAGGTTGGCGAGGAAGCGATGTACCGGATCTTCCGGAAGGATGGAGCGTTCCGTATGGCGCTGCTCCAGCTCATGCGCGATGGGGGTTGAATCCACCCGCCAGGCCACATCATCGGGAAACTGCACCATGGGGATGACCTGCGGCTTCACATGCGCTGTCTCCGCCCTGCTTTCGATGTTCCGCAGTTCCCAGATGAAGGGCAGACGCCGGTAGCGCAGTATCGCGCGCATCTTCATCGAATAGGGTGAGCCAAGCCCGCCCAGCAACCGGATCGGATCAGTCATTGTCTGTATCTCCCCAACAGGAACCGTCGCCTCCCCATGGCGGCAGTTTCACCGGGATCATCCTACACAATGGAGCGGCGTGTCATGGACAAATGGGCGCTCCGGAACCCGTTTCAGGGCTGAAGCGCATCCTCGACCACGCGACACAGCCGTGCCGTCGCGACTTCCGGCGGACCGGAGTTGTCCAGGTGCAGCACGTCATCGCCGCTGACCTTCAGGTCTCGGGCGCGCTGCAGGCGGGCCCTGATCTCCTCGGCAGTTTCCCGTCCACGGGCGGCAAGACGGCGCGCGAGTTCGGCCTCGGCGACGGTCACGGCAACCACGATCACGCGGGCGAACGCGGCACGGATCGCAGGCAGCGCCTGACGGGAACCATTGGCGATGGCCAGCCCGCCGCTGGCCAGATGGTCGGCAACATCAGCAGGGAGACCGTATTTCAGGCCGTTGGCGTCCCAGGTCACGGAGAAGGCTCCGGCCTGCTGCGCGGCCTCGAAGTCGGCCACGGTCATGCTCGCGTGCGCCTCGGCATTCGGGTCGGCCTTTCGAGTCACGGTGCGCTGCACGAAGCGGACACGGGCATCGTCGGCGAAGTGGAGCCGGAGTCCGTCGATCAGGGTGTCCTTGCCCGCGCCACTCGGCCCGACGATGACCAGCAGCGCGCCGCCTGTATCGCCGTCCCTGTCGCCGCCACCCTGTTCAGACAACCCGTTCCCCCTGACGCCAGACCGTGCGCACCACAGGTACGCCATCCTGGACACGGACGCGCGCCAGATCGGCGCGCTTGCCTACCGCGATCACGCCCCGGTCGTCCAGTCCCACCGAACGTGCGGGCTGGTGTGTCGCCATGCCTACGGCCTGGGGCAGGGAGATGCCGTCTACGGTCTCCGCAAGCTGGAATGTCGCCTGGATCAGGCTGAAGGGGATGTAGTCCGACGACAGGATGTCGAGCAGTCCCAGTTCCGCGAGGTGCTGCGCCGCGATATTGCCGGAATGGGAACCGCCGCGGACAACGTTGGGTGCGCCCATCAGGACGGCCATGCCGCGCTCATGGGACGATCTGGCGGCGGCCTCGGTCGTCGGGAATTCGGCGACGCGCACGCCATTGTCCTCCGCCTCGTCGACGTGTTCGCGGGTGGCGTCATCATGGCTGGCCAGCACGATGCCACGCTGCCGCGCGATTTCGGCGATGGCGCCGCGATTGTGGTCGGAGTTCTGCCGCGACTGGTCCACACGCATGTCGCAGAACGCCGCGAACTCGGCATCGGTCATCTTCAGCTTGCCCTGGTAATAGATCTTGTAGGCATCCAGATTGGCGAACTGCCGCTGTCCCGGCGCGTGATCCATCAGGGAGGCGAGACGCACCCCCTGCTTGCCGCCCAGCCTTTCGAAGGCGGCCAGGCAATCGGGTGATGAGACCTCGCACCGCAGATGCAGGAAATGGTCGGCGCGCAGTCGCCCGGTCGCCATGCCGCTCTGTATGGCCTCGGCCAGCACCACCATGTCGTCGGTGACCAGATCATGATCTCCGTCCGTATTGCCGACCCGCAGCGCGTCGAAGACCGTGGTGATGGCAGAGCTTGCGATCTGCGCATCATGCGCCTGCACGGCGGCAAAGGGGTTCCAGCGGACCTTGGGCCGGGGGGCGTAATGACCCTCCAGATGGTCGGTATGCAGTTCCACCAGACCGGGCAGCAGGTAGTCCCCACCCATGTCGTCTCCTGCAGCTTCCGACGCGCCGCCCACATCGGCAATCAGACCGTCACGCAGCAGCACGGAGCCGGTCACGACCTCGTCCTCCAGCACCAGGCGGGCATTCTTCAACAGTGTCTCTTGGCTCATTTCAGGCGGTCATCCGTTCATTCAGCTGCTGCAGCGGGGCATGTTCGTGGACGCGGAACGGCGCACCCGGCTCCGCCTCCCGCATCAGGGCCAGGCTGCCGAGGGTCATCGGCAGATCGATCACGGGTGCAAACCATTCCTGCAACGCATGCTCCACGGTCGCACGGTCGGAGTCGGGCACGGGTCCGGTCAGGGTCATGTGGAAACGGAAGGTATCCAGCACGTGCGGATAGCCCCAGCGATGCAGGTTGCGCAATTGCGCGATGGTCAGGGAACCGGGCTGGCGGCGGGCCAGTTCAGCTTCGCTCAATGGCGCGCGAAACCGCTCGAATGCCAACACTGCCTTGCAGGCCAGGGCGTCGATCTCCAGCGAGGGCCGGGCCGGAACCAGGGCGAAGAATCGACCGATGCGGGCGATCTTCATGTGCGGCACGATGAAGGCGGTTTCATCAAGGCAGAAGTCCAGAAAGGCCTGCACCAGTTCTGATTCGCCGCGGCCCCGCGCCAGCCTGAAAGGTGCCTTCATGGTCGCATGAAAGCCGTATCGCCGGGCGGCTGCGGTGTGGAAGGCGACGTCGGCCGAACTCAGGTTGCCGACCGCAGGATTGCGACTGACGGTACCGGTGAAGACATCCCGGCCAAGCCACTGGGTCGCGATCCGGCCCATTGGATCCTCCGGCGGTGGCACGAAGTAGATGGCATGTCGCATCGTTGGACCCCTTTCTACGTCAGCCCGATTCGCGCATCGAATACCTGATCGTCATGACAGCTTCGCGACCGGTCATGCGGCCACCGCAGCGGTTGCGAACCGGCTGACATCAACGATTCGGTCGGCCACGGCTTCACGGACATCCGCGTCGTGGAAGATACCCAGAAGTGCGGTCCCGTTCGCCTTCTTCTCCGCGATCATGTCAATCACCACCTGGCGATTGCGGGCGTCGAGCGATGCCGTCGGCTCGTCCAGCAGCAGGACAGGCAGATCGGGCAGGAAACCGCGCGCGATGTTCACGCGCTGCTGCTCCCCGCCGGAGAAGGTCGCGGGTGGCAGGGACCAGAGCCGTTCGGGCAGATTGAGGCGCGCGAACAGTGCCGCCGCGCGCTCCCGCGCCGCCTCGGCGGTGACACCGGCACGCACCAGCGGTTCCGCTGCCACGTCGATGGCCGCAACCCGCGGGATGGCGCGCAGGAACTGGCTGACATAGCCCAGCGTCTGTCGCCGGACCTGCATCACCAGCCGCGCGTCCGCGCTGGCCATGTCGACCTGGTCACCGGCATGGGTGATCAGGATCTGCCCGGCACCGACGCCATAGTTGCCATAGACCATCTTCAGGATCGAACTCTTGCCCGCCCCGGACTGTCCGCCCAGGACAACACATTCGCCGCCATCGACATGGAAGCTGACCCCGGCAACGACCGGCAGGGTCACGCCATCGCGCAGATGCAGGGTGAAGGACTTGTCGACACCGGTCAGAAGAAGGCGCTGTGTCATGGCTCAGACCTGCAGGATGGAGGAAACGAGAAGCTGCGTGTAGGGCGCCTGGGGATCGTCCAGCACCCGGTCGGTCAGGCCGGTCTCGATCACCTGTCCGTCCTTCATGACCATCATCCGCTGGGACAGCAGCCGCGCCACGGCGAGGTCGTGGGTGACGACGATGGCAGACAGGCCCAGGTCATCGACCAGACCCCGCAACAGGTCCAGCAGCCGCGCCTGAACCGAGACATCCAGCCCTCCGGTCGGCTCATCCATGAAGACCAGCCGTGGTCCGGTGACGAGATTGCGTGCGATCTGCAGCCGCTGCCGCATGCCGCCCGAGAAGGTCCCGGGGCGGTCGTCGATACGGTCATGGCTGATCTCCACCCGTCCCAGCCAGTCGTCGGCGGTTTCGCGGATGCGGCCATAGTGGCGCTGCCCCACCGCCATCAGCCGCTCCCCCACATTCGCCCCGGCGGAGACGTTCATGCGCAGCCCGTCGGCGGGATTCTGGTGCACGAAACCCCAGTCGGTGCGCATCAGGAACCGCCGCTCCGCCTCTGACAGGGCATTGAGGTCCTGCAGCCGACCGTCCCGCATGCGGTAGCTGATTGTGCCTGCGGTGCAGTGCTGCCGGCCGGAAACGCAGTTCAGCAGGGTGGTCTTGCCGGAACCGGATTCGCCGACGACCGCCAGCACTTCCCCCGGATAGAGATCGAAGCTGACATCGCGGCAGCCGATACGGTCACCGTACATGTGTGTCAGGTTGCTGACACGCATCAGCGGCGGATCATTGTCCTGCATGCTCATGCCGCCTGCTCCCCCGCATGGCCCTCTGCCTGACGCCTGTTGCAATGGTCGGTGTCGGAGCAGACGAACATCCGCCCGCCCCGGTCATCGGTGATGACCTCGTCCAGGAACACGTCTTCAGCGCCACACAGCGCGCAGGGCCGATCGAATGCCTGCACCTCGAACGGGTGATCCTCGAAATCCAGACTGACGACCTCCGTCCATGGCGGAATGGCATAGATGCGCATCTCCCGCCCTGCCCCGAACAGCTGCAGCGCCGGATTGCGGTGCATCTTCGGATTGTCGAACTTCGGTGTGGGGGAGGGGTCGGTGACATAGCGCCCCTCCACCTTCACCGGGTAGGCATAGGTGGTGGCGATGTGGCCGTGGCGGGCAATGTCCTCATACAGCTTCACATGCATGACGCCGTATTCCTCCAGCGCGTGCATGGTCCGGGTCTCGGTCTCGCGCGGTTCCAGGAACCGGAGCGGCTCCGGAATCGGCACCTGAAACACGAGAATCTGCCCTGCGGTCAGCGGTGTCTCCGGGATGCGGTGGCGGGTCTGGATGATGCTGGCCTCTGCCGTGGCCGTGGTGGTCTCGACACCGGTCGTGCGCTCGAAGAACTTGCGGATCGAAATGGCGTTGGTGGTGTCGTCGGCGCCCTGGTCGATGACCTTCAGCCGGTCGTCGGGTCCGATGATCGCGGCGGTGACCTGCACGCCGCCGGTGCCCCAGCCATAGGGCATCGGCATTTCCCGGCTGGCGAAAGGCACCTGGTAGCCCGGCACGGCTATCCCCTTCAGGAGCGCGCGGCGGATCATGCGCTTCGTCTGCTCGTCCAGATAGGCGAAATTGTAGGTCGCGATGACCTGTTCGTTTCCGGCGTCGAGGGCACTCATTCCGCCGCCTCCTGATGTGTTTCAGTGCGCGCTTCCACCTCTGCCCGCATCCGCCGGACCAGGTTCAGTTCCGACTGGAAATCGACGTAGTGGGGCAGTTTCAGATGCTCCACGAAACCGGTCGCCTGGACGTTGTCTGAATGGGCGATGACGAACTCCTCGTCCTGCGCCGGGGCGGTCAGATCCTCCCCCAGTTCCGTGGCGCGCAGGGCCCGGTCGACCAGGGCCATGGCCATGGACTTGCGCTCCGCCTGACCGAAGACCAGACCATAGCCGCGGGTGAACTGGGGCGGGGCCTTGGCCGAGCCCTGGAACTGGTTGACCATCTGGCACTCGGTGACCTGGATGCGGCCCAGCGGTGCGGCGAAATCCAGTTCCGGCACCGCGATCTCCAGCTCCACCTCCCCGATGCGGATTTCTCCGGCGAAGGGGTGGCTGCGGGCATAGCCGCGCTGGGTGGAGTAGCCCATCGACAGCAGGAAGCCCTCGTCGCCGCGCGCCAGCGCCTGCAGCCGGGCGTCCCGGTCCATCGGATAGCTCATCGGGTTGCGGGCAATGTCGTCGGGCACCGGCTTGTCCGCGGCGTCGGGTGCGGGTTCCAGCAGCCCCTCCTGCCCCAGGAAGTCGGAGACGCGCATCATCGGGGCACCGTCCGGGTCGCGCACCTCAGGTGTCTCAGGAGCGGCGCCACCCGCCAGCGCCGGGTCGAGCAGGCGGTGGGTATAGTCGAACGTGGGTCCCAGAAGCTGTCCCCCCGGCAGATCCTTGAAGCAGGCCGAGATGCGCCGTTCCACCTGCATCCGGCCGGTATCCACGGGCTGGGTATAGCCAAAGCGGGGCAGGGTGGTGCGATAGGCGCGGGCCAGGAAGATCGCCTCGATCAGGTCGCCCCGCGCCTGCTTGATGGCCAGCGCGGCCAGTTCACGGTCATACAGCGCGCCCTCGCTCATCACCCGGTCCACGGCCAGCGAAAGCTGCTCCATGATCTGGTCCAGACCCAGGTCGGCCACGTCCCGATTGCCGCGACGGCGGTCGGCCAGCAGCTTGTGGGCATTGTCGATGGCGGTCTCGCCACCCTTCACGGCAACATACATGGCTCAGTCCTCTCCCTTCCCGATCCGCGTCGAGCGCGGCAGGCAGGCGACCGCTTCGGGCCCGGCGAGGATCAGGTCCACGCCGCGGGGGAAGAGGGCGCGATTCCCGCTCCACTGGTCGATGAAGGCCTCCGGCATGGGGGCGAAGGTGAACCGGCGCAGGTGTTCGATTCCGGGTCCCGTGAGCGACAGTGGCGTGCCCCTGTCGAAGCCGTCCACCGCCAGTACCAAAGTGGTGGAGCGATCCGGGTAGGCATCCGTGCCCTTGGCAAAGCGATCCAGCGCAGGCATGGAAGACGGGTCGCTGACGAAGGCGAACATGGCCGCTGCACTGTCTGCCGTGACCGGCGCGCCGGTATGAAACGCCAGCCACTTCACGACCAGCGGATTGCCCGCCAGTTCAGGATCCAGCCATATCGGCGTGTCGGCATCACAGAGCGTGGTCGCGATGGAGGCCATGGTCCGACGCAGACCTTTCGGCGGCGTCGGGCAATCCGTAATGGCCTGGATCGTCCCGGGTTCCGCCATGGCCTGCATGATGGCGCGGAAGGCTGACTGGCCGGCAATCACCGGATCGGCGAGGCCGCCCGAGAGGAAATCCGTTTCGGCCATCAGTCCTCTCCCCGCACCAGCGTGAAGAAATCAACCTTCGTTGCAGCGGTCTCCGCCTGCCGCTGCCGGTCCCGCGCGGCAAGTGCTTCGCGCAGCGGCTCCACAAGCCGGCTGTCGATGGTCGCCGCCATCGCCGCGTCATCGGCCAACGCGTCGATGACGGCGCAGAGTCGGGCTGCCCCCTGGTCACGGCCGAGGCGATAGGCATGACCGACCGCGCCGTCCTGCAACCGGACGCTGGCGCGGGTGACGGTCACATCACCGAAGTTGAAGGGGGCACCATCGCCGCTGATCCGGCCGCGCACGGTGGCCAGTCCGGTCTCCGGTCCGCGCACCATCTCGAAGGCCGGATCGATCCCGAGACCGCCCCAGAGTTCGCGCAACTGCTTGCCCTCCGCACGGGCCAGCACGGCCATGCGGTCGCGCCTGGGCTGAAGGTCTGGTTCGGTGGTGCTCACGGGTCTGCTCCGATGCCGGTCGTCATAGTTGTCTATTTGTATAGACAACTGTTGTTTCCCTGTCATCCGGTTATAGTGTCGGCGTGACAGCCATGTGACAGGGACCACGACAGGTGACGGAACTGACAGACAAGATGACGGATACGGCTGACGTGGGCCGCCGCAGCGGTGTGGCGCTCTGGCGCCAGATCGCGGACCGGATTCGCCAGGATCTGGCGCTGTGGTCGGCGGAGCGGGACGGCCGTCTGCCTTCCGAGGCCGAGCTTGCCACCCGTTTCAGCGTCAACCGCCATACCGTGCGGGCTGCCCTCTCCGCACTCGGTCGCGAAGGGGTGATCCGCAGCGAGCGGGGGCGCGGAACCTTCGTGGTGCGGCGTCCGCGCATCACCTATCCGATCGGCCGCCGTACGCGATTCTCCACGGCGCTGGAGGCGCAGAACAGTTCGGGCCGGCTGCTGCTGCTGCGCCACGCGCGGGTCGCGGCCGACGCGGTGGTAGCGGAGGCGCTGCGGCTCGCCGTCGGGGCCGACGTCGTGATGCTGGAGACCCGTGGCATGGCGGAGGAGACGCCGATCAGCTTCGCCACACACTGGTTCGATGCCGCCCGCTTCGCAGACCTGCCTGTACATCTGGACCGCACCGGCTCCATAACCCGGGCCCTCGCGGCCTGCGGCGTTGCCGATTATGTACGCCGCTCCACGGTGCTGGAGGCACGACGCGCCCTGCCGGTGGAGGCGACCGAGCTCGACCTGACGGATGACGGTCTCGTCATGGTTGCGCGCGCCCTGAATGTGGATCTGCACGGCGCCCCGATCCAGCTTTCGGAAACCCGCTTCGCCGCCGACCGCGTCGAGATCGTGATAGATCAGGCCTGAGAGAGGCCGGTCTGTCACGAAAGTTTCGCGATGACCTGCAACTGCTGCAGGCCGGAATTGTCCTCCACCAAGCACCCCATCGCCGGTGCGGCGATGCAATGGATGAACGCCATGACTGAATCCGCCTCCGTCCGTCTGCCCGCCGGAGCGCCGGCCTGGCCGGATGTCTTCCGCGCGTTCGGGCGCATCGGTCTGCTTTCGTTCGGGGGACCCGCCGCCCAGATCGCTCTGATGCACCGGGTGCTGGTGGAGGAGAAGCGCTGGCTTTCGGAGCGGCAGTATCTCGACGCGCTGAGCTTCTGCATGCTGCTGCCGGGGCCGGAGGCGATGCAGCTTGCGACCTATGCGGGCTGGCGGTTGCGCGGCGTTCCGGGTGGCTTGCTGGCGGGCATGCTCTTTGTCATTCCCGGTGCCTGCGTGGTCCTTGGCCTGGCCATTCTCTACGCCCATTTCGGCAAGACCCCGCTGCTGGCGACGCTGTTTCTGGGCATCAAGGCTGCGGTCCTGGTGATCGTCGTGGAAGCACTGCTGAAGGTGGCGCGACGGGCCCTGCATCGTCTGACCGGCTGGATCATCGCCGGTGCGGCCTTTGGCGGGATATTCCTGTTCGAGTTGCCGTTCCCGCTGATCATCGTCGCCGCGGCGGTCGTCGGGTTCAGCCTGCGGCCCGGTGCGGCGGATGCGCGGGAGGCAGGGCGTGCTGCGCCCGCCCCCGTTTCTGTCAGGTCAACGGGACAGACGGTCCTGCTCTGGCTGTTCGTCTGGTGGGCGCCGCTGCTGCTGCTGGACCTGCTGGCGGCGGCCCCGGTACTCGCCACGATCGGCCATTTCTTCTCCAAGCTGGCGGTCGTGACCTTTGGTGGCGCCTATGCGGTCCTGGCCTACATGGCGCAGCAGGTCGTCACGGGATTCGGCTGGCTGAGTGCAGGGGAGATGCTGGACGGGCTTGGTCTGGCGGAAACGACGCCGGGGCCGCTGATACTGGTGACGGAGTTCGTCGGCTTTCTCGCCGGGTTCCGGAGCGGCGGGCTCTGGCTCGGGCTCGCCGGAGCCATGGTGACCCTATGGGCGACGTTCGCACCATGCTTTCTCTGGATCTTCGCCGGGGCGCCCTACATCGAATGGATCTCCGGCCAGCCGCGCCTCCGGGGGGCGCTGGCCGCGATCACGGCGTCGGTGGTCGGGGTCATGCTGAACCTGTCGATCTGGTTCGCGCTGCATGTGATGTTCGCCAATGTCACACGGCAGACCGTCGGGCCGCTGACCTTGTGGCAGCCGGAGCTGGCAAGTATCGACTGGCGTGTCCCGGTGCTGTCGCTGTTGAGTGCTGTGCTGCTGCTGCGGTTGCACTGGGGAATCGGCCGTGTGCTGGCGATCTCTGCCGCGACCGGATGGGTCCTTGCAGAAATGCAGTGACCTGCGGGTCGAGGATCACCCGCCCTGATGCGCGGCGGCCAGACCATCGGCCATGTCCCGATAGTCCTGCAACACAGGCGTCTCCATCCCCGGCACCTTCGCGGCGTCGTCGATGCGGCGCAGCTTGATCGCGGCGCGGTGGCCCGGCTCGGCCTCGAATGCGGTCCGCTCGGCCTCGTCCATGAGGCCACCCTGCAGTTCCAGGCTGCGCACGGAATCGGCGGACAGCAGATCGAAGTAGTCCGGTTCGACCGTGCAGAGATAGCGTTTGGCAGCCACATGCAGCCGCACCGGGTCGGCCACCGACGGTCCGAACACGAGATCGAGTGTCCGCGCGCCCGCGACTTCATGCCGGTCATCGATACCCCTTTCAGCCAGCGCCTCGTCCGTGTCGGTCACCAGATGCCCGATGTCATGCAGCAGCGCGGCAATCACCAGGGCGTCATCGCCACCCTGCGCCTCCGCCAGCGTGGCGGACTGAAGCGCATGCTCCAGCTGGGAAACGTCGGAGAGGCCATAGCTGCCGCTGCCACGCTCCGCCAGACGGGTGAAAAGGCGCTCGACAGCTTTCGTGGGCATTCCGACCTCCCGGATACAGACAAACGGAACTGATTATCGCATCTGACTGTTGCAGCCCAATGACCATCGACCGTCAAAAAAGCTTCACAGGACTGTCATCTGCGTTTCATGGCGCACCACTAGACCTGCTCCCGAACTTCAGGAGGGGTTGATGCTGGAAGTCCGAAAGCTGGAGAAGCAGTTCGGCGGCGGTGTCGTGGCTGTCAAGGATGTCAGTTTCGACGTTGCGCGTCCGCAGATGGTCGGCGTCATCGGTCGCTCGGGCGCAGGCAAGTCCACGCTGCTCCGCATGATCAATCGCCTGACACCGGCGAGCGCCGGTGCCGTCCTGGTCAACGACGTTGATGTGCTGCAACTGCGGGGGCGGGAGAAGCGGGCCTGGCAGCGGGACTGCGCCATGATCTTCCAGCAGTTCAATCTGGTGCCGCGCCTGAATGTGGTGACCAACGTGATGCTCGGGCGGCTGAATGGCCATGGCCTGATCGGCAGCCTGTTCAGCATCTTCAGTGACGAGGACATTGACCGCGCGCTGGCGGCACTCGACCGGCTGGGCATTGCCGACAAGGCGCTGCAGCGGGCCGAGACCCTGTCCGGTGGCCAGCAGCAGCGCGTCGCCATCGCCCGCGCCCTGACGCAGAACCCCAAGATGATCCTGGCCGATGAACCCATCGCATCGCTGGACCCGTTGAGCGCCGAGACGGTGATGAAGTCGCTGCGCCAGATCCATGAACGCGACCAGATGACGGTGCTGTGCAACCTGCACACCCTGGATACCGCCCGTGCCTATTGTGACCGGGTGATCGGGATGCGTCAGGGAGAACTGGTCTTCGACGGTCCGTCCAGCGCCCTGAGTGCCGCGACGGTGCGCGAGATCTACGGTGCCGATCACGAAATCGATGAATCCATGACGTCTACCGCGCTGGGTCGCGGGGCACGACAGCCGCAGGGACTTGGCCCCGCCGCTGTGCCCGCCTGATCCGACGCAGCAACTACCACCATCACATCAGTCAATTCTCTGGAGGGACAAGACGATGAAATTCACCCGTATCGCGACACTCGCCGCCGCAGCCACGATGCTGTCCGGCGTCGCCCTGGCTGACAGCGGCATCAGCGAATTCCGCATCGGCATCCTGGGTGGCGAGAATGCCTCCGACCGCCTGCGCAGCAACGAGTGCCTGGTCGAGAAGACCGAGGCCCTGCTGGGTGTCGAGACCAAGCTGTTCGCCCCCGCCGACTACAATGGCGTGATCGAGGGGCTGCTGGGCGGCAACCTGGACATGGCCTGGCTGGGCGCTTCCGGCTATGCCAAGGTCTACCTGACCGACCCGAATGCGGTTGAGCCGGTCCTGACCAAGATCAATGCCGACGGTTCCTTCGGTTATCACTCCATCGGCTTTGCCCGTGTCGACAGCGGCATCAAGAACCTGGACGACATGAAGGGCAAGAAGTTCGGCTTCGGTGATCCGAATTCCACCTCCGGCTACCTGATCCCGTCCATCGAGATCCCCGCTGCCGGCTACACGATGAAGTCCGGTGAGCATTTCGGTGAGGTCGTCTTCACCGGCGGTCATGAGCAGACCATCGTCGCCGTGCAGAATGGTGATATCGACGGTGGTGTCAGCTGGGCCGATGGCCTGGGCAACTGGGAAGACGGCTACAACAGCGGCGCCTTCCGCAAGGCCGCCGATGCCGGTCTGGTCGACATGACCCAGCTGGTGGAAATCTGGCGCTCCAAGGTCATCCCGGAAGGCCCCATCGTGCTGCGCAAGGATCTGCCGGCCGATGTGAAGATCAAGATGGTGGCCATGCTGGCCAGCCTGCCCTCGATGGATCCGGAATGCGCCTACGGCTTCATGGCCGGCAAGATCAAGGCGATCGCTCCGATCAGCCATGCCGACTACGAGGTCATCGTGGCCGCGCGCAAGGCGAAGTCCAACTGAGCCATCACGGTTCGCGACGAGGGCGGACGGTCCGGAATGTTCCGGGCCGTCCGTTCGCCGTTGCCATTGCCTGCCATCACCCTTCTTCCAGTCCAGCCGTGAGTGCGCCCGTTCATGATCGCATCTGCCCACCTGAGAGACGAAATCCTGCAGATGAAGCGCAGGCGCCAACTCTATTCCGCAGCCATCGTGGTGCTGCTGACTGTCGTCATGGTGGGGGGGTACGGACAGGCAAACGAGATGAACTCCGGCGGGTTCATCAGTGGTCTGGCCAAGTTCTTCGACTATCCCGGTGAGATCGTCGCGGAAGCCTGGGATGCGGGGGCCGCGTTTCCCGGCCTGCTCTGGCGCTTCCTGCCCGCGCTGATCGAGACGCTGAACATTGCCGCCGTTGCAACGATCCTGGGCGGTCTCGGGGCCATGGTCTTTGCCTTCCTGGGGGCCAGCAACCTCAATGTCTGGCCGCCGGTCGTGCCGGTCGCGCGCAGGATCATGGATGTGATGCGCGCCTTCCCGGAACTGATCATCGCGCTCTTCCTGATCTTCGTGCTGGGTTCCAGTCCGATCCCGGCAATGATCGCCGTGGCGTTCCACACCACAGGGGCGCTGGGCAAGCAGTTCTCCGAAGTGAACGAGAACATCGATACCCGCGCGGTGGAGGGACTGGGGGCCTGTGGCGCAAGCTGGTTCCAGCGGATGCGCTTTGCGGTCCTGCCTCAGGTGCTGCCGAACTACCTGAGCTATTTCATGATGCGGTTCGAGATCAATGTGCGCGCCTCCGCCATCCTGGGCTTTGTCGGCGCGGGCGGGATCGGTTCCGAACTGCGGCGGACCATCGGCTGGGGGCAGCGGGCCGGCGATGAGACTGCGGCCCTGTTCGTGCTGCTGATCCTGACCATCTTCCTGATCGACCAGGCGTCGTCATGGATGCGACAGCGCATTGCCCAGACGGAGGCATTGACATGAGCGCCACCGGCATGACCCTGGATTCCGGTCTGACCGTGCAGCGCGATACCGTCGCCCGCGCCTTGCGCCGGACCACGCGGATCGGCTTCGCGATGCTGGCGCTCTTGCTGGTCTATCTGACCTACACCTGGTTCGCCTTCGACGTCCCGGCCCTGATCAAGAGCGCCAAGCCGGAGCAGGCGGCGCTGCTGGCCACCGACGCTGTGGCTCACAAGGTCCATGTCACCCGCCTGCTGCGACGCGGCACCACGTCCATCGCGATAGAGGGGGAGCGGACGGCGACCTACGAGACGCCGCCCGACTGGGTGGCCGTCGATGGGGAGAAACTGACCATCGACATGGAGGACGGCTACACGGTCACCATGCGCGCGACCTCCCTGACCCTTGATGTCCCGGACTATGGCCTGATCAGGGTTTCGGTGCAGGACGGTCGGGTCATCACCGAACTGCCGCCGGGGCGGAAACCCGACTGGCTGCGGGCCACCAGCGCCAAGTTCGACGCCCGTCCCGATCTGAGCCGCCGGGTTCAGGTCTCCCGCGCCAAGATGGAGGTGCACCGCTACTTCGCGGGCTGGGAGAATTTCTTCTTTCCCTTCCGGTCACCGCTGAGCGTCCTCACGGCGGGTGAACTGCTGGACCTGGCCCTGAGCGACGAGGAACTGGAGCCGGGCACCGCCAACTGGCTGCTGATCCTCGACACCTTCTGGACCAATCCGGACTGGCAGCACGGCAATGTCTTCGTCGCGCTGCTGGAAACCCTGCTGATGGCGGTGCTGGGCACCTTCACGGCGGTCTTCGTGGCCCTGCCGCTGGCATTCCTGGCGGCACGCAATTTCACGCCCTCCGGACCAGTGCGATTCTTCGTGCGCCGGCTGTTCGATTTCGTGCGGGGCATCGACATGCTGATCTGGTCGCTGATCTTCATTCGCTCCTTCGGGCTCGGCCCGCTGACGGGCGCGCTGGCCATCGCCTTCACGGATACCGGCACGCTGGGCAAGCTGTTCTCCGAGGCGCTGGAAAACATCGACCGGCGTCAGGTGGAGGGGGTGAACGCCACGGGGGCCTCCAAGCTGCAGAGCTACCGTTTCGGTGTCATCCCGCAGATCCTGCCGATCTTCATCTCGCAGGGGTTCTACTATCTGGAATCCAACACTCGCTCCGCCACCGTCATCGGTGCGCTGGGGGCAGGGGGCATCGGGCTGATGCTGGTGGAGACGATCAAGACCTCCCGCGACTGGGAGAACACGCTCTACATCATCATCCTGACCGTGCTGATGGTGATCGTGATGGACGCCCTGTCAACCCGCCTGCGCCGTCGGTTTACCGGCGACCGCTGACCCGCGTCGGCACCCGAGCATGTCGAGGGCGAGTGCGGCGTAGCCATCCGCGATCACCTCCGGTGCCTTCGGCCCGTCGCTTCGGTACCAGCTCGCGACGGCGGTGCACATGGTGACGATGGCCAGGACCGCCTCATCCCGGTTAGCGGTGTGGAAGCACCCGCGCCGCAGACCGTCGTCCACAGCGTCCTTGAACAGGGTGGCGATATGGTCGCGCAGGGCCACGATCTCCTGCCGCTCCTCCGCCGACAGGCTGCGCAGTTCGGTATTGGCGACGAAGGATTCCGCCTGGCGCTCCGTATGCAGGCGCACATGGTTGCGCACCAGCGCGGCCAGCCGCTCCACCGGGTCGTCGCCCGCCGCATCCCGCGCGGCCTCCAGCACATGGATCAGGTCCGTTGTCACGCCGATCATCAGCGTGCGCAGGATCTCCACCTTGGAGGGGAAGTAGTAGTAGGCGTGGGAGATCGCGGTGCCCGCACCGTCGGCGATCTTGCGCATGGAGGTGTCGTGGAACCCGTGCGCGAAGAACGCCTCCAGCGCCGATTTCAGCACGGCCTCCCGCCCGGACCCTTCGGTACCCGCCGTTGACGCGGAGCCTGCGCGTCGCCCGGTCGTCCGGGCGGTCTGTGCCGTCATCTGGTGTGCTCTCCCCTGCGCCGCCTACTCGGCGGCCATGGCCCCGTCGGTCTGTGCCATGCCGGTACCGAAGCGCAGCAGCCGACCCGAATGGACGTTGGTCGGCTGGTCATCGCGGATCGTCACCTCGCCGTTCACCAGGACGTGGCGATAGCCGGAGGCACGCTGCACACGGCGCCATTCACCGGCCGGCAGATCATGCACGATCTCCGGCTCCAGGACTTCCAGATTCTCGTAGTCATAGACCAGGATGTCGGCCGGTGCGCCCTTGCGCAGCACACCGCGCCCGACGAAGCCCGCAAGCTGCGCCGGCAGGGCGGACAGCCGCCAGTGGGCTTCCTCCAGACTGATCATGCCGTGCTCGCGCACGATCTTGACCAGGGTCTCCGTCGGATAGCGCCCGGCGGTGAGGAACTTGGTGTGCGCACCGCCGTCGGAGACGCCGAACAGCACGTAGGGGTCGTCGACGATCTCCTTCAGATAGTCGATGCGGCCATTGGGCGGTGCGGCGAAGAACTCGGTCTCCAGATTTTCCTCCACGGCCATGTCGAGCATGACATCCACCGGATGCTTGCCCATCTTCTCCGCCGCGAGGGCCAGCGTGTGGTCCAGCCATTCCTGGTTGTGATCCAGCTTCGGCCCGACGATGACGATCTGGTCCAGCGGCCCGGTGGCGGTGCGGGGCATGTTCTCCCGCAGCGCCTTGCGCCGTTCCGGATCGGCCAGCTTCTGCTTGCGCTCCTCGAAGGTGCCGGTCGTCGCCTCGCACCAGGCCTCGATATCGTCGAACAGGTTCCAGTCCTCGAACGTGAAGGTGAAACCGGCGTCGGTGGTCAGACCCTGGCCGACCACCTGGATGCCGCGTTCGCGACAGCTCTGCAGCCATGCCAGCACGCGGCGATGGATCTCGGGGCGGTGGTCGAAGGCCTGCACCACATTCATGATCATGGGCCGGCCGGAAATCTCCGCCATCTCCTCGTAGAACTTCTGGTCCTTGTCGTTGTCACCGGAGACCAGCAGCATCTGCATGAAGCCCTCGTTCCGCTCCCGCAGCACCTTCGCGAGCTCGCGGCAGGTCTCGTCATGCATCACATCCGTCGGCATGGGGGTGCCGTCGAAGTCGCGCTGCACCGCCGCCGGACCCGTGGGCAGCATCCGCTGCGCCGACCATCCACAGCCGCCCGCATCCAGCGACTCATGCAGCAGGCGCCGCAGTTCCGCGTGCTCGGCGTCGGTCGGCATCCGTCCGGCCTTGGCCCCTTCGAAACCCAGCACCCAGATCAGCAGCGGCCCGATGGGCACATAGGGCAGGATGTTCACCGACTTCGGCGCCCGGTCGACGCTGTCCAGGAATTCGGGGAACGTCACCCAGTCCCAGGGCAGCCCGGCCTCCATCGACGGCAGCGGGATCGCCTCCACCCGTGTCATCGACATCATCGCCCGCTCCCGCGCCTCCGGATGCACCGGGGCAAAGCCGAAACCGCAGTTGCCGATGACGACGGAGGTGATGCCGTGCCAGCCGGAAATGGTGCAATAGGGATCCCAGAAGAGCTGCGCGTCATAATGCGTGTGCAGGTCGATGAAGCCCGGCGCAACGATCAGGCCCGTCGCGTCGATCACCTCCGCCCCGTCAGCGGCATCGATGTGTCCGATCTCCGCAATGACACCGTCGCGAATGCCGATGTCACCGCGATAGCGCGGCGCCCGCGTACCATCCACGATCATCCCGTTCTTGATGACCCGATCAAATTTAGCCATGTGCTTTCCTCCCCGGAACCAATTTGAACGAATGTTCAATCAAGGTGGTTCCGGTGTCAAGCAGTGCGAGCTTCAGCCGGTCGCCAGAATGCGTTCGACGACCGACTGGACCTCCAGCGCCTCCGCCACCGTGGCAAGATCATGGGGTTCGCCCTGCACCATGGCCGCCAGTTTCGTGACCTGGCCCTGCAGGATCATCGGGCGGGCGACTTCGTGGCTGGGGGCTTCGGGGTCTCCGACCCAGTTACCGTCGGCGGTCAGTCGCTCCGCAAAGGACCAGTCCCGCAGCCGGATCGCGCCATCCGTGCCGGTCAGTGTCCAGAGATTGTGGTCGGCCTGATCGGTGGTGCCGACACCGCCCTTCAGCCTGACCGGCAGGTCCCCGGCGGTCATGTCTGCGGCAATGGCTGTCTCCGCCATGTCGCCGCCGGGGAATCTCGCGGATGCGCTCCCCAGGCGCAGCGGCCCGCAGAGGCGGCGGGTCAGGAACAGGAAGTGGGAGACCACTTCGCGGGTGAAGCCGCCCTCCGCCCGGCGCGAAAGCCAGCCGTCGGCATCCATCTGCCAGGGGCGGGGCCATTGGGCGAACTCGGTGCTGATCTCCAGCAGTTCAGGCGTGCCGATCACGCCCTCCGCCAGCCATTTCTTCAGCGAAGCGACGGCGGGGGAGGAGGCGAAGATGAAGTTCACTGCCGCTGCCAGCCCCGACCGGTCCACCATTTCCAGGAATGCCTGGCTTTCCTCCATCGAGACAGCCAGCGGTTTCTCCGTGAACACGGCGCGCCCGGCGCCCAGGGCGATGCGCGCATGGCCGAGGTGGGTGGCAGGGGGGGACGCGATGTAGATCACGTCCGCCGCTGCCGCGACGTCGGGCGCGTGATCGACGAACGGCAGATCCGGCATTTCGGCGGTCAGCCGCGCCCGCGCCTTCGGGTCCGGGTCCCAGAGCGCCGAGAGCGTGATCAGGTCCGGGTCCAGTGAAAGGGTGGCGCGGATGATCCGCTCCCCCATTATGCCGCAGCCGATGATGCCGAGCTTTACGCTGCGTCCTGTCATGTCGTTGACCCTCCGGTTGTTCCTGATCGGAGCGGGAGCGTAGAGTGTTTGGGCTTCGGATGGCAGAGGGCTGGAGGAACCGATGGCCGCACCGACCAAGTTCGCGCATGTGGTGTTCAACACCCATCGCTATCAGCAGATGATCGACTGGTACGCCGTGGTGTTCGAGGCGCGGGTGCAGCATCAGGGCAAGCGGCTGGCATTCCTGACCTACGACGACGAACATCACCGGTTCGCCTTCGCCAATCTGGGTCCGGAGGAACCGGGCGACGCCGAGCAGGGCAAGCGCGCCGGAGCCGGCCTCAACCATCTGGCCTACACCTGGGCCGGGATCGACGATCTGCTGGACACCTACAGCCGTCTGAAGGCGCAGGGCATCCTGCCGGTCCGCCCGATCCGGCACGGCTTTACCCTGTCGATGTACTACTGCGACCCCGACGGCAATGGGCTGGAGTTCCAGGTCGACCTCATGACGCCGGAACAGGCCAATGACTTCATGCGCACGGAGGCATTCGCCGCCAATCCGGTGGGGGAGGTGTTCGATCCGGATGCGCTGGTGGCGCGGTATCGGTCGGGCGAGGCCGTGGACGATCTGATCTTCCGCTCCGACCAGCCGGAACGCCTTGGCGCGCAGTTCAGGCGGGCGGTCTGATCCGCAGCAGGGCGATCCCGGTCAGTCCCGAAAGCACGGCCATGGTGCTGTAGGCCAGACCATAGTCCGACAGGGTGACCAGCACGCTGAACAGGCTGGGCAGGACCATGACGCCGAAGAACTGGCTGAAGGCACCCAGCCCCGCCGCCTCGGCCACATTCTCCTGCCCGCCGATGCGGGCGAACTCGGCGAAGGCGAGACCGGTGTAGCCGCTGGCCGTGGCCCCCGCGACGACGGCGACCAGCAGGATGCCGCCCCAGGGCCAGTCGGCCGAGAACATGCCGGCAAGTGCCCCCATGGCCCCCATCACAAGTCCCATCACGGCCAGCATCCGCGGCGCGGGTATCCAACGGTCGGCGACCACGCCCCAGATGGGTCGCGTGATGACGCCGGAGATCTGGTAGGCGGCGAGCATCTGGCCCGCACCGACCAGATCGAACCCGGCACGGCTGGTCAGATGCACGCTCATGAACGACACGAAGCAGAGCTGCATGCCGGCGTAGAAGAAGACAGCCAGGGTCAGGCTGCGGATCTCCGGCAGGCTGCGCAGCAGGCGCAAGGGGCCGAGCAGCCCGGACGCGGTGATGACATGCGCCGGATTGCGCCCGGTGTCATAGGTGCCGCGCACCACCTGCAGCAGCACCAGCATGATCAGGGCCGGGATGATCTGCACCCCGATTGCCGTCTGCCAGTCGAAGCCGAGCACCAGCGGCGGCACGATCAGGCCGCCCAGCACGCCGCCCAGCGGCACGCCGATCTGGCGGATGGAGAAGACCAGATTGCGGATCGACGGCGGTGTCCGCTTCATCAGCAGGTGCGAACTGGTGGGGGCGGTCGCGCCATAGCCCAGACCCAGCAGCACCGCCGACAGTCCCAGCGCCAGCACTGTCCCGCCCAGTGACGCGGCAGCGATCATGGCAATCCCCGCCAGGATGATCACCTGGCTGACCCTGACCGCGCCGTAGCGGTGGATGAAGCTGACCGACAGGATGGCGGAGATCATTCCGACGCCATAGACGATGGAGATGAACACCCCCACACGTTCCCCCGCCACGCCCAGGTCAGCGGCGATGGCCGGTGCCGCGGCCGGCACCGAATAGGCCGCCATGGTGACCAGCGTCTGCACGAACAGGCCGATCAGCAGCGGGATCAGGGGAAAGGTGGTCAGGGCAGGCAATGGTCTGCTCTCATGGCATTGATCCTGTCGTTGGGAGCATCTCCCGGAGGGTGAACCAGCTCCACCGAAGCAATCCTGTTCCGCATTCCGCTCGTATGTCTTGCGCAATCTCCTGCTGGACAGGCGCATTCATGAAGATGCAGCGAAAATCCGATCTGCCGGTCAAGACCTGCGCCACCTGCCAGCGCCCCTTTGCCTGGCGGCGCAAGTGGGCGCTCAACTGGGCGCAGGTCCGTTACTGCTCCGAACGCTGTCTGCGATCCGCGCGTCGGGGCAAGGGCTGAGCTTCAATCCTGGCCCTTCGTCGGCATCGGCGCGTTCCCTTGCGCGCGCGGATCGCGGGGGCCCCACTTGCCCAGTTCCACGGCATGAAGGAACCGTTCCACCTGATCGTTGAACGCCGCCGGTTCCTCCAGGTTCATGCCGTGCGCGGTCTTCGGTGCCATCCAGAGGCCGGAGGCGGGGATGGTGCGCTTCAGGAACAGGCTGGTCTCGATGCAGGGCTCGTCCTCGTCACCCACAGCGATCAGCACCGGCAGGGTCATTGCGGCAAGCTCTGCCGTGAAGTCCGTCAGGGACGGGCGCTGGCCCTGATAGTTGCGCATGGTGTAGGCGGAACCGAGCGCCGGATGTTCGCCGAGGTTGCGGCGGAATTCCTCGAACCCGCGCGGGTCCTTGTTCTGCAGGTGAATGCGGGTCGGTCCCTCCGCGACCGCGTCCACCAGACCCTCGGACCCCTTTGCCTCGATCAGGTCGGCCAGCTTTGCCGTCTGTTCCATGAAGGCGGCGCGCTCGTCCGGCGGGGAGCCGGAACCGACGCCTGCCAGCACCAGACCCAGCACCCGCTCGGGCGCACGCAGGCCGAACTGCAGCGCGGCATAGGCCCCCATGCTGAGACCGACGACATAGGCCCTGTCGATGCCGAGATGGTCCAGCACCACGCCGATATCGTCGGCGAAATGCTCATAGCTGTAGAGGCTCTGGTCGGTCGGCACATCGGAACCGGTATAGCCGCGCGCGCTGTAGGCGATGCAGCGATAGTGACGTCCGAAATGGCGCACCTGTGCCTCCCAGCTGCGCCAGTCGGCGGCGAATTCATGCACGAAGATGATCGGCGTGCCGGATCCCGTTTCCTCGAAGTAGAGCTTCACCCCGTCCGAACTTGCATATGGCATCCCGTCCTCCCCATCGTGTTTCAGTCCCCAGCCTTGACGGAATTGTTGCACAGCCAGATGGCGAAGTCAGACTCCGACATCGATCCCAGGGCGATGGAGTGGCCGATCTAGCGTACTTTCGTGGGGGCATCTGAGAATGTGCCTGACGGGTCCGCAACGCCCGGCCTGCTTGACGCAGGTACGGTGCAGGCGTACAAGCCAACCCTTCTACGGTAATGGCAGACACCATCCGTGCAGGTTCCGAGGGGCTCGTCAGGGTTTCGGAGGACAGGTACCCACTGGCCGACGAGTTTCGTCCGCCGGTGTGCAACGCATTGCGTGGCGGTCTGTTGCTGACCTTGGTTATTGGCTGAACACGGGAAGGGAACCGATGTTCGAATCCTTGAGCGAACGGCTTGGCGGCGTCTTCGACGCCCTGAAACGCCGCGGATCGCTGACCGAAAGCGACGTGTCGGAGGCGATGCGTGAAGTGCGCGTGGCGCTGCTGGAAGCTGACGTGGCGCTGCCCGTGGTCAAGGACTTCATTGCCGAGGTGAAGAAGCAGGCGGTGGGCCAGGATGTGCTGCGCTCCGTCACGCCGGGCCAGATGGTCATCAAGATCGTCTCCGATCATCTGACCGAGGTGCTGGGCAAGGAGTCCGACGGCCTCAGCCTCAACGCCGTGCCGCCGGTACCGATCCTGGTCGTCGGCCTGCAGGGTTCGGGCAAGACCACCTCCACCGCCAAGATCGCCTATCGCCTGCGCACGCGGGAGAAGAAGAAGGTGATGATGGCGTCGCTGGACGTCCGTCGCCCCGCCGCGCAGGAACAGTTGCGGGTACTGGGAGAACAGGCGGAGGTCACGACCCTGCCGATCGTCGCCGGACAGCAGCCTGTCGAGATCGCCAAGCGTGCCATGGCCTCGGCCCGGCTGCAGGGCTATGACGTGGTGCTGCTGGATACCGCCGGTCGCCTGCATGTCGATGAGCAGCTGATGGCAGAGGTCGCTGCGGTGCGGGACGCCGTGTCGCCGGGCGAGACCCTGCTGGTCGCCGATGCGCTGACCGGTCAGGACGCGGTCAATGTCGCGAAGCAGTTCGACGAGCGTGTCGGTCTGACGGGCATCATGCTGACCCGTGTCGATGGTGACGGGCGCGGTGGCGCGGCCCTGTCGATGCGTGCGGTCACCGGTCGGCCGATCAAGCTGCTGGGCGTGGGCGAGAAGCTGGACGCGCTGGAAGCCTTCCACCCCGACCGCATCGCCAACCGCATCCTCGGCATGGGCGATGTCGTCAGCCTGGTGGAACGTGCCAGCGAGTCGATGGAGGCCGCCGAGGCCGAGAAGCTCGCGAAGAAGCTGAAGAAGGGCCAGTTCGATCTGGAGGACCTGCGCGGCCAGTTGCAGCAGATGCAGAAGATGGGCGGTCTGGAAGGGCTGGCCGGCATGCTGCCTGGCGCCAAGCAGATGAAGCAGCAGCTCGCCCAGGCAAACATCGACCCGAAGATGCTGAAGCGGCAGGAGGCGATCATTTCCTCCATGACGCCGAAGGAACGCCGTCGCCCCGATGTCATCAACGGGTCGCGCAAGAAGCGCATCGCCGCCGGTTCGGGCACCACGGTGCCGGAAGTCAACCGCGTCCTGAAACAGTGGAAGCAGATGTCGGTGATGATGAAGAAGGTCAAGAAGATGGGGAAGTCGGGCATGATGCGCGCCGGTCTCTCCGGAATCCTGCCCAAGATGTAACACCCTGAAACGCAACGAATACCAGTTCAGAAATACGGAGATCAGAGAAAATGGCAGTCAAGATCAGGTTGTCCCGCGGCGGCGCGAAGAAGCGTCCTTTCTATCGCATCGTTGTTGCCGACGTGCGCGCCATGCGTGATGGCAAGTTCATCGAGCGTATCGGCACCTATGACCCGATGCAGCCGAAGGATTCCGAGGCCCGCGTCAAGGTTGACCTGGAGCGTGCGAAGCACTGGCTGAGCCATGGTGCGTTGCCGACCGACCGTGTGGCGAAGTTCCTCAGCGACGCGGGTCTGATGGAAGCCCGTACCCACAACAATCCCCAGAAGGCCAAGCCGAAGGCGAAGGCGCAGGAGCGTCTGGAGGCCGCGAAGATGAAGGCCGAGGAGGCCGAGCAGGCCAAGGCTGATGCCGCTGCCGCCGCTGCCGAGGCTGCTGCTGCACCGGCCGAGGAAGCCCCTGCCGAGGAAGCTGCCGCCGAAGCGGAAGCGTAAGCAGCGGAGTCTGTCGCCATGCCGTCAGCCAGGGTCATCGTTGCCGCGGTCGCGGGCGCTCACGGCGTCAGCGGCCGCGTGAAACTGAAGACCTTCACGGAGGTGCCGGAGAATGTCGGCACCTTCGGCCCGCTGACCGACGAGAGCGGGGAGCGGCAGTTCGACGTGCGTGTCACCGGCTCCACCAAGGGGGGCGTGATCGCGGAGCTTTCGGGCATCCGCAACCGCGACCAGGCGGAGGCGCTGAAGGGGACCACCCTGCATGTGGAACGGGACCGGCTGCCCGCGCTGGATGATACGGAAGACTATTACCAGGCCGATCTGATCGGGCTGGAGGCGGTGCATGTGGATGGCCAGCGGCTGGGCCGCGTGAAGGCTGTGCACACGCTTGGCGCGGGGGAGGTGCTGGAGATCCAGCCGTCGCTGCGCGCCGGGCGCCGGACCCTGCTGATTCCGTTCACCAGGGCTGCCGTGCCGGTGGTCGATCTGGCCGGCGGGCAGGTGACCATCGACCCGCCGGAGGAGATCGAGGCCCGGCCCGAGGATGAGGAAGGCGCGTCCTCGGAGGGGGACGGGGCGCTGGTCGCTGACGGTGACGAGACCGCCCGGGAATGACCGAAGCAGCCTTCCGCGCAACGGTGCTGACGATCTATCCGGATATCTTTCCCGGACCGCTGGGGACGGCCCTGTCGGGGAAGGGTCTGGAGAAGGGGCTCTGGTCACTGAAAGTGGTGGACATCCGCGACTTCGCGCGCGATAAGCACCGCGCTGTCGATGATGCCCCTTTCGGCGGCGGTGCGGGCATGGTGATGCGGCCTGATCTGCTTGCGCAGGCGATTGATGCGAACCATGTGGCGCCGGCTCCCCTGATCTACTTCAGCCCGCGCGGACGTCCTCTGGACCAGGCGCTGGTGGAGCAGGTGCGGGATGCCGGTGAGGTGACCCTGATCTGCGGTCGCTTCGAAGGGGTGGACGAACGGGTTCTGCAGGCCCGTCCCGTGATGGAAGTCAGCCTCGGCGACTTCGTGCTGTCAGGGGGTGAGTTTGCGGCACTGGCGATGCTCGATGCCATTGTCCGGCTGGTGCCGGGGGTAACGGGCAACAGCGCCAGTCTGGCGGAAGAGAGCTTTGCGGACGGGCTTCTCGAATATCCGCACTACACGCGTCCGCGTGAATGGGAGGGGCTGACCCCTCCTGACATATTGTTGAGCGGCGATCACGCCCGCATCCATGCCTGGCGGCAGGACCAGTCGAAGGCCCTGACGCAGGAACGGAGACCGGACCTATGGCGACGCTACAAGGAAAAAGAAAACAGGTGACCAGATGAACCTGATCGAAGAGATCGAGCGCGAGGAGATCGCGCGTGTGACCGAAGGCAAGGAGATCCCGTCCTTTCAGGCCGGTGATACCGTCCGCGTCAACGTGAAGGTGACGGAAGGCAGCCGTGAGCGCGTCCAGGCGTTCGAGGGCGTCTGCATCGCGCGCCGCAACCGGGGCCTCAATTCCTCCTTCACCATCCGGAAGATTTCCTACAATGAAGGCGTGGAGCGTGTGTTCCCGCTCTACTCGCCGATCATTGATTCCATCGTCGTCGTGCGCCGCGGTGTCGTGCGCCGGGCGAAGCTCTATTACCTGCGCGGCCGTCGCGGCAAGTCCGCCCGTATCGCCGAGCGCCGGACGGAGCGGGCCAAAAAGACCGCCTGATCCTGCATCGCAGACCGAAACGGAAAGGCCCGGAGCACAGCGTGCTCCGGGCCTTTTTCGTTGCGGGAGGTGCGCTGGTTGTCCGGTATTGCCCCGTTCGGCGTGGGAGACTGGGCTCGCGGATCAAGTCCGCGAGCGGCGTGGTGAGGGGCGAGCGGTCTCACTGAAATCTCCCACCCCACCGACGCCGTACCCGGGCTTGACCCGGGTACCCAGCCGTGCCGCACAGGCGTGGGATGCCGGGCCCGCGGATCAGGTCCGCGCGCAGCGTGGCGCGTGTGGCCCGTGCATCCGAATGGTCAGGCGATCAGCTTCTTGTAGCGGATGCGGTGGGGCTGGTCGGCGTCGTCACCCAGGCGGCGCTTGCGGTCGGCTTCGTAGTCCTCGAAGTTGCCTTCGAACCATTCCACGTGGCTCTCGCCCTCGAAGGCGAGGATGTGGGTGGCAATACGGTCGAGGAAGAAGCGGTCATGGCTGATGACCAGCGCGCAGCCGGCAAAGCTGACCATGGCCTCTTCCAGTGCCCGCAGGGTCTCGACGTCCAGGTCGTTGGTCGGTTCGTCGAGCAGCAGCACGTTGGCCCCTGACTTCAGTGTCCGCGCCAGATGCACCCGGTTCCGCTCACCGCCGGAGAGCTGCCCCACCTTCTTCTGCTGGTCGCCGCCCTTGAAGTTGAACGAACCGACGTAGGCGCGCGACTGGATGGTGCGCTTGCCCAGTTCCAGCACGTCGACCCCGCCGGAGATTTCCTCCCAGACGTTCTTGTTGGGGTCCAGCGCGTCACGGCTCTGGTCGACATAGCCGAGCTTCACGGTCTCGCCGATCTCGACCTTGCCGCTGTCGGGCTGCTCCTGCCCCGTGATCATGCGGAACATGGTCGACTTGCCGGCGCCGTTGGGGCCGATGATGCCGACAATGGCACCCGGCGGGATCTTGGCGGAGAAATCGTCGATCAGCAGCTTGTCGCCAAAGCCCTTGGTGACATTCTCGAACGTGATGACATTGTTGCCTAGGCGCGGCCCCGGCGGGACGTAGATCTGCATCTCGGCGCGGCGTTCCTCCGACTCGACGGACAGCAGTTCCTCATAGGCCGAGACACGGGCCTTGGACTTGGCCTGGCGTGCCCGCGGGCTCTGCCGGATCCATTCCAGTTCGCTGGCCAGCGTGCGCTTGCGCGATGCATCCTCGCGGGATTCCTGCTGCAGGCGCTTCTCCTTCTGCTCCAGCCAGCCGGAATAGTTGCCCTGGTAGGGAATGCCGCGCCCGCGATCCAGTTCCAGGATCCAGCCCGCGACATTGTCGAGGAAATAGCGGTCATGGGTCACGGCCACGACGGTGCCTGGATAGTCGTGCAGGAACCGCTCCAGCCAGAGCACGGATTCGGCGTCCAGATGGTTGGTCGGCTCGTCGAGCAGCAGCATGTCGGGCTTCGACAGCAGCAGCCGCGCCAGCGCGACCCGGCGGCGCTCACCCCCCGACAGCTTGTCGATGGCCCAGTCGGACGGCGGGCAGCGCAGCGCGTCCATCGCCACCTCGACCTCCCGGTCCAGGTTCCACAGGTCGGCGGCGTCGATCTCCTCCTGCAACTGGCCCTGCTCCTCGATCAGGGCGTTCATCTCGTCATCGTCCATGGGTTCGGCGAACTTCATGGAGATCTCGTTGTAGCGGTCCAGGATCGCCTGCTTCTCCGCCACACCGTCCATGACGTTGCCCAGCACGGTCTTGGCCTCATCCAGCTCCGGCTCCTGCCGCAGGTAGCCGACGTTCAGACCGTCCGCCGCCCAGGCCTCGCCGCCGAACTCCGTGATTTCCCCGCCCATGATCTTCAGCAGGGTGGACTTGCCGGAGCCGTTGATGCCCAGCACGCCGATCTTGGCTCCGGGCAGGAAGGAGAGGTTGATGTCCTTCAGCACCGTCTTGCCGCCCGGCCAGTTCTTGGTCAGGCCCTGCATGGTGTAGACGTACTGATAGCTCGCCATCTCTGGATCCTCTCGGCTCAGGTCATCGGTTCGGGGAATGCCGCTGGCGCGGGTTGTAGCGAATGTGGCGGCGGCGGGCAATCTATGTGGCGGATCGATGCGCTGACCATTCCATCCCACCCCACCGACGCCGTACCCGGGCTTGACCCGGGTACCCAGTGTGCCGCTCGGGCGTGGGAGACTGGGCTCGCGGATCAGGTCCGCGAGCGACGTGGAGGGAAGGGAGAGTGGTGGAACGGTCCACGAACGGGCGCGCCTTCATTTCTCCTTCCGGCCGCGTCCCTCACCGATGCTGGCCTTGCCGAAGCGGGCGCGGACCTGGTCCAGGGCGCTTTCGATCTTCTTGCGGCGCTGGCGGTCGGTGTCCAGCAGGTCGGGCGCGTCGGCGGTCGCACCCTGTACCAGTCCGGCGGCGCCTATGCCGATCAGGCGAAAGGCGGTCCGGCCATCCGCCTCGATCCGCATCAGTGGCTCGGCAGCGTCATAGAGCACACCGGCAAGCTGGGTCGGATTGTCCAGGGTCCGGCTGCGGGTGCGGATGGAGAAGTCGGCTGCACGGAGCTTCAGGGTAACCGTGCGTCCGGCCAGATCCTTGCGTTTCAGATCGGCGGAAACCCGCTCCGACAGACGCCAAAGATGCCGTGCCAGTTCGTCCGCATCACGCAGGTCGCTGTTGAAGGTGGTTTCCGATGAAACACTCTTTGCCTGGTTGTCGGGACTGACGTCGCGGGCGTCGCGGCCATGGGCGAAGGCATGCAGCCGCTTGCCGATGGCGCCATAGCGGCGCATCAGGTCAGCCTCCGTAAACTTGCGGAAATCGCCGATCAGACGGATGCCGTCGGCATTCAGCTTCCGGTGAAACGCCTTGCCGACACCATAGATGTCGGAGACCGGGCGCTTTGCCAGGAAGTCCACCGCTTCGGCCTCTCCGATCGCCGCGAAACCGCGCGGCTTGTCGAGGTCGGAGGCCAGCTTGGCCAGGAACTTGTTGTAGGACAGGCCGACGGAGATGCTGACCCCGACTTCCTGCTCCACCCGCGCGGCGAGGCGGGCGAGCATGACCGCCGGCGGGGCGTGATGGACGCGCGCGGTGCCCGACAGGTCCAGGAAGGCCTCGTCGATCGACAGCGGTTCCACCATGGGCGTCAGGTCCTGCATCAGGGCGCGGATCTCGCGGCTGACGGCGACGTATTTCTGCATGTCCGGCTTGATGACGACCGCGTCGGGGCAGGCCTTCAGCGCCTTGAACATGGGCATGGCGGACCGCACGCCGTAGATGCGGGCGACGTAGCAGGCGGTGGAAACCACGCCACGGGTGCCGCCGCCGACGATCAGCGGCTTGTCGGCCAGGTCGGGGTTGTCGCGCTTCTCGACAGCCGCATAGAAGGCGTCGCAGTCCACATGGGCCAGGCTGAGGCGGTCCAGTTCGTCGTGGGCAATGCCGCGCGGTGATCCGCAGGTGCGGCAGATGCCGGACGCCGGTGCCCTGTCGGCCATCGCGAAACAATCCCGGCAGAGCCAGCTCATGATCGCGGATCACTGTCCGGCGGCCAGAGCCAGGCCGCACCGCGCACTCCGGAAGAATCGCCGTGCCTTGCCCGGACCAGCCGTGTCGCGACGTGATCGGAGAAGACCCAGTCGGGAAGCCGTTCAGGCACATCGCGATAGAGCCGGTCGATGTTCGACAGCCCGCCACCCAGCACGATGACCTCCGGATCCAGCACGTTGATCACGCTGGCCAGCGCCCGGGCCAGCCGGTCGGCATAGGTCCGCCAGAACAGGTCGTCGGTGATCTCGCCCGCCTGACGCTGTTGCCCGTGGGAGGCGGCATAGCTGGCGCTTACGGCCGGGCCGGACAGGAAAGCCTCGATGCAGCCATGCTTGCCGCAGTAGCACGGTGGGCCGGGGCGTTCGCTGTCGCGCGGCCACGGCAGGGGATTGTGCCCCCATTCCCCGGCGATGGCGTTGGGTCCGTGGATCAGGTGCTGGCGCCAGACCAGACCACCGCCGACACCGGTCCCCAGGATGACACCGAACACCGACAAGGCCCCGGCGGCGGCGCCGTCCACGGCCTCCGACAGGGCAAAGCAGTCGGCGTCGTTGGCGAGGCGCACGGGCCGGTCCAGCGCGGCGGCAAGGTCGCGGTCCAGCGTCTGTCCAATCAGACAGGTCGAATTGGCATTCTTGATCAGGCCGGTGGCGGGGGAGATGGCGCCCGGTGTGCCGACACCGACGGTGCAGGTCTCACCCACCGTCGCCTCGATCCCGAGAGCAAGATCACGGACGGCCCGCACGGTCGCGGCATAGTCGGTCTGTGGCGTTGCCACGCGGCGGCGCAGGCGGATCGTGCCTTGGGCGTCCATCGCCACGGCCTCGATCTTCGTACCGCCCAGATCAACGCCGATGCGCATCCTGTCTGCTCCGGTCAGTCGCCGAACAGGCGGGCTTCGATGAAGGGGGTGGCCTCCGGCCAGGTATCGGCACGGTGGTGCGCATCTTCCGCCATCGGCAGCATCGGTGCCAGCCTGGGGTCGGCGACAAAGTGCAGCCGATGCACATCCACTGCCGACCTGGCCACGGAGGTATGGTTGTGCGGAATGTCGTCGATGAAGATCGCCTCCGCGCCCGCGCGCTGCTGCAGCAGGCGCACCGCCGGCCCCTTCAGACCTTCGTTGGCGACCAGCGGAAAGTCCATGCCGTGGCGGCGCAGTGCCTGCCGCCGCCCCTCCGCCCCGTTGGCCGGAATGTTGCTCAGGACCACGATCTGCGCCCGCTCCGACAGGTGCGCCAGCGCTTCAGCGGCACCGGGCACGGGGGTCAGCTCGGCGGTATGGTTGGCGAAGAAGGTGCCGAGGTGGGTACGGACCTCCTTGCCCTCCAGCGCACGCCCGTCCGCGTCACGGACGTTGCCGGTAATGCCGAACGATGACCAGTCGAAAGTCAGGTCGACGCTGTTCAGGTACCGCTCCAGCCCTTCCATGAACGCGAACAGTACCTCGTCCGCGTCGCTGATCACCAGCGGGCGACCGGGAATGATGTCGATGGCGTCGATCTGCGCCCGGATCGCCGGGTCAAGCTCGGTCATGGGAAGTCCTGTCTCGTGCTGTTCAGTTCAGGCAGTCATATACCGCTTTCTCGAAGGCAAGAAAGTGCGGCAGGGCCTGGTCGTCCGCGAAGGGCAGGATCTGGGTGGCATAGACGCCGCCGATACCGTTCTTCGGGTCGATCCAGTAGTAGGTATTGGCCAGACCCGCCCAGGCAAGTGAGCCAGCGGCGCGCCCGGTCGGGGCATCCTGCTCGTTGATCATGAACGACAGGCCCCAGGTCTTCTCGATACCGGGAAAGAATTCGGCGTCATTGGAGACGCCGCCTGCCGACTTCAGTTTCGTGACCCGGCTGGCCCCCATCTGGTTGACCGACATCTGCGCAACGGTCTCGGGCTTCAGGATCTGCCGGCCACCGGCCTGACCCCGGTTCAGGATCATGCGGATGAAGCAGCCATAGTCTTCCACCGTGCCCACCAGGCCGCCGCCGCCCATCTCGAACTCGGCCGTGTCGGATGGGGGAGAATCCGGCTGCACCTGCAGCGAACCATCGGGGCCGCGCACATGCATCCTGGCCTTGCGGCTGTGCATCTCGTCGGTGCTTGCGAAGGCGGTGCTGGTCATGCCCATGGGGGCGAACAGGTGCTCGGCCATGTAGGCGCCAAGGGTCTGACCGCTGACCGCCTCCAGCATCAGGCCCGCCCAGTCGATGCCGGTGCCGTACTCCCATCGGGTCCCGGGATCGAACAGCAGGGGCATCATCAGGGACGCCCGCTTGCGGCTGCTGATCGGCGGAATGCCAAGAGCCTCGACACACCGCGCGATGTCGTCGGACCACATGTCATAGACGCAGCCTGCCGTGTGGGTCAGCAGGTGCCGCAGGGTGATGTCCTGTTGCGGCGGGCGCAGTTTCGGCTGCCCGCCCGCGTCGAAGCCCTCCAGGACCTGCAGTTCCCCGATTTCCGGCAGGACCGTGCGGGCAGGGGCGTCGAGGTCGAGACGGCCCTGCTCGACAAGCTGCATCACCGCCGCCCCGGTGATGGCCTTGGTCATGGAGGCGATCCAGAACACGGTATCCGTGGTCATCGGTGTGCCGGAACCCAGCGCACGCTCCCCGAACGCGTTCTGATAGGTTGTGCCGTTGGTATCCGTCACCAGCGCGACAACACCGGGCACGGTCCCGGCATCGGTTGCCGCGCCCAGAAGGGCATCGAGTATCTGCTGAACGTCCAAGTCACTTCTCCCCGATGATCATGCCGCCAGTACCGGTCCTGGCCAAACGGATCATAGCCAACAGGCCGAGGCATGTGGTAGGGTTCGCGCGAGATCAGTAATCGAAGCTGGCACCCGGCAATTGCCTGCGCGCACGGGCCGGTTCGGCGGGATCGATCCCCTGATCGGCGCAGAAATCCAGCAGCAAGCCTTCGTTCTGCAACAGGTGATCCATGACACCCGCAAGGAATTCCGGCGATCCGGCGCTACGCCGTAACTCCGACGGGGAGACCCCGGCGAGTGCCAGAAATGCCTCGATCCGGTCCGCGTCGGCGGCAAGGAAACCAAGAGCGTTGATGGCGAGCACTTCCGCAGCGTCACGATCCATGATTGATTGCTGTTCCCGTAAATGCAGAAATGTGTGATTGGATCCCGACACCAAGGTTACCCCGTTGGGTCCGGAACGTTAACTCTTGCTTTACACGCCACTGCGATGATCCGTCCTGCGGGGCAAAAAGCGCAGTTGTTCCGAAGTGTTGGCACTGGGCCCAAGCCGTTCATCGGGGATCGTTCGGATCCGGTGGACAGGATGAACATGACGCGGCAGAAGGCCGTTTGAGGATAGCATGTCGAAAACCGTTCTTATCGTCGAAGACAACGAGCTGAACATGAAGCTGTTTCATGATCTGCTTGATGCCCATGGATATGCCACCGTGCAGACCAAGGATGGGATGGAGGCGCTGAAGCTGGCACGTGAGCACCGTCCTGACCTGATCCTGATGGACATCCAGTTGCCGGAGGTTTCGGGGCTGGAGGTTACCAAGTGGATCAAGGAAGACGATGACCTGCGATCCATACCCGTTATCGCCGTCACGGCTTTCGCCATGAAGGGCGATGAGGAGAAGATTCGCGACGGTGGCTGCGAGGCCTATATCTCGAAGCCGATCTCTGTCGGGACCTTCATTGATACGGTCAAGCAGTTCCTGGGTTAATCGCAGATGTCTGCCCGCGTACTCGTGGTCGATGACGTTCTGCCGAACGTGCGTATTCTGGAGGCGAAGCTCTCCAGCGAGTATTATCAGGTGTTCACCGCCAGCAACGGCCCGGAGGCGCTGGAAGTCGTTGAACGCGACAATCCGGATATCGTGCTGCTGGATGTGATGATGCCCGGCATGGATGGCTTCGAGGTCTGCCGCCGGATGAAGGCCAACCCCGCTGTTTCCCACATTCCTGTCGTCATGGTGACGGCCCTGTCCGACGCATCCGACCGGGTGCAGGGGCTTGAGGCCGGCGCCGACGACTTCCTGACCAAGCCAGTCAATGACATGGCCCTGTTCTCCCGCGTGCGTTCGCTGGTCCGGCTCAAGATGACGATGGACGAGCTGAAGCTGCGCCGCCAGACCGGTGAGCGGCTGGGCATGTATTCCACCGAGAGCGAGATGACGGTGGAGGGCGCGCCGGTTCTGGTGATTGACGACAATGCGTCCGACAATCGGCACGTCAAGCGCCACATGGGCGACAAGTTCAGCCTGACCCTCGAGGCCGAGCCGGAAGCCGCGATCACACGGGCGCGTGAAGGCAATCCCGACCTGATCATCCTGTCACTCGACCACCGCGGCACCGACCCGCTGCGGCTGACGTCGCGCATTCGCAATGATGCCGTGACCCGCCAGGTGCCCATCCTGATGATCGGGGAGGAAAGCGACAACGAGCGGATTGCCAAGGGGCTGGAGCTTGGTGTCACGGACTATCTGCTGCGTCCGATCGACGGCAACGAACTGACCGCCCGCGCCAAGACGCAGGTGCGCCGGAAGCGGTTCCAGGACCAGCTCCGCGAAAGCGTCGAGGCCTCCATCACCATGGCGATGACGGACCCGCTGACGGGTCTCTACAACCGCCGCTATCTGGACCAGCATCTCGAGATGGCGATGCAGCGCAACCGCTCGGCAGGCAAGCCGCTGTCATTCCTGCTGCTCGACATCGATCATTTCAAGGCGGTCAACGACACCTATGGCCATGCCGTCGGCGACAAGATCCTGAAGCAGTTCGCGGAGCGGATCGAGCGCAGCGTGCGCGGCTTCGACCTCTGCGCCCGCTTCGGTGGCGAGGAATTCGTGGTCATGATGCCGGAAGCTGACAGGGTACTGGCCGAAAAGGTCGGCGAGCGCCTGCGCTGGGCCATGGAGGTCGAGCCCTTCGGGACCGGCGAGGACGTCGGTTCGATCGACGTCACCTGCTCGGTCGGCGGGGCCACGCTGCGGGATGGGGAAGACCCACCATCCCTGATGAAGCGCGCCGACATGGCCCTCTACAAGGCAAAGAATGCGGGCCGCAACAAGATGGTGATGGCCGAATAGGTCCAGCCACCCTCCGAAGAGGACCGGTCACCGTCCCCTGCCGATACAGGGAACGGTGAACTCTCGGGACCGTTACGCGAACCCGCGCCTTGTTGTCCGGGCCGTGTTTCCGGCAGGACTGCCCGCGATCAGGCGCCCTCCAGCCCCACGATGGCGATGGACGAGACATTGTGGTGCGGGAAGCCGCCCAGATTGTGCGTCAGGCCGATCTTCGGGTCCGCCAGCTGGCGCTTGTCGGCCCGTCCCAGCAACTGCTGGTACATCTCGTAGAGCATGCGGAGGCCGGATGCGCCGATGGGGTGGCCAAAGCATTTCAGGCCGCCGTCGATCTGCGCCGGTACGCCGCCATCCGCATCGAAGAAACCGTCCAGGAAATCCTTCCAGGCCGTGCCTTCCTTGGAGATGTAGAGGTCTTCGGCCGTCACCAGTTCGGTGATCGAGAAGCAGTCATGGCATTCGAACATGGACACCTGTTCGCGGGGATTGGTGATCCCGGCTTCGGCGTAGGCCCGCTCGGCGGCCTTCCGGGTCGTCATGAAATAGGAACCGTCCCAGCCTTCGCCGCTGGATTCGATGCCGTTGGAGACGGCGAGCTGAAGTGCCTTCACGGTCACCAGATCCTTCTTGCCGAGCTTCCGCGCGATCTCCGGCGTGGTGACGATGGCAGCGGCCGAACCGTCGGACACACCACAGCAGTCGAACAGGCCCAGCGGCTCCGCGATCATCGGTGCGTTCAGCACGGCGTCCGTGTCGATTTCCTTCTGCAGGTGTGCCTTCGGGTTCTTGGCCCCGTTGGCGTGGCTCTTCACGGAGACCTGCGCCATGGCGCGCTTCAGGTCTTCCGGCTTCACGCCATGCTTCTTCTGGTAGGCGGTGGCGAGCTGGGCGAACGATCCGGGCGCGGAGGCGTTGGCCCAGGTCATGTTGGAGACGGCGCCGGCCATGTTCTGCGGCAGGCCGCCATAGCCCGTGTCCTTCAGCTTCTCGACGCCGACCGCCAGGGCGATGTCAGCGGCACCGGAGGCCACGGCATAGACCGCGCCACGGAAGGCTTCGGTGCCGGAGGCGCAATAGTTCTCGACACGGGTCACCGGGATGTAGGGCAGGCGCAGCGCGACGGACAGCGGCACGGCGGACTTGCCGACATGGATTTCCTCGATTGCGGTGGAGAACCACGCGGCTTCGATCTGACTGGTCTCGATGCCCGCATCCTTCAGGCATTCCTCATAGGCCTCGATGATCAGATCGTCGGCGTCGCAGTCCCAGCGCTCGCCGAATTTCGAACAGCCCATGCCCAGAATGGCGACACGATCCCTGATTCCTGCTGGCATGATCAGACACTCCCCGGATGTTTGCGTGAACACGTAGTGGAAAAGTACGCTTGCGAACGATTTAGTCAAACAGCTTCGTCGGCATGGCCGATCTGCGATACCCCGTTGTCACGGATGTCCCAAAAGAAAAGCGGCCCCGAATGATCGGAGCCGCTTGTCGTCTCGATACAGTCCCGGAAAGGTCAGGCCGTCTTGCGATGGTCCGGTGCTGCCTTCCAGAAGTACTTCTTGAAGCCGCGGCGCTCGTCCTCGACCTTGATGCGGAAGACCATGCGCAGGGGCATGCCGACCTCGACACCGCCCTTGTCCACGTCGGTCAGGTCGGCCATCAGCCGTCCGCCACCCTCGAACGTCACCATGCCGAAATGGGTGGGCGGGTCCGGGGAGTAGGTCAGGCCATCCGCAGTCCAGCTCTGCACGGTGCAGGGCACGTCGGAGAAGCGGTAGTCTTCCTGGCTGTGCCAGGCACCGCAGTTCGGGTTCACGCAGATATGCGCCTTCGGGTACTGCACGGTGCCGCACTTGGTGCACTTGCCGCCCTTGAAGCCCAGAACCATCTCCCGCTTCCGGTAGAGCGTCGACAGTGCCGTCTGCGCGTCCGTCTCCGCCCGAATGCCCTTGTCGCGGTCGATCAGGTCGTTGAAGGCGAGATAGCGGTTGTAGTTGGTTTCCGCCTTGCCGCGGGCCAGAGACGATTCGACACCGCCCAGTGCGGGCTTGAAGCTGGTGACGGCATCCGTGGTCCGGAACAGCATCAGGTCACAGCCCTGACCCCAGCCGATGACCAGGATGACCTGGCCCGGCTTGGCGTTCTGCAGTGCCTTCGACAGCATGATCAGCGCGTGGGCCGTACCGGCCTCACCCATCACCGCATGCAGGTTGTCCTGCACGGCGGTGTCGGGAATGCCGGCGCCCTTGGCGATCTTCTGCGGCACGCCGCGGATCAGCGCGGGCATGATCATCACGTCAACGTCGGACGGGGCGACGTCGACCTTGGCGAACAGGGCATCGATGCCGCGCGGCACGATCTTGAAATAGCCCTCGTCGCGGATCCAGCGCTCTTCCCAGTTGTAGTCGAAGTCGCGGTTCTGGCCGCGATAATGGTCAACGAAGTCCACGGAGACCTGATGGCTGCCGAGATACTCCGCGATCACGTTGTTCTGGCCGAGCAGCATGGCGGCGGCGCCGTCACCCATCTGCAGTTCCTGCGCGCCGGAGGCCGCGGTCTGGCGGTGGTCGGCGGCGAGAAAGAGAACCTGCCCGTCGCGCTCGCCCATCCCCTCCAGCACATCGATCAGGCCGGAGGTGCCGGCCCGCTGTGACGAGGTCAGGTCAACGGTCTTCAGGTCCTCGCCCAGATCCAGCGCCGTTGCGGCCACTGTGGCGTTCTGGCGGTCGGCAAAGGGCAGGGTGGTGGAGGCGAGATAGATCGCCCGCAGGTCCGCCGGACCCTTCTCGCCGATGCAGTCGCGCCCGGCCTCGACGGCCATGGTCAGACTGTCCTCGTCCCAGTTGCACATGGACCGTTCGCCCTTGGCGAGACCGGCCAGTCCGGGATTGAACCAACCATTGGCCTCGACCACAGACTTGCGCTGCAGCCGCAGCCGCGGCACGTAGCCACCAAAACCGGTAATTCCTGCCATTCGCCTCTTCCCTCGCCCTATTGTTGCCCTGACCCTGTACTGCATGCGGAAACGCACCGCGCATCAGGATCACAAACAGAAGATTCGACGGAAGGATTCGGGACTGCCGCGCCGGGACCAGTGGTCCGTGGCAGCGTTCAGGCGACCCTCCCCGTCGCTCGCCGTTGAGTTAACCCGACCTGACAGGACACTGCAAGACCGGCAGTGCCCGTCTGGCGACAGGGCAGGGATGCATCATCGACGGGGATTGGCGGAGACCGCGACCACGAAAAGGGGCTGCCGGTCAGCAGGGTTCGATCCAGCGCCCGTGATAGTCGCACAGTGCCAGCACCTGCCGCTCCGGATCAGGCCAGAGGGTGTAGTAGAGCGCGGCGCATTTCGGATCGTCCTCGAACGGTTCCATGCGGACCCAGGCCAGAGGCGATTCCTCCGTGGCCATCGCGCCCGCGACCTCGATCGTGGAACGCAGGGAGCGCTGGATTTCCGCAGGCATGTATTGCCAGAAGATCGAGTGATAGATCACGGTTGTCCTGCCCATTGATGGCATGGCCAGGCAGGCCTCCGCCCAGTCCGCCGCATTGGCGCGGGCGAGCCGGGTTTCCTGCTGCAGTGCGATCCCGATGGCCGCGTCCAGTCGTTCCAGACGCTCCAGCTGGTCAGGCCAGACATAGCTGCGCAGGCGAAGCCGTTGTGCAGGATCGTCGAGCTGCAACGGATTGAGGTCGCAGCCGCGTCTCTCGGCAACCTCGATCGGATCCAGCGGTTCCGGTGCGCGTCCACGCCATTCGGGGGCCAGGCGGACGCCGGAATCCATGTCGCCCCAAAGGGTACCGCCGAGGTCATAGGCGAAGCGGTCCCAGTTCTGGTTCAGTCCGGCACTGGCGCCGAGCTCCAGCATCGACAGCGGGTATCCCGTGTCCCGGGCGGCACGCTGGAACCCGAGCAGCAGCACGGCGGCCCGGCCGGTCTCGTTGGTCTGCGGCGGATGATCCAGAAAGGCGCTCAGGAACTCGTCATCCGCCACCATCGTCTGGCGAATGATGTCCCAGAAGGCATCATCGTCGACCGGTGCGGCATTGGGCGGATAACAGCCTGCCAGCGCCTCGGACCGCCCGGCAAGCACGCAGGCGTGCAGCGCACCTGCGAACCGCAGCGAAAGGGCGTCATCGCGCATCCTGTCGTCCGGCCAGTCGAGAACCCGTGTCGTGAATGTCGTTTCCGGCTTCATACGCGCACCGGCAAGGTGCAGCAGCCGCGCCGTGAAGGGTGAGTTCATGCCCCCGCACACCTCTGCCTGCCGCTCGAAATGGCGGCGGGTCAGACTTCCCATATCCATCAACTCCTGTCCGGTTCGCGGCGATCATAGCGAGCGGGACCGGCACGGCCACCCTGTGCACGACAGGGCAGTTCGCATTCGCGAAAGAATGGCCATTGACAGGGGGCTTCAGAGACGCTAGATGCCCCCTCGAACGCAATCGCACGGACATTGGACGGACCGCTGTTCGACCCGTCGGCAGTCCCCCGGTTCCCGTCACGGCGTGAGCGTCTCTGAGAGCTTAGTTTGTCTTATCTGGCCATTGTGGCTGGGGCTATTGGAGAAGTGCCGTGCCGTTCTGCAGACAGACCTGACATCGTGATCGATGCGTGACGCCGCAGCGCCCGTTTCCCGGGATGCGCCGCCACACCCAATTTTCCATATCTGGAATACCGCACCCGTCGCCCGCCGAACCCCTCGGGCGTATGGGCAGTACTCATCTGCGTTCATGGGGATGAAACAATGGACTTCACCAACACCACCTTCGCTCCGGCCGAGATCACCGACGTCGACACCCTGGCCGATGAGGGCCGGAAGGATTTCTTCATCAGCAAGGACGGCGAGAACTTCGCTGGCACCCATCTGCTGATCGACGTCAAGGATGCGTCCCGGCTGGACGACATCGACCACATCGAGAAGACCCTGCGCGAGTGTGTCACCGCTGCCGGTGCCTCCCTGCTGTCGATCGACCTGCATCACTTCACGCCCAATGGCGGCGTGTCCGGTGTCGCGATCCTGGCCGAGTCCCACATCTCGATCCATTCCTGGCCGGAGTACGGCTATGCGGCGCTGGACGTCTTCATGTGCGGTGACGCACAGCCGCAGAACGCCGTGCCGGTCCTGCGTCGCGCCTTCCGGGCCGGCGAAGTGCTGGTGGACGAAGTCCGTCGTGGCAAGGGCCTGGTGGGATGACACTCCGCGACTGGGACAACTGGATCACCGAGCAGCTGCACGGAGCCTTCCGTTCCAGCTACCGGGCGGACCGTGTCCTGTTCGATACCGAGACCGGGCAGCAGCGGCTGGTGCTGGTCGACAATCCGATCTTCGGGCGGATGCTGTCCCTGGACGGCGTCACCCAGGTGACGGAGCGCGACGAGTTCGTCTACCACGAGATGCTGACCCATGTGCCGATGCTGGCGCATGGCAACGCCCGCCGCGTGCTGATCATCGGTGGTGGTGACGGTGGCATCTTGCGGGAGGTGCTGCGGCACCCGACCGTGGAACAGGCCACGATGGTGGAGATCGACGCCGGAGTGGTGTCGTTCTCGCGGGAGTGGCTGCCCAGCGTCTCCAACGGTGCCTTCGATGACCCGCGCCTGAACCTGGTGATCGCCGACGGTGCCGCCTTCGTGCGGGACACGCAGGACCGCTTCGATGTGGTCATCGTCGATTCGACCGACCCCATCGGACCGGGCGAGGTGCTGTTCACCGACAGCTTCTATGGCCATGTGCAGCGCCTGCTGAACCCGGGCGGTGTCGTCGTGACGCAGAACGGGGTGCCGTTCCTGCAACCGGACGAACTGCGTGGCACCATGCGGGCGTTCCGGTCGCTGTTCCAGGTGGCCACCTGCTATCTCGTCACGGTTCCGACCTATACCGGCGGACCGATGGCACTCGGATTCGGGACGGATGATGCAGCCCTGCTGCATGTCAGTGAACCGACGCTGGCCGAACGACTGGCGGAACTGGACTTCGCGCCGGGCTATTACACGCCGGCAGTCCATCGGGGCGCGTTCGCGTTACCGGGATATGTCGAAAAGCTCGTCGAACCTGACTGAGACCCGGTCGCCAGACCGACCATTGCCGACACTGTTTCCCTTGTTTTCCCGACCCTGCTTTTTTCGAAAAGGCCGTCGTCCCATGACCGACCGCATTCGCCAGTACCTGTCCGCGACCCCCCATGACCGTGCCACCCTGGTGGTGGATCTGGACCGGGTGCGGGAGAATTACGCGGGCTTTGCCCGTGCCTTCCCGGACACGACGATCTACTACGCCATCAAGGCCAATCCGGCGCCGGAGGTCCTGTCCCTGCTGGCGGACCTGGGCAGCAGCTTCGATGCGGCCTCGGTGCCGGAGATCGAGATGGCGCTGGCTGCGGGCGCGACCGCCGACCGCATCGCCTTTTCCAACACCATCAAACGGGAGCGTGACATCGGCCGCGCCTGGCAGCTGGGTGTGCGCCAGTATGCCTTCGACAGCGAGGCGGAGCTGGAGAAGCTGGCGCGGGTCGCGCCGGGCAGCCGTGTGGTCTGCCGCCTGCTGTGCGATGGCGAAGGCGCCGAATGGCCGCTGTCGCGCAAGTTCGGCTGTGTGCCGGAGATGGCGGAGCGCCTGCTGGCCCGTGCGCCGGGTCTGGGACTGGTGCCGTTCGGCCTGCAGTTCCATGTCGGATCTCAGCAGACGAATTCGGAGATGTGGGACCGCGCGCTGGCCACCTGCGCGACGCTGTTCCGCAACCTGGCGGATCAGGGCATCTATCTGCGCATGGTCAACATGGGCGGCGGTTTCCCGACGCGCTATCTGCGCGACGTGCCGGAGGTCGGGCGCTACGGCCAGTCGATCCACAACGCACTGCGCCGCCACTTCGGCAATCGCCTGCCGCAGACGGTGATCGAGCCGGGGCGGGGCATGGTCGGCGATGCCGGTATCATCCGCTCCGAGATCGTCCTGATCTCGCGCAAGTCCGACGATGATCCGATGCGCTGGGTCTATCTCGACATCGGCAAGTTCGGCGGACTGGCGGAGACGATGGACGAGGCCATTCGCTATCCCATCCGCACCGATCATGACGATGATGCCTTCGAGCCGATGATCCTGGCCGGCCCGACCTGCGATTCGGTCGACGTGATGTACGAGAAGACGCCGATCATGCTGCCGGTGTCGCTGCAGATCGGCGAGACCCTGCTGATCGAATCCACAGGTGCCTATACGACGACCTACGCCGCCAACGGCTTCAACGGCTTCCCGCCGCTGGCCTGCATCTGCATCTGATCAGGCGGCGCCCCGTCTGAAACCTGTCACCGCGCAGCCAGGGCGGCCGGAAGCCCTTCTTCCGGCCGCCTGAGCGGCTCCGGTTCTCCCATTGCCTGGTCGATCTCGGCGTGGAAGTCCTGCAGCGCAGGCTCGTTGCGGCCGAACGTGACGGTGGACTCCGGGCCCTCACTGTCCAGATTTGCCTGGATCTGCGCCATCATGACCAGGTCTTCGCGCTCCACCACACCCGCGGCGAGATCGAGGATCCTGTCCCAGTCGATGTCGAGCGACTGCCCCAGGGGAGAGGCCGCGACGGTCAGATCCCACGTCATGCGGTTCGGCTGTCCCTGAACCGGATTGAAGCGGTGGATCTCCGCGTGGGTTTCCATCGAGACGATGACGGTGTTCGGGAAGATCCGGTAGACGATGATGGCATGGCGGTGCAGGGGATCGGAGGTGATCTGCTCTTCCGTCAGATCAAGGATCGGGCGGCGCGGCGCGACGAGACGCGCGTGGGGCTGCAACGGTTCGTAGAGCGCAAAGCCACCCACCAGTGTCCTGCCGATCGTCCGGGCGTGCAGGACGGGGACGTGATAGGCCTCCAGAAACGTATCGACGCCGAGTTTCCAGTTCGTCGGCTTTCCGGTGCTGAACGTGCGGCGTGACCTGTAGGCATGGAAGTCGAACCCCTCCAGTTCGCTGACGATGGGGTGCAGCCTCGCGCGTGCCGTGGCCTCGTCCGTGCCTGGCGGCAGGAAGAACAGCATTCCGGCCCACTCCAGAATGGGGACCGGACAAAGGCCATCGACGCCGGGTTCGACCGTATCGAAGTGGCAGGCTTCCGGAACACTGGCGAGAATGCCGTCAAGTCCATAGGTCCACGCGTGGTAGGGGCAGGTGAACCTGCGGGCCTTGCCTTCCCCCTCCGCAACGCGGGTGCCCCGGTGGCGGCAGCGGTTGCGAAAGGCGCGTATCTGCTGGTCCTTCCCGCGAACGGCAAGCAGGGAGACGCCGGGCAGTTCGCGGGTCATGTAGTCGCCGGCGTCCGGAATTTCGCCTGCAAGACCAAGGTACTGGGGCTCGTTGCGGAAGATCGTGCCGGTTTCCCGCGACAGCCAGTCGGTATCGCTGTAGCGGCGGGCCGACGCCTCCACCGATCCGGCTGCGAGTGGCGGATCCTGGGCTTTCAGGCGGTCAATGGATTCGCGGATCAGTCTTGTCTGCAAGGCGCGTGGATGTCTCATGGCGCCCAATCTGGCGCGAACAGGGCAACGAGACAATACGCATGCGTATTATTTGTCCCTTGCGACTCGCCACGACCTACCCGGGCGGGCGGACAACGGTCGCCGGATGGCAGCCGACTGCCCGTGTCAGGCGGCCTTGGCGCGGCGCTTCTCTTCCTCTTCGTAGAGTTCCTTCTTGGACAGCTTGCCCACAAGGGTCTTGGGTAGCTCGGCGCGGATATCCATCTCGGAGATCATCTCGTGCTTGCCGATCTTGTCCTTCAGGAAGGCCTTCAGTTCGTCGAAGGTGAAGCTGTCAGCCCCTGCCTTCAGCTTGATGAAGGCCTTCGGCGCCTGGCCGCGATAATCGTCGTGGATGCCGATGACGGAGACCTCCTCGACGGACGGATGCAGGTAGATCGCTTCCTCGATATTGCGCGGATAGACGTTGAAGCCGCCACACAGGATCATGTCCTTGGTGCGGTCCACGATGTACATGTAGCCGTCATCGTCCATGTAGCCGACGTCACCGGTGCGGAAGTACCCGTCCTCGGTGAAGCTCTCCGCCGTCGCCTCGGGCTTGTTCCAGTAACCCTTCATGACATTCGCGCCACGGATGCAGATCTCGCCACGCTCTCCCATCGGCATGGTCTTCGACGGATCATCGACGTCGATGAACTTGATCTCGATGCCCGGCATCGGGATGCCGCAGGACCCGGGCTTCGCGACCCCGTGCACCGGCGTGGAGACCCCGGCGGGGCTGGTTTCCGTCATGCCCCAGCCTTCGGCCAGCTTGCAGCCGGTCAGCTTCTCGAACTTCTCCGCCACCTCGACCGGCAGCGGTGCGCCGCCCGAAGCACAGAATTTCAGCGACGACAGATCCATGTCCTGAATGCCGGGATAGTTGATGATGGCCGTGAACATGGTCGGCACGCCGGGGAACATGGTCGGCTTCTTCGATCCCAGGTCCTTGATCACTGCCTCCAGCTCGAAGCGCGGATGCAGCACGATCTCCGCCCCGAACCGCATCGCCAGCAGCATGTTGATCTGCAGCGCATAGATGTGGAACAGCGGCAGGACGGCCAGGATCTTCTCCTTGCCCTCTACCAGGGTCGGCTCGTCACCGGTGTTGGAGACGACATACATGCTGGTCGCGGCGGTCAGGTTGCCATGGGTCAGCATCGCGCCCTTCGGCAGGCCGGTGGTGCCGCCGGTGTACTGCAGCACGGCCAGGGTCTCCGCCGGATCGCCGATCGCGACCGGATTGTACTTGCCGTCATTGGCGATCAGCTTCTTGAACCGGACATGGTGCATGTCGTTCGGGACCTTCGCGATCTCCTTCGACTTCACCAGCGGGAACAGCAGGTTCTTCGGGAACGGCAGCACGTCGGGCAGGCCGCCGACGACGATCTTCTTCAGCCGGGTCTTGCCCAGCATCTCCGCCATCTGCGGATACAGCGCGGTCAGGTCCAGCGTGACCATGATGTCGGTCTGGCTGTCCTCGATCTTGTGTTCCAGCACCTTGGCGGCATCCAGCGGCGAATAGTTCACCACTGTCCCGCCGGCCTTCAGGATGGCGTAGAAGCAGATGACGTAGTGGGGGGTGTTCGGCAGGAACAGGCCGACATGGACGCCGGGTCCGACGCCCAGTGCCTGAAAGCCCTTCGCGGCGCGGGAGACCAGGTCGCTGAGTTCGCGGTAGGTCAGCACCTTGCCCATGAAGTCCGTGGCGGGCTGGTCGGGCCAGCGCGAGACCGCATCATCGAGGATCTGGTAGACGGGAAAGGTGTCGATCGGGGCATGCCAGTCCACGCCAGCGGAATAGGATTTCAGCCACGGATGTTCACCCACACGAATTCTCCCTGTCATCTGGCGCCGGATCGTCCGGCCCTCGCAGCAATTTCGCCGTCCGTATTCTCCACCGAGACATACCCCGCGTGCCAAATTGCCGCAATACGCAATAGGCCGGAATTGAAACGAAAAAGGCCGCCGGACAGTGCTGCCCGGCGGCCCCTTCAACAGAACTGAAGCTGAACGTCAGCCCTTCAGGTTCGCGTTCGCGAAGTCCCAGTTCACCAGGTTGTCCCAGAACGCCTGCACGAAGTCGGGGCGGCGGTTCTGGTAATCCAGGTAGTAGGCATGCTCCCAGACGTCGACGGTCAGGATCGGCTTCTGCCCGTCGGTCAGCGGGGTGCCGGCATTGGAGGTATTGACGACCTTCAGCTTGCCGCCGTCCTGCACCAGCCAGGTCCAGCCGGAACCGAAGTTGCCGACTGCGGATGCCTTGAAGGCCGCGACCAGTTCCTCGGTGGAGCCGAAGTCGGCCTTGATGGCATCGGCGATGTCACCGGTTGCCGCGCCGCCGCCGTTCGGGGCCATGGAATTCCAGAAGAAGGTGTGGTTCCAGATCTGGGCGACCTGGTTGAACAGACCCTGGTTGCCCGCCTTGTGGGCCTCCGCGATCGCTTCCTCGACGCTGGCCTTGTCCAGATCGGTGCCGGCCACCAGCTCGTTTGCCTTCGTCACATAGGCATTGTGATGCTTCTTGTGGTGAAAGCTGAAGGTGTTGGCGGAGTAGTGCGGCTCCAGCGCGTTGTCGGCGTAGGGCAGGGGGGGAAGTTCGAATGCCATGTCGGTTTTCTCCGTCTGTTGGTTGCTTCTGGCCACGCCGCCGTGCTGGCGTGATGGCCGGTGAATTCCGTTCTGTGCCCTGCCGCTGTCGGTCCCCGGGTGGGCACTCTGGTCCGTTACAGTACGATCTGGTGCGTTTCGCGCGTGAATAAAGGCGTCAGACCGTCTCAGGTCAAGCCCGCGACGGTCGTGAAGCCCGTGTTGCGCAGCATTCAGGCAATGATGTCGGGCATCAGCATGCCTTCGAGCCGCAGGATCTCGTCCTTCACCTTCAGTTTCTGTCGTTTCAGGCGCTGCATCTGCAGATCATCGAAGGCGCCCTTTTCCACCAGGGCCGCGATTGCCGCGTCGAGATCCTGGTGCGCAATCCGCTGTTCCGCCAGGCGCTTCTCGATGTAGGTCCGTGTCTCGCCCTCCGCTACAGTCATGTCACCGGTCTCTCCTTTGCCGTGCCCGTCAGCCATGCCATAGTCGCGCCGCGCGCATGCAGCTGATCCCCCAAGAGTAACATGACCGCGCATCGGGATCACGGTCGGCGGCATCGCCGGACCACGATTGAACGCTGAACACTGGATCGTTTCATGGCGGTATTCTCGTCCGGAGTCTTCCCCCCCAATGACCTGTGGGACTACGCCACGCGTGTCTATGCGCGCGGCGCTGCGAAGCAGGCCTGTCTGGCCCTGCAGGACCGGCACGGGCTGGACGTCAATGTCATGCTGTTCTGCTGCTGGGTCGCCTCCAGCGGGCGCGGCACCTTCCGTGACGGCGAACTGGATCAGGCGTTGCGGGCCGTGGCGGACTGGCGCGGCAATGCCATCAATGCGCTGCACGGTCTGAAACTCTATCTGAAGGGCGATACCGCCCCGGCACCGCGGCCGCTGTCCGACGATCTGCGGCGGGTGATCGTGGAGAGTGAACTGCATGCGGAGCATGTCGAGGTGCTGATGCTGCATGCCTCCATGACCCGGGCCGGCACCGGTACCTTCGACCGCCTGCGGCAGATCGAGGATTCACTGTCCAACCTCTTCGCCTATCTGGCGCGGGTCGGTATCCAGGCCGACGACAGCGACCTGGCCGCCCTGATCGAGATCCTGATCGCGGCCTTCCCCGACGAACTGCCGGGGCGCATCGAGAGCCTGGCCGCGGGGGCAGCCTTCAGGTTGCGCGCCGGTCGTCGCTGACGCAGAGACCCGTCAGGACGTCCGCTTCGCCGCCTCACCCACAGCCGGCTGGACGGAGAAGCTCTCGCCGCAACCGCAGCGTTCCGCCTCGTTCGGGTTGGAGAAGGTGAAGCCGGAGCGGAACTGGGTTTCCTCGTAGTCCATCTCCGCGCCCAGCAGGAACATGGTGGCCATCGGGTCGACGAAGACGCGCGCGCCCTCGGCCTCCACCACTTCCTCGAACTTCTTCTGCTCGGTGGCATACTCGACATTGTAGGTCATGCCGGAACAGCCGCCGGTCTTGACGCCGACGCGCACGCCGAGCGCCGTGTCGCCCTTGGCCTCCGCCCGCTGCATCAGCCGCTGCACCTGCTCGGCGGCGCGCGGCGTGACGGTAAGGATCGGTTTGCCACCCTCGGTCTGGAACATCATTTCACTCCTGAACAGGTTGGTCTGAATTCCGCGTCACTCAAAACATGTCGAGGGCGAGACGGGCCTCGTCCGACATGCGCTCCGGCGTCCACGGCGGCTCGAACACCAACTGCACGGTGACGAGGCCGGTGCCTTCGACAGTGGCCACCGCGTCCGCCACCCATTGCGGCAGTTCACCCGCCACGGGGCAGGCCGGGGCGGTCAATGTCATGTCGACCTCGACATCGCCGTCCGGTTTCGCTTCCAGCCTGTAGATAAGGCCGAGTTCGTAGATGTCCACCGGGATCTCCGGGTCATAGACGGTTTTCATCGCCGCGATCAGCGGTTCGGAGCCGAGTTCGCTCAGGCCCTCCCGCTTCTCGCCCGCATAGGCGACGACGTCCGGGACTTCCATGAAGTCCAGCAAGCCGGGACTGTGGTCAGGTGTCATGGTCATTTCAATTCCCCTGTGTGGAGAGCAGGTTTGTGCGCATCAGGCACCGGCGCTTTCGCGGGCCACCGGCTGGCCGGCCAGTTTCTGGATCTGTTTCAGCATTGCCATCATGCCGACCTGGCGCTGGAAGGTGAGGGCGCCCAGGTTCAGCCGCCGCACGTCATCCAGGCTGATTTCCCGAACCTCCTCCGACGTCAGGCCGCTGAAGGACCGCACCATCATGTGCACCAGCCCCTTCACGATTGCCGCCTCGGAGGCGCCCTTGAACCAGTGCAGGCCGTCCTTTTCCTCGTGCACCAGCCACACCTTCGACATGCAGCCGTGCATCAGGTTCGCGTCGGTCTTCCATTCCTCCGGGAAGTCTGTCGCATCCTGTTTCTTCGCCAGATCGAGCAGGAACTCGAAGCGCATGTCGTCGTCCAGCGCCTCCAGGGTCTCCGCGAAATCCTCATATTCCTCTCGTGCCATGGTGCCCCCTTCAGGCCAGCATCTTCTTGGCCTTCTCGATGGCTTCCCCAAGCACATCGATCTCGGCCTTCGTGTTGTACATCGCCAGTGTCGCGCGGACGGTGCCGATGATCCCCAGCCGGTCCATCAGCGGCTCCGCGCAATGGTGGCCGACGCGGCAGGCAACGCCCTGACGGTCCAGCACGGCGGCCACGTCATAGGGGTGCAGCCCGTCGACCAGGAAGGAGATGATGGCGGCCTTGTCCGGCGCGGTGCCGATCAGGCGCATTCCGTCGATGGCGGACAGCCGTTCATGCGCATAGTCGCGCAGGCCCGCCTCATGCGCGCGGATGGCGTCGAAGCCGATGTCCGCGACATAGTTGATCGCCGCATGCAGGCCGATGGCCTCCACGATCGCAGGGGTTCCGGCCTCGAACCGGTGCGGGGCTTCCTTGAAGGTCGATCCCTTGAAGGAGACCTTGTCGATCATGTCGCCGCCTCCCAGGAACGGCGGCATGCTGTTCAGGATATCCAGCTTGCCGTAGAGCACGCCAAGGCCGCTCGGCCCATAGAGCTTGTGGGCGGTGAAACCATAGAAATCGGCGTCTATGTACTGGACGTCCACAGGGCCGTGCACGACCGCCTGTGCGCCGTCGAACAGCACCTTCGCACCCGCGTCGTGGGCCAGCCGCGCCACTTCCTTCGCCGGGACGTTGGTGCCCAGCACGTTGGAGCAATGGGTGATGGAGACCAGCCTGGTGCGGTCGTTCAGCAGTTCCGCGAACCGCTCGATCCGGAAGCTGCCGTCGTCCTCCACCGGTGCCACGCGCAGCACGACACCCGTCGCCTCCGCCAGCAGCTGCCAGGGCACGATGTTGGCGTGATGCTCCATCTCGGAAACGATGACCTCGTCCCCCGCCTTCAGGAAGGCGCGGCCATAGGCATGGGCCACCAGGTTGATGGCGGCGGTCACATTGGACGTGAAGATGATCTCGTCCGGGCTGGCCGCATTCAGGAACCGCGCGACGCGATCCCGCGCCTGCTCGAACGCATCCGTGGTCGCGGCGGACAGGTAGTGCGCCCCACGATGGACGTTGGAATACTGGTGTTCCATGCAGTGGCGCATGGCGTCGATGACCTGACGCGGCTTCTGCGCGCTGGCCCCTGAATCCAGGAACACCAGCGGCTTGCCATAGACGGTCTCCGAAAGGATCGGAAAGTCACGGCGCACCGCGTCCACATCCAGAACGGTACTGTTCGTGTGGTCCGAAACGGTATCAGCCATGGGCCGCACCCTCCAGCTGCAGGGCGCCGTGCACCCGGTCCTTCAGGCGCTCGCGCAGTCCTTCGTCGGCGATACCGTCGAAGGCCTCGTCCAGGAAGGCCTGCACCAGCAGGCTCTTCGCGGCCTGCGCGTCGATGCCGCGGGCGCGCAGATAGAACAGCGCGTCCTCGTCGATCTCGCCTGCGGTCGCGCCGTGGCTGCAGACCACATCGTCGGCATAGATCTCCAGCGCCGGCTTGGAATCGATCTCCGCCTGGCGCGACAGCAGCAGGGCCTTGTTCAACTGATGCCCTGCAGTCTTCTGCGCGTCCTTCATCACCCGGATGCCGCCCTGAAAGACGCCACGGGACCGGTCATCCAGCACGCCCTTGTAGACTTCGTGGCTGCTGGTGTTGGGCACCGCGTGGTCGATGTGGGTGGTGTGGTCCAGGTGCTGCTGCCCACGGCCTGCATAGGCCCCGAGCAGGCGCACGGAACTGCCCTGACCGTTCAGCGCGACATGCACCTCATCCCGTGCCAGCCTGGAGCCGACGGACAGCACGAAACGTTCATGGCTCGCGTCGCGCCCGATCTCCACCGCGCAGTCCGACAGGTGAAAGGCCTCGGTGCTTTCGTCCTGCAGCTTCACGTGACGCAGGCGCGCGCCGTCCGCCAGCCGTACATCGGTGGCCAGGGTCGCGGCATAGGCGTTGCTGCCCAGATGATGTTCCACCACGGTCAGCGCGCTGTTGCTGCCGAGCGCGATCTCCAGCGTGAAATGATGACCGCCCGAACGGCTGCCGGTGCCGATGAAGACAAGCTCCAGCGCCCGGGGCGGCGTCGCGTTGGCATCCAGCGTGATGCGCAGCCCGTCGTCCGCCATCGCAATGCTGAGGTCGCGCAGGGCACGACCGCTGTCCGTGTCGGCCTGCAGACCGCTGCCCTGCGCGAGGCTCAGGCCGTCGATCCCGGCATCCGAAAGGTCACCGTCGATACGACCGTCAATGATGAGCACCCGGTAGGCCCCATCCACAAGCGTGTCCGGAATGGCGGGACGGCTGTCGTTCGCAGGCTCCGTCCGCGCATCCAGGAACTGGGCCAGCGGGCGCAGGTTGGTGAACTTCCAGGCTTCCTGCTTCGGCGTCGGAAGGCCCGCGTCCCGGAACCGGTCGCGCGCTGCGGTCCGGTCGGTATCGGCATCGCCGCTGAAGCGTTCCAGAAGGATTTCGGCTGTGCTGTCCATGACTGCCTCAGGCCGCCCGGTCCGAGCCGAAGGACGCATAGCCCTTCTTTTCCAGTTCCAGCGCCAGGCTCTTGTCACCGCTCTCGACGATCCGGCCCTCCGCCAGGATATGCACCCGGTCGGGAACGATGTGATCCAGCAGCCGCTGGTAATGGGTGATGATCAGCATGCCGCGTTCCGGCCCGCGCAGGGCGTTGACGCCATCGGCCACGACCTTCAGCGCATCGATGTCGAGACCGGAGTCGGTTTCGTCCAGCAGGCAGAACGCCGGGTCGAGCACCGCCATCTGCAGGATCTCGTTGCGCTTCTTCTCGCCACCGGAGAAGCCGACATTGACGGGACGTTTCAGCATCTCGTCGGAGATGTTCAGGTCCTTCGCCTTGCCGCGCACCAGCTTCATGAACTGCATGGCGTCATATTCTTCCTCGCCGCGCTGGCGACGCACCGCGTTCACGGCGGTTTTCAGGAACGTCAGCGTCGCGACACCTGGAATTTCCACCGGATACTGGAAGCCCAGGAACAGCCCGTCGGCGGCCCGCTGCTCCGGTTCCCGGTCCAGCAGGTCGCGGCCCTGGAACGTGACCCTGCCGTCGGTCACCGTGTAGCCGTCGCGCCCCGCCAGCGTATAGGACAGGGTGGACTTGCCGGCCCCGTTCGGGCCCATGATGGCATGCACCTCGCCCTTCGGGACTTCCAGGTCCAGGCCCCGGATGATTTCCTTGCCATCCACTTCGACGTGCAGGTTCTCGATCTTCAGCATGTTGTCGCCTTCGGCTTGTCTGTCTGTTGCGTTGCGCGGTTCGGTGTCGGCCGTTGCCTCAGCCGACACTGCCTTCCAGGCTGATGCCCACCAGCTTGGTTGCCTCCACCGCGAATTCCATCGGCAGTTCCCGCATCACCTCGCGGCAGAACCCGTTGACGATCAGCGCCACCGCCTCCTCGTCGGACAGCCCGCGCTGGCGGCAATAGAACAGCTGCTCGTCGGAGATCTTCGAGGTCGTGGCCTCATGCTCCACACGGGCGCTGGAGTTCTTCGCCTCGATGTAGGGCACGGTGTGCGCCCCGCACTGGTCGCCGATCAGCAGGGAGTCGCACTGGGTATAGTTGCGCGCGCCCTCCGCCCCCGGCTGGATGCGCACCAGACCACGGTAGGTCTGGTTGGCGCGACCGGCGGAGATGCCCTTGGAGATGATCGTCGACCGGGTGTTCTTGCCGATGTGGATCATCTTGGTGCCGGTGTCGGCCTGCTGGCGGTTGTTGGTGATGGCGACCGAGTAGAACTCGCCCACCGAATTGTCGCCCTGCAGGATGCAGCTCGGGTACTTCCAGGTGATCGACGATCCCGTCTCCACCTGGGTCCAGGAAATCTTCGAGTTCCGGCCCCGGCAGGCACCGCGCTTGGTGACGAAGTTGTAGATGCCGCCCTTGCCGTTCTCGTCGCCCGGATACCAGTTCTGCACCGTGGAGTACTTGATCTCCGCATCATCCAGCGCGATCAGTTCGACCACCGCCGCATGGAGCTGGTTCTCGTCGCGCATCGGCGCGGTGCAGCCCTCCAGATAGCTGACGTAGGAGCCTTCATCGGCGATGATCAGCGTCCGTTCGAACTGCCCCGTATTCTCCTGATTGATGCGGAAATAGGTCGACAGTTCCATGGGGCAGCGCACGCCCTTCGGAATGTAGACGAAGCTGCCATCGGTGAAGACGGCGGAGTTCAGGCAGGAATGCTTGTTGTCGGCCGCCGGCACGACGGAGCCGAGATACTTCCTTACCAGTTCCGGGTGTGTCTGGATGGCTTCCGAGATGGCGCAGAAGATGATGCCCTTGGCTTCAAGCTGCTTCTTGTAGGTGGTGCCGACGGAGACACTGTCGAACACGGCATCGACGGCGACCTTCGGTGCGCCCTCGACCCCGGCCAGCACTTCCTGCTCGCGCAGCGGGATACCCAGCTTGGCATAGGTCTCCAGCAGCTTCGGATCGACCTCGTCCAGGCTCTTCGGCTTGTCGCCGGTCTTCGGCGCCGCATAGTAGTAGGCGTCCTGATAGTCGATCTGGGGAAAGTCGACGAAGGCCCATTCCGGCTCCGGCATCGTCAGCCAGTGGCGGTATGCCTTCAGCCGCCATTCCAGCAGCCATTCCGGCTCCTCCTTCTTGGCGGAGATGAAGCGGACGATGTCCTCGCTTAGCCCCTTCGGTGCCATGTCGGATTCGATGTCGGTGGAGAAACCGTACTTGTAGCGGTCCCCCAGTTCCTTGACCTGCTGGATGGTTTCGGCAGTTGCAGCCATGCGTCAGGCCCCCCTTGAGGTGCTGGTTGAGTGCCCGTAGGCCGGACGGGGCGCGTCAGGTACGGGAAATTCCATGGGTGTCAGGGCCATGTCGGCCAGGGTCACGCGACCCAGCGCGGAACGGATCGCCTCGTTGACCCGGTTCCAGTTGCCGCGCATGCCGCACAGGCTCTCCACATTGCAGCTGTCGTCTGCCCCGTCGACACAGGCGGTCAGCGCGATGGGACCGTCCAGCGCCTGAACGATCTCGGCGATGGAAATCTGCTCCGGCGTCCGCTCGACCACGTAGCCGCCCTGCGCCCCGCGAACGGAACGCAGCAGGCCGGCGCGGGCCAGGGACTTCAGGACCTTGGCCACGGTCGGCTGCGGCACGCCGGTCTCATCGGACAGCCGGGTGGCGGTGAACAGCACATCTGCCGTCGCGGCTTCGCTGACCTGGCCCATGTGGACCATCATCACCACCGCGTAGTCCGTCAGTTTGCTCAATCGCATCATCAGCCGGTCTGCCCCCGCGCCATGAAACAGGACTTCATTGGTCCTCTATCTACCGGAAGCCGGTGATAAATCAAGACCGGAACAGTACGGATTGATCCGTTTCAGGCTGCGGCGCGGGCCTGCTGCTTCGCCAGCCCGCGACGGAAGTCGTCCAGGGTGATGATGCGGTCGATGTTGCCGTCGGCGTCCAGGATCTCGTAGACGACGCCGTCCACAGCGGTCATCTGCAGCAGGATCGTGGCACCGTTCTCGCCGCCGCCCTCGATATGCGTCTCATCGCCATTGTTGGTTCCGAAACCGGCTGAGACGCGGGCGGTATGCGGGGCGCCATGGTCGAGCACCGGTTCGAACAGCCGGTGCTCCCCCTCGATCACCAGTGTCTTTGTCGGTCCGACATGCCGGTGCGGCACACATTCCGCGTGCGGATCGAACTTCATCAGCATGTCCACGACCTGCGTGCGGTCATCCACCGACAGCAGGTGATAATACAGTCCCTCGAAGCCCGCGAACGGCCGCCACGGGATGTTCCCGTTTCCGAATTCGGTTGTCATGGTCATCAGATGGGTCCTCCCCCGCTTGTGGTCATGCACCACGTGCATTCTGGCGCAGCACATGATCCGGAAGCAATGCCGCAGGGATCCGCGCGGGGTCCGGGATCGTCGCCTCGCCAGTGCTTGCGGTCGCGAGAGAGGTCCGCAGCAATTCAGCCGAGGGCCGATTTCCGCAGGACGGTGTGTGCGCCCTTGTGCTGGTTCACGAGCTGGGTGATGTGCATGTCCGCGGCGATCGAGCAGAGCGTGTAGGCATCCTCGCGTGACAGGCCGGCGCGCGTTGAGATCAGCCGGATCATGGCCCGGAGCGCCTGTTTCGCCGCGTTCTCCAGATCGGGATCAAAACCGAAAGTGATGAACGAGTCCTCGGTTTCCGCCCACGGCATCCATGGTCCCGGCATGTTCTCGGCCGCGCCCTTCTCCACCTGAAACGAGAACACACCACTCATGCATGTCTCGATGGCGGTCAGGCAGACCTCGCCGTCGCCCTGGTTCGCGTGACCGTCGCCACAGGAGAACAGCGCGCCGTCCTGAAAGACAGGCAGATGCAGGGTGGCCCCGGCGCCAAGCAGTTTGCAGTCGATGTTTCCGCCGAAGGCGCGCGGTACGATCGATGACTGGATGCCCCAGTGATCGGGCGGCGCAACGCCCATGACACCGAAGAACGGAGACAGGGGCAGCGTCGTGCCCCAGGGCAGGCTTGCGGTCCTTGCCGCCTGATCGATCGGGATGTGCAGCAGACGCGATTCATCGAAGTCTTCCGGCAGGGTGCCAGACAGGGGCCTGATCGCGTTCCAGCCCCAGTCGCAGATAAGCTCGACGCTCTCGATCTTCACCGACAGCGCATCGCCGCATTCGGCATCCCTGATGCCGACCGGACCTGTCAGCGTGTGGCCGGGCGTCATCCTGTGCTTGACCTCGTCCAGGATGCGCCGGTGGTCATCGCGTACCGTCATCGGGGGAGGTGGCAGCACGCTCTCGCCGCCGGAGACGGTCTCGACAAGAACCTGTTCCCCGGCCTGAACCCAGGCAACCGCAGGGAGTTTCGGGTCGAAATAGCCCCAATGAACAGTGTCCGGCGTTGCCGGAACATGCAGCGAATGGGCCATGGTCGCCTTCTCCTGGTCTGTGGACCGCGTTGCGCGACGCGGGGTCTGCGCGTGCCCGGGGTCCTGAACATTGCCGAACTGATGCTGGCGGTTCCGTGCCCGCCAACGGAACCTGCCTAGCGCTTTGTCGCCTTCTGCGCCTTTGGTGTCTGCTTGGTTGCTGCCGGCTTCGCGGCCGCCGATTTCGCAGGCGTAGCCGCAGCCGGTGCCGCTGTCGTCTGCTGGATCGCCTCGATCAGGCGCTGGCGGATGCGTTCGTGGCGGTTGGGGTCGTCGATCTTCAGGCCGAACATGTCGCGGACATAGAAAACGTCCACGGCGCGCTCGCCGTAGGTGGCGATGCGGGCGCGACCGACGTTCAGGGACAGATTGAACAGCGCCCAGGCAACATCGTGGATGAAGCCGGGGCGGTCGCGGCCATTGACCTCGATCACCGTCCAGGTGTTGGAGATATTGTTGTCGATCAGGACGACCGGCTCGACCTTGAAGACCCGGGTGCGTTCCGCATAGCCCGGCTTGCGTTCGGCTATGACGCCGCGCGGCCTGACCTCGCCCGCCAGCGTCCGGGCAACGGCTTCGCGCAGCTTGTCCAGCCGCTGCGGGTCGGACAGGGCGTTCTCGTCCATGTCCTGCACGATGAAGGTATCCACCGCCATGCCGTCATGGGTGGTGGAGATGCGGGCATCGACGATGTTGACCCGCGCCACGGCCATGGCGCCGGCAATGCGACTGAACAGGCCCGGATGGTCGGCCGCATAGACCAGTATCTCCGTCATGGCCTTGAACTGGTCGGAGCGGGTGGCGATGGCCAGTTGTTCCTGGTTCTGGTCCGCCTTGCGCATGACCCCGGCGTGCCAGGCCTGGGTATCGGTATCGATGCCGAGCCAGTAGCCATCGTAGAAACGCTCCGTATGCGCCTCCAGATCTTCCGCCGACCAGGTGTTGAGGACTTCGGCCAGGGCTTCTTTCGCCGCCGCGACCCGCTGCTTCGGACCCCTGGCGCGCATGTCGCCTGACAGGGCCTCCTCCGCCCGGTAGTAGAGATCGCGCAGCAGCTGGCCCTTCCAGCCGTTCCAGACTCCGGGACCGACGGCACGAATGTCGGCTACGGTCAGGATCAGCAGCAGGCGCAGCCGTTCCGGGCTCTGCACCAGGGCCACGAAGTCCTGGATGGTCTTGGCGTCGGACAGGTCACGCTTGAAGGCGGTTGCCGACATCAGCAGATGCGCGCGCACCAGCCAGGCCACCATCTCCGTCTCGCCCGCACTGAAGCCGAGGCGCTTGCACAGCTTCAGCGCCACCTTCTCCCCCAGAACCGAATGGTCACCGCCACGGCCCTTGGCAATGTCGTGCAGGAAGACCGCCATGTAGAGCACTTCGCGCGACAGCACCTGGTGCACGATCTCGTGGCTCAGCGGATGCTCCTCCGCCAGCCCCCCCTGCTCGATCTTCCAGACCAGCCCGACCGCGCGCAGGGTGTGCTCGTCAACCGTGTAATGGTGGTACATGTCGTGCTGGGTCTGCGCCACGACCCGCCCGAAGTCGGTGATGAACTGGCCCAGGATACCGGCCTCGCTCATCCGCCGCAGGTGGGTCTCCGGGTCCTTCCTGGAGGTCATGATGTCCAGGAAGCAGCGGTTGGCTACCGGATCATTGCGCACCGCGCGATTGATCTTCTTGTGGTGACGCCGCAGCAGCCGGTGGGCATCGGGGTGAATGTCCAGATCGTTCGCCTGTGCCACCTGGAAGATGCGCAGCATGGCCACAGGGTCCTCGGCGAACATCTCCTCATCCTCGACATTCAGCCAGCTGCCTTCCGCCACGAAGCCGTCGATCTGCTTCGTGCGCAGGCCGAAGCGGGGCAGGCGGAACAGCGGCTTCTTCTGGTTCTCCGCCTCGATGGAGGAGCAGATGACCCGCGTCAGGTCACCGATGTCCCGCGCCACCAGATAGTAATGCTTCATGAAGCGCTCGATGGCCTGCGCACCGGCGCGGTCCGTATATCCCAGGCGGGTTGCCAGTTCGGTCTGCACATCGAAGGTCAGGCGCTCTTCGGGCCGGTTGGTCAGCAGATGCAGGTGAAAGCGTACCGACCAGAGGAAGCGCTCCGCCTTGACGAAGCGCCGGTACTCTGCGGCAGTCATGATGCCCCGTTCCACCAGGTCACCGACGTCGGCCACCTTGTAGACGTACTTGGCTATCCAGGTCAGGGTGTGCAGGTCGCGCATCCCGCCCTTGCCTTCCTTCAGATTGGGCTCGTTGACGTAGCGCGAGTCGCCGAAGCGCTGATGGCGCTCATCGCGCTCCGCCAGTTTCAGTTCCACATATTCGGTGCCGCTGCCCTGCACCACGTCCTTGCGGAACCGCCGTTGCAGTTCCAGGAACAGGTTCTGGTCGCCGAAGATGAAACGGGCTTCCAGCAGTGCGGTGCGGATGGTCGTGTCCTGCTTCGACAGGCGGATGCAGTCGTCGATGGTGCGCGTCGAGTGGCCCACCTTCAGCTTCAGGTCCCACAGCATGTAGAGCATGTATTCGATCATGCTCTCCGACCAGGCGGTCTGCTTGTAGGGCAGCAGGAACAGCAGATCCACATCCGACTGCGGCGCCATCTGGCCCCGGCCATAGCCGCCGACCGCGACGACGGACATCTGCTCGCCGTCGGTCGGATTGGCCGCGTGAAACACGTCGTTCAGGGCGTGGTCGTAGAGCAGCCGGATGATCTGATCGACCAGAAACGCCATCGCCCGCGCTGACTGGTCCCCGGCCTCCCCATTCACGAAACGCTGCTCGATCGCCGCGCGGCCTTCCTCCATCGCTTCGCGCAGTTCGGCGAAGACGGCATTGCGCAGATCCGCCTCCTGCTTCTCGGCGAGGCTGGCGATACGGGTGCCCACGGCACGGCGGTCAATGATCTGTCGGCGATTGCGAACCTGTTCCATGCGGCGCAACATACAGCAACATTCAAGTAGACCAAATGACTGCGATCCGGGGAGGGTGAGCCATGTCGATGACGCTGAACGAGGGGTTGAAGCTGGGGTTCATGGCGCGGATGTCGACCCGCGACGAAGCCGTCGCGGTGGTGGACCTGGCGGACCGCAACGGCTTCGACTCGCTCTGGCTGGGGGATCACCTGGTCTTCGCGGTGCCGATCCTGGATCCGCTGATCCAGCTTGCGCAGGCTGCGGCCCTGTCGGACAGGCTGACCGTGGCGACCGGTGTCTACCTGCTTGCCCTGCGGCACCCGACGCCCACCGCCAAGATGGCGGCGACGCTGGACCACATCTCCGGCGGGCGCTTCATCTTCGGCACCGGTGTCGGCGGTGAGTTCCCGGGGGAGTTTGCCGCCGCCGGGGTGCCGCACAAGGAGCGCGGCGCCCGAACCTCCGAATCCATCGAGGTCATCCGCAAGCTCTGGTCGGGGGAGGAGATCACCCACAAGGGCCGTCATTTCGAGCTGCCGCCGACGCGGATGCTGCCCGCCCCGGTGCAGGCCGGTGGCCCGCCGATCTGGGTCGGCGGACGCTCCCCCGCCGCGCTGCGCCGGGCGGCCACGCTCTCCGACGGCTGGATCTCGTATGTGGTGACACCGGAGATGTTCGCCGAGTCGCTGGCCACCATCCAGGCCAACATGGCGGAGGCCGGGCGCAGCGTTGACGGCTTCGGGACCGGTCACCTGCTGTTCTTCCGCATCGACGATGACTTCGACACCGCCTGGGACAAGGCGACCGACCACCTGTCGACCCGCTACGCCATGGATTTCCGAAAGCCCGCCAAGCGCTATGCCGCGCTGGGCACGCCGGAGCAGGTGGCCGAGAGCGTGCGAAAGTTCCATGCCGCAGGTGTCCGCCATCTGGTGCTGGACCACACCGGCCCGCTGGACGAAAGCCACGCCCAGCTTCAGCGCTTCGCGACGGAGGTGAAGCCGCTGCTGGCCGACCTGCTCTGAGGCGTGCTGCCGGCTCAGGCGGACTGCAGCGTGTTCTCCACCCAGACCGGGCTGATGTGATGGTGCTGCAGTTCCGGTTGCCTGCCGTCGATCAGAGCCATCACCTTCGGCGGCGTCAGCGGCAGTGAGGAGACCTTCGTGCCCGTGGCGTCGGCCACGGCGCAGGCGACGGTGGCACCGACATTCAGGATCGGCACTTCTCCTGCGCCCTTCGTCCCCAGCGGACCGCAGGACGGTGCGCCTTCATAGAGGTCGAACTCCACCGGGATGACGTCGGCTGCCAGGGGAAGGTGATAGCTCTCGAACCCCTGCTGGTCAAAGGCACCGCTGTCATTGATGGTGATTTCCTCATGCAGGGCATAGCCCAGCCCCTGCGCGACACCGCCCTGGATCTGGCCGTGGATGGCGCGGGGATTGAGGGCGCGGCCGACATCCTGCACCACGCGGTAGGCGAGGATCTCGACCTGACCGGTGTCGGGATCAATGGCCAGTTCGCAGTCATGCACGGCGAAGACCGGCAGGTCGATGGCGTCCAGGAAATGCCCGGCAACACAGCCCGGCAGCGCGGAGACCGCGCCGGGGGCAGTGAAGGATCCATTGCCGGAGACGGGGCCTGTCCGGCTTTCCACCTCCGCGATCACCTGCTGGATGGTGGTGCCGGTACCGGGGCGTCCGGCGATCTCGATGCGGCCATCGGCGAGCACCAGTTCGCTGCGGTCGGTCTGCAGCATCTCGCTGGCGACATCCAGCAGCTTGGCCTTCACCTCCTCGCAGGCGGCGACGCTGGCGGCGCCTATGGAAACCGTGGTGCGTCCGCCGCCCACACCCAGATCGCGACCGGCGGCGTCGGTGTCGGCTGACTTCACGATGACCTGCTCCGGTGGGATGCCGAGACTGGCTGCCACGATCTGCGGCAGGGCCTGCATCATGGTGCCCTGTCCGATCTCCACGCCCGTCGTGACCAGTGTGGCGCTGCCATCGGAGTTCAGGTTCACCGTCGCGGCAGACAGGCCGACGAAGATGAACCATGTGCCGACCGTGGTGGCTCGGCCATAGAGCCTTCCGTCAGCCAGCGCCTTCCTGTCGCCGGAGCTGGCGCGCAGTGCCTCCATGCGGTCGATCATCGGGCCCAGCACGTTGCCTTCGAACACCTGGCCGGTGGAACCGAGGTCCTTGTCACCCAGCACGTTGCGGCGGCGGAATTCAAGGCGGTCCATGCCGATGGCATCCGCGATCTCGTCGGTGTGCCGTTCCAGCGCGAAGGTGTTGTAGACGCCGTTGCAGGCGCGGAAGGCCCCGTTGGGCGGCGTGTTGGTATAGATGGCGCGGCTGGAGAGGCGGGCCGTGCCGAGCCTGTAGTTGCCGCCCAGCGTGTGTGCGGTCATGGATGTCAGGAAGACCTGTTCCCCGCCATAGGCCCCGCAGTCCATCAGCACGGTGGCTTCCCGTCCGACGATTTCCCCCTCCTGTGTGACGGCGGAGCGGATGCGGATCTCGGCATTCTCGCGGGAGAGGCAAGTCATCTGCTCCTCCCGGCGGGAATTGACGATCGAGACCGTGCGACCCGACATGCGCGCCAGGACCGCGGCGCAGGGTTCGATGGAGGCATCGAACTTCAGCCCAAAGCCGCCGCCGACGGCGGGCACGGTGACCCGCACCTGCGATTCGGGTACCCCCAGCGCGCGGGCAGTGACATCGCGGACGGTCCATGGGACCTGGGTGGAGGTGTGGATGTGGAAACGCCCGTCCTCGTAGGAGACCACAGCCGCGCGCGGTTCGAAGGGCACATGACTCTGCCGTCCGACCTGATAGCAGCCCTCCACGATGGTGACGTCCGGGCGGGCGAAGGCGGCATCGGAGTCGCCGCGCGTCACGGTGGCTTCCCAGGCCACATTGCCCTGCCGCACCGAGCCTTCCGCCAGGACCTCGTAGCTCTTCCAGTCCGGGTGCACCAGCGGCGCATCCTCGGCCAGAGCGGCGGCCATCGTGGGCACGGCGGGAAGCGGGGCCAGCTCCAGCTCGATCACGGCCAGCGCGGCCCGCGCCTGATCCAGCGTGTCGGCGGCCAGTGCCACGATGGGTTCCCCGTGATAGCGGATGGCATCCCTAGCCAGCAGCGGGTGATCGGCAATGCCTATGCCGTACAGGCCCGGTGCATCGTCGGCGGTGGCGATGGCGCGGACCCCCGGCATCCGGCGGGCAGGCTCCACATCCAGCCGCACGATGCGCGCCGAAGCCACCTCCGCGCGCAGCAGTACGGCATGGATCACTTCCGACCCGCCGACATCGGTGGTGTAGCGGGTCCGGCCGGTGATCTTGTCCTGCGCATCCCGGCGCGGGAAGTTCATCACGGCCTTCTCGGCATGGCCTGCGTCGGTCATGGCGCTGCCACCTCCTGCCCTGTCACGGAAAGGGCTGCATCGATGATGCGTTCGTAGCCCGTGCAGCGGCAGGCATTGCCCGAAAGTTCCGCCTTCAGTGCCGCGCGGGTCGGCTGGGCTGATGTCTCCAGAAAGGCGCTGAGGGTCATGACCATGCCGGGAAAGCACATTCCGCACTGCACCACATCATGATCCAGCAGCGCCTGCTGCACGGCGTTGAGCTGCGCGCCGCCACCGGCAATGCCCTCGATCGTCGTGACAGCCCGCCCGGCCAGCGTTCCCACCGGGATCAGGCAGGATACCATGGGTTCGCCATCCACATGCACGGTGCAGGCACCGCAGAACCCCTCCCGGCAGACGGACTTGGCCCCGGTCAGGCGCATGTGGTCGCGCAGCACATCGATCAGGGGAGTGCGCGGGTCGCCGGTGAAGGTGCGTTCCTCCCCGTTGACGCTGAGAGTCACGCTCATGGATCAGTCCTCTCTTTCGGCAAGCGCCGTGAAGACACGGGCCACCAGGCCCGGCAGAACCCGCTCCCGGTACCAGCCCGGTGCGTCCGTGGCATCGCGCCCGGTGAAGTCGCCGGCACGGGACGCGGAGATGGCCTTCATCCTGTCAGGGTCAGGCCGTTCGCCGACCAGCGCGGCCTCCAGTTCCGGCCAGCGGCGGGCAGTGGCCTCGACGGCACCCACAGCCACGGCGGCATCCGCGATGGTGTCGTCCGCCCCGGTGGCCACGGCGATGCTGACATGGGCAACCGGATACTCCCCCGCCTGGCGCAGCGTCAGGCGCGCATGGGCGCTGCGTCGGGCATGGCGGGGCAGGATGATGCGTGTGACCAGGTGGGTGGGGGTGATGTCCCCACGCTGCGCCAGGAATGCCGCGACGGGCATGATCGCGATGCCTTCCTGGTTCTGAACCTCGATCTCCGCGTCCAGTACCAGCAGCGGCGGAATCAGGTCCGCCGGGGCAAAGCCGGTGGTGCAGAGGTTGCCGCCGATGGTGGCCATGCGGCGTATGGCAGGCGTGGCGGACGATCCGGCAGCCATCGCCAGCGCCCGCAGGTCGGCGCAACTGTCCAGGGCGTTGGCGATCCGCGCATGGGTTGCCAGACAGCCGATGGACGCCTGCTCCGCATCGACCTGAATCTCGTGCAGCGCGGAAATACCCGCCAGGCTGACATAGGTCTGCGGCGGTGTCTCGCAGCGCACGGGGGCGCGGCTGATCCATGTCGCGCCGGCCAGCGCAACGCCGGTCCCGTTCAGGTCCCGCAGCAGGGAAACGGCCTGCGCGATGGTGGCGGGGGTGAGAAAACTGCTGCCTGCTGTCATGTCCACTTGACGGCCAACCCTTGTCTGACGGCGCGCGCGGTCATGGGAACGACCGCCGGAATGCCGAACTGATACAGCGGCGAGTATTCGTCAGTGCGGACAGGGGAACAACGTCAAGCGACGCGCAGTGCGCCGTAGGCATGTCTAATGGTCAGTTGGCGCCAACCCGCACCGCCCCCAGGATCGGGCCGAAGCCGTCGGCCTGGACGATGACGGCGCAGCCGTCACGGCCCTCGGCCCAGACGGCCTGCATGTCCACCGGCAGGCTGAGGGCCGACGTGCCGTCCCAGGTGCCGACGCGCTCCATCTTCCGGACGACATTGTAGTAGGCAAGCGTCTTGCCCCGGTTCTCGCCGCGCTGGATATCGACATCGTGGCGATTGTCGAAGGCGACAAGCCAGATGGTGGCGGGCGTTTCGAGATCGGCTGGCGCCAGATCGACGACCCACTGGCCCTTGCCTCGGCCCTTGTGGGTCGAGACGCTCACCATCGGGCGGCTGGCCGTGGCCTCGATCGCGGCCTCCACCGCACGCTTGTCGTGGCCGACGACCTGCTCCTTGCCGCCGATCACCAGTTGCGGGGTATAGACGTAGCGTCCGCCGACGCGACTGACGTAGCTGCGCTGGCGCTGCCCCGACTCCGGCATCGCGAAGGTGTCGTGCCAGCCGATGTAATCCCAGTAGTCGACGTGAAAGCTGAAGCCCAGCACATCGTCGCGCTTCACCAGTTCGCCCAGCAGTTCATCGGCAGGGGGACAGGAGTTGCAGCCCTGGCTGGTGAAGAGTTCCACCACGACCAGGGGGTGGTCGGCCGCGCGTGCATCCGGTGCGGCCACCAGCATGCCAAGGCCGGACGCCGCCAGCATGAGGGCAGCGGTGATGCCGCGACGTGCGCGACCGGGGAGTCTGTTCAATAGGTGATTTCGCATGCTGCGAAGGTAGGCGGCGGACGAGGGGGCGACGAGTCACTTGTCAGTGAAATATCGCCCCCTCGCGTTTTCGTTACACCGCCTTGATCAGGCCGCGAGCCTGCGCAGCACGTACTGCAGGATGCCGCCGTGACGGAAGTAATCAACCTCGTCGAGCGTGTCGATGCGGCAGAGCAGGTCAACCTCGACCGTCGAGCCGTCCGCGCGCTCGATCACGCAGGGAACATTCATGCGCGGCTTGATGCCGTCGGAGATGCCCTTCAGCGTGACGATCTCGTCACCGGTCAGACCCAGCGTCTTGCGATCCGTCCCCTCCGGGAACACCAGCGGCAGGACACCCATGCCGACCAGGTTGGAACGGTGGATACGCTCGAAGCTCTCCGCGATCACGGCCTTGACGCCCAGCAGGTTGGTTCCCTTGGCCGCCCAGTCACGCGACGAGCCCGTGCCATATTCCTTGCCCGCGAAGACGACCAGCTTGCGGCCCTCCTCCGCGTACTTCTGGGCGGCGTCATAGATCGACATGGTCTCGCCCGACGGAATGTGGCGGGTCATGCCGCCTTCCACACCCGGCACCATCTCGTTGCGGATGCGGATGTTGGCGAAGGTGCCGCGCATCATGACCTGATGGTTTCCGCGGCGGGAGCCGTAGGAGTTGAAGTCACGCGTCGGAACCTGGTTGCCGCTGAGATAGCTGCCGGCCGGGCCGTCCGCCTTGATCGAACCGGCGGGGGAGATGTGGTCGGTGGTCACCGAGTCGGCCAGGATCGCCAGGATCCGGGCATTCTCCACATCCTCGAAGCCTTCCGGCGGGTCCAGCTTCATGCCTTCGAAGTACGGCGGATGCTGCACGTAGGTGGAGGTCATGTCCCACTCGTAGGTCAGGCCGCCACTGCTCTGCACCTTCTGCCAGTCCTCGTCACCGGCGAAGACATTGCCGTAACGCTCCTCGAACATCTCCGGCAGCACGCAGCTCCGGACGGTCTCGACGACTTCCTCGTTGCTCGGCCAGATGTCCTTCATGAAGACATCGTTGCCGTCCTTGTCCTGACCCAGCGGATCATTGAACAGATCGACCTTCATCGACCCGGCAATGGCGTAGGCCACTACCAGCATGGGGGAGGCGAGATAGTTCGCCTGCACATGCGGGTTCACGCGGCCTTCGAAGTTGCGGTTGCCCGACAGCACCGAACAGGCCACCAGATCGTTCTCGCTGATGGTGTTCGCGATCGGATCCGGCAGCGGGCCGGAGTTGCCGATGCAGGTGGTGCAGCCATAGCCGACCAGGTTGAAGCCGAGCTTGTCCAGATCGTCGGTCAGTCCGGCCTTCTCCAGATAGTCGGAGACGACCTGGCTGCCGGGGGCGAGCGAGGTCTTGACCCATGGCTTCACGGTCAGTCCCAGCTTGGCCGCGTTCCGTGCCACCAGTCCGGCACCCAGCATGACGCCGGGGTTGGAGGTGTTGGTGCAGGACGTGATGGCGGCAATGACGACGTCGCCATGGCCGATATCATAGTCCGCGCCCTTCACGGCAAACCGCGCATCCGGGTTGGAGACGCCGAACACGTCCTTCTCCGCCTTGGAGAAGGCGGTCGCTGCGGTCGACAGCGGCACCCGGTCCTGCGGGCGCTTCGGCCCTGCCAGGCACGGTTCCACGGTGGAGACATCCAGCTCCAGCGTATCGGTGAACACCGGCTCCGCATCGTCCAGCCACAGACCCTGTTCCTTCGCATAGGCTTCCACCAGCTCGATCAGTTCGGCCGGGCGGTTGGTGGAGCGCATGTAGGCCAGGGTCTCGTCATCGACGGGGAAGAAGCCGCAGGTGGCGCCATATTCCGGTGCCATGTTGGCGATGGTGGCCCGGTCGGCGAGGCTCATCTGGCTGACGCCGGAGCCGTAGAACTCGACGAACTTGCCGACAACGCCGCGGGCGCGCAGCATTTCGGTCACGGTCAGCACCATGTCGGTCGCAGTGGTGCCTTCCTTCAGCTTGCCGGTCAGCTTGAAGCCGACGACTTCCGGAATCAGCATGGAGGTCGGCTGGCCCAGCATCACGGCCTCCGCCTCGATGCCGCCAACACCCCAGCCCAGCACACCCAGGCCATTGATCATGGTGGTGTGGCTGTCGGTGCCGACCAGCGTGTCGGGATAGGCGACCGTGCGGCCGTCCTCTTCCCTGGTCCAGACGACCTTGGCGAGATATTCCAGGTTCACCTGATGGCAGATACCGGTTCCCGGCGGCACGACGCGGAAATTGTCAAATGCCTGCGATCCCCACCGCAGGAACTCGTAGCGTTCCTTGTTGCGCTGGTACTCCAGATCGACATTGGTCTTGAACGCGGTGTTGTTGCCGAAGGCATCCACCATGACCGAATGGTCGATCACCAGATCGACAGGGTTCAGCGGATTGATCTTGTTCGGGTCGCCGCCCATCGCCTCGATGGCGGAGCGCATGGCGGCAAGGTCGACCACGGCGGGCACGCCGGTGAAGTCCTGCATCAGCACGCGCGCCGGGCGGTAGGCAATCTCCTGCCCCTTGGCGCCCCGGTCGTTCAGCCAGCCGGCCATGGCCTTGACGTCATCGACGCTGACCGTGCGGTCGTCCTGGAACCGCAGCAGGTTCTCCAGCAGCACCTTCAGCGATTTCGGCAGGGCGGAGATGTCACCCAGCTCGGCCTCGGCGGCCTTCAGGCTGAAATAGTCAATCTCCTTGCCGCCAACATTAAGCGTGCGGCGTGTCTTCAAGCTGTCCAGACCCACAAGCCAGCTCCTCTTCCCAAGAATTCATGAAACCCGAACCATCGACGGGCGACCCCCCATGCGGACGCCGGTGCCGGAATCCGGCCTGCCGTGTCGTCCCGCAACAGTCGCTCGCGTCGATAATAGACGAAGCAGTATCCGTATTCTTGCAATATTTACGTGACGTTCGGCAAGTCGGGCAGGGAAGTTTCCGTATCCCGGGGCCATGGAAAATGCCGACCGCGCCTGTTTGACGCGACCGGCATCCCCGGTTCCGGCGCTTCGGAACCTCAGGCGGACAGCTTTGCCGCCGTGCGTGCCACATGCGCACCCTGGAACCGCGCACCCTCCAGCTCGACTTCGGACGGCTGACGCGATCCGTCGCCGTCGGCGAGGGTCGTTGCACCGTAGGGCGATCCCCCCTTGATCTCGTCGAGGCCCATCTGGCCCTGGAAGCTGTAGGGCAGTCCGACGATGACCATGCCCTGATGCAGCAGCGTGGTGTGGAAGGACAGGATGGTGCTTTCCTGGCCGCCGTGCTGGGTGGCGGAGGACGCGAAGACACTGCCAACCTTGCCCACCAGCTTGCCCTGCACCCAGAGGCTGCCGGTCTGGTCGAGGAAATTGCGCATCTGCGCGGCCATCATGCCGAACCGGGTCGGGGTCCCGAAGATCACCGCATCATAGTCGGCGAGTTCCGACGGCTCGGCGACTGGGGCAGCCTGGTCGAGCTTGATGCCTGCGTTCCGTGCCGCCTCCTCCGGCACCAGTTCCGGCACACGCTTGACGGTGACTTCCGTACCGTCGACGGAGCGCGCGCCGTCTGCGATTGCATTGGCCATGCTTTCGATATGGCCATAAGAGCTGTAGTAGAGCACCAGTACCTTGGTCATTGTCCCGGATCCTTCCGTTGGGATGTTCGATGGAAATCCATCTGGTCGGGACCGGTCCATTTGGCAGGGGTGCGCCGACATTGCTGACGGGGCAAACATTTCGGCAGTGGTGAAATGGTGTCTAATGAATTGAATTTGCTTGTGTTTCCATGCCGTAAACAATCTGTTGCGTGGAACATGGCTTGACGTGCGGGGCAGCAGGATGGGCGCAGCAGCCGTGATCGGCGGACAGGAGAACCACGGTGGCGACCGCCGCCTGCTGGCCCGTGCGCAGGCACTGGAGGTCCAGTTCGGCGGGCGCGCGGTACTGAGCGGCGTCGACATGGACATCGCGGCCGGAGAGATCGTGACCATCATCGGCCCGAACGGGTCCGGCAAGACGACCCTGGTCAAGGCCCTGCTCGGCCTGATCTCCGTGACGCAGGGCAGCGCCCGACTGATGCCGGGCACCCGCATCGGATATGTCCCGCAGCGTTTCGGCGTCGATGCCGTCCTGCCGCTTCGGGTCGACCGGCTGATGACGCTGACGGCGCCAGCCTCCGCCAGCGCCATCGGTGCGGCGCTGGAACGTGTGGGCGTGGCGCATCTGCGGCGCGCGGATGTCGCCAGCCTGTCGGGCGGCGAGACGCAGCGGGTGCTGCTGGCGCGGGCACTGCTGCGGCAGCCGGACCTGCTGGTACTCGACGAGCCGGTGCAGGGGGTGGATTTCGCGGGCGAGGCGGCGCTCTATGCACTGATCGGTGAGTTGCGTGACGAGATGGGCCTGGGGGTTCTGATGGTCTCGCATGACCTGCATGTGGTGATGGCTGCGACCGATCAGGTGCTTTGCCTGAACGGCCACATCTGCTGTGCCGGGGTGCCGTCGGACGTTTCCCGCCATCCCGAGTTCCTGCGTCTCTTCGGGCGTCAGGCCGCGGCCACGCTGGCCGTGTACCGGCATGAACACGATCACGACCACGACCTGCATGGACATGTGGTGGCCGACGAAGCGGACGGTGATCACGCGCCGGACCCTCACGGGCACGGTCACCATGCCCACCATTCGCATTCAGGGCATGAGTGATGCTTGATGATTTCCTGTTCCGGGCGCTGCTTGGCGGCGTGATGGTGGCGCTGGTCGCGGGACCACTGGGTTGCTTCGTGGTCTGGCGGCGCATGGCCTATTTCGGCGACACCATGGCCCATTCCGCGCTGCTGGGTGTCTCGCTCGGGCTGCTGCTCTCTATACAGCCGGTCATCGGTGTCGCGCTGGTGGTGGTGATCGCTGCATTTGCCCTGTTCTGGCTGGAACGGTTCCGGTGGCTGGCGAGCGACACCGCGCTCGGCATGCTGGCGCACGGCAGTCTCGCCGTGGGCCTGGTGGTGGCCTCCACGGTGCCCGGCCTGCGGATCGACCTCATGAGCTATCTGTTCGGTGACATCCTTGCCATCGGACGCCAGGACCTGATCTGGATCGCCGCCGGTGTCGCGATCACCATGCTCGCCCTGGGCCTGATCTGGCGGGATCTGCTGGCTGCGACCGTACAGGCCGACCTGGCGAAGGCGGAGGGCGTGCCGGTGGGGCGGGTCCGTCTGATCTTCGCCCTGCTGGTGGCGCTGCTGATCGCGGCGGCGATGAAGATCGTCGGAATCCTGCTTGTTACAGCCCTGCTGATCATTCCGGCAGCCGCCGCCCGCCGGGTGAGTGGCTCGCCGGAAGTCATGGCGCTGGTCGCGGCATTGCTGGGGGCGATCTCGGTTGGCGGGGGACTTGGTCTGTCGCTGTGGATCGATTCACCCTCAGGCCCCAGTATCGTCCTGGCCGCGATCATTCTCTTCGTGCTGGTGCTTGCCGGAACAGGTCTGGTCGCAGGCGGCACTGACAGGCGGCGCTGAAAACCTGTAGAGTGCGGAAATCACGCGCACATCTGCTCTGGGAGGGGCAAATGCGGTCAAGATCACTCGCTGCCATCGTTCTGTTGCTGGGGACCGTTCTGACCGTCGGGGTGCGGGCGCATCCCCATGTCTGGATCGACAGTTCGGCGACGTTCCGGTTCGATGCTTCCGGGCAGGTCCGCGCCGTGACGCTCATCTGGCGCTTCGATGACCTCTATTCGGCCTTCGCCATCCAGGGGGCCGACGGGAACCGCGACGGTGTCACCACGCCGGAGGAACTGACCGAACTCGGCAGCATCAATGTCGAGTACCTGAAGCAGTGGAACTATTTCACCAGCATTCTGGCGGATGGGGTGCAGGTTGCCGTCGGCACGGTCGACAGCTTCAGCAATGTGAACGATGACGGCATCCTGACGTTCAGTTTCACGCTGCCTCTGGTCACGCCGGTTGATCCCCGCCAGCAGCTGCTGCGCATGTCCAGCGTCGATCCCAGCTACTACATCGCGTTCCAGAATGACGCGGAGCGCCCGGCCGTGGCCACCGGGGACATGCCGCCGGAATGCAAGGTCGCGACCTATGGACCCGAAGAGACGCCGAAGACGGTCAGCGACTCCCTGGCCATGAGCCTGGCCGCGGATCAGAACTGGGCCTCCAGCTTCGCGCCGAAGGTGGCGATTGAATGCACCGACTGATTTCCAGGTGCCTGCCGCTGCTGCTCCTGCTCGGCTGGCTCGGATTTGCGGGTTCGGCGGCGCTGGCGCAACAGGCCTCGCCCTTCCAGATGCCCGGCAAGCCCGCGGCCGCGGAGCCCGCCAGTGAACCTGGCATGTACGAGCGACTCATGTTCCAGGTCCGGCAGGTCCAGTCGGAACTCTATCGCGAACTCTCACTTGGCGTGCGCGCCCTCAAGAAGGACTACAGCCTGTCCACGGCATGGGGCCTGATCGCGATCAGCCTGCTCTATGGTGTGTTTCACGCCGTCGGTCCGGGACACGGCAAGGCCGTCATCACCTCCTACCTGCTGGCCAACGAGCGCGCGGTGCGTCAGGGCATCGTGCTTTCCCTGCTCTCGTCGCTGATGCAGGGGGTCACGGCGGTGGTGCTTGTCGTGGGCGGGGCATGGGTCTTCGACCTCGCCGGGCAGCGTCTGCTCGACAGCGCCTGGTCGATGGAACAGTTCAGCTTCGGCCTGATTGCCGCCGTCGGCCTCTACATGATCTGGCAGGTGCTGACCGGTCGCGGGCATCATCACCATGATCATGACCACCATGAGGGACACGGTCATGACCACGACGGGCATGATCACAGCCACAGCCACGGTCACGATCATGGGCATGTGGCGCTGCCGCCAGCCAGTGGCGACGGGCAGGGGCTGACGCTGCGCCGGGCCGTGCCGATCATTCTGGCCGTCGGCATCCGGCCCTGCGGCGGGGCACTGATCGTGCTTGTCTTCGCATTGACGAACGGGCTCGTGTTCGCCGGCATCGGAGCGACCTTCGCCATGTCGCTGGGTACCGGCCTGACGGTCTCCGTCCTTGCCATCCTGACGCTGACATCGAAGGGCCTGGTGCTGCGCTTCGCCCGGCGCGACATGTCCTGGGCGGGGCGGATCGAGACCGGGCTGCGACTGTTCGGCGGCCTGGCGCTTCTGGCCTTCGGTGCGCTGTTCCTGCTGGCAAGCATGGGTGCCCCGCGCTCACCCTTTGGCATCTGAGCCTCGTCCGGCTTGCTGCACAAGGTATCTGCCCGTCATACTGCCCCGGTCAATCTCGGGGAGGATGAAGGACATGGCAGACACCGCCTGGAATGTAACGGAACCGGACACCTATGACTGGAAGGCGATCGTCGATGGCCTGAACCAGTATCTCAGGCTCCGCACCACACCCATCGGCATGAAGCTGTTCCGCACGGTGGAGGAGATGGAGGCGATACCCCGCATCCGTCGCCCGCGCGCCATCCACACGACTGATCAGATCGTCGGGCAGGCATCCCGGCTGGGCTGGACCGTCGGCATCACGATGGCGGATCTGGTGGGGGCGCAGTGCGGCGCGGTCATCGGCCTGCGTCCGCAGGATGACGAATGGCAGTCGGGTCGCGGCATGGTCGGCGTCTGGTACGAGACGGAGACCGATACACGTGCGCACCAGGGGGCGATGAATGTGGTTCCTGCCGGTCAGTACGAGGCCATGGCCTGCTCCCCGCTGGTGGCGGGGCGGCTGGACCCGCCGGACATTGCGCTGATCTATGCGACCCCGGCACAGATGATCCTGTTCATCAACGGCCTGCAGTGGGCCGGATACAGGAAGCTTGACTGGGCCTGCGTGGGGGAAAGCTCCTGCGCCGACAGCTGGGGCCGTGCGCTGAGCACCGGTGAACCCAGCCTGTCGATTCCCTGCTTCGCGGAGCGGCGCTATGGCGGCGTCATGGAGGATGAGCTGCTGATGGCCATCCCGCCGAAGTTCCTGCCCAAGGTCATCGACGGACTGGCACACCTGTCCGGCAACGGCCTGCGCTATCCGATCCCGCAGTACGGCATCCAGATGGATGTCCGCGCCGGCATGTCGGCGTCCTACGGCGACCGGTAGACGGCTGAAGATACCGCGCTTTCCACTCCTGGGCGCACGTCGCGCCGCAGGAGCGGAAAGGCAGGTTTCAGGGGAACAGGGCGATCTGTTCGATGCCCGTGGTCTCGGGGAAGCCGAACATCAGGTTCATGTTCTGGATCGCCTCACCCGATGATCCCTTGACCAGATTGTCGATCACCGCGACGACGATGGCGCGGCCCGGAATGCGGTCGGCATAGAGGCCGATCTGGCAGTAGTTCGACCCCCGGACGTTGCGGGTGGCGGGGGAAACACCCTCCGGCACCACATTCACGAAGGGTTCGTCGGCAAAGCGGCTGGTGAGGGTCTGGCGCAGGTCGTCAACGCTGGCCCCGCCCACCATGCGCACGTAGCAGGTGCACAGCTCACCCCGGTTCATCGGCATCAGGTGCGGCGTGAAGTTGACGTGGGTGTCGGCGCCGCCCGCAGCCTTGGCAATCTCCTGCTCGATCTCCGGTGCATGCCGGTGGGTGCCGACGGAATAGGGATGAATGCCCTCGCCGACCTCACAGAACAGCAGGTTCTCCTTCAGGCCGCGCCCGGCACCGGAAACACCGGACTTGGCGTCGATGATGACATCGGCCACATCGACCTGCCCGGCGGCGGCCAGCGGCACCAGACCCAGCAGGGCGGCGGTGGGATAGCAGCCCGGATTGGCCACCAGCCGCGATGACCTCACCCCTTCGCGATAGAACTCAGGCAGGCCATAGACGGCCAGGGGCTGGATCTCCGGCGCATAGTGCTCATGGCCGTACCATTCCGCATAGACGGCGGTATCGTCCAGCCGGAAGTCGGCGGAAAGGTCCACGACCCGGATGCGGTCATTCTCCGTCAGGATCTGTTTCACGATGTTCTGCGTCGTGCCATGCGGCAGGCCGCAGAAGACCACATCCGCATCGGCGGTCGGCCAGTCGATCTCGTCGATGCTGACCAGTTTCGGCAGGTCCAGGCCGATCAGATGCGGAAAGACCTCCGCGATCTGCTTGCCCGCGTGGCGGTCGGCGGTCATGAAGCTGATTTCGACATTCGGATGGCGGACCAGCAGTCGCACCAGGTCGCCGCCGGTATAGCCGCTTGCCCCCAGAATGCCCGCCTTGATCATCTTGGCCATTGTTCCTGTCCCGAATTGTCCGCTGCGTTCGTGCAGCCGCCGGGTTTTACGGGACTGCAGGGCAGTGTTGCAAGCGGCCACTGCCAATTCCCTCCCGCACCGATTCCGACTAGGTTCCGCCGCACCGCGCTGAAGCGGCCCTCTTGCCGGAGCCCGGATGGAACCGATCCTGAATATCGTGCTGCCTGTCTTCGCCATCGTCGGCGCGGGATACCTGTGTGGTGTGCGCGGCCTCCTGGGGGAGGACAGTTCGGTTGCGCTGAACCGTTTCGTCTACTGGGTGGCGCTGCCCGCGATGCTGTTCCGGGCCATGGCGACGGTCGATCTGGCGCAGGTCTACAATCCTGGCTTCTTCCTGGGATTTCTCGGCGCTGTCGTGCTGATCGGGGTCATCACCACGGTCGTGGCCTGCCTGCTGTTCCGGCGCAATCTGGCGGAGGCGGCGATCCATGCCATGAACGGTGTCTATGGCAACTCCGGCTACATGGGCATCCCGCTGGCGCTGACCGCGTTCGGGGACGCCGCCGCGCTGCCCGCGATCGTGGCCACGGTCATCAATACCGCGCTGGTGGTGGGGGTCGCCATCTTCCTGATCGAGTTCGGGACCAAGGGCGGCGGCAATCCGTTCCGCGTACTGGGCAATGTGCTCTCCGCCATGGCCCGCAACCCGATGCTGGTGGCACCGGTCCTGGGCCTGTGCTGGGCGGCGACCGGCGTCAGCCTGCCCGTGCCGGTCGATTCCTTCACCAATATCCTGGGGGTCGCGGCGGGACCCTGTGCGCTGTTCGCCATCGGCCTGTTCATGGTGGGCAAGCCCCGCAGTGAGGGGCGGGTGGAGGTCGGCGTGATGACGCTGACCAAGCTGGTGGGTCAGCCTCTGGTCACGGCACTGATGGTGCTGGTGATCCTGCCGGTTGATCCGCTGTGGGCCAAGGTCGCGATCCTGATGGCGGCCCTGCCGACGGGGGCGGGCAGCTTCGTGCTGGCGCAGGCATACGGCGTCTATGTGCTGCGCACCTCGTCGATGATCCTGACCAGCACGGTACTCTCGGTCGCGACGATCTCGGTCTATTTCATCTTCTTTCCACCCGGTTGAGGGGGGCGGTGACGGCAGCAGTCAGGCGGTGATGGCCCACAGGCTGCTCTCCAGCACCGGGACCGGGCGCGGGATGAAGCCTGCCAGCCGCGCGACGTCGTCGGCCATGTGGTCAAGGCAGTAGCGGCTGCCGAACAGGACGCGCAGCCTGCCGCCACTCAGCAGCGGTGCCACCCCGTTCTGTTCGTTGTAGCCGCGCAGGGCCCAGCTCCGCGGATAGCCGCCCGGCAGGAACATGTCGTGGATGTGGACCAGCACACCGGCGGGCAGGGCGGGAATGACATTGTTCAGCAGGTGATCGACATCGCTGCCGGGCATCAGGATGTGGCTCGAATCGATGGCCAGCAGATCGCCCGCGACCAGATCGGCGAAGCTGTCTGCCGGTGCCGCCTGAACCACTGTCTGCCGGATGCGGATGCCCAGGTCGTGAATGTCGGCACGCGGTGCCGGATCGATGGCCAGCATGTTGACAGGGTAGCCGCCGTCGTCCGCCGCGCGCTTCATGAAACGGGTCGAATGCCCCGACCCGACCTCGACGATGCGGGCAGGGCGGTGATGACGCACCATGCAATAGGCCGCCGCCGCGTCGAGACCGCCGAACCAGTCCTGCAGCCAGCGCGGCCGGGCCGTGTCATCGGTGGCCGAGATCGCCAGCAGGTCTTCCCTGTACCCGCTGATCACCTGCAGCAGGTTCAGGCAGTCGCCCCGTGCGGCGTGAAAGAGGTCAGCAATTGCGGGATAGGCGACCACAGGCGCCGGTGCAGGTGTCACCACCTCCGCCGCGTGGCGATAGGGGATGAACCAGCCCTGCACGTCACCGTTCAGCGTCGCCTCCGCCATCGTGCGAACGCGTGTGGCGAAGTCGGGCTTGCCAGCGCCGGTGCCAGTGGTGCTCGATCTGGTGCTCAGGGCTCGATCACCATGCCTTCACGGGCAACGATGGAGCCGGGCCGAGCGCTCTCCACATCCCTTGCCACACCGTCCATGAAGTCGTCGTCATGTTCCGGGTCGTGGTGGAAAACCACGTAGGTCTTCGCATTTGCCTCATCACACAGGCGGACGCCGGCCTCCCAGGTGCTGTGGCCCCAGCCGACGCGGGTCTTGTATTCCTCGTCGCTGTAGCTGGCGTCGTAGATCACCACATCGGCGTCGCGCAGGAACTCCACCAGAACGGGGTCATTGCCTTCGCCGGGATGCTCCGTATCGGTGATGTAGCAGATCGACTTGCCCTCGAACTCCACGCGATAGCCGCTGGCGTTGTTGGGGTGGATCAGGGGGGCCGTGCGTACAGTGATGCCGTCGCCCAGGTCCAGCGTCTCGCCGGAGCGGAAGTCGATGTAGTCGATGTTGGCATTGAAGATCGCGGGCGGCACCGGAAACAGGGGCGCGATCATCATGTCTTCCAGCACGCTGGACAGCGTGTGGTCGGGCAGCAGATGTCCGGCCCAGACACGAAAGTTCCAGCCGGGCACGAAGAACGGCACGAAGAACGGCAGGCCACAGACATGGTCGAAGTGGGTGTGGGTCAGGAACATGTCGGCCTGGTGCGGCTTCTGCTGCGCCATCTTCTTGCCCAGGTAGCGGATGCCCGAACCGGCATCGAACAGCAACGTCCGGTCGCCCGCCGTGACCTCCAGGGACGAGGTATTGCCGCCATAGCGGATCACATCCTGTGCCGAGCAGGCGATAGAGCCTCTTACGCCCCAGAACCGTACCGAGAATTCATTTTGATCGGCCAAGTGGCTCCCCCGATGAAGGTGCGCGGACCATTTGAATGATGGCTTGCAGGCGCCCGTGGACAGTGCGCCTGTCCTTCGACTACGTATACTGTGCTTTTGGACAGGAAAAGCCAAGAAACTGCGACGGTATGCACATACCGGTCGGGTTTTCGGCCACCGGGGGGAGAAAGACACGTGGATCCATTGCAGGTCACACGAGAGGGCGGTGTTGTCACCCTGCGGCTGAACCAGCCGGAGAAACACAATGCGCTGGATCTGGCAGCCATGCGGAACCTGACCGACACCCTGAACGACCTCGGCTCCGACAGCACCATCCGTGTGCTGGTTCTGACCGGGGCGGGGGAGCGGACGTTCTGTGCCGGCGCCGACCTGACTGGCGTGGACGAGAACTTTCCCTGGTGGGAGAACCCGCTGGACACGATCTCGTCGCGGCTGGAGGCATTGCCCTTCGCGACCGTCTGTGCCCTGAACGGCGCCGTCTACGGCGGTGGAACCGATCTGGCGCTGGCCTGCGACTTTCGAATCGGCAAGACGACGGCACGGACCTTCATCCCGCCGGCGCGCTTCGGCATCCACTATCCGATCAACGGGCTGCGCCGGGCGCAGGAGCGGATCGGCATGTCGGCGGCCAAGCGGCTGTACCTGGCCGGTGAGACCTTCGACGCGACCGAAATGAAGGCCTGCGGCTTTCTGGATCATGCCATTGATCCGGATCAGCACGCGGACTTCGTCACCAGTTACGTGGCGGAACTGGCGGCGATGGCCCCCCTGGCCGTCAAGGGGATGAAATACGTCCTGAACGCCAGCGCGCGGGGCAACCTGGACTATGCCCGGGCGATGGAGGGGGTGCGTGAGTGCTTTACCTCCGACGATTTCCTTGAAGGACGTGCCGCCATTGCCGCGAAGCGCAAGCCGGTCTTCAGGGGCACCTGAGTCCGCCATGGAAGGAGAGACCTGATGCCCGCAACGCGCGCAGACCTGCAGGCCCGCCTGGATGCCCTGGGGATCACGACGGAAACCATCGAGCATGAGGCCGTGTTCACGGTCGAGGAAGCCAAGGCCCATCGTGGCCAGATGTCCGGCGGCCACATCAAGAACCTGTTCCTGAAGGACAAGAAGGGCGGCCTGTGGCTGGTTGTCTGCCTGGAGGATCGCGGCGTGGACATGAATGCCCTGTCGAAACGGCTGGGGGCGCCCCGTTTCAGCTTCGGCAAGCCGGACCTGCTGATGGAGGTTCTGGGCGTGGAACCCGGTTCCGTCACGCCCCTTGCGGTCATCAATGACCCCGAGGGGCGGGTGAAGCTGATTCTGGACGCGGACCTGATGCAGCACGATCCGGTCAACGCCCACCCGCTGGTCAATACGGCGACGACGCGGATCGCGCCCGCCGACCTGCTGACGTTCTGCCGCGACTGCGGTCATGAGCCGGTTCTGAGCCAGATCGACGAGCGCCAGGACTGATTGGCCCAACCCGCGCATTGCCCTTCACCGCCGAACCCCCTACATCTTGGCCAGCTCCGCCGACCGGGGCCGGGATTGACGTGCAGAGGTAGGACAGACATGGAAACCATCATCGGACAGCCGCAGGGACAGGCACCGGGGCAGGCCGCCGCAGCGGACCTGATCAAGGACAGTTCCATCGCGACCTTCATGGAGGATGTGATCCAGGCATCGCAGGAAGTCCCCGTGCTGGTGGACTTCTGGGCGCCATGGTGCGGCCCCTGCAAGCAGTTGACCCCGGTTCTGGAGAAGGTCGTGACGGAAGCGGGCGGCAAGGTCCGCCTGGTCAAGATCAACATCGACGAGAACCAGGAAATCGCGCAGCAGATGCGCATCCAGTCGATCCCGGCCGTCTTTGCCTTCAAGGGCGGACAGCCGGTCGATGGCTTCATGGGCGCGCTGCCCGAAAGCCAGGTGCGGGAATTCATCGACAAGGTGGCCGGTGGTATCGGCCCCAGCCCGGAGGAACAGTTCCTGGAGGCCGGTACGGCGGCGCTGGAAGCAGGCGACGGCGAGACCGCAGCCGGTGCCTTCGCGCAGATGATCCAGGCCAATCCCGAAAGCCCGCAGGCCTTTGCCGGGCTGATCCGGGCCTATGTGCTGATGGGTGACTTCGACGGTGCCCAGCAGATCCTCGACCAGGTGCCGGTGGCGATTTCCACCCATGGCGAGATCGCCGGAGCGAAATCCGCGCTGGAACTGGCGCAGCAGACGAGCGATCCGGCCGCGATGCAGGAAGTCAGCCGCCTCGCCGCCGCGCTGGAGGCCGCGCCCGACGACATGCAGCTGCGGTTCGACCATGCCAATGCCCTGCTCGCCGCCGACCAGCGCGAGGAAGCGGTGGCGGAACTGCTGGAATGCTTCCGTCGTGACCGCGACTGGGAGGAACAGGCGGTTCGCAAGAAGCTGGTGCAGCTCTTCGAAGCCTGGGGCAACAAGGATCCGCTGACGCTCAAGTCCCGTCGGCGCCTCTCGACCCTGATGTTCAGCTGAGGCCGGGGAGGTCGCACGCATGGCCAATCCGGATCGCCCGACCGGGCCGGAGAGCCTGCCGGAGCGAATCGCGATCTTTCCGCTGCGGGGCGCCATCCTGCTGCCTGGCGGGCGGCTGCCGCTGAACATCTTCGAACCGCGCTATCTCGCCATGACCCGCGATGCGATGGCCGGTGGCCGGTTGATCGGCATGATCCAGCCGCGCGAGACGGACGAGGAAACCTACACGCCGCCGATCTATGGCATCGGCTGTCTGGGCCGCATCACCGAATTCGCGGAGACGGGCGACGGGCGCTACCAGATCGCGCTCACGGGCGTCTGCCGGTTCAGGGTGGCACAGGAAGTGGCAAGCGACACGGCCTACCGACAGGTGCTGGCCGACTATTCCGATTATCCGGAGGACTTTGGCGAGGAAGAGACCGCGGGGCGCAGCGTTGACCGCCAGCGTCTGGTGGGCAGCCTGCGGATGTTCCTCGACCGGCAGGGGCTGAAGGCGGACTGGGAAGCTGCGGAACGGGCGAGCGATGTTGCGCTGATCAATTCGCTCTCGATGATGCTGCCGCTCGACCCCAGCGAGAAGCAGGCCTTGCTGGAGGCTGCGAATGTGCCGGAACGCGCGGATATACTGACGACGCTGATCGAGATGTCGCTGATGGCCGGCGATGGTGACTCGCCGGTGCAGTGAAACGACCGGCCTGGCCGGATGGGAACCGCCCCTCAGGGGCAGGGCATGGGGCAAGAGATGACACAGAACACGCTGGACCCGAAGCTGCTGGAGATCCTGGTCTGCCCGCTGACCAAGGGGCCGCTGGACTATGACGCGAAGGCACAGGAACTGATCAGCCGCCGTGCCGGTCTGGCATTCCCCGTGCGCGACGGCATCCCGATCATGCTGGTGGATGAAGCCCGCAAGCTGGACGACGCCGAGGGCGCCGCCTGATGACATCCATGGAGATGTATGATCAGGCCGGGCGGCCACAGCCGACCGAAATCCGTCTGAAGAAGGCGGAGAAGGTGCTGGAGATCGATTTCGAGGACGGTCGCAGCTTCGTGTTTCCCGCCGAGTTCCTGCGGGTCGAAAGCCCGTCCGCTGAAGTGCGCGGCCACAGCCCGACACAGCGCCAGTGGGTGCCGGGAAAGCTGCATGTCGGCTTCGAGAGCCTGGAATCTGTCGGAAACTACGCTGTCCGCATCCGCTTCGACGACGGGCACGACACCGGGATCTACTCCTGGGGTTTCCTGTATGAATATGGCGACCAGTACGAGCAGATCTGGGACCGCTACTGCGAGACCCTGGACGAAATGGGCCTCAGCCGGGAGCCCTGATCAGCGGCCCCTGCGATCCTATCCCACGCCAGTGCGGCGCGCTGGGTACCCGGGTCAAGCCCGGGCACGACGTCGGTGGGGTGGGAGAGTTCGGCGAGACCGATCCCCTCCCTCCACGCCGCTCGCGGACTTGATCCGCGAGTCCAGTCTCCCACGCCGGTGCGGCACCCTGGGTACCCGGGTCAAGCCCGGGTACGACGTCGGTGGGGTGGGAGAGTTCGGCGAGACTGCCCCACCCATCACGCTGCTCGCGGACTTGATCCGCGAGCCCAGTCTCCGAGGTCGGTGCGGCACACCGGGCCGCCGGATCAGGTCCGGCGGCAACGTCCGTGTGGGTGGTGACGCCGGTGTTCCCTACACTTTCACACGCAGCCAGATGACAGTGCGCTCAGCCGTGCCATTCCGGCAGGCGGTCTTCCTCCACCGCGTGACAGGCGACCATGGCGGCGCCGACACTGACCGGTTTCGGGGCCTCGCGCTTGCAGCGGTCGGTTGCCAGCGGGCAGCGCGGATGGAAGGCGCAGCCCGACGGCGGGTCGATCGGGCTCGGCACTTCCCCGGCGACGGGCGTACGGGCGCGGCCCGACATGTCGAGATCCGGGATCGCGTCCAGCAGCATCCGCGTGTAGGGATGGCGTGGCGCGGAGAAGATCACCTCCGTCTCGCCCCATTCCACCAGCCGTCCCAGGTACATCACACCGACCTTGGTCGAGACGTGATAGACCACGGCCAGGTCATGGCTGATGAACAGGTAGGTCAGCCCCAGTTCCCGCTGCAGCTTCTTCATCAGGTTCAGGATCTGGGCCTGCACCGAGACGTCCAGCGCCGAGGTCGGCTCGTCGCAGACAAGGAATTCCGGTGATCCCGCAAGCGCGCGGGCGATGGAGATGCGCTGGCGCTGCCCGCCTGAGAACTCGTGCGGGTACTTTTCGCCATCCGCCGCGGACAGGCCGACCTGTTCCAGCAGTTCGCCGACCCGTTCACGGATCGCGGCGTCACCCTTCACCAGCCGGTTGAACCGGATCGGCTCCGCGACGATGTCCATCACCCGCCAGCGCGGATTGAGGCTGGCGTAGGGATCCTGGAAGATCATCTGCATCCGGCGCTGGGCCGTGCGATTGCGGGATCGCGCGGCACCGGAGGAGATGTCCATGCCGTCGAATTCGAGGCTCCCGGCGGTGGGGTTGTAGAGGCCGACCACCAGCCGGGCGACCGTGGACTTGCCGCAACCGGACTCGCCCACCAGGCTGAATGTCTCACCCCGCCCGATCTCGAAGCCGACACCATCGACGGCCTTGACCACGGACCTTGGCCGACGCTCGATCACGCGGTTCAGCCAGGGCGGTGAAACATCGAAATGGCGGACCAGATTGTCGACCTTCAGCAGGGTATCGGTCATTGGCTGTCCCCCTGCGCCGCTTGTTTCTCCATCAGCCAGCAGGACGCGGAATGGCTGCCGTCGCCGATCAGGTCGGGACGCACGGTGTGGCACTTGAAATGCACCTTCGGACACCGGGGGTGAAAGGCGCAGCCATTGGGAATCGCGGTCAGACGTGGCATGGAGCCGTCGATCTGGGTCAGCAGGTCATCGCGCCCGCCGATGGTCGGGATCGCGCCCATCAGCCCCTCCGTATAGGGATGCCGGGCCCGCTTGATGACGTCCTGCACGGGGCCGACCTCCGCGATGCGTCCCGCATACATCACGGCCACGCGGTCCGCCGTTTCGGCGATGACGCCCATGTCGTGCGTTACCAGCATGATGGCGGTCTGGTGTTCGCGGCAGAGCCGTTTCAGCAGGGTGATGATCTGGGCCTGAATGGAGACATCGAGCGCCGTCGTCGGCTCGTCGGCGATGATCAGCCGTGGCTCCGCACACAGCGCCAGGGCGATGACGACGCGCTGGCGCATGCCGCCGGAGAACTGGTGCGGGTAGTGGTCCAGCCGTTCCTCCGCCGCGGGAATGCCGACTTCCTTCAGCAGGTCCAGCGCCCGCGCCCGGGCCTGCTTCTCGGTCAGGTCCATGTGCGTGGTGATGGTCTCGATCAGTTGCTCCGACACCCGGTAGAGCGGGTTCAGGCTGGTCAGCGGATCCTGGAAGATCGCCCCGATCTCCTTGCCCCGGATCTTGCGCATCTCGTCATAGGACAGGTTGTCGATGCGGCGACCGTCCAGCAGGATCTCGCCATCCGCGACCCGGCCCGGCGGTTCGATCAGGCCGATGATGGCGGCGCCGGTCATGGACTTGCCGGCACCGGATTCGCCGACCACACCCAGCACTTCGCCCGGCGCGATACTGAGCGAGATGTCGTCCACCGCGACCAGCGTTCCCTTTCGCGTCGGGAACTCGACGCGCAGGTTTCGGACTTCCAGCAGAGGATTGGCCATGGTGCTACCTCAGCTTCGGGTTCAGGGCGTCGCGCAGCCAGTCGCCCAGCAGATTGACCGACAGGACCAGCAGCGCCAGGAAGACACCGGGGAAGATCACGATCCACCACTCGCCGGAGAACAGGAAATCCTGCCCGATCCGGATCAGGGTGCCGAGCGATGGCTCGGTCGGCGGCACCCCGACACCGAGGAACGACAGGGTGGCCTCCAGCAGCACGGCAATCGCCAGGTTGATGGTACCGATGACCAGTACCGGCCCCATGACGTTGGGCAGCACGTGGCGGAACATGATGGCGCGGCTGGACAGGCCGATGACCCGGGCCGCCTGCACGTACTCCTTGCTCTTCTCCACCATCGTCGACCCCCGGACGGTTCGGGCGAACTGGGGCCAGATGGACATGCCGATGGAGAAGATGATGACCACCAGCGCCAGCGTCTCGTGGCTGCTGCCCGGCAGGACGGAGCGCAGTACGCCGTTCAGCAGCAGCGCCACCAGCAGGGCGGGGAAGCTGATCTGCACATCGGCGATACGCATGATCACGGCATCGGTGGTGCCGCCGACATAGCCCGCGATCAGTCCCAGCGTGACGCCGATGATGATCGACAGGATGACGGAGGCGAAGCCGACCCCGATGGAGATGCGGGAGCCGTAGAGGATCGCCGAATAGAGATCGCGCCCCTGATCATCGGTGCCCAGCGGGAAGCGCCATTGCCCGTCTTCCGTCCAGACCGGTGCCGTGAAGGCGTCGAGCAGGTCGAGGGAGGCCGGATCGAAGGGATCCTGCGGCGTGATCAGCGGGGCGATGACCGCGGCAACGATCATCACGATGGCCAGCACGGTGGCAACTACCGTCACCGGGCTGGTGCGGAAGCTGTACCAGATGTCGCTGTCGAGGAAGCGCGCGAAGTTGTCCTGGATGCGTGCGACGGGACCCATGTCAGTGACCCCCGCCGCTGCGTTCGACCCGCAGTCTGGGATCGACGACGTAGTAGAGCAGATCCACGATCAGATTGATCACCACGAAGATGAACGCCACCAGGATCAGGTAGGTGGACATCACCGGAATATCGACGAACTGGATCGCCTGCAGGAACAGCAGCCCCATGCCGGGCCACTGGAACACCGTCTCCGTGATGATGGCAAAGGCGATCAGGGAACCGACCTGAAGGCCGGTGATGGTGATGACCGGGACCAGCGTGTTCTTCAGGGCGTGGCCGAAGTGCACCGCGCGGTTCGACAGGCCGCGGGCGCGGGCGAACTTCACGAAGTCCGTCCGCAGCACCTCCAGCATCTCGGAACGGACGAGGCGCATGATCAGGGCCAGCTGGAACATGCCGAGCGTGAAGGCCGGCATGATGATGCTCTGCCAGCCACTGACCGTCAGCAGACCGGTATCCCAGAGGCCGATGTCAACGGTCTCGCCGCGCCCGAACGTGGGCAGCCAGCCAAGTGTCACGCCGAAGAGCAGGATCAGCAGGATACCGATGACAAAGGTTGGCAGTGATATGCCGATCAGCGAAACCGTCAGGAATACATGCGATAGCCATCGTCGTGGATAGAGCCCGGTATAGACCCCCAGCGGCACGCCGACCACGATGGCGAAAAGGGCGGCGAGCAGGGAAAGCTCCAGTGTCGCGGGCAGCCGGTCGGCCAGCAGTTCATCCACCGGGCGTCCGATACGATAGGAAATGCCGAACTTGCCCTGCACCGTATTGCCGATGAAACGGGCGAACTGCAGCGGCACCGGATCGTTCAGGCCCAGGTCCTGGCGCAGCTTGGCGCGATCCTCCAGCGAGGTGTCCTGGCCGACCATCTGGGCCACCGGGTCGCCGACATAGCGGAACATGGTGAACCCGATCAGCGCCACCACGAGCATGACCAGCAGGGCCTGGAAGAGGCGGCGAATGACGAAGGCGATCATTCAGCTTCCCCGGAAAATGAGAGGGGGGCGGCGGTTGCCGACCCTTGCCTGAACCGGATTCCCACCGGTCAGGCCGTCTTTCGAACGAACGGAAACGGAGACTCCGCCGCCATGCCGGGTATCGCGGCGGAGTCCATCCGGTTCCTGATCGGTCAGTCGATGGTCACGTGGCGCCATGCGAACTGGTTGTCCGCACGCTGCTTCACGTTCACACCGTCCCGTGCGCCCCAGGCCAGGGCCTGCTGGTGCAGCGGGATGTAGGCGATGTCACGGGTGGTGTGCACCCACGCGTCGCGGATCATGGCATTACGCTTCACCGCATCGGTTTCCGACAGCACCTTGGCGGTCAGCTCGTCCACTTCAGGGTTGCAGTAGCGACCCAGGTTGAACTTGCCATTGCCGGTCTCGGCGTCGTAGCAGCCATGCAGGTTGAACAGCGGGTTCCAGCTGTCGAAGGAGCCCGGGGTCCAGCCCAGCAGGTAGAAGGAGGTATCCAGGCTGGGGGCCAGGACCTTCTTGAAGTACAGCGCCTTCGGCTGGGCCAGCAGGTTCACCTTCACGCCGATCTTGGCCAGCATGGAGACCACGGCCTGGCAGATCGCCTCGTCATTCACGTAGCGATCGTTCGGGCAGTCCATGCCGACTTCGAAACCGTCCGGATAACCGGCGTCAGCCAGCAGCTTCTTGGCCAGATCCACATCCAGTTCCAGCCGCGTGAAGGCCGGATCGGACCCGTTGATGCCGGGGGCGACCATCAGGGCGCTCGGCTCCGACAGGCCACGCATCACCTTCTTCTTGATCGCTTCCACGTCGATGGCGCGATACATGGCTTCACGGACCTTGATGTCCTTGAACGGGTTCTTGCCCTTGATATTGGAGTACAGCAGCTCGTCGCGATGCTGGTCCATGCCGAGGAAGATGGTCCGCAGTTCCGGGCCCACCAGCATGGAGGTGCCGGAATTGCTGTCGACGCGGTTCATGTCCTGCACCGGGATCGGATAGGCCATGTCAACCTGACCGGACAGCAGCGCCGCCACACGGGTCGCGTCGGAGCTGATGGGCTTCAGCGTGACCTTGGTCAGATTGTGTTCCTTGTTGGCGTTGTCCCACCAGTTCGGATTGACGACGGCCACGGTCTGCACGTCGGCCTCGCGACTCTGCAGCATGAACGGGCCGGTGCCGTTGGCGTTGCGGGTGGCGAAGTTTTCCTGGTCACCGGTCGCGGACTGTGCGGAAACCGCACCGTTCTTTTCCGCCCAGGTCTTCGACATTATGGCCCAGGTGGCCCATTCGAAGTGCAGGATCGGGTTCGCGGCCTCGGTCACGAAATCAACCGTGTGGTCATCGACCTTGATGATATCGGTGACGCCGGCCAGGCGGGTCTTCAGGTCGGAACCTTCGCCCCGGACACGGTCCGCGGAAAACAGCACGTCATCAGCCGTGAAATCCTCGCCGCCATGGAACTTCACACCCTTGCGCAGATGGAAACGCCAGCGCGTCGGCTCGATGATCTCCCAGCTTTCCGCCAGGGCCGGTTCGATTTCCAGATTGGGACCGCGCCGGATCAGGCCTTCATAGATGTTCGCCATGAAGCCGAGCGTGAAGGTCTCATTCAGGTTGTAGGGGTCCATGGAATTGGCGTCCCCCTGGAAGGCGAACGTCATTTCCTTGGCTTGCGCCGCCCCGGCAGCAAGTGCAAGGACTGCCGCCCCGGCCAGCAAGGTATTGCGGATATTCATGAATTGTCTCCCGCTATGGTTCCCAGACATGTTTCAGGCGCTTGGCACGCCATTTCGCGGGCATAGTGGGCGTCTGCCGGAACAACCGTCAACGCCTTTGTCGGATTTTTCAGGGTGTTGCGGGGTGCCCCGGCGTCAACATGCAAGGCCCCTTGGCCGGGTTCATGCAGCATGTGCGGTGCGTCGTTTGGCCATTGGGAATTCGGTCCGGGGCCAACTATCTGAGGGGCAGGTTCCAATAAACGTACCAAAGAGGTTGTCATGAAGAAGTTTGTAGTTGCAGCCACCATGGCGCTTGCGCTTGGCACCGGCGCCGCACAGGCCGCTGGCGATGCCGAGGCCGGCAAGAAGGTCTACAAGAAGTGCGCGATCTGCCATTCGCTGGAGGAAGGCAAGAAGAAGGTCGGGCCATCGCTGCATGGCGTGTTCGGGCGCACTGCCGGTACGCTGGATGGCTTCCGCTTCTCCAACGCCATGAAGGATTCCGGCATTGTCTGGAACGAGGAGACCATCGCGGCCTATCTGGCCGATCCGCGCGGTTACATCCCGAAGAACAAGATGGCCTTCCCCGGTCTGAAGAAGCAGAAGGATCTGGACAATATCATCGCCTTCCTGAAAGCGGAGACGATGTGAGAAGCTTTCGGAACGAGCTGAATTGAATTCATGGGGCGCCGGAGACGGCGCCCCATTCTGTTTCTGAAATGATTGCCCGCTCCGCGCCCTTCTGCACCGGCACTGGCACATGCGCGTTGATGGAGTATTATGGTATCGCTGAGTGGATTTGCTGTTCCCGATGCAAACGGAAGGTGCCTCCCGGAAGATGGTTTCAACCGAACCGGCTCATGATCAGGAATCACCGTCACAGGACCTCTGGGTCAATCTGGACCCGGGGATGGTGTGCCGCGATCAGTCGCTGCAGGAACTGCACGGATATTGGGAAAGCAAGAAGAGGGGGCGGAAGTTTCCGTCCCGACGGGATATCGATCCGGCGGAAATCGTGCCTCACCTGGCCAACGTCATCCTCATTGATGTGTTTCACGACCCGCTGCGGCTGCGGTACCGATTGCTCGGCACCCGCATCACCGACGTCATGCGGCGCAATTCAACCGGCAAGTTCTATGACGAGATCTATGAGCCAGAGCTGCTTGAAGCCATCTATCGCAGTTTTCGCTGGATGTTCCAGAACGGGCAACCGCTCAGGACGCATGGCGAAAGCTTCTACCCGGACAGGAAGTTCTATACCTACGAGGCGCTGAATCTTCCCCTGTCGACGGATGGCGAGACCATCGACATGGTCTTTGGCGGGCTGGTGTTTCACCCGAAGCTGCCACCAGGGGACCAAACCGGTCCTGACTGGCACTGAACCGCGGGTTCAGCCCTCCCCGACGGCAGCCGGTCCCAGCAGGTGACGGCGGAACCGGTCCTTCAGCCATGCGCCATCCTTTGGCGGCAGGGCGAAGGGGGACGCCTCTGCCCGCACCTTCAGCCACGCGAATACAGGTCCCTTGCCGCTGGACACGGTCTGCAGCGCATCATCCAGTTCCGCGTTGGTATTGGCGCTGACGATGGTGGGGAAGCCTGCCGCGCGGGCGACCCCGGCCAGATCGACACCGGCGGCCGTGTGCGTCGCCTGCATGCCGGTCTCGCCATAGCTTTCGTTGTCGAAGACGACGATGGCCAGATTGGCAGGGCGCTGCACCGCCACCGTGGCGAGCGCGCCGAGACCCATCAGCTGTTCGCCATCGCCGGTCACCACGATCACGCGTTTCTCGGGTTGCGCCAGGGCGAGCCCCAGGCCCATCGCCGCCGCACCGCCCATGGCACCCCAGAGCGGAAAGGTGCTGTGCCTGTCGCCCGCAGCCGTCAGATCCCAGACCGTGGCACCCAGTCCGGCAATGACAAGGGCGTCGGGATTGTCGTCCAGCAGCCGCTGCGCGACCTCGCGGCGGCGGATCTCGAAGCTGTTCGCGCGGTCGGTCATGGCGTCATCCCCAGTCAGTCTCATCCCCGTATGGCGTCAGACTAAGGCAAAACCGACGGAGATGACGAGCAGGATTGCAAAGCAGATGTTGGCCATGCGTGACAGGCGCGGGTCCCGCAGTGCCGACGCGATCAGCGAACCGAATGCGAGCCAGGCGCTGTTGATGAGGACGATCAGCGGTGCCAGCGCCAGGATCTTGACCAGGCTGTCGGTCAGCACGTCTCCGCCGATCAGCTGATGGCCGGAGAAGACCGCACCAATGGCGGCAAAGGCCTTCGGGTTGGCAATGGCCAGCAGGAAGCCCGCGGTCAGGGAGGGACGCTTGCCCGCGTCCATGCCTTGCCCGAGCGGGGGCGCGGTCGCGATGCGCCAGGCGAGATAGAGGATGTAGCACGCCGCGACGATGGCGATGACGGAGCCAAGTGCCGGCACGGCCAGGATTGCACCGGTGACGCCGGTCGCGACCAGCAACAGCACCCCGACAGTGCCGAGGATGATCCCGCAGAGGTAGGGCAGGGCAGGACGGGAGCCAAAGGCGGCCGCTGTCGCGGCCACGGTCAGGGTTGCCGGTCCCGGACTGCCCATCAGCGGGATCGCGGCCAGATAGAGCACCAACAGGTTTTCGTTCATCGTCGCCTCCGTCAGACTGGGGCGCAGTCTGACTGGTGTGTGAGGCGTGGGGATAGAACGTATGTGCAGCGAACCGGATGTGGACATTCGGGCCGGGAACCGCTGGTCGGGGGGCGAGGTCGCGCCTGGCCTCGAATGGGCGGCAGCGGACTTTCCCGAGCACCAGTTCACGCCGCACCGCCATGATGGCTATGTGGTCGGTGTCACGGGCAAGGGTGTGCAGCGCTTTACCTATCGCGGTGCCGAAAGGCTGTCTCTGCCGGGGGAGGTCTTTCTGCTGCATCCGGACGAAAGACATGACGGACGTCCCGGAACCGAGGCGGGATTCGGTTTTCGCGCGGTCTACCTGTCACCGGATCATGTGCTGGCGGCGCTGGACCAGTCCGCCCTTCCGTTCAGTCCGGAACCGGTCCACGACGCGCAGGCAGTTTCCGAACTCGTCCTCTCGGTCTTTGATGCCTGGTCCGGGGGGGCGCCTGATGAACTGGCGGTCAATGATGCCGTCTGTCAGATGGCGGACCTGTTCGAGCGCGTTTCGGACCAGCACGGTTCACCCGGAAAGGCACGGCGACGGAAACGGATCGATCCGCTGATCCGGCGCGTGCGTGAGGACCTGATGTCGGTGGCGGATGCGCCGGTGATGATTCGCGATCTCGAGCGCCGTCACGGCGTGGACCGGTTCACCCTCAGCCGCGACTTCCGGCGCGCATACGGGGTGACGCCCAGTCGCTTCATCCTGCTGCGGCGGCTTGACCGTGCACGCCTCATGCTGCGGCAGGGCGTCTCCCTCGCCGATGTCGCCGTCGCGGCCGGGTTTGCCGACCAGAGCCACATGACGCGGCACTTCCGGGCGACCTATGGCCTGACCCCGGGACGCTGGCGCGACATGCAGGCGAACTGAACGGGGGCTATTTCCCGAAGTTCTTGGTGCCGATCAGCCGCTGCGCGATCAGCACGGCGACCGCCATCTGCCCCTCGAACGCCATGGCGGCGGCGGCGGCGGTCATCGGCCCCGCGTCTGCGGCATCGTCCAGCCGGAAGGTGCGGGTTCCCATCATCTCCAGCATCGGTCCGGCGGCCTGCCCCATGGAAAGCTGCCAGGGATTGAATTCCCCGAACTCGCCCCGCATCGTCACCAGCATCAGCAGCGGGAAGCGGCAGGTCTGGGTGGTCGCCAGCATGTTCGGGCAATTGCCGACGCCGCTCGACTGCATCAGCAGCGCGCCGCGCTGGCCACCCAGCCAGGCTCCGGCCAGGACCGCCGGTCCCTCCGCCTCCGTCGTCAGGGAGACGGCATGAATGGTGCTGTCCGCACGCGCACGCTCGATAAGCCGCTTGTGTCCGGCGTCCGGAACATAGGCGATCTGGCGCACGTCGGCACCCTGCAGCGCCTCGAAGATCTGATCCGGCCAATCGGACATGCGGTCCCCTCCCCACGGTCATACCAGCGTGACCCCGATGATAGTTGCGCTCCGCCTGCCGTCCACACAAACTGTCGGCCGATCCGGGGAGGGACGAGAATTGGCAGAGGCAGAGACAGGCGAAAGTGCCGGGGGCGGCATGTTCTACGGCTGGGTGATCGTCTGGGCCGCCTTCACCATCCTGTTCGTCAGCTTCGGCGCGGCCTACAGCTTTCCCGCCTTCTTCACCCCGTTGCAGAACGAGTTCGGGGCGACGCGCGGCGATACATCCTTCGTCTTCGGCATCGCCGGGTTCCTCTATTTCTTCCTCGGGGCCTTCTCCGGTCCCGCGGGTGACCGGCTGGGGCCGAAGCAGGTGGTGGTCTTTGGCGCGATCGTCGCGGCGCTGGGCCTCTATTTCGCGGCCACGGCCACCCGGATCGAACAGGTCTACTGGGGCTACGGGCTGGGGGTCGGTGTCGGCGTCGGCTGCATGTATGTGCCCGCTGTCGGTGCGGTGCAGCGCTGGTTCGCGCGCCGCCGCGCCACAGCCTCCGGCCTGGCCATCACCGGCATCGGTGTCGGCACATTCGTCGCCCCGATGGCGGCGCATGAACTCATCACGCTGCTCGACTGGCGGCAGACCTATCTGGTGCTCGCGGGCGTGGTGCTGGTGCTTGGGGTGATCAGCGGCCTGCTGCTGGAGAATTCGCCGGCCCGGCGCGGCCAGTTTCCCGATGGAGCCGCCACCCCGCCGGCTGCTGCCGATGCCGCCGAATCAATGGATGTCCAGGCCGCCCGCAGGACCCTGCCGATCTGGCTGGTCTATTCTGGCTCCCTGCTGGTCTCCATCGGTCTTTTCATGCCGTTCGTTCACCTGAAACCCTTCGCACAGGACCTGGGACTGACGGCACAGCAGGGAATCTGGGTCGTCAGCTCGGTCGGTATCGGCTCCATCCTGGGGCGGATGATCCTGGGTCCGATTGCCGAACGTTTCGGGCGCAAGCCGGTGGTACTGGGGCTCTTCATCGGTCTCGCCGCGATCTTCGTCTTCTGGTACCTGTCCGTCTCGCTCTGGATGCTGCTCTTCTTCGGGGTGGTCTTCGGCACGCTCTACGGCGGCTTCGTCGCGCTCGCGCCGGCCCTGGTGGCAGACTATTACGGTGTCGGTCATGCGGGTGGCATCCTTGGGTTCGTCTATTCCTCCGTCGCGATCGGTGCGCTGATCGGCAACCCGATCGCGGGCTACATGTACGACGCGGCACAGACCTATGACCTGCCGATCCTCATCGGTGCCGGGTTGTGTGGTGTCGGTGCGCTCTGCATTCTGGCGATGCCGGCACCGGCGAAATGGCGGGCCCGGCGGTTCGGTGCCGCGCAGGGCTGACCGGCAGGGGAGACACGGGCATGAGCTGGAACACGATCCTCTACGCAGTCAGCGAAAGGGTGGCGACGATCACCCTCAACCGCCCCGAGCGGATGAACGCGATCAACGACGACCTGCCGCGGGAACTGGCAGAGGCAGTGCGCCGTGCCGACGATGACGACGATGTGCATGCGATCATCCTGCAGGGTGCAGGCAGCGCCTTCTGCGCCGGCTATGACCTGAAGCAATATGCGGAGGGCGATCAGGAGAACGTTTATACCCAGTCCATGCCCTGGGATCCGATGATCGACTATCGCCTGATGAAGGCGAACACGGATGCCTTCTCCACGCTCTGGCGCTGCTACAAGCCGACGATTGCCAAGGTGCACGGCTTTGCTGTCGCGGGGGGCAGCGACATCGCGCTCTGCTGTGACCTGATCGTCATGGCCGACGACGCGAAGATCGGCTATCCGCCGACACGGGTATGGGGCTGTCCGTCCACCGGCATGTGGGTGCATCGTCTCGGCGCGCAGCAGGCCAAGCGGATGCTCTTCACCGGCGACCTGATCGACGGGCCGGAGGCCGTGCGTATCGGTCTGGCGCTGGAGTCGGTTCCGGCAGACCAGTTGGACGCGCGCGTGACGGCACTGGCGGCGCGCATGTCCGGCGTGCCGAAGAACCAGCTGATGATGCAGAAGCTGATGATCAATCAGGCCATCGACGCACAGGGCATGCAGAACACCCAGATGATCGCGACCCTGTTCGACGGCATCACCCGCCACAGCCCGGAGGGGCTCTGGTTCAAGGAACTGAGCGAGCAGGTCGGCTTCAAGGAGGCCGTGCGCAAGCGCGATTCCGGTGAACCGCTGGGGCCTGGCAGCAACTGATCCGGTTCCCGAACAGTCAGCGCGGATCCCTCGCGCCATGATCACCGATCCCGTCTTCTATGCGGTCGCGATCCCCGCCCTGATGCTTGTCGGCATCTCCAAGGGCGGTTTCGGGTCGGGGATCGGCATCGTCGCGGCCCCGGCGATCTCCCTGGTGGTTCCGCCGCTGACCGCCATCGGCATCATGCTGCCGCTGCTCTGCCTGATGGACCTGGTCGGGGTCTGGAGCTATCGCCGGTCCTGGAGCCGTTCGATGATGCTCTACCTGGCGCCGGGGGCCGTGCTGGGCATCGGTATTGCCACGCTGACGGCGGGGCTGGTGGATGAACACATGATCCGCGTCATGGTCGGGGCCATCGCGGTGCTGTTCTCGCTGGATCACTGGCGCAGGCAATGGCGGGGCAGGGGCACGGTCGTCGCGGCGAAGCCGGAGAACCGGGTCAGCGGTATCTTCTGGGCGGCTGTCTCGGGTTTCACCAGCTTTGTCGGACATGCGGGCGGCCCCCCGCTGCAGGTCTATCTGCTGCCGTTGCGGCTGGACAAGCGGGTCTTCGTCGGCACTACGGTGATCTTCTTCATGGCAGTCAACTACGCCAAGCTGGTGCCCTATGCCTGGCTGGGCCTGCTGAACCAGACCAACCTGCTGACCGCGCTGGTTCTGGCTCCGGTCTGCCCGGTGGCCATGCGCGCCGGGATATGGCTGCACGACAAGGTGCCGGAGAAACCGTTCTACGCCCTCTGCTATGCCTTCGTATTCATCGTCGGGCTGAAACTGCTGTTCGACGGCGTCAGCGGCTGGGTGGCGTGACGCTTGGCCATCTGTCCGGCGGACCGTCTGATCGGCTATTCCCCGGTTCATGTTGCTCAGTTCCGCCATACTTCTGACCGTCGTCGCCACAGGATTGCTGCTGTGGTTGCCGCGGGTTCGCAGATCGGTGACCTGGCGGGCCATGACCACACCCCTGGCGTCGATCATCGGCAGCGGGTTCCTGGTGCTGGGACCGATCCTGGACGCGCAGTACGGCAGGTATGCCCCCCTCGTGATGGCGGCGCTGTGCATCGGTGCCTACCTCTACGGTGCCGCCATTCGATACAACATGGTGACGATCGACGCCGTGCATCGCGAGAGCCAGAGGCTGGTCAGGCAACTGGACACGCTTGCCTCATGGTCCCTCGGCTTCGCCTATATCGTCTCGGTCGCCTACTACCTGAACCTGTTCGGCGCGTTCGGTGTCAGCCTGACGGCGGCGAATGACCCGCTGAATGCGCGGCTGCTGACCACGGCGGTCTTTGCGGTCATCCTGTTCGTGGGCTGGACGCGCGGCTTCAGATCGCTGGAACGCATGGAATATGTCTCGGTCGGTGCAAAGCTGGCGATCATTGCCGGGCTGCTGCTGGGACTGGCTGTCTACTTCGGTGACCGGCTGTCCACCGGCAGCCTGATCTTCAACGCCGCGGAACTGTCAGGGTGGCCTGCGATCACGCTGGCCTTCGGGCTGATCGTGACGGTTCAGGGGTTCGAGACCTCCCGCTATCTCGGTGCCACCTACGACCGCGCGGTCCGTCTGCGGTCGATGAAATGGGCGCAATGGGTCTCGACCGCCATCTACATGACCTATGTCCTGCTGCTGGCCTATGTGTTCGAGCGCGGGGAACTGAAACTCAGCGAGACGGCCATCGTCGGCATGATGGTGGTCGTGGCCCCGATCCTCCCCGTTCTGCTGGTCGCGGCGGCGCTGGCTGCCCAGTTCAGCGCGGCGGTTGCGGATACCAGCGGGTCAGGGGGGCTTGTCGCGGAACTCTCCGACAACCGCGTCAGCCCGCGGATGGCCTATCTCGTTCTGGGGGTTGTCGGACTCCTGCTGACCTGGGCTGCCGACATCTTCGAGATCATCAGCTATGCGTCGCGCGCCTTCGCCATCTACTACGCGCTGCAGGCGCTGATCGCGGCACTGACGGCCTGGCGCAGAAGGGACATCTGGCGCTGTCTCGGATTTGGCGCGCTGGCTGTGCTCGGGGCACTGATCATTGTCTTCGGTCAGCCGGTGGAGGGGTAGTCCGACACGACCGGTGACGGTCAGTCGATGCTCGCCGCATCCTCGATGATGAACTGTGCCCGCGCCGCGCCCTGCCAGTGATCGACGCGCAGGTGTCCGGCCAGATGTATGCTGCCCCCCTTGCGGGCATTGCCCAGCAGGGCGGCGCCGAGCGGGCCGTCGGTGGCGCGGAAGGCGATCCCCGTGGCACGTCCGCCGGTCCGGCCGGAGAGAATGACGCGCACATGGTTCTCCCCCACCACGTCGGCCTTCACCAGCTTCGCATCGGTGACGGCGATGCGCGGTTCGGGGTTGCCCGCGCCGAAGGGACCGGCCCGCTGCATGGTCTCCGCCAGATCGATGCTGATGCCCTGCACCGCGACCGATCCGTCGATCTTCAGGCCTGATCCGGTGCGCGCCTGGGCGACCGGGGTTGCCAGACGCTCCTCCAGAAAGTCACTGAAGGCCTCCAGCCGGTCGCTGGCAATGGTGATCCCCGCCGCCATGGCGTGACCGCCGCCATTGATCAGCAGTCCAGCCTGTCGAGCCGCCGTGACAGCCGCCCCCAGGTCGACGCCCCGGATCGACCGGCCGGAACCCTTGCCCTGCGCCCCGTCCAGCGCGACCACCAGACTGGGGCGACCGGTGCGGTCCTTCAGGCGGCTCGCCACGATGCCGATGACACCGGGGTGCCAGCCCTCCGCCGCGACGAGGGTGACAGCGCGATTGTCCTGACCCTCGACGCGGGCCAGGGCTTCTTCCAGCACATTGGCCTCGATGCGCTTGCGTTCGTCATTCAGGCGGTCGAGTTCCATGGCGATGCCGAGCGCTTCCTCCCGGTCATCGGTGGTCAGCAGCCGGGCACCCAGATCGGCCTTGCCGACCCGCCCGCCCGCATTGACCCTTGGACCCAGCAGGAAACCGGCGTGATAGGTGCCGGGTGGACCATTGACGCGCGCCACGTCCGCCAGGGTCGTCAGGCCCAGGCTCTGCCGTTGGGCCATGACCTTCAGCCCCTGTGCCACCAGTGCCCGGTTCAGTCCGACCAGCGGCACCACATCGCAGACCGTGCCCAGCGCGACGATGTCCAGCAGGCCCATGAGGTCGGGTGCCTTCCGCTCGCTGAACCATCCGGCGGCGCGCAGGGTGCGGTTCACTGCGATGGCCAGCATGAAGGCCACGCCGACAGCCGCGAGATAGCCAAGGCCGCTGCCGCAGTCAGGCCGGTTGGGATTGACGATGGCCGCGGCCCTGGGCAGGCGGCTCTCTGCCAGGTGGTGGTCGATCACCGCCACGCTGATGCCTTCCCCGGCCGCCTGTTCCAGCACGTCGAAGGCGGCGATGCCGCAGTCAACGGTCAGCACCAGTGCCGCCCCCTCCGCATGCAGCTTGCGCAGTGCCGCGATATTGGGGCCGTAGCCTTCGGTCATCCGGTCGGGAATGTAATAGCGCACGGTCCCGCCCACCGCCTGCAGGAAGCGATAGAGCAGGGCGGAGGAGGTGGCACCGTCCACATCGTAGTCGCCGAAGATGGCGATGGGCCTGCCTTGCCGCACGCAGGCGGCCACCAGTTCGGCTGTCCGGTCCATGTCGGCGAAACAGGATGGATCGGGCAGCAGGTCCTTCAGGCGCGGTTCCAGATACCCCGGGGCTTCGTCCGGGGTGACGCCGCGGCTGACCAGCAGCCCCGCGACGATTTCGGGCAGACCCAGCTTCTGTGCCATGGCCTGCGCCAGACGCTCCTGTGCGGGGTCGATGGCGGCGATCCAGCGTCGCCCGGTGACGGACTGGCCGACACCCAGGAATGCGGGCTGCGGGTCAGCCGGATTCAAGGGTTCATCTCGTTGCCCGGGTACGGCGCCGATCCTCTCCCCCCGGCGAGCCATCCAGGATACTTGCCCGGGTGGCCGGTCGGAGGCGTGGGCCGGAACGGCACCATCATCAGGCAGACCTCACGCTCAGCCGACGATCCGGGTCCGGCCCTCGATACGGCGGATGGTGCCGGTGCGCGACCGCATCACGATGGAGTCGGTGATGATCTGGCCGTTGGCACGGCGGACACCGCGCAGCATGCCGCCGGTGGTGACGCCGGTCGCGGTGAAGATCACGTCACCCGCCGCCAGTTCCTCCAGGCCGTACTTGCGGTTCAGGTCGGTGATGCCGATCCGCTCCGCCCGGCCCTTCTCGTCATTGTTGCGGAACACCAGACGGCCCTGCATCTGGCCACCGACGCAGCGCAGCGCCGCGGCGGCCAGCACACCCTCAGGTGCGCCGCCCGTGCCGATGTACAGGTCGACGGAGGTATCGGGGTCGGTGGTTGCGATCACGCCGGCGACGTCGCCGTCGGGGATCAGCTGAATGCGGGCACCCGCCGCGCGGGAGTCGCGGATGATCTCGCCATGGCGGGGGCGATCAAGGATGCAGACAGTCAGATCGGAGATGGCGCAGCCCTTGGCCTCCGCGAGGCTGCCCAAGTTCTCGGCGACGGAGCGGTCAAGGTCCACGACCCCTTCCGGCAGTCCACCGCCGACCGCGATCTTGTCCATGTAGACGTCGGGGGAGTTCAGCAGCTTGCCCTTCTCCGACAGTGCCATGACGGCCAGCGCGCCGGGAGCGGCCTTCGCGGTGATGGTGGTCCCTTCCAGCGGGTCGAGGGCGATATCCACTTCGGGGCCGGTGCCGAGACCGACTTCCTCCCCGATGAAGAGCATCGGTGCCTCGTCACGTTCGCCCTCGCCGATCACCACGGTGCCCCGGATCGACAGACCGTTCAGCGCGGTGCGCATGGCGTCCACGGCAGCCTGGTCGGCAGCCTTCTCGTTGCCCATGCCAATCCAGTTGCATGCGGCCACGGCGCCGGCCTCGGTCACGCGGACCGCTTCCAGCGTCAGATTGCGGTCGAGTTTCGCCCTGTCAGCCATTTGCGTTCATCCCTTCAGGCATTGCGACATGCCATAGTTTCGATTCTGGACCTCTACAGGTCCTTGATGCGGATCATATGCGGATTCTGCAAGATGCAGTCCAGCCCTTCGATCTGTTTCAGGGCGGCCAGCACCCGCGACTCGGGCGCGTCATGGCAGATCAGCACGATGGGTGCCGTGCCGCCTTCCGGCTCCCCGCGCTGCAGCAGCGACTCGATGCTGATCGCATTGTCACGCAGCACGGCGGCGAGATCGGCGATCACGCCGGGGCGGTCTTCCACCTTCAGGCGGATGTAGAAACGGCCGTGGGCCTCGCTGGCGCGTCCTGCGGGTTCGGCGGACAGATCCTTCACCGGAATGCCGAACACCGGGCTGGTCCGGCCCGCGGCGATGTCCACCAGGTCACCCGCCACGGCGGATGCGGTGGCACCACCACCGGCACCGGGACCTTCGAGCAGCACCTGGCCGACGAAATCGCCTTCCACGATGACCGCATTGTTGACGCCATCGACCTTCGCGATCGGGTCGTCCATCGCCACCAGGAACGGATGCACCCGTTCGGTGATGCTGTCACCGTTGCGTTCGGCGATGCCCAGAAGCTTCAGGCTGAAACCGAATTCGTCGGCATAGGCGATGTCGACGGGGGAAATGTCGCTGATCCCCTCCACCGTCACGCGGGAGAAGTCGACGCGGTGACCGAAGGCAATGGCCGACAGCAGCGCCAGCTTGTGGGCAGCGTCGATGCCTTCCACGTCGAAGGTCGGATCCGCCTCCGCATAGCCGAGCGCCTGCGCCTCCCCCAGCACATCGGCGAAGTGGCGTCCGGTGCTGCGCATCTCCGTCAGGATGAAGTTGCAGGTGCCGTTCAGGATGCCATAGATGCGCTGCACGTCGTTCCCGGCCAGCCCTTCCTTCAGGGCCTTGATGATCGGAATGCCGCCTGCGACGGCAGCTTCGAAGCCCAGCGCCGCGTTGTTCAGGTCCGCCAGATCGGCCAGCTCATTGCCGTGTTCGGCCAGCAGGGCCTTGTTGGCGGTGACAACGGGGCGGCCATTGGCCAGGGCGCGACTGACGAGTTCGCGCGCTGCGCCATCGGCGCCGCCCATCAGTTCGACCACGACATCGACGCCGTCCATGGTCGCAAGTTCGCATGGGTCATCGACCCAGGTCATGGCGGACAGGTCAATGCCGCGATCACGGCTGCGGTCCCGCGCCGAAACAGCGGTGACGGTCAGCGTCCGGCCTGCGCGTGCGGCAATCGTCGTGCCGTGCTGGCTCAGCAACTGCAGCAATGACGCCCCGACGGTGCCAAGGCCCGCCACTCCGATCCGCAAGGTCGCGCTCACGATGGAAATCTCCCGCTCGTTCGGGTCACCCGCGACCGGGCGACCTGCCGGGCAGTCTATTCGGCTGCGTCGCGGGGGGCGTCAACCGTCTTTTCGTCGCGACCGAGAAAGCGCCGCAGATTCCGGGCGGCCTGACGCACGCGCTGTTCGTTCTCGACCAGCCCGATACGGACATGATCGTCGCCATATTCGCCGAAACCGATGCCCGGCGCGACGGCGATGTCGGCCTCCTGCAGCAGCAGCTTGGAGAACTCCATGCTGCCCAGGTGGCGGAAGGGCTCCGGGATCGGCGCCCAGGCGAACATGGTCGCGGCGGGGGAGGGGATGTCCCAGCCCGACTGCGCGAAGGTCTTGATCAGCACGTCGCGGCGCGACTGGTAGACGCTGCGAATCTCGTCGACGCAATCCTGCGGCCCGTTCAGCGCGGCGGCGGCAGCAACCTGGATCGGCGTGAATGCACCATAGTCCAGGTAGGACTTGATGCGGGTCAGGGCGGCAATCAGTTCCTGGTTGCCGGTGGCGAAACCGATGCGCCAGCCCGGCATCGAATAGGTCTTGCTGAGGGAGGTGAACTCCACGGCCCGCTCCCGCGCACCCGGCACCTGCAGGATCGACGGCGGCGGGTTGCCGTCGAAATAGATCTCCGAATAGGCCAGGTCGGACAGGATGTAGAGACCGCGCTTGCGGGCGAAATCGACCACTTCACGATAGAAGTCCAGATCAACCACCATGGCTGTCGGGTTCGACGGGAAGTTCAGGACCAGCAGGGTCGGCGCCGGAATGCAGTGCTTCATCGCCCGCTCCAGGCTGGTCATGAAGTCATGACCGGGCCCGACGGGGAAGTGGCGGATGACGGCACCGGCGATGATGAAGCCGTAGGGGTGGATCGGGTAGGACGGGTTGGGGGACAGGATCACATCGCCCGGTGTGGTGATCGCCATCGCCAGATGCGCCAGCCCTTCCTTCGAGCCCAGCGTGACGATGGTTTCCGTCTCCGGATCGACCGAGACCCCGAACCGGCGTTCGTAATAGGCGGAGACCGCCCGGCGCAGGCCGGGAATGCCCTTGGAGGCGGAATAGCGGTGGGTCTTCGGGTTGCGTGCCGTCTCCACCAGCTTCTCGACGATATGTTCCGGCGTGGGCTGATCGGGATTGCCCATGCCGAAATCAATGATGTCCCGGCCCTCGGCGCGGGCCTCCGCCTTCAGGCGATTGACCTCATTGAAGACGTAGGGGGGCAGGCGCTTGATCAGGTGAAAATCGACTTGCATGGCAGACTGTACCTCCGCCGTCCGTCATGACGGCCGAATGCGCCGGAATCCGGTTCGGGATGCGGCAGGAGTGGGGCAGGGAACGGCGACCCTATTCCAGGAAGATCTCGGCACGGCGGTTGCCGGACTCGCCGCTGGGCATGGCCTCGTTATAGACCGGCTCGTTGTCGCCCCTGGCCTCGACGATGATCCGCTCATAGGGCACGCCAAAGGCGGCCATGCGGTCGGCGACGGCATTCGCCCGGTCGGCGGAGATCCGCAGGTTGACCAGCAGATGCGCGCCCACCGCCTGCTCGCGCGTGCGGCTGGAGGCATGGCCGACCACCCGCACAGTGGCGTTCTGGCGCAGGGCGTTCGCGGCCAGCTGCCGGATGACCGCATCGTCACTGGCGCTCAGTCGGGCGGAATTGTTGGCAAACAGGATCGTCGCGGCGGCGCCGCTGCGACCGGCGAAGGAGCGGGCGGTCGCGGGCTGATAGACGCCGTCGCCCGAAATCACCACCGGGCCGCTCGATCCGGCACCGGAACCGCCATAGCCGCCCGTGATCACGGCTGTCGACCCGCTGCTGCGCGGGGCCAGCCCGACGGCCTGCTCATAGGTCTGGGGCGCATTGAGCGACTGCAGATAGGTCTGCTGCACCACCGGGGAAACACTGCTGGGGAACTGGCCGGGCGCGACGGCAGCGGAGCCGCCGGCACCCTGGCCCGTCACCGGGTCGATACCGGCGGCACGCAGCTGGTCGCGATAGGTACGGTCCAGCGTCGTCTGGGGCTGCGGCGCGGTCAGGGCCGGCGCCGTGGTCGCCAGTGCGGCCGTGCTGGATGTGCCGGGACGCACATCGCTGTGGCTTGCAATGGCCGTTGCGGGTTCGGAGGAGATGATCGTGTCGTTGCCCGGATCGCGCGACGCCGTATCCGTTACCGGGGTCTGCGGATCACCCGGGCTGATGCTGGACGAGGGCTGCACGCTGGTGCGCCGCGCCACGACCGAGCCGTCGCGGCTGAACGACGGCGGCTGCTGGCCGCGCGTCATCGCGGCGATCATCGGGGTCGGTGAATTCCTGATCTCGTCATCATCCGCCGTGCGGGATGACGCGCCCGCCGACGGTGCCGGGGCCACGGCCACGCGTGTGGCGCGGGTCTCCTGTGCGGTCACGGCGGGCATGACCGTGACCGGAGCGGCCGGTTGTGCCGCCTCGGCGCGCGGTGCGGCAACCTGTGGCGGGCGCACCTGCGTGGTGGCGGCCGGTGTCTCGATCCGGGTCACGGCAATCTCGGGGCGTGCCGCGGCAGCCGCGCGGATCTCGGCTGCCTCCGCCGCGCTGTCCTGTGTCACGGCGGCCACCTGGCGGACTTCGCTGTGGCGGACATTGGTGGTGTCTGCCGCGAGACCGGCGTCGGGCGCGGGCGGAATGGCGGTCGCGGCCCCTGCGCGGGTCACTGGCTGCGGCACCGGGCCATAGTCATTGCCGAAGGGGTCCGCCCAGTCGGGCAGCGAGCAGCCGCCGAAGAGCACCGGGGCCAGCAGCAATGCGGCGATCCGAACCCGGCGACCGACCCGGTCGCGCCCTGCGCGCATCGAGGAAATGTCCATCATGTTCGGCTCCGACATTGAATGCCTGTGTCATCTGGGAAAGGTGATTCGCCAATTTAGCGGCAGATGCAAGGCTTGTCTGCGACCGATCCGCAAGATCGGCTCCGGCGGCCTGTCGAATGGTGCGGTGCGGCATAATTGTGCAATGCAGCATTTTTGCCTCGACCGTCTCCTGACGCTACGTTACTTACAGGCGCAGAAACTTGGTAAACAGACATGGCTGCCATGGCAGTCTGGAATCCGACCATCGACCTGGAGGAGACGGAAGATGACCGACAAGACTCCCGACGACATGCCGACGCCGGATCCCGTGGAGCTCTCGCAGAACATGGCGCGGGTGGCGGCGCAGAGCCAGCGCCTGGTCCAGGAATTCCTGGAGAACCAGCAGGACACGTCCCCCGGACCCGTGGACCCGCTGAACATCTCCGAGGCCTTCATGGCCCTCACGACACAGATGATGCAGCATCCGGCTCAGGTAGCCCAGGCACAGATGGACCTCTGGCAGAGCTACGTCCAGCTCTGGCAGAGCACGGCGCAGCGGATGCTGGGCCAGACCGACGACATCGTCGAACCGCCTGCCGCCGTGAAGAAGAAGGACAAGCGGTTCAAGGGTGAGGAGTGGGACGAGAACGAGGTCTTCAGCTTCATCAAGGAATCCTACCTGCTGACGTCGTCCTGGATGACGGAGACCGTTCGCAAGGTCGAGGGCCTGGATGACAAGACCGCCAAGAAGGTCGATTTCTACACCCGCCAGTTCGTCGATGCGCTGTCGCCGTCCAACTTCCTGATGACCAACCCGGTCGTGCTGAAGGAAACGTTGGCCACCAACGGCGAGAACCTGGTGAACGGCCTGGAGAACATGCTGAAGGACCTGGAGCGCGGCAAGGGCAAGCTCGCCATCAGCATGACCGACATGGACGCCTTCGAAGTCGGCGGCAATGTCGCCACCACGCCGGGCAAGGTGGTGATGCAGACCGACCTGATGCAGCTGATCCAGTACGAGCCGGTGACGGAACAGGTCTACAAGCGCCCGCTGCTGATCTGCCCGCCCTGGATCAACAAGTTCTACATCCTGGATCTCCGCCCGGAGAATTCCTTCATCAAGTGGTGCACCGAGCAGGGGCTGACGGTCTTCGTGATCTCCTGGGTGAACCCGGACGAGAAGCTGTCGGACAAGACCTTCGAGGATTACATGAACGAAGGTCTGCTCGCCGCCCTCGATGGCGTGGAGCAGGCAACGGGGGAGCGCGAGGTCACGACCATCGGCTATTGCCTCGGTGGTTCGCTGATGGCGACGACCCTCGCCTACATGGGGGCCATCGGTGACGACCGGATCAAGGCGACGACCTTCTTCACGGCCCAGGTCGATTTCTCCGAACCCGGTGAGCTTGGTGTCTTCATCGACGACGAGCAGCTGACCCATCTGGAACAGATGATGGAACAGAAGGGCTATCTCGACGGGGCGGAGATGGCGAGTTCCTTCAACATGCTGCGGGCCAATGACCTGATCTGGTCGTTCGTGGTGAACAACTACCTGATGGGCAAGGATCCCTTCCCCTTCGATCTGCTGTTCTGGAACGCGGACGCCACACGCATGCCGCCGAAGATGCACAGCTTCTACCTGCGCGAGATGTACCAGCGGAACCACCTGATCGAGCCGGGTACGATCAAGATGAACGGTGTCGGCATCGACCTGTCGAACGTCAAGGTTCCGGTCTATCTGCAGGCAGGCAAGGATGATCACATCGCCCCCTACACCTCCGTCTTCAAGGCGACGAAGCACTTTTCCGGTCCGACCCGCTTCATGCTGGCCGGTTCCGGGCATATCGCCGGGGTGGTGAATCCGCCGGAGCCGGTGAAGTACCAGCACTGGACCAACGACAAGCGCAAGAAATACGACACGCCCGAAGCCTGGCTGGCCGATGCCACCGAGCATCCGGGGAGCTGGTGGCCGGACTGGATCAAGTGGATGCAGAAGCATTCGGGCAAGAAGGTGCCGGCCAGGGTGCCGGGCGACGGCAAGCTGACCGTGATCGAGGACGCGCCCGGCAGCTATGTGAAGGTCCGTTCCTGACCCTGATCCGTGATGGATCGACCGTGCGACCGCAGGGCGTGATTCTGTGCCCTTGCGGTCGCCTGTCTTTTGCGCAATAACCCGCGGCTCGGCGTCCTGCCCGGTCTGTCATTCAGGCATTCGGGGTATTCGAGCCAGCGGGCCTTTCGGGACCCCCGCTGGTGGGCGCTGATCAACCCGGAAGGAAGCAATGGCAACCTACGAAACTGTCATGATCGCGCGGCCGGATATTTCGGCCCAGCAGGTGGAGCAGCTCAACGAGCATTTCACCAACCTGATCAAGGAAAATGGCGGAGACGTGAAGAAGACCGAATACTGGGGTCTTCGCAGTCTCTCCTATCGCATCAAGAAGAGCCGCAAGGGCCACTATGTCCTGCACAACCTCGACGCTCCGGCGCCGGCGGTGCAGGAGATGGAGCGCCAGATGCGTCTGCATGACGATGTTCTGCGTTACATGACCGTGAAGGTCGAGGAACTGGAGGAAGGACCCTCCGTCCAGATGCAGAGCCGTGGTGGCGGACGTGATGGCCGCCGTGGCGGTGGTCGCCCGGGTGACCGGGATCGTGGCCCGCGCCGCGACGACGACCGGGGTCCGCGTCGTGAAGGTGGTGGCCGCGAAGGTGGCGAACGCCGTGAGAGGGAGGCGAGCTGATGCAGACCACGACCGAACACAAGGGTGTTGTCCGCTCTGCCGTGAAGGGCGCACGCCGTCCGTTCTTCCGCCGCCGCAAGACCTGCCCGTTCACGGGCGAGGGCGCGCCGAAGATTGATTACAAGGATGTGCGGCTCTTGCAGCGGTACCTGTCTGAGCGCGGCAAGATCGTGCCCAGCCGGATCACCGCCGTCTCGGCCAAGAAGCAGCGTGAGCTGGCCCGTGCGATCAAGCGCGCCCGCTTCCTCGCCCTGCTGCCTTACGTCCAGGACTGACGCAACCCTAGTTGAGGAAGGAGACAGACTGATGAAAGTCATTCTTCTCGAACGGGTCGAAAAACTTGGCCAGATGGGTGACGTTGTCACCGTCAAGAACGGCTTCGCCCGCAATTTTCTGCTGCCGCAGGGCAAGGCAGAACGTGCCACCTCTTCGGCGCTGGAGGCTTTCGAGTCCCGTCGCGCGCAGCTTGAGGCACAGAACCTGAAACTGAAGGCCGAGGCCGAAGACCTTGCCGGTCGCATGAACGAGGTTTCGGTCGTGCTGATCCGTCAGTCGTCCGACAGCGGTCAGCTCTACGGCTCGGTCAATACCCGTGACATCGCCACGGCGGTGACGGAGGCCGGCTTCACCATCGACCGCAAGCAGGTTGAACTCGGTCGTCCGATCAAGACGCTGGGTCTGCACGAGGTTCTGGTGCGGCTGCATCCTGAGGTGACGCTGACCGTCGAGGCCAATGTTGCCCGGTCCGAGGACGAGGCTGCCGCGCAGGCGCGTGGTGTCGACGTTCTGAATACCGAGGATGACGACGACGACGTGCTGGACATCGAAGAAGCCGAAGAGCTGTTCGAGGAAGGTGCCGCGACCGCCGAGGAACTGGTGGAAGCCATCACCGGCCAGAAGATGGAAGAGCTCGATCCGTCCGAATCGGATCAGCCGGAAGTCTGATACGCCTGTCGCACGATTGGTGATTTCGTTTCGGGGGTCGGAACCATATGGTTCCGACCCCCGTTTCGATTCATGGCTGGCGTCGGGAGGTGTCCATGCAACAGCGTCGCTTCATCCAGTGTGATGTGTTCACCGACCAGCCGACCAGGGGCAACGGACTTGCGGTCGTTGTCGAGGCGGAGGGCCTCGGCGACCAGCAGATGCAGGATTTCGCCGCCTGGACCAATCTGGCGGAGACGACCTTCCTGCTGCCCCCGTCAGGGCCGGAGGCCGACTATCGGGTGCGGATATTCACACCGACGCGGGAGATGCCCTTCGCCGGACATCCGACCCTGGGCAGTTGCGCGGCCTGGCTGCACGCGGGTGGCAGGCCCGCGCAGCCCGATCTGGTGCGTCAGGAATGTGCGGTCGGCATCGTCGAGATCGACCTTCGCGGCGACGTGCCTGCCTTCGTCGCCCCGCCGACGCGGATCATGCCCATGGATGACGCGCATCTGCAGTCCATTCTGGCGCGGCTGGAGATCCCCGCCGACAGGGTGCGCATGACAACGCAACTGGAGAATGGTCCCCTCTGGCAGGTTCTGGAACTGGCTTCTGCCGATGATGTGCGGGCGGTCGATGCGGTGCGGGTGCGATGGCCGGAGTACAAGGCCATCGGCCTGATCGGTGCCCATCCCGACGATGGCGACGCGGACTATGAAGTACGCATGCTCGCCCCTTCCAGCGGCATGAGCGAGGACCCGATCACCGGTTCCCTGAATGCTGCCATCGCCCGCTGGTTCCAAAGCCTGGGCCGCCTGGATCGCCCGTTGCTGATGGCTCAGGGCGGGTGCATCGGTCGTGTCGGCCGTGTCCACATCCGCCCCGACAAGACGGACCCTGACCGGATCCTGGTCGGTGGCCAGACCCTGCTGCTGATTGACGGGACGGTAACTCTCTGAGCCTGCGGTCCTGCCTTCCGGGGGCGGAAAAGGACACCTGGCAGGATGCATTTGTGCATCTGGTGCCAATTGCCCCTGTTCCACCAGGCCCGGTCTGGCCACTAGACTGTCGGGCGCGCAAGACCCGCGCGCTTTGCCACTTGGAGGGACAGGAGGTTGCGATGATCAATGCATTGGACTGCCAGCCGTCCCCCATGGGGGCCGCGACGGTCGTTGCCGATGTCAGTTGCATGCCGACGGCACAGCGTATCAGCGCCTGGACGGAATCGATCTACGAACACTATTACCCGCTCGACCTGACTCCGACAGGCGACGCCTTCCGGCATGGCGAACTCAGGATCATGGATCTGCCCGGAATCAGGCTCGGTGCACTGGACAGCGACGGCTACACGGTGCACCGGCGTCGGAACCATGTGGCTTCGAACGGGTCCGACTTCTATTTCATCCCGGTACCGCTGCACCATGCACTGGGTCTGCAGCAGGAAGGCCGGGATACGGTGCTGCATCCGGGCGAGGCCGCGGTGATCAACACCAGCAACGCCTATGCCTATCTGCAGCACACGCGTAACCGGGTCGCCACACTCCGCCTGGACGGGGCAGGCGTTCGGGCACGGGTGCCCTTCATCGATGACCTGGTTGCCGTTCCCTTTCGCCGCGACTCGGCCCTGACGGGCGTGATGGTCGACTTCATCCTGTCGGTGATGCGGTGCGCGGATGAGCTCGATTCCTGGTCCGCGCAGGCATTGTCCGACCAGATGCTGGACCTGATCGGACTGACGCTGACTGCGGATGCCAATGCGGGCGAAAGCGGCGAGTCATCTGTCCGACTGGCGCATATCCGCCGCATCATTCGCGAGATTGACACCAGGCTGGAACAGTTCGAGCTGGGCGTCGAAGTGATCGCGGAGTCGCTGGGACTGTCGCGGCGCTATGTGCAGCGGCTGGTGGCGGAACGGGGCGAGACGGTGTCCGGCCTGATCCGCGACCGGCGCATTGCCGCCGCCCGCCGCCGCCTGGCTGATCCGGCGCTGTCCGGCGTATCCGTTGCAAGTATCGGCCATGCGGTCGGCTTTGCGGATTCAACGCGTTTCAGCCGTGTGTTCCGTGAGCTCACGGACCGTTCCCCCGGCGAATACCGGCGCGAGATACAGGCCGGAATGCGGTCCTCTGCCGTCGGCGCTGACTGATCCGCCACGGGCGCTTCCGCCGTGCGACCGTATCCTCCCCGCGGACCTCACCGCCGGGCCGCGCGGTATCGGGATGCATCAGACAGTTGCGGCGGAGCCATTGCCTTGGCTATTTTTGACAGGTTAACGAGCCGAGAGGGCGATCATGAACGCGCTCGCACGAAAATATCTGGGACGTCTGGTTAAGGTCGGTGAGCTTACGGTCATCGACCATACCGGCATGGCGACGGTCTTTCGCGGGGAAACACCCGGGCGGAAGTCGACCATTCGCCTGCATGACCGGAAGCTGGCGTTCGAGATGGCGATCCGGCCGCGGCTCGCGGTCGGCGAGGCCTACATGGATGGTCGCCTGACCATAGAGGAAGGCACCCTCTACGATTTCCTCGATCTCGCGGTTTCCAACCTCGCCCTGCTGAACCACCAGGAAACCCGCATCGGTCGTGTGATGCGCCGCTCCGCGACCGTGCTTGACCGCTACAATCCGGTTGGCCGTGCGCAGCAGAACGTGGCGCATCACTATGATCTGTCCGATGAACTGTTCGATCTGTTCCTGGATGCCGACCGTCAGTATTCCTGTGCCTACTACCGCACGCCCGACGACACGCTGGAGGCCGCGCAGGACCAGAAGAAGCGCCACATCGCGGCCAAGCTGATGCTGCGACCGGGGCAGAAGGTGCTGGATATCGGCTGCGGCTGGGGTGGCATGGCGCTCTATCTCGCCACCGTGGAGGATGTCGAGGTCACGGGTGTCACCCTGTCGAAGGAACAGCATGCCGTTGCCACCCGCCGCGCGCGGGAGGCCGGGCTGGATCACCGGGTCACCTTCAAGCTGCAGGACTATCGCCACGAAGAAGGCCCCTACGACCGGATCGTCTCCGTCGGGATGTTCGAGCATGTGGGCAATCTGCACTACCGCGAGTTCTTCTCGAAGGTGCATGACCTGCTGACACCGGACGGCGTTGCGCTGCTGCACACCATCGGCTGTGCCGACCCGCCGGGACCGGTTGCCTCATGGATACGGAAGTACATCTTCCCCGGGGGCTATCTGCCGAGCCTCAGCGAGGTGCTGCCGCATCTGGAGCAGCTCGGCCTCTGGCTCAGTGACTTCGAGAGCCTGCGGACGCACTACGCCGAGACCCTGAAGGACTGGAACGAGAGGTTCCAGACCCACCGCGAGCACGTGCGCGACAATCTGTATGACGAGCGGTTCTGCCGGATGTGGGAGTTCTATCTGCAATCCTGCGAGGCGAATTTCCGCAAGTCCTGGCTGACGGTCTTCCAGTTGCAGATGACCCGGTCGATCGACGCGGTGCCCTATACCCGCGACTACATGTTCGATTGGGAACGCCAGTCACCGCCCGCAACACCGATCGCGCCGCCGAAGCGGGAGATTCCCGAAGTTCACTGAGCCTGGCGGCGCTCAGTCAGCGGCGTCCTGTTCCTCCAGCTCCCCGATCTTGCGATAGAGGGTGGAGCGACCGATCTTCAGGCGACGCGCGATCTCCGACATCTGCCCGTCGTAGTGTTTCAGGGCATGACGGATCACATCGCCCTCGATCTCTTCCAGGGGCCGGACGTGACCCTCATCGTCGTGCAGGTTCAGGATCGGCTTGCCGTTTGAAACACCGTCACCGGTCTCCATCGGTGCCTGGCCGCCCGGCATCGGCTGCTTGCCGGTGATCTGCGGGAAGTCCTGCGGCGTCAGCATGGTGTCTTCGGCCAGCACCACGGCACGGAACACCGCGTTCTCCAACTGGCGGACATTGCCGGGCCAGTCGTGGTCGCACAGGTGCGCCATCGCCTCCGCCGTCACGCCCTGGATGTTCTTGTTCTCGCTGGCGGCGAAGGTGCGGGTGAAGTGGTTGATCAGGTCCGGCACATCCTCCGGCCGTTCCCGCAGCGGCGGCAGGGTGATCGGAAAGACGTTCAGGCGGTAATAGAGGTCCTCGCGAAACGTGCCCTCGCTGACCATCTGCGAAAGCGTGCGGTTGGTGGCCGAGATCAGTCGGATATCGACCTTCACCGGGCGGCTGGCCCCGACCGGATCGATCTCCCCCTGTTGCAGCGCGCGCAGCAGCTTCACCTGCATGTCCAGCTTCAGTTCGCCGATCTCGTCCAGGAACAGGGTGCCGGTCGATGCCTCCTGGAACTTGCCGATGGACTTGGCCGAGGCGCCGGTGAAGGACCCCTTCTCGTGCCCGAACAGGATGCTCTCGACCAGATTTTCCGGAATGGCGCCGCAGTTGACGGTGACGAAGGGACGGCCTGCGCGATCGCTGGTGCCCTGGATGGCGCGGGCGACCATTTCCTTGCCGACGCCCGATTCGCCCTCGATCAGGATCGGAATGTTCGACGATGCGCCCCGCTGTGCCAGGTGAATGGCGGCCTGCATGGCGGCGCTGTTGCCGATCAGGTCGTCGAAGGTCATTTCACCCGACATGCGCCGGTGCAGGCGCGAGATCTCGCCGGTCAGGGTGCTGAGTTTCAGTGAATTCTCCAGCGTGACCCGGATCCGTTCCGGCGCCGCTGGCTTGACCATGAAGTCGGAGGCCCCGGCCCGCATGGCCTTGACCACGGTATCGACACCACCATGCGCGGTCAGCACGACGATGGGCAGTTCAGGCCGCAGCGGGCGAACCTGTTCCAGCACCTCCAGCCCGTCGACCTCCGGCATCACCAGATCCAGCAGCACCACATCGACACTGGCCCGCTGCTCGCCGGTCAGAAGTGCGATGGCCGCAGCGCCCCCGGCGGCCTTTTCCACCCGGAAGCCGGCCTTGGTCACGACACTTTCCAGCAATCTCAATTGTGTGGGGTCGTCATCGACAACAAGAACGGTTCGCGCCATTTGGGGAGTCCGGCCTCCGCTACACATTCCCGGGCGGCATTCATCACTACCGCTTTCATGTTTCAATATGGGACATCAACTGCGTTTGGGCAAGGCATTCCTGCTCAGAAGACAGGTGAAATGCGGCGGCAGCGAAACTATGGTGCAGCGCATTAGAGGTATTGTGGTGGTGAGCGGAAGATGACCATTCTGGTGACGGGCGCGGCGGGTTTCATCGGGTTCCATGTGGCCAGCAGGTTGCTGGCGCGGGGCGACAGGGTCATCGGGCTCGACAATCTGAACGATTACTACGATGTCAGCCTGAAACGGGACCGGCTGGCCATGCTGCAGGCGCAGTCGGGCTTCGATTTCATCCAGACCGACATTGCGGACTTCGAGGGACTGAAGGGCGCGCTGGCTGGTGTCGGTCCGCTGCGGGGCATCGTGCATCTGGCGGCGCAGGCCGGTGTCCGCTATTCGCTGACCAATCCGCACGCCTATCTGCAGGCCAACCTGGCCGGGCATCTGAACATGCTGGAGATCGCGCGCCATTGCGACGGTCTGGAGCACATGGTCTATGCCAGTTCGTCATCGGTCTATGGCGGCAACAAGGGGCTACCCTTCTCGGTCGACGACAGGGTCGATCATCCCGTCTCGCTCTATGCCGCGACGAAGAAGGCGGATGAACTGATGAGCCACTGCTACGCGCATCTCTACCGCACGCCGCAGACGGGACTCAGGTTCTTCACCGTCTATGGACCGTGGGGGCGTCCGGACATGGCCATGTGGCTGTTCACGAAGGCAATCCTGGCCGGGAAGCCGATCCGCGTTTTCAACAATGGTGCGATGCAGCGCGACTTCACATATATCGATGACATCGTCACCGGTGTTGTCGCGTCCCTGGACAATCCACCTGCTGACGGTGGCGAGGGCAAGCCGCCCTATCGCGTCTACAATATCGGCAATCACAAGGCCGAACCGCTGATGCGGATGATCGGCCTGATCGAGGATGCGCTGGGGCGCAAGGCAGAGAAGATCATGGAGCCGATGCAGCCGGGCGACGTGCCCGCGACCTATGCGGATATCGAGGCGATCCGGCGCGACCTGGGCTTTGAGCCATCGACCCCGATCGATGTGGGCATTCCTGCCTTCATCGAATGGTACAAGACCTATCACGGAGTCTGAAACTGAATGGATGTTGATCCGAAAACGCTGACCTGGGCCGAGAAGCTGGCGATGATGCTGGAAACCGGGCAGGGGCAGGCGAAGGCGCTCGGTCTGGCGCTGGAGAGTGCCACGCGCGAACGCACCGTCCTGCGCCTGCCGTGGCAGGAGAAACTGGTGGGCAATCCGGCGACGCGGGTGCTGCATGGCGGCGTGATCACGACGCTGATCGATTCCGCCTGCGGCTATTCCCTGATGAGCTACTTCGAGAGCCTTCCCGATATCGCGACGCTGGATCTGCGCATCGACTATCTGCAACCGGCGGAGCCGGACCGGGACGTGTTCGCAGGCGCGGAAGTCTACAAGGTGACATCGTCCATCGCGTTCCTGCGGGCCACCGCCTTCCAGACCGAAGGCGACCCGATCGCCAATGCGGTCGCCACATTCATGCTGGGTGCGAACGCGCCCAAGTACAACGCGAGACAGGGTTGAGTTGATGACAACGACAATAGTGGACGCGGTGAAGGCTGCGCGGGAAAGCGGCGATTACCAGTCCGTTCTGGAAAGCATTCCCTACATGAAGTTCCTCGGCCTGGTGGTCGAGCCGGATGCCGCAGGCCCGATCTGCCGGATGCCGGGCAGCGACCACATCATCGGGAATCCCGTCCTGCCCGCCATCCATGGCGGTGTTGTCGGTGCGCTGCTGGAATCCACCGCGATCATGCACATCATGTGGTCGCACGAGAGCCTGCACGTGCCGAAGATCATCAATCTGACGGTCGAGTATCTGCGCTCCGCCCGTGTCGTGGACACCTATGCACAGGCGGTCATCACCAAGCAGGGCCGTCGCATCGCCAACATGCGGGTCGAGGCCTGGCAGGCAGACCGGACCAAGCCGGTTGCCGCCGCGCATGCGCATTTCCTGCTGCCGCGGGAAGAGGAATGATGGCGGACAGCAATCAGACCGTTCCGCCGGAGTGGTCCCGGTTCCCGGCGGTGACCTTGGCGGGGATGAACGAGCTGGAGGACAGGATTCCCCAGATCAGGGCCCTGGGTATCGAGGTCGTGTCCATTGACGGGCCGGTTGCCGTCTCCCGGCTGCCCTATCAGGAGAAGCTGGTGGGCGATCCAGAGACCGGGGTGATGCATGGCGGCGTCATCACGACACAGATCGACAACCTGTGCGCCGTGGCCCTGCATTCGCGCATCGGCCACTACGTGCCCTGCGTGACCATCGATCTGCGCGTGGAGTACCTGAAACCCGCGGCGCCGGGTCTGGCCGTGCATGTCCGCGCCGAGTGTCGCAAGGTGACCCGGCAGGTGGCCTTCATTGCCGCGACCGCCTGGAACGAGGACGAGAACGACCCGATCGCCTTCGCTTCCTGTACCTACATGCTGCTGCCGGAGCGCGAGTCCACCATCTCCGGTTCCGGCGACTGAGCCCGTTTTTTCCGACCTGCGGGAGTACCTGCGATGAATGACATGAGCACGCCCATGGACCTGCCGGTCTGGGACCTCGACGATCTCTACAAGGGCACATCGGATCCGGCCATCGCGGCGGATCTGGCCTGGCTGGAAGCGGAGTCCGCACGGTTTCGCGAGACCTGGGCCGGGCGCATCGCCACCCTGTCCGGTGACGAACTCGCCGACGCCATCGAGATGCAGGAGGCGATGTCGGACCGTACCGGCCGGCTGATGGCCTTCGCCTACCTGAACTATGCCACCGACATGTCGGACGGGGAGCGGACGCGGTTCTTCCAGGGCATTCAGGAGCGGATCAACGGGCTGACGGCGCAGACGCTGTTCTTCTCCATCGAGGTCAATCTGATCGACGATGCCGCACTGGAAGGGCTGTTCACGGTCTCGCAGCGGCTGGCGCATTACCGGCCCTGGCTGCGCGACCTGCGGACCATGCGCGACCACATGCTGTCGGATGAGCTGGAGCGTATGCTGCACGAACGCTCCATCACCGCCCGCAATGCCTGGACACGGCTGTTCGACGACACCATTGCCCGGATGCGTTTCACCATCGACGGCAAGGAGATGCCGTCGCAGGACGCCCTGAACCTGCTGAGCGACCGCGACCGCGCGAAGCGCAAGAAGGCGGCGGAAGAGCTCTCGCGCGTCTTCGGCCAGCACATCGACACCTTCGCGCTGATCATGAACACCCTGATCCGCGACAAGCAGATCGAGGATGACTGGCGTCGGATCGAGAAGCCGGAGAACGGTCGCCACATGGTCAACCAGGTGGAGCCGGAGGTCGTGCAGGCCCTGCGCGATGCCGTCTTCGACAGCTTTCCGCGCCTTTCGCACCGCTATTACAGGCTGAAGGCCAAATGGATGGGCCTGGAGCGGATGGAGCACTGGGACCGCAATGCCGCGCTGCCGGACAGCGACGACACCGCGATTGCCTGGGGCGATGGCGTGAAGACCGTGCTGGATGCCTATGCCGGCTTCTCCGGCGACATGGCGGCAATCGGCCAGCGGTTCTTCGATAATGCCTGGATCGACGCGGGGCCACGGCCCGGCAAGTCACCCGGTGCCTTCGCCCACCCCGTGGTGCCCAGCGCGCATCCCTATCTGTTGCTGAACTACCAGGGCAAGGTGCGCGACGTGATGACCCTGGCGCACGAACTCGGCCACGGCGTGCATCAGGTGCTGGCGGGGGGGCAGGGCACACTGATGTGCGACACGCCGCTGACCCTGGCGGAGACGGCCAGCGTCTTCGGCGAGATGCTGACGTTCCGCAAGCTGCTGGACAGCGCGAAGGATCCGAACCAGCGCCGCCTGATGCTGGCCTCCAAGACCGAGGACATGATCAACACGGTGGTGCGCCAGACGGCGTTCTACGAATTCGAACTGCGCCTGCATCGCCAGCGCCGGGAGGGCGAGATCTCGGCGGAACAGATCGGTCAGACCTGGCTGGATGTGCAGCGGGAAAGCCTGGGTCCGGTCTTCGACCTGCGGGACGACTACGCGACCTACTGGTGCTACATCGGCCACTTCATGCATGTGCCGTTCTATGTCTACGCCTATGCCTTCGGCGACTGTCTGGTGAATGCGCTCTACGCCGAGTACCAGCGCGCGCCCGAAGGGTTCCCGGAGAAATACATGCAGATGCTGTCCGCCGGGGGCACCCTGCGCCACAAGGACCTGCTGGCTCCCTTCGGGCTGGATGCCAGTGATCCGGCCTTCTGGGGTCGTGGCCTGTCGGTGATCGAGGGCTTCATCGACGAGCTGGAACAGATGTAGGATCAGGGGCGGGTCGTGCGACCGGCCAATATCGGGGAGGATGTCATGGGTGAATTTGTCGAGACGGAAATTGATGGTCATGTCCTGACCGTCACCATCAACAGGCCGGAACGGATGAATGCCGTCCATCCCCCCGCGAATGCGGAGCTTGGGGCGGTATTCGACATGTTCGAGGCCAATGACGACCTCTGGGTCGCCATCATCACCGGGGCCGGGGACCGTGCCTTCTGCGCGGGCAACGACCTGGTCTATCAGGCGGAGGGGAACCCGAAATGGTATCCGCCGATGGGCTTCGGTGGCCTGACCGCCCGCTATGAGCGGACCAAGCCTGTGATCGCGGCCGTGAACGGGGTTGCCATGGGCGGCGGCTTCGAGATCGCGCTGGCCTGTGACCTGGTGATCGCGTCGGAAAATGCACGCTTTGCACTGCCGGAGCCGAAGGTCGGGCTGGCGGCGCTGGCTGGCGGGCTGCACCGCCTGCCGCGTCAGATCGGCCTGAAGCAGGCGATGGGCATGATCCTGACCGGTCGCCATGTCCCGGCGGCGGAGGGCAAGGAGCTTGGCTTCGTCAACGAGGTCGTGGCGCAGGGGGAGGCCCTGGAGGCCGCCCGCCGCTGGGCCGCGATGATCCTCGAATGCTCCCCGGTCTCCATCCGCACATCGCTGGACGTCGTCCGGCGCGGGCTGGAGGAGGCGGACGTCTGGGATGCCAATCTGGTGGAATATGATTCGGTTGCCGTGCTGCGGTCGTCGGAAGACATGATCGAGGGGCCGAAGGCCTTCGCCGAGAAGCGCAAGCCGAACTGGAAGGGCCGGTGAGCGGGGCGGAAGCCCTCTCCCGCTTTGCCAGGGAACATGTCGCACCGGTCGCGGACCGTCTGATCCGCGAACCGGACTTTCCACACGACATCTGGAAGGCCCTGGGTGCCGCCGGGCACCTGGGCTACGGGCTGGACGCCTGGGGCGGCACGAAGGCGGACCAGGGGCAGCTGTTCGACCTGGCTGAGTCGCTGGCTGACGGGGTGGAGGTGATCGGTTTCGCCACGTCCTGGATGACGCACCACATGGTCGCGAACGGTGTCATCGCCCCCTTTGCCACGGAAGCGCAGGCGGCGGCCATTCTGCCACGGGTGGCGCGGGGCGAACTCTCCTGCTGCATCGCGATCTCCGAACCCGGTGCCGGGGCGCATCCGAAGCACCTGAAGTCCCGCGCGGAAAAGACGGCCGACGGATGGCGTCTGACCGGGGAGAAGGCATGGCTGACCAATGGCCCCATCGCGGGCCTGTTCGTCGTGGTTGCCATTGTCGCGGAAGACGCGGGGCGGAAGCGCTTCGGCGCCTTTCTGGTGCCTGAGGATGCCCCGGGACTGACGCGGACAGACAGCATCAGGATCGACTTCGCCCGCCCGTCCGGTCACTGCGGTATCCGCATGGACGGCGTGGAACTGCCGGACGATGCCTTTCTGGGCGGTGCCGGTGATGCGGTGGAGACGGTTCTGAAACGGTTCCGCCGGATCGAGGATGCGATCGGGCTGGCGACATCCTCCGGCGGCATGGCGGTCGAGATCCGCAGGCTTTCGGCGATTCTCTCCGCTGATCAGGCGGCGGAGTTGGGGGGGCTGGCGGCGGATCGGGCGCTGTTCCGGACAGCGGCGCGCGCGCTGCTGATCGAGTCGCAGGGCGATCCGGCAAGTCCGGCCCATGAGGCCCAGTTGCTGTCGTTGCGGGCCTTCGCGCGGGCCTTTCAGGGTCGGGTACGAGACCTGATCGCGGCGGCCATGCAGGATGACGGGTTCCTCAAGCTGTTGAGCCGGGATATGACGGAGCTAGGACGTGTGGCCGAACGGGTCGATCAGGCGAAGCTTGCCCGGTCGGGCACCGTACTGTTGCGCGCTGCCGACTGATTGGTGCGCCGGACCGGGGGAGTGGTCCGGTGCCGAAACGAATGAATGGAATCTTCTGATGCAGGGGAGCAGGGCGTGACAGCCAAATGGCAGGACAAGCTGGCCAATCCGGGCCTGATCGATGAGGCCTTCGCGGGCCGGGGCTATATTTCCAACGAGCGTATCGCGACCTCCGTCTTTCTGGCGCAGCACCTGCGGAAGCCCATTCTGGTGGAAGGCCCGCCGGGTGTCGGCAAGACGGAACTCGCCATCGCCACCTCGGAGATGCTCGGCCTGCCACTGATCCGGCTGCAGTGCTACGAGGGACTGGACGAGGCGAAAGCACTGTACGAATGGAAGTATGGCAAGCAGTTGCTCTACACCCAGGTGCTGAAGGAAAAGCTGGGCGACCTGATGCAGGACGCCAAGACCCTGCCCGAGTCGATGGAGAAGCTGCATGGCTTCTCCGATGTGTTCTTCAGCGAGGAGTTCCTGGAACCCCGTCCGTTGCTGAAGGCGCTGCAGGCCGAGAACGGTTCCGTGCTGCTGATCGACGAGATCGACAAGTCGGACTACGAGTTCGAGGCCTATCTGCTGGAGATCCTGTCGGCCTATCAGATCAGCGTGCCGGAAATCGGGGTCATCAAGGCAAAGGTGCCGCCGATCGTCTTCCTGACGTCGAACAACACCCGCGAGATGGGGGACGCGCTGAAGCGGCGCTGCCTGCACCTCTACATCCCGTTCCCGGACGAGAAGACGGAACGTCGGATCGTTGCCGCGCGGGTGCCGGAAGTGGCCGAGTCGCTGCGCAAGCAGATCGTTGCCTTCGTGCAGGGACTGCGGGAGGAGGAACTGAAGAAGGTTCCGGCGATCAGCGAGACCATCGACTGGGCGCGGACGCTGCTGCTGCTGAATGTCTCCGAACTGGATACGGAGACCGTGCGCCGCACGATCAATGTCCTGCTGAAGTTTCAGGAGGATGTGGAGATGGTGCAGCGCGGTCTCTACAAGCTGGTCTCCGACGCGAAGAACACCGTCTGAGCCGACGCGGAACGTTTCACTGAAACACAGGGGCGCGAAGCAATTCGCGCCCTTGTCGTTTTCACAGCATTGATATGTAATATCCCTCTGGATTTCTTGAGGGGAGGAACGGATGGCCGCGCCGGACGTCGAAGGGTTCTTCGACCCCGATACATTCACGCTGACCTACCTCGTCGCCGACCCCGCGACGCGGGAAGCGGTGATCATCGACCCCGTGATGCAGTTCGATCCGGTGACCGGTCGCCTGGATCCGACCCCAGCCATGCCGGTGATGCACCGCGCCCGGACACAGGGGCTGCGGGTCACGATGGTGCTTGAAACCCATCTGCACGCGGATCACGTCAGTGCCGCGCCCTGGGTCGGTGCCGCGCTGGAGGCCCCTGTCGCAATCGGTGAGGGTGTTGCACGCAGTCAGACGATCTTTGCCGACCTGTTCGACGCGGAGCCGGGGTTTCCCACCGACGGCTCCCAGTTCGACCGCCTGTTCAGGGATGGTGAAACATTCCAGGTCGGCGATATCGAGGCCTTCGCCATGTCGACCCCCGGTCATACGCCGGGGTGCATGACCTATGTGATCGGCGACGCCGCGTTCGTGGGGGACTGCCTGTTCATGCCGGACTTCGGGTCCGCCCGCTGCGACTTTCCGGGGGGTGACGCCCGCACGCTCTACCGCAGTGTCCGGCGCATCCTCGACCTGCCGCCGGAGACGCGGCTGTTCACCGCCCACGATTATCAGCCGGATGGTCGCGAGCTGCGCTTCGAATCGTCCGTGGCGCAGCAGCGGGCGGAGAACCTGCACATGCGTGATGGTGTCGATGAGGAAAGCTTCGTGCGGATGCGCATGAGCCGCGACGCCACGCTCTCCATGCCGCGCCTGATGCTGCCCTCGGTCCAGCTCAACATGCGCGCCGGCAGCCTGCCGCCACCTGCCGCCAACGGTCGCCGCTATCTGCGCCTGCCGCTGGAAGTCACGCCACCGCCGGAGGGGGCGATCTGAGGGGCGCTGCTTCACGGGCAAGAAACAGGATCCGGCAGATCGAAGCAATGCCGACAGAAGTGCTGGAAGGGTTTCCATGTCTGGACAGAGGAACACCTACCGGATCACGTTGATCGACAGGTTCGTTCACTTTCGTCATCACATCCTCGACGGATTCCCTCTCGGTGGAAACAAGGCGGTGCTCATCACGCGCAAGTCCGGAAGGCTCAATTTCATCCTGAAGTTCTGGTATCCCGGAATCGTGCAGTATCACGCCATGGACAGTGCGGAGCTCGAGAAGTTCGTTGGCGAACTCGAGATGGTCAGAAAAAGCCTGGCCGACTGAAGCGGCCCGGTACGCCGAAGCTTTGCTGATGGTCAGTTGATCTCCACCACAAGCCTGCGTTCCTGGGCTTCCGACAGCAGTCCGGCGAGGTCCTCGATGTCCAGGCGGTCAAAGCGTTCGGCCATCTCGGCGGCAAGGAAGCTGTCCCGTTCCATGATCCAGCGCAGGATCGTTCCCTGCTGTCCCGATCTCCGGATCACGCCTGCATCGGTCTCGACCGCCACCTGCCCGGACGACCGGGTCAGCGAGGCTGCCGCCGTGCGCACCCGGTACTGGCGCGTGACGGGGCCTGGTGGCATCTGCACGGGGGATTGCAGGCGATGTGCCCGGCTGCGCTGCTCCTCGCGGAACTGGGCGGCCAGGGTCGGGTTCTGCAGCGCCCTGTGGAGCGTCTGCACCAGATCTCCGATGTGCCTGTCATGGGCCTCCCGGTCGTCGTAGGCGGGCAACGCCTCGCGGAATTCGGCCAGATCGTCCAGCGACCCCAGTACCCAGCGCAGATAGTCGAGTCCGGTCGCCTCCGTCAGCCCGAAGGAGAGATGCAGGCTCTCCCCGTCGGAGGCGAGCGCGTCGTGGTAGGTGCCCTTCGGGATATAGAGCAGGTCGCCGGGTTTCAGCGTCACTTCCATCGCCAGCGGGCCACGGGCCTGGTCATGCCAGGCCTGGTCGAAGCTGGAATAATTGTGGCCCGGACGTTCCACCGGATGTTCGAAGCGGCCTTCGTAGATACGCCAGACCTTGGTGCCGGAGATCTGCAGCGCGAAGACCTCCATGCTGTCGAAATGGCTCGGGAACGCCTGATGACCTGCCTGGCTGCAATAGGCGTTGCAGGTCACTTCGGCGCCCAGCCCCATTTCCAGCGCCCGCGCGGCGGCACGAACACCCGGCGTCAGGGTCTCCACAAGGTCGGCCACGACCGTTGCGCCCCGGGCCAGCCACTCCTGGACCCGCACGAAGTCGGGGCGCATCACCATCTGATCATCGCGGCCCAGGGTTCTGGTGCAGTAGTCCTCGGGGGGGATCGTCTCCCGGTCCAGCACCAGCCGCAGGGTGCTGCCGGTCCAGAGCGCGGTCATGTCGAGCAGGGCTCCGAAGTCCTGCCAGTTGCAGACATGCCGTGTCCTTGCGGAGGTTCCGGGAATGTGCAGCGGAAACTGCCTGAAGGTGTCCCGCACGAAATCGGCCGGGGTCACGGGGGCGAGAAGGCTTGCGAAGGTGATGCGCGTTTCGTTCATTGGATGCCGTTTCTTTGCGCCGACTTTCGGGTCAGGTTAACATGACCGTCGGATACAGGCGAGCCAGACGGTTCTGCCGCTGGAGGCACGGACTGTCCGCAATGGGAGGATTTCATGACTGCAACCGTTACACGCCACCCCAGTTCCCGGCCCGATGGCATCACCGCGGAGGAATGGCAGGCGCGGCTCGACCTGGCCGCCTGCTACCGGCTGATCCACATGTTCGGCATGGATGACCTGATCTACACCCACATATCGGCGCGGGTTCCGGGGCCGGAGGAGCACTTCCTGATCAACGGGTTCGGCCTGTTGTACGAGGAGATCACGGCCTCCAACCTGGTGAAGGTGGATATCGAGGGGAACATCCTCTCCGACAGCGAATGG